>NZ_JBIRKB010000004.1:0-305643 GCF_044329855.1 Streptomyces sp. NPDC017520
GATCCCACTCCGCATTCGTCAGATCCCCACGACCCATGAAGCCAGCCTGGCCCCAACACCCCACCCAAGTCAGGCGATCCGAGAAACAGTGCCTAAAACACCTACCCAACGCGATCAACTTCACCAGCTCCGCTTGAACCTCGACGGGTCCCGCTCAATCTTCGATGAGAATCGCTCAACCTTCGCTGAGACAGGTCAACTCGGTAGCGCGTCAGCTGGTGAAGAACTCCGTGATGTGCGCGGCCACCTGGTCCGCCCGGGTCTCGTGCATCCGGTGGCCGCCCGGGACCGTGATCAGCCGGCAGTCCGGGATCAGGGAGGCCACGTCGGCCTGGCGGTGCTGTTCCATCGTGCTCTCCGGGCCGCCGGTGATGATCATCGTCGGGGAGACGATGTCGCCGAGGGCCTCGTCGGCGTCCGGGCCGGGGTCGGCCAGCTGGTCGTGTACGGCGGGCACCGCGTTCTCGTCGTAGTCGACCGGGCCCTCGGCCCGGCCCGCCGGACCCGGGTCGCCGGGGAACGGGGCCGGGGTCTCCACCAGCACCAGCCGCTCCACCCGGTCGGAGTGCTCCTGGGCCACCAGCCGGGCGACGACGCCGCCCATGCCGTGGCCGACGAGGCCGACCCGGTCCAGCTCCAGTTCGTCGAGGAAGCCCACGACGTCCTCGGTCATCAGGTCCAGGTCGTAGTCGTCGGGCCAGTCGCTCTCGCCGTGGCCGCGCAGGTCCAGGGCGTAGACCCGCCACTCCTGGCCCAGCAGGGAGCCGGCCGCCTCCCAGTTCGCGGCCGAACCGCCGAGGCCGTGCAGCAGCACGACGGGCGAGCCGAACGCGTCGCCCCAGGTCCGGTACGCGAGGCGCACATCGCCGACATCCACAACAGACTGGTCTTCCATGCCCCTGACGCTACAGCCGGCCGGTGCCGGCCGGCCGCCGGGGGCCCGGCCGCCGGTCCGGGGCGACGTGCCACGGGTGACGTCTGGCGGAACGCCCGGCGAGGACGCGTCGCGCGTAGCGGTGCGGAGGGCCCCGAAGAGCCCTCCGCATCGCCGCTACCCCCGGCCGGGAACCCCCTCGGTCAGCAGGGAGCCTCGTCGTAGGCGGCGTAGATGTTCTTCCACTGGCCGACGTCCCAGTCCGCGTTCGGCAGCACGCAGAAGGTCTCGTTCGCGGTGAAGTACTTCGTCACCAGGATGCGGCGGCTCTCACCCTTGCAGTTGTGGTAGACCCCCCGCTCCCCCACCTGCCGAAGACCGCAGATCACCGCGGCACGGTCCGCCTCGGACGCCGCCGCACGGGGAGGCTGTACAGGCGTCTCCGCCCGGGCGGGGCCGACCAGGGTCACGAGGGTGGCTGCCAGGGTGGCCGAGGCCACCAGCCCTCCGGTCAAACGCTTGCGCAACGACACGGGATTCTCCTTGTTCGGAAGCGGGACGCCGGTCCCGCGAGGGTGGGCGAAGCGGCCTTGGCCGGCCCGACCGTGAACACCGGCACGCTCACCCGTGCAGGTGAAGCGCGGAGGCGGGGCACCGAGTGGCCCGCCCTGCCGGTAGGCCGAGTTTGCACAGGTTGCTCCCGTCCCACACCCCGATCCCGGTTGCTTCCGTCAAGTCGGGATAAATACACTTCCGACCTGCTGGGACGTGCCTGTCCCGGGACGTGGAAGAAGCGAACGGGACACCGTTTCGGCCCTTCAGGGAGACGCCCTCGATGATCGCCCGCGGACGACGTGAGCACGCGGTGGAGCTGGGCGCCGCGTTACGCGCACTGCAACAGCGCTCGGGCCGCACACTGCGGGCCCTGGAGGAGCAGGTACGCATCAGCGACTCGTCCCTGTCCCGGTACTTCCGCGGCGACACCGTGCCGCCCTGGCCCGTCGTCCGCGACCTGTGCAGGGCGCTGGGGGCCGACCCCTTCGCGTACCGGACCCTGTGGGAGGCCGCCGAACGCGGCCCCGACGGGCCGCCCCCGCCGGCAGACGCCCAGGTCCCCCCACCGTCCCCGGTCCCGGTCCCGCTCCCGGCCCCGCTCCCGCCTCCGGCCGAGGAGCCGCCACCGGCCGAGGAGTCGGCCCCGGGGGCGGCCCCCGCCGGGCGCCGCCCGCGCACTCTCCTCACCGGCCGCGCCACCGCGGCCGCGACCGGCGCCCTCGGCGGGCTCACGGCCGGATTCCTTCTCGCTCTCCTGGTCCTGCCCACCGCCCCCACGGGCTCCCCCGGGCACGGAACGGCCGCCGAAGGAGACGCGCCGACGACCCGGGCCACCTCCGCCGGGGCTCCCGAACGCTCCGGAGCCGCCCGTACCTTCGTCAGCCGCGCCACCGGGTACTGCCTGGACTCCAGCCTCGATCACGGGCTGCGGTCCTATCCCTGCAACGGGATGTCCTACCAGCGGTGGGGCGTGCTTTCCGGTGCGGACGGCACGCACCGGCTCCGTAACCACGCCACCGGGCTGTGCCTGGAGGACAGCGGCACGGCAGTGCGTGCCCGCCCGTGCGACGGCTCGACCGCCCAGACCTGGACGCTCACCGAGCGGGAGGACGAAGCCGTCCGCCTCCAGAACGCGTCAACCGGTCACTGCCTCGACGAGAGCTCCGCGGGCCTGCGCGCCCTCACCTGTGCCGACGGGCGCCGACAGGAGTGGGGCTGACCCGGCCGGACGCCGTGCTCCTGGACAGCGGCGGCCCGAACGGCACGGCAGCCGGGGCCTCGCGTCGCGCGGGGCCCCGGCTGCTCCGGTCGAAATCCGCAGGGGTCAGTGGACGCCGACCCCGGCCGCGGCAGGCACCACGTGCTCGCCCGGTGCCTGCTCCTCGTCCGCCGTGTCGGCCTTGCGGCCCAGGTGGTTGAAGGCGAGGTTCAGCACGATCGCCACCACGCAGCCGGTGGAGATGCCCGAGTCGAGGACGACCAGCAGGCTCTCCGGGAAGGCGTGGTAGAACTGCGGCGCCGCGATCGGGATCAGGCCGATGCCGAGGGCCGCCGCCACGATCAGCGCGTTCTCACCCTTCTCCATGGCCGCGGTGGCCAGGGTCTGGATGCCGCTGGCCGCGACCGTGCCGAAGAGGACGATGCCCGCGCCGCCGAGCACCGGCAGCGGTACGAGGGCGATGACGGAGGCCGCGACGGGGACCAGGCCGAGCACGATGAGGATGCCGCCACCCGCGGCGACGACGAAACGACTGCGGATCTTCGTCATGGCGACGAGGCCGACGTTCTGGGCGAAGGCGCTGCACATGAACCCGTTGAAGAGCGGGCTGATGGCACTGCCGAGGGTGTCGGCGCGCAGACCGCCCTCGATGATCTTCTCGTCGGCCGGGCGGCCGACGATCTTGCCGAGGGCCAGCATGTCCGCGGTGGACTCGGTCATGCAGACCAGCATCACGATGCACATGGAGATGATGGCGGCGATCTCGAACTGCGGGGCGCCGAAGGCGAACGGCGTCGGGAAGCCGACCACGTCGGCCTCCTTGATGGCGCCGAAGTCGGTGATGCCGGCCGGGATGGCGACCAGGGTGCCGATGACCAGACCGAGCAGGATCGCGATCTGCTGGAGGAAGCCGCGCAGGAGCTTGCGCAGGGCCAGCACGATGACCAGGGTCACGGCGGCCATGGTGATGTTGGTCATCGAACCGTAGTCGTCGGCCGTGGCGTTGCCGCCCTGGGACCAGTTGAAGGCGACCGGGAGGAGCGAGACGCCGATCAAAGTGATCACGGTGCCCGTGACGACGGGTGGGAAGAAGCGCACCAGTTTGCAGAAGTACGGGGCGAGGACGAACCCCAGAAGACTTGCGACGATGATCGCGCCGAATATGACGGCTATCCCGTCGTGTCCCCGGTCCCTGCCTATCGCGATCATCGGGGCGACCCCGGCGAACGAGACGCCGTTGACGAAGGGCAGCCGGGCGCCGACCTTCCAGAAGCCGATGGTCTGGAGCAGGGTGGCGATCCCCGCGGTGAAGAGGCTCGCCCCCATCAGGAAGGCGGTCTCCTTGGCGGTGAGGCCGACGGCGGGCCCCACGATGAGCGGCGGGGCCACCACGCCCGCGTACATGGCGGCCACGTGCTGGAGGCCGCTGGTGAACATCTTCAGTGGGGGGAGGGTCTCGTCGACCGGATGTTTCCGGTCGCCTCCCGCTTCCGCGGCGTTGTCGGCCGTCGTGTCGGGGGCGGCTGCATCTGCGTCTTTGCGAAACCTGGGCTTGGCGGCCACGGCGGTTCCTCCGGTCGGTTACACGTCGTCGGCGACGTGGGATTCAGGGAGGTGGTGCGTAAGTGGTGCGGCGGTGCGGCTCTCTCAGGTGGTGCAGGTCGTGCAGGTCGTGCGGGTGGTGCGGGTGGTGCGGATGGGGGTGCGGATGGGCGTGCACGGGGGTGTGTGCGGGCAGCGTTCATCACCGGTCCGGCGGGCGCGCACCATGCGCGCGTCCGCCGGACCGGCTGCCGTGGGCCCCGCTCGGGTCCACGGCGGCCGGTCTCGGGCCGTCCCCCTCGACCGGCCGGTCGGGGATACCGCGCGGAGCCGGGCTCCGCGGGGATGCCGCACGGAGCCGGGCTCCGGCGGGGTACCGCTCGGAATCAGGCTCCGGCGGCGATCTGCGCGAGGCGGCGGGCCTCGTCGCGGGTGACGTGGGCGATGGCGTCCTCGTCCACCGTGGTGAGGTGGCTGCCCTCGACGACCGGCTTGCCGTCGACGAGGGACAGGGTCACCGGGGCGGCCGCGCCGAAGATGAGCGCGGTCACCGGGTCGGCGATCGAGGAGTGGGCCAGGGTGTCCAGCTTCCACAGGACGAGGTCGGCGAGCTTGCCGGCCTCCAGGGAGCCGATCTGGTCGGCGCGGCCCAGCACTTGGGCCCCGCCGTAGGTCCCGAGGCGCAGGGCCTGACGGGCGTTCAGGGCGGCCTCGCGGTGGGCGCCGAGGCGGTTGATGAGGAGGGCGTTGCGCAGCTCGGTGTGGAGTTCGCCGGACTCGTTGGAGGCGGTGCCGTCCACGCCGAGGCCGACGGGGACGCCGGCGGCGAGCATGTCGGGGACCCGGGCGATGCCGGCGGCGAGGCGGGCGTTGGAGGACGGGCAGTGGGCGACGCCGGTTCCCGTACGGGCGAAGGCGGCGATGTCCGCGTCGTTCATGTGGACGCAGTGGGCCATCCACACGTCGTCGCCGAGCCAGCCGGTCGACTCGAAGTAGTCCGTCGGGCCCATCCCGAACAGTTCCTTGCAGAACTGCTCCTCCTCGACGGTCTCGGAACCGTGGGTGTGCAGCCGTACGCCCTTGCGGCGGGCCAACTCGGCACCCTGGCGCATCAGTTCGGTGGAGACGGAGAACGGCGAGCAGGGCGCGACGGCGACCTGGGTCATGGCGTCGAAGGAGGCGTCGTGGTGGGCGTCGACCGTCGCCTCGGTGGCGGCGAGGGCGCCTTCCAAGGTCTCGACGGCGAAGTCCGGGGGCAGGCCGCCGTCCTTCTCGCTGCGGTCCATGGAGCCCCGGGCGAGGGTGAACCGTACGCCCATCTCGCGGGCGGCGCCGATGATCGCGCCCGAGAGGTCGCCGGAACCCTTCGGGAAGACGTAGTGGTGGTCCATGGCGGTGGTGACGCCGCCGCGGGCCATCATGGCGAGCGAGCCCTGCGCGGCGGCGCGGGCCATCGGCTCGTCGATGCGCGCCCAGGTCGGGTAGAGGGCGACCAGCCAGTTGAAGAGGTTGTGGTCGGTGGCCAGGCCCCGGGTGATCCACTGGTAGAAGTGGTGGTGCGTGTTGACCAGGCCGGGGGTCGCGAGGTGTCCGGTGCCGTCGATCCGCCGGACGACTCCGGCGAGGCCCTCCGGAGCCTTGCCGGCGCCGATGGACTCGATGCGGTTGTCCGCCACGACGATGTACCCGGACGCGTACTCCGTGTCGTGGGCGTCGACGGTGGCGATCGAACAGTTTTCGATGACGATGCGCTGAGGGTCTGCCGAAGCTGCCATGGCGCTTCCTTCTTCTCTCTGTGGCGATGTGGGCACGGCAGGACCCTAGGAGGATTTGAGTGCCACAGCGGCGCGGCTGTGGGTGCCGAGATGGTGGAAGAACAGATTGAGCACGACCGCGAGCAGCGCTCCCGCACTGATTCCGGAGCCGAGGACGGTCTGCGCCCAGGCGGGGAATCCGGCGTAGAAGGTGGGCGCGGCGAGCGGGATGATGCCCGCGCCGAGCGCGACGGCGACCAGGATGATGTTGGAGCTGTCGTCCAGGCCCGCCTCGGAGAGCGTGCGGATGCCGCTGACCGCGATGGAGCCGAAGAGGACGATGCCGGCGCCGCCGAGGACGGGCATCGGGACGAGCGAGACGACGGCGCCGAGGACCGGGAAGGCGCCGAGGACCAGGAGCGCCCCGCCGGCGGCCGCGACGACGTACCGGCTGCGTACGCGGGTCAGGGAGACGACGCCGACGTTCTGGGCGAAGGCACTGGTGGGAAAGCCACCGAAGACCGGGCCGAGGAGGGTGGCGATGCCGTCCGTGCGCAGGCCCCGGGTGATCGTGCGGCCGTCGGTGCGGCGGTCGCAGATCTCGCCGAGGGCGAGCATCCCGGCGGAGGACTCCGTCATCAGGACGAGCATGACGATGCAGAGCGACAGGATCGCGGCGGGCTGGAACTCCGGCGCGCCGAAGGCGAAGGGGGTCGGCAGGGCGGCGAGCGGTGCGGACTTCAGCGCGGAGAAGTCGGCGAGTCCGAACGGGATCGCGGCCAGCGTACCGACGAACATGCCCATGAGCAGGGCCACTTGCTTGAGGAAGCCGCGGCCGAAGCGCTGGATGAGCAGGATGACGACGAGCGTGAAGGCGGCCAGCGCCAGGTACTTCATGGCGCCGAAGTCGGCGGCGGTGGCGTCGCCGCCCTGCGCCCAGGCGACCGGGACCGGCATCAGGGTGACGCCGATGAGGGTGATGACCACGCCGGTGACGAGCGGCGGGAAGAAGCGCAGCAGCCTGCCGAAGAAGGGGCCGACAGCCAGACAGAAGACTCCGGCGACGAGCACCGCCCCGTAGATCGCCGGGAGTTGGTGACCGGGTGCGCTGGTCTCGGCGATGGCGAGCATCGGCGCGATCCCGGCGGAGGAGGCCGCGTTGACGAAGGGCAGCCGGTTGCCGGCGAAGCTGCCGAGACCGACGGTCTGAAGGATGGTGGCGAGCCCGGCGATCAGAAGGCTCGCCGCGATGAGCCGGGTCATCCCGGCGGTGTCCAGGCCGACGGCCTGGCCGATGATCAGCGGAGGGGTGACGACGCCCGCGTACATGGCGGCGATGTGCTGGAGCGCGGCGGGGAAGAGCCGCGCGGGAGGAAGCTTCTCGTCGACCGGGTGAACCGCCGTGTCGGCAGCGGTGGTCGGTGAGGTCGTGCATGGGCCTTCTGCCGGCCCCGTTGCAGGCTGTGCCATGGGATTTCCCTCCGGGATGACCGGCCGCCGTCCGGCTGTGGACGGACGGCGGCCGGTTCAGTGCCGCGTCAGAGGTTGGTCATGTCGACCGGGATCTTCGGCTCTACGCCGTCCCGGAGCACGGTGGCCTCGATCAGACCGTAGGGACGGTCGGCCGCGAAGTAGACCTCGTTGTCGTTCTTGAGGCCGAACGGTTCGAGGTCCACCAGGAAGTGGTGGTTGTTCGGCAGCGAGAAGCGGATCTCGTCGATCTCGCTGCGGCTGTTGATGATGCGCGAACCCATCTGGTACAGGGTCTGCTGGAGCGAGAGGGAGTACGTCTCGGCGAAGGCGTGGAGCATGTGCTTGCGCGCCTGCTCGTAGGACTTCTCCCAGTTCGGCATCCGCTGCTCGTCGCTGGTCCAGTTGTAGCGCCAGCGTGCGGAGACGTCCGTCGCCAGGATGCGGTCGTACGCCTCCTTCAGCGTCGTGTACCGGTCCTTGACGTAGCCCCAGAACTCGGAGTTGGTCGAGTTCATCACCGTCAGGTCCTTGAGGCCCGAGATGACCTCCCAGTTCTCTCCGTCGTAGGTGATCTGGGAGACGCGCGTCTCCTGGCCCTTGCGGACGAAGGAGTGCTTGACCTCGTCGGCGCCGATGAAACGGGAGTTGCCGTCGGAGGTCGCGATGCGCTCCCAGCTGTACTCCTCGATCCGGATCCGGGCGCGGTGGATCGGTTCCTGGGAGGAGACGAAGTGCCGGGCGAGGTGGATGCCGAACTGCTCGGCGGACTCGATCCCGTGCTCCTTGGCGAACGCGAACACCGTGTTCTTGGTGGTGTCGGTCGGCAGGACGTTGGCGTTGGAGCCGGAGTAGTGGACGTCGTCCATGTCGCCGGAGAGGGCGACCGAGACGTTCAGGTCCTTGATGTGGTGGGTGTCGCCGTCCCGCGTGATCTTGACGACGCGGTTCTCTGCTTTGCCGTACTGGTTCTGGCCGAGAATCGTGGGCATGTCGGTGCTAGCTCCCTCGGTAAACGGAGTAGCCGAACGGGTTGAGCAGCAGCGGTACGTGATAGTGCTCGCCCGGGACGACCGCGAACGCGATGGTCACCTCCGGGAAGAACGCGCCGCTGTCCCTTACGCGGGGGGCGTCCTGCTGCGCCTCGGCTTGCTTCTTGGAAAAGTACGTCTCGGTGTCGAAGTCGAGACGCACGTGGGTCGTACCCTCCGGCAGCGCCGGGAGGTCCTTGCAGCGCCCGTCCGCATCGGTCGCGGACGCTCCGAGCGTCACGTACGGCGCGTCGCTTCCGCTGCGGGCGGCGAGCGAGACGGCGACGGACGCGGCGGGGCGGCCGATGCTGGTGTCCAGGATGTGGGTGGACACCGATGCGGTCGTGTCGGTACTCAAGACCGTCACTCTCCTAGATCTCAAGAGTCCTGTGAGGGAGCGCCCTCTGCGAGGGTCTCCGTCACGAGACGGGTCAGCCGGATGCGGTTGATCTTGCCCAGTTCGGTGCGCACGATCTCCTGCTCCTGCTCGGGCGAGTTCCCGATCCGGGACTTCACCGCGTCGCGCATCTGCTCACCGGTGGCGCCGGTGGCACAGATCAGGAAGACATGTCCGAACCGCTCCTGGTAGGCCAGGTTCAGTTCGAGCATCTCGGTCTTGAGCTCCTCGGAGGCGCCGGCCATCCCCCGCTGCTCGCGGGAGGAGGTCGGGTCGCCGGGCTTCGGGCGGCCGATCGGCGGGTGGCCCGCCATCGCTTCGGCCAGGTCCTCCGCGGAGAGCTCCGCCATGGCGGCGTCGCTCGCGGAGAGCAGGGCTTCTTCGGTGGCGTACGGGCGCCCGGCGAGGATGGTGTTTCCCCAGGTCGCACTGGCACACACCTCGTGCAGTGCGGGAGTGGCCTCGCCGTCCGCCAGGGTGTTGAACCGGGTGAGGCCCGGTGTGTTGCTCGAAGTCACGGGAGCCTCCGTGGCTGTTTTTCGCTGTGCGTTGTTCGGGCTGCGGATAGCTAACGCCCTCCGCAACACGACGTCAACACTTTGTTGAAATCTCGCGAACGAAGAAAGCCGCCGTCCCGGCATGCGGACGGCGGCTTTTCCTGCTTCTTCGGCGTGTTCGGTGGTTTCGGTCAACTACTCACCCTTGGCCGCATGTTCCCGGTTCAGGTAGTTGTACACGGTGAACCTGGAGACGCCCAGGGCGCCGGCCACCGTCTCCACCCCGTGCCGCACGGAGAAGGCACCGCGTGCCTCCAGCGTGCGGACGACGCTCTGCTTGGCCTTGCGGTCCAGGTCGGCGAGCGGCATCCCGTGCCGTCGCTCCATCGCGGCGAGGATGTGGTCGAGCGAGTCGGAGAGCTGTGGCAGGCGTACGGCTATGACGTCCTGGCCCTCCCAGGCGAGCACGACGTCGTCCTGCTGGGCCTGGTCCGGGCCCAGCAGCTCCGCCCCCATCGCGTCGACGAGCGGCTTGACCGCGGAGACCAGCGGGTGGTCGAGCGTTGCCGAAGGGTTATCGAACGCGGCGGAGGTGTCGGCGGCGGCCGGGGGGTGATCGGCGGATTCGGTCACGACACGTCACCCTCGATCACGTTCACCTGGAGCGAGACCCGGGTGGCGCCCGAGGCCAGGGCCCGCCGCAGCAGGGAGTCGACGGCGGTGAGCACCTCGTCCGCGCCCCCTTCCGCGGTGTTGCCGAAGGGGCCGACGTCCACGGCGTCGAGCCCGGCGCCCTGAATCACCTCGCGGGCGACCACCGCGTGGGCGGGCGCCTCGTCGAGATCGAACGGCTCGGTGGTGAATTCCACCCTCAAGCGCACTGTGCCTCCATGAAGTCCTCGCCCCGGGTGCGGGCTCCCGCGGCTCGGCCACGACTGTAGCCGCTGGACGGGGCCCCGAACCGGTGCGCCGGGGCCCCGAGGTTGTTGGTTACGGAAGCGGCAGGACGCAGGCCGCGACCGGAGCCGGGAAGGGGCCGCCCGCACCGGTCAGGGAGCCGTCGGGGCCGACCCCGAACACGGTGACGGTGGAGGAGCGCTGGTTGGCGGCGAGGAGCAGGGAGCTGTCCGGGGACAGGGCCAGCTGCCGGGGCCAGTCGCCGCCGACGGGCACGGTGTCGAGCAGCCGCAGGACCGCCCCGTCGCTCTCCACGGCGTAACGGGTGAGGCTGTTGTGGCCCCGGTTGGCGAGGTAGACGTACGCCCCGTCCCCGGTGACCACCGGCTGGGCGGGGTAGCTGGTGCCGCATCCCGTACCGGTGGACTGCTGGGGCCCCGGGGTGAGAGCGCCGGTGGCGGGGTCGTACGCGCAGACGACCATGGTGTTGTCCAGCTCGCAGGCCAGGTACGCGAAGCGCCCGCCGGGATGGAAGGCCAGGTGGCGGGGGCCGGAGCCGGGAACCAGAGCGGCCCGGGCGACCTCGGTGAGGGTGCCTGCCGACTCGTCGAGCGCGTACGTGTACACGGTGTCGGTGCCCAGGTCGACGGCGAGGACGTGACCGCCGTCGGGCGAGGTGACGACCTGGTGGGCGTGGGGTCCGCCCTGGCCGGGCCCGGACGGCGGCGAGCTGTGGGCGACCAGGTCCGTCCGCTCCCCCAACGAGCCGTCCCCGGCGATCGGGTGGACCGCGACGCTCCCGGAGGTGTAGTTGGCGCTCAGCAGCCAGCGTCCGGACGGGTGGACGGAGAGGTGGGTGGGGCCGGAGCCGCCGGTGGGGCGGCTGCCGAGCACCTCGTACGTCCCGTCCGGCGCGATCGCCACGGCGGTGACCGCGCCCGCGCCCTGCTCGGCGACCGCGTAGACGGTGGCGCCGGAGGGGTGGAGGGCCAGGTAGGAGGGGTTCTCGACGCCGGTGATCACCGGGCCGGGAGTGATCGCGCCGGTGCCGGTGTCGTACGCGGCGGTGCCGATGCCGGCGCCGCCTCCCGCCTCGGAGGTGTACGTGCCGAGGAGCAGCGGGCGGGTGACGCGCGGGCCGGCGGGCGGGGCGGGCATGGGGGCCGGACGGACCCCGGCCCGGGCCGGCGCGGCGTGGGCGGGGGCGGCGTGGGCGGGGCCGACGGCGGCCAGGGCGGCTCCGGCCAGCAGGCCGCCGAGGAGGTCGCGACGGCTGGGGAGGCCGGGCGCGGAGGCGGAGGCGGAGGCGGAGGCGGAGGCGGAGGCGGAGGCGGAACGGTCACCGGGGCTGGGGCGGGCGGGGCCGGAGCTCGGGCGGGGGGCTGGGTTCATGCGAAACACCTCGTGTGGGGGTTCGGCTGCTTCGGATGCGTCCGCCACCCTGGCCCGCCGACGACCGTTCGACAAGAGGTGCAACCGGAGTTGCATCCTGCGCAACGCGACCGGCGTTCGGCGGTCAGCCACCCGCCTGGATGTCCCCCCTGGTCGAGGAGGCGATGGCGTCGCCGTGCGCGAAGTCGCCGGGCGGGATGCCCGGATGGTGCCCCTCCCGGTCGGGGGCGACCTCGGCCGCCGGGCCGAGCGCGAGCCGGGAGACGATCCGGTAGCGGTCGCCCCGGTAGAGCGAGTGGACGTACTCCACCGGGCGGCCCGCCGTGTCGGAGGTCAGCCGCTCGAAGAGCAGCGCCGGCGACAGCTCCGGCACATCGAGAAGCCCGGCCTCGGCACGGGTGACGACGGTGGGCTCGATGGCCTGGACCGCCTCGTGGACGTGCACCCCGTGCGTGGAGCGCAGATGCTCGTACAGGTCGCCGCTCTCCAGCTCCCGCGCACTGAGGCCCGGCACCAGCTCGGCCCGGATGTGCAGGTGCTCGATGGCCATCGGCGCACCGTCGACCAGCCGCAGCCGCGCCACGTAGACGATCTCGGCGGCGGGCGACATCCGCAGCTTGCGGCCGACCCGGGCCCCCGCCTGAAGCGTGGTGAACTCCAGCAGCCGGCTCGACCAGGCGCCTGCCGCCTGCGGCACGCCCAACGCCCGGTCTCCGGCGACCAGTTCCTGGGTGATCTTGGCGGGGGCGACGAACATGCCCCGGCCGTGCTCGCGCACCAGGAGCCCGGCGGCGACCAGCTCGTCGGCCGCCGCGCGCACGGTGGGCCGCGATACGCCGAGCAGGGCGCACAGGGCGCGCTCCGAGGGGATGGCATCACCGGGGCTCCGCGACTCGATCAGCTCCAGCACGGCATCGCGGGTCCGCTCCCGTTTGAGCACCGTCCCCGGCACGTCCGCGTCCATGTTCCCCTCCCGACGGGTCACAGCCTCTTACCAGTTGACGACCACTGCGGCCGAACTGGCTTGCTGGTCAGGCGAAGTGTAACGCCACTCGTGAGCAGTGCCAGCGGTCCGGCACATCAGCAGATCATCAAATCCCCCGTATACGCAGGGGGTTGACGACCTCATTGGTCTATGCCACCTTCAACCCCCATCGACAGGTGAGCTGTCCAGTGAATCCGACTGGTCAGGTGGTCAGGTGGATTTCAGATCAGGTGGATTTCCGGTCAGGTCAGTCGGGTCAGGTCAGTCAGGTCAGTCGCATCGTTCTGCTTCCGAGGTGAACCATGAAGTACCGCTTGCTCGCCGGTGGGTCCGTGCTCGTCCTGACCGCCGCGCTCAGTGCCTGTAGTTCGTCGTCCGGAACGGACTCCGGCAACGGGGGCGGCCGGACGACGGTGGACGTCTGGCTGATGCGCGACAGCGTCTCGGACCGATTCCAGAAGGAGTTCGCCGCGGACTTCGAGAAGCGCCACCCGACGATCGACGTGAAGATCCAGATCCAGGAGTGGGACGGGATCGGCGAGAAGATCACCGCCGCCCTCGCCAGCAACGACGCCCCGGACGTCATCGAGGCGGGCAACACCCAGGTGGCGCAGTTCGCGGAGAGCGGCGGGCTGCTCGACCTCAGCGACCGTACCGAGGAGCTGAACGGCGGGGACTGGCTGAGCGGCCTGGCCGAGCCGGGGTCGTACGAGGGCAAGCAGTACGGCATCCCGTACTACGCGGCGAACCGGGTGGTCGTCTATCGCACCGACCTCTTCGAGAAGGCGGGCGTCGACGCGACGGCGATCAAGACCCGTGAGCAGTGGATCGACGCCACCACCAAGCTCAACAAGGGCGGTACGCAGGGCATCTACCTGCCCGGACAGCTGTGGTACGCGCTGGCCGGGTTCATCTGGGACGAGGGCGGTGACCTCGCCGCGGAGTCCGACGGGAAATGGTCCGGCGCGCTGGACACCCCCGAGGCGCTGCGCGGCATGGCGTTCTACCAGGAGCTCCAGGCGCTCGGCAAGGGCCCCAAGGACTCCGACGAGGACGACCCGCCGCAGGCCGAGGTGATGGCCCAGGGGCAGGTGGCGCAGGTCATCCAGACCCCGGGCGGGGCCAAGGTCATCGAGGAGCAGAACCCCGGACTGGCGGGCAAGCTCGCCTTCTTCCCGATCCCGGGCAAGACCGCGGACACCCCTGGCGCGGTCTTCACCGGCGGCTCCGACCTGGTCGTGCCGGCCGCGGCGGCCCACCCCGACGAGGCGGTGGCCTTCATCAAGGAGCTGACCGGGGACACCTGGCAGAAGAAGCTCGCCGTCGCCATGAGCTACGTGCCGAACCGGACGTCGCTGGCGTCCGCCGTGGCCGACGACCCGGGTGCCGCCGCGATGGCGGTCGGCGCGGCCAACGGGCACGCGACGCCCAATACCCCGGGCTGGGCGGCGGTCGAGGCCGAGAACCCGATCAAGGACTACATGACGGCCGTGCTCACCGGGGGCGATCCGGCGAAGGAGGCGGCGAAGGCCTCGGCGGACATCACCCGGGCCATGAACGCCGGCTCCTGACCTCGATCCGCCACCACAGCAGCGAAGGAGGCGTGCCGTGCCGGCCGTCGACCAACGGACCGCACCCCGCACACCCCGGCGGCGTCCCGTACCGCGCCTCGCCGGACGCAAAGCCCCGTCCCCACGGAGCAGGGCACGGAGCAGGGCGCAGAGCGCCTGGCCGTACGCCCTGATCGCCCCCGCGGTCGGCGGCATGCTGTATCTGCTGGTCTATCCGCTGGTGCGGGCCGTCCTGATCTCGTTCCAGGACTTCCGGCTACGCCAACTGATCACTGGTGACGCGGAGTTCGTCGGGCTGCGCAACTACCGGACGCTGCTGGCGGACCCCCGGTTCTGGGAGGTGGTGCGCCGCACCTTCCTCTTCATGGCGGTCAACGTCGTCCTGATCATGGTGATCGCCACCCTGGTCGCCCTGATGGTGGAGCGGCTGGGCCGGATCGGGCGGACGGTGGTGCTGTGTTCGCTGGTGCTGGCCTGGGCGATGCCGGTGGTGGCGGCGACCACGGTCTTCCAGTGGCTGTTCCACTCGGAGTTCGGCATCGTCAACCAGTCGCTGACCTCGCTCGGCTTCGATTCCTTCGACCGCTACCCGTGGTTCGCGAACGGCACAGCCGCCTTCGCGATCCTGGTGACGCTGATCGTCTGGCAGTCGGTGCCGTTCGCCGCGATCACCCTGTACTCGGCGCTGACCACCGTGCCCCTGGAGCTGTACGAGTCGGCGCGGCTGGACGGGGCGGGTGCGGCGCGGATCTTCCGTTCGGTCACCTTCCCGATGCTGCGGCCGATCTTCCTGCTGGTTCTCTCGCTGGAGGTGATCTGGACCTTCAAGGCGTTCGTCCAGATCTGGGTGATGACGCGGGGCGGCCCGGGTGACGCCACGACGATCCTGCCCGTCTACGCGGTCCAGACGGCGCTCTCCGGTCAGCGGTACGACCTGGGCTCCGCGGCCTCGATGGTCACCGTGGTCCTGATGTCCGGGGTGCTCGTCCTGTACTTCCGCCAGATGCTCCGCCAGGAGGACGAGACCCGATGAACCCACCTCTCGTACGCCCTCGGCTCCGGCGCCTTCCGCTGAACATCGCCGCCGCCGTGACCGTCGTCGTCTGCCTCTTCCCCGTCTACTGGATGATCTCCACGGCTTTCACGCCGTCCAAGGACATCCGGTCCCCCGACCCGAGGCTCTTCCCGCACACCTGGACGCTCGACCACTTCCGACGGGCGGTGGAGGCCGATGGGTTCGCGCTGTTCTGGCGCAACAGCATCCTGGTCACGCTGGGGGCGGTGCTCCTGGCGCTGCTGGTCGCGCTGGGCGCGGCGTACGCCGTGGCGCGGATGCGGTGGAGGGGCCGGCGGCAGTTCATGCTGATGATCTTCATCGCGCAGATGGCGCCCTGGGAGTCGCTGATCATCCCGGTCTACATCATCTCCCGGGACACCGACATGCTCGACCGGCTGCCGACGCTGACGTTGATCTACTTCATGATCACACTGCCGTTCACCGTCGTGGTGCTGCGCGGCTTCATCGGGACGATCCCGCCCGAGCTGGAGGAGGCCGCGCAGGTCGACGGGTGTACGCGGACCGGGGCGTTCTGGCGGGTGGCGATGCCACTGCTGACGCCGGGGCTCATGGCGACCTCGCTGTTCGGCTTCATCACCGCCTGGAACGAGTTCGCCTACGCCAACTTCCTGATCATCAAGCAGCAGGACAACCGGACGCTGCCGGTGTGGCTGTCGTCCTTCCAGAACACCTTCGGCACCGACTGGGGCGCCACGATGGCCGCCTCCACCCTCTTCGCCCTGCCCGCCCTCGTGATCTTCCTGCTGCTCCAGCGCCATGTCACGTCCGGCTTCGCCGCCGGCGCCGTCAAAGGCTGAGCAGCGGAAGACGCCCGCCCCCGCCCGCCCGCCCGCGAACCGAATCCGGAGACCGCCGTGCCCGCATCGCGCCCCGACCTCGCCCTCCTTCCCCGGCCCACCAAGGTCTCCTCGCTCGGCGGCCGGCTCACCCTCGACCGGGACACCACCGTCCGGGCGCTGCCGGGCGCGGAACCGGCGGCGGACCTGCTGCGCTCCCTGGTCGGCCGCGCGGCCGGGCTCCCCCTCGCCCCGGCGTCGGACGGCCGGGTCGTCCTCGCTTTGGACGACCGGCTCGGCGGCCTCGGCGAGGAGGGGTACGGGCTGACAGTCGGCCGGCAGGCCCTCCAGCTGCGCGCGGCCCATCTCACCGGGCTGCTCCGGGGCGTCCAGACGATCCGCCAGCTCCTGCCCGCCGAGGCCCTTTCGGGCGGGGCGTCGGGGACCGAGAGCTGGGAGCTGCCGTGCGTCGAGATCACCGACGTGCCGGACCGGCCGTGGCGCGGGGCGATGCTGGACGTGGCGCGGCGCTTCCAGCCGGTCGGCTATCTGCGCCGGTACGTGGACCTGCTGGCGCTGCACAAGCTGAACGTCCTGCACCTCCACCTCACCGACGACCAGGGCTGGCGGATGCCGGTCGACGCCTACCCCCGGCTGATCTCGGTCGGCTCCCGGCGGGCCCGGTCGCAGAAGGGCCCGACCGGTCCGGACGGGGCGTACTTCGACGCGGTGCCGCACGAAGGGGCGTACACCAAGGCGGAGTTGCGGGGCCTGGTGCGGTACGCGGCGGAGCGCGGGGTCACCGTCGTACCGGAGATCGAGATGCCCGGCCATGTGCGGGCGGCGCTCGCCGCCTACCCGGAGCTGGGCAACCACCCAGGGCGTGAGCTGGACGTGTGGACCCGCTGGGGGGTGTGCGACACGATCCTCGGCGTGCACGAGGGGGTCTTCGACTTCTGCCGGGCCGTGCTGGAGGAGGTGATGGACGTCTTCCCGTCTCCGTACGTCCACGTCGGGGGCGAGGAGTGCCCGACCGCCGAGTGGGAGGAGAGCCCGGCAGCCCGGGAACGCGCGGCGGCCCTGGGGCTCGCGGACCCGGCGGCGTTGCACGGCTGGTTCATGGGCCGGGTCGGGGCGTTCCTCGTGGAGCGCGGCCGGATTCCGCTCGGCTGGGTCGAGAACGGCGCCGAACTCCCGCCGGAATTCGCGGTGATGACCTGGCGCGACTCCTCGCACGCGCGGGCCGCCGCGCACCGGGGCCATCAGGTGATCGCCGCGCACCACCGGGCGACCTACCTCGACTACGCCCAGTCCGGCGACCCGTCCGAGCCGGTGGCGCAGCCCGGGGCGCCGGTCCCGCTGCACACGGTCCACGGCTACGAGCCGGCGCCGCTGGACTGGCCGGAGGCGGACCGGGCGCGGGTGCTCGGGACCCAGGCCCAGCTGTGGACCGAGTACGCCCGCACCCCCGAGGAGATCGAGTACCTCAGCTACCCACGGCTCTGCGCGCTGGCCGACCGGTCCTGGTCCGGCGGACGCGGCGACTGGCCCGGCTTCGTCGAGCGGCTGCGTCACCACACCGCCCGGCTGGACGCCCTGGGCGTCCCCTACCGCCCGCTGGACGCACGGTCGCTCGCGACAACCGCGTACGCGTCCCCGTCCCCATCCACGTCCACGTCCACGTCCACGTCCTCAGGAACAGCGCGACCCCACTCGTAGCCGCTCCCCCACCATCGACCGTTCCGGAGAGGAACGCACCCGTGAACACAGCACGCAGGAATCCGCGCGGGTCCAGGCTGCGCACCGTCGCTGCCTCGGCCGCCGCCGTGGCCCTGGCCGCCACCGGTCTGGCCGCGCTGCCGTCCTCGGCCAACGCCGCGGCGGACGGGATCGCCGTCCAGTACCGCACGAGCGCGTCCGGCGCGAGCGCCGACCAGAGCGAGCCGTGGCTGAAGGTCCGTAACACCGGCTCCACCTCCGTACCGCTGAGCAGCGTCAAGGTGCGCTACTACTTCAAGGCCGACGCGGCGTCCGCCGCCTACCGGTTCGCCTGTTCCTGGGCGGTGAAGGGGTGCGCGAACATCACCGGCACGTTCGGGACGCTCGCCGACCCGACCGCCACCGCTGACCGCTATCTGGAGATCGGCTTCACGTCCGGGGCCGGTTCGCTGGCGCCGGGGGCGGACACCGGGGACATGCAGCTCCGCTTCCACCAGAGCTCCTGGGCCCCGCTCGTCCAGTCCGACGACTACTCCTTCGGCGCGGACAGGACGGCGTACGGCGACTGGTCCAAGGTGACCGCCCATGTCTCCGGGGCGACCGTCTGGGGCGAGGCCCCCGGGGGCAACGGCCCGACCGACCCGCCGGACCCGACGGACCCGCCCACCGACCCGCCGGGGGACGCGCCGACGCTGTTCGACGACTTCGACTACAGCTCCCACACCGACCCGGAGATCAACGCGAACGGCTGGAGCGTACGTTCCAACTCCGGCGGTCCCGGGGTGCCGGGCGCGACCTGGGCCCCGGAGAACGTCACGTTCGCCGACCAGGGCGGAAACTCGGTGATGAACCTGGAGACCTCGACGGCCGGCACGGGGGCCTCGACGAAGCACACCGAGATCCTGACCAAGTCGATGAAGTTCAAGAACGGGACGTACGCCTCCCGGGTGAAGTTCAGTGACGCGCCGCGTTCGGGCCCGGACGGCGACCGCATCGTGCAGACGTTCTTCACGATCAACGACCTGAAGGCGCCGATGGCGGACGACTACGCGGAGTACGACTTCGAGTATCTGCCCAACGGCGGCTGGGGCGAGCCCGCGAACATCCTCTACACGACGTCGTGGGAGACCTACCGGCCCGACCCGTGGGAGGCGGTCAACGCGCACAGCGAGGTCCGGCAGTCGTACGCGGGCTGGCACGACCTGGTGGTGACGATCGACGACGACGAAATCACGTACTACGTCGACGGGCAGCACTTCGGGACGCACGGGGCGGCCTATCTGCCCGAGCGGCCGATGTCGATCAACTTCAACCAGTGGCTGATCGACCTCCAGGGGCAGCCGAGCACCACGCCCCGCGCCTACGACCAGCAGGTGGACTACGTCCTGCACGTGAAGGACCAGGTGCTGACCCCGGCACAGGTCAACGCGATGGTCGGGGCGTACCGGGGTGCGGGGACGAGTTTCGAGGACACGGTTCCGGCCGGATAGCGGGCGGACGTACGGCGTGAGAGCCGGGCGGGGCGGGGGTCGAGGGCGGCCCCCGCCCCGCTTTCGTATGCCCGGAGGCACCCGCGCCACCGATTCCGGGCGCCGTCGGCCGGGGCGAATTTTCCGGCACCCCTTGACAGCCCTGCCACCCTCCGGGCAATCTTCCGTTAAGCAGAAACTAACTTCCGCAATACGGAAGGAGCGCCGACATCCTCATGGGATACCCGGACCAGCGCTTCGATGTGAACCTTTCGATCCTCTTCACGGAACTCCCGCTCCTGGAGCGTCCCGCGGCAGCCGCCGCGGCGGGCTTCACGGCGGTCGAGCTGTGGTGGCCCTGGATCGAGACCCCCACCCCTCCGCAGGCGGAGCTCGACGCCCTCAAGAAGGCGCTCGACGACGCCGGCACCCAGTTGGTGGGGCTGAACTTCTACGCCGGACAGCTGCCCGGCCCCGACCGCGGCGCGCTCTCCGTGCCCGGCACGGAGTCGGACCGCTTCCGGGCCAACATCGAGGTGGCGGCCGACTTCGCCGCCTCGGTCGGCTGCACGGCGCTCAACGCGCTGTACGGCAACCGCGTCGAGGGCGCGGACCCGGTGGTGCAGGACGCGCTCGCCCTGGAGAACCTGGCGCTGGCCGCCCGCGCGGCGGACCGGATCGGGGCGATCCTCCTCGTCGAGACCCTCAACAAGCCGGAGTCGCCGCTCTATCCGCTGGTCAGCGCACCGGCCGCGATCGAGGTCGTCGACAAGGTGAACGCGGCGACGGGTCTCGGGAACGCCAAGTTCCTGCTGGACCTCTACCACCTCTCGATGAACGGCGAGGACCTGAGCCAGGTCATCAAGGCGTACGCCGCGAAGACCGGCCACGTCCAGATCGCCGACAACCCGGGGCGCGGTGCGCCGGGCACCGGCTCGCTGCCGCTGGAGCAGCTCCTCGACGAGCTGAAGGACGCCGGCTACGCGGGCTGGGTCGGCCTGGAGTACAAGCCGGGCGACCGGCCGAGCGCGGAGTCCTTCGACTGGCTCCCGGCGTCGGCCCGAGCGGCCCGCTGACCGGTCGCGGGCGGGCCGGGCCGACCTCCGGTCGAGCCCAACCCCCTTACGTACACACGTTTTTCAGGAAGGCACCCTCATGAGCAACAACCTCCCCAAGGTTGCGTGGATCGGCCTCGGCATCATGGGCTCCCCCATGTCCGAGAACCTGGTCAAGGCCGGTTACGACGTCACCGGATACACCCTGGAGCAGGACAAGGTCGACCGCCTGGTCGCGGCCGGCGGCACCGGCGCCTCCTCGATCGCGGACGCGGTCAGGGACGCGGACGTCGTCATCACGATGGTGCCCGCCTCCCCGCAGGTCGAGGCCATCGCCTACGGCCCCGACGGCATCCTGGAGAACGCCAAGCGCGGCGCCCTGCTGGTGGACATGTCCTCCATCACCCCGCAGACCTCCGTGGACCTCGCCAAGAACGCGGCCGAGAAGGGCATCCGGGTCCTGGACGCTCCGGTCTCCGGCGGTGAGGCCGGCGCCATCGAGGCGGTCCTGTCCATCATGGTCGGCGGCGAGCAGGCGGACTTCGACGCCGCGAAGCCGCTGCTGGAGGCGCTGGGCAAGACCATCGTGCTCTGCGGCCCGCACGGCTCCGGCCAGACGGTGAAGGCGGCCAACCAGCTGATCGTGGCGGTCAACATCCAGGCCTGCGCCGAGGCCGTGGTCTTCCTGGAGAAGTCCGGCGTCGACCTCGCCGCCGCCCTGGACGTCCTCAACGGCGGCCTGGCCGGCTCGACCGTGCTGACCCGCAAGAAGGACAACTTCCTGAAGCGGGACTTCGCCCCCGGCTTCCGGATCGACCTGCACCACAAGGACATGGGCATCGTCACGGACGCCGCCCGCAACGTCGGCGCGGCCCTGCCCGTCGGCGGCGTGGTCGCCCAGCTGGTCGCCTCGCTGCGCGCCCAGGGCGACGGCGGCCTGGACCACTCGGCGCTGCTTCGCTCGGTCGAGCGGCTGTCCGGCTCCCAGGTCTGACCCCTCCGGCTCCGCAAGGAGCTCCTGGCCTCGTACGGGGCCACGGCCCGCACGACGGGCCCCCTGATCTCCGGGCCGCGGTGGCGCTGACACCTGTCCTGTCGCGCCCAGGCGCTGCCGCGGCCCGGAACCACACACTTCGTTTTCAACAAACTGTTGACGTTGCTCCGCGGCGAATCTACGCTCCTCAAGCCGTCAGCAGCTCGTACGAAAGGTCATCCCGCCACATGGCTAAGCGTGTGCTCACGACCGAGTCAGGCGCCCCGGTCGCCGACAACCAGAACTCCGCCACCGCCGGTGTCGGTGGACCGATCCTCCTCCAGGACCAGCACCTCCTGGAGAAGCTCGCCCGCTTCAACCGTGAGCGCATCCCGGAGCGCGTGGTGCACGCCCGCGGTTCCGGCGCGTACGGCTACTTCGAGGTCACCGACGACGTCACGGGCTTCACCCGCGCCGACTTCCTCTCCGAGGTGGGCAAGCGCACCGAGACGTTCATCCGCTTCTCGACCGTCGCCGACTCGCTCGGCGGCGCGGACGCGGTCCGCGACCCGCGTGGCTTCGCCCTCAAGTTCTATACGGACGAGGGCAATTACGACCTGGTCGGGAACAACACCCCGGTGTTCTTCATCAAGGACCCGATCAAGTTCCCCGACTTCATCCACTCGCAGAAGCGCGACCCGTTCACGGGCAAGCAGGAGCCGGACAACGTCTGGGACTTCTGGGCCCACGCCCCCGAGGCGACGCACCAGATCACCTGGCTGATGGGCGACCGCGGCATCCCCGCCTCGTACCGTCACATGAACGGTTACGGCTCGCACACCTACCAGTGGACGAACGCCGCGGGCGAGGCCTTCTTCGTCAAGTACCACTTCAAGACGAACCAGGGCGTGCGGTCCCTCTCCGCCGACCAGGCCGCCGAGCTCGTCGGCAAGGACGCCAACTCGCACCAGACGGACCTGCTCCAGGCCATCGAGCGCGGCGTCAACCCCTCCTGGACGCTGCACGTCCAGGTGATGCCGGCCGCCGACGCCGCCGACTACCGGTTCAACCCGTTCGACCTCACCAAGGTGTGGCCGCACAGCGACTACCCGCTCCAGCGGGTCGGCCGCCTGGTCCTGGACCGCAACCCGGACAACGTCTTCGCCGAGGTCGAGCAGGCCGCGTTCTCCCCGAACAACTTCGTGCCCGGCATCGGCCCGTCCCCGGACAAGATGCTCCAGGGCCGGCTGTTCGCCTACGCGGACGCGCACCGCTACCGCCTGGGCGTCAACCACACCCAGCTGCCGGTGAACGCCCCGCGCACCGCCGTCGTCGACAACTACGGCCGCGACGGCGTCCACGCGACCCGCAACGGCTCGCGCCACGACAAGAACTACGAGCCCAACTCGTACGCCGGTCCGGCGCAGACCGACGCGGCGCTCGCCGCCCCGCTGGCGGTCCACGGCTGGACGGGCACGCACGAGGCGCCCGCGCACACCAAGGACGACGACTTCTTCCAGGCGGGCGAACTCTTCCGGCTCATGTCGGAGGACGAGAAGGGCCGCCTGGTCGCGAACATCGCCGGAGGCCTCTCGCAGGTCACCCGTGACGACGTGATCGAGAAGAACCTCGCCCACTTCCACGCCGCCGACGCCGACTACGGCAAGCGCGTCGAGGAGGCCGTCCGCGCCCTGCGCGAGGACTGAGCCTCCCCTTCTCCAGGCCCCTGCCCGTACCGCGCACCCGGATGAGGGGTGCCGCGCGGCACGGGCAGGACGACGAGGCCGCGGCGGTCGAGCGATGCCAGTGCGGTGGTGAAGGACCCGGGGAGCGTCTCCTGACCTGAAGGTGACGCCCCCCCCGGGCCGATCGCCGCCGCCGCGGTCCCTGTCACCCGGCGACACCTCTGTCGCTCCCCGAACGAGGGCGCGGAGTACGGATACGGTCCCGTACTCCGCGCCCTTTCGCGTGGGCGGGCACGGTGTCCGCCCCCTCCGGCGCCTCACCAGCCCGTCCGGCGCCCTCCCAGCCCGTCCGGCGTTTGAGGACGGAACCGTGGCTCCGGAGCAGGCCGCTCCCTGCGTGAGGGACACCCCCTGAACCCTGCCTGCGGAGTCCGGCCCCTCCCCGCGAGGCTTCCGTCCTCAATCGCCGGACGGGCTGGAACGGTGCGTATCCAGCCCGTCCGGCGATTGAGGACATCTTCGGCGGGGCGGAAGCGGCCCGCACGCAGCGACAGGCCCCCACCCCGGGGAGGAACCCGGGGCGGGGGCCTGTCGGCTGTGGCGGGTGGGTCGGTCCGTCAGGACACGGTCAGGGGGCGGATCGCGGTGGGCGCGTGGGACGCGTCCGTCGCGATGTCCTCGAACTCGTTGACCGACGCGATGTCACTGCCGCTCATCGCGATGTTCGTGACCCGCTCCAGGATCGCCTCGACGACCACCGGCACCCGGAACTCCGCGGCGAGCTTCTTCGCCTCCTCGAAGGCCGGCAGCAGCTGGTCCGGCTCGGTGACCCGGATCGCCTTGCAGCCGAGTCCCTCGACGACCTTGACGTGGTCCACGCCGTAGACGCCCAGCTCCGGCGAGTTGATGTTCTCGAACTCCAGGTTGACCTGGAAGTCGATGTCGAAGTTGCGCTGCGCCTGGCGGATGAGCCCCAGGTAGGAGTTGTTCACCAGGACGTGGACGTACGGGATGCGGTGCTGCGCGCCGACGGCCAGCTCCTCCAGCATGAACTGGAAGTCGTAGTCACCGGAGAGCGCGACGACCGTGCCCTCCGGGTCCGCGGTGGCGACGCCCAGCGCGGCCGGGATCGTCCAGCCGAGGGGGCCCGCCTGGCCGCAGTTGATCCAGTGACGCGGCTTGTAGACGTGCAGCATCTGCGCGCCGGCGATCTGGGAGAGCCCGATCGTGGTGACGTAACGGGTCTCGGGGCCGAACGCCCGGTTCATCTCCTCGTACACGCGCTGCGGCTTGAGCGGCACGTTGTCGAAGTGGGTCCGGCGCTGGAGGGTCGACTTGCGCTCCTGCGTGGACGCGGCCCAGGCCGAGCGGTCCTTCAGCCCGCCCGCGGCCTTCAGCTCGCGCGCCACCTCGACGAAGAGCGTCAGCGCGGCCTTGGCGTCGGAGGCGATGCCGAGGTCCGGGGCGAAGATCTTGCCGAGCTGGGTGGGCTCGATGTCGACGTGGACGAAGGTGCGGCCCTGGGTGTAGACGTCCAGCTTGCCGGTGTGGCGGTTGGCCCAGCGGTTGCCGATGCCGAGGACGAAGTCGGACTCCAGGAAGTTCGCGTTGCCGTAGCGGTGCGAGGTCTGGAGGCCCACCATGCCGGCGTTCAGCTCGTGGTCGTCGGGGAGGATGCCCCAGCCCATCAGCGTCGGGATGACCGGGACGCCGGTCAGCTCGGCGAACTCCACCAGGAGTTCGGAGGCGTCGGCGTTGATGATGCCGCCGCCCGCGACGAGCACCGGGCGCTCCGAGGCGTTCAGCATCTGGATCGCCCGCTCGATCTGCTTGCGGGAGGCCGCGGGCTTGTGGACCGGGAGGGGTTCGTACAGCTCGGGGTCGAACTCGATCTCGGTGAGCTGGACGTCGATCGGCAGGTCGATGAGGACCGGGCCGGGCCGGCCGGTGCGCATCAGGTGGAAGGCCTGCTGGAAGACGCCGGGGACCTGCGCGGCCTCCAGGACGGTCGTCGCCGCCTTGGTGACCGGCTTGGCGATCGACGCGATGTCGACGGCCTGGAAGTCCTCCTTGTGCAGCACGGCGGTCGGGGCCTGGCCGGTGATGCAGAGGATCGGGATGGAGTCGGCGATGGCGGAGTACAGACCGGTGATCATGTCGGTGCCCGCCGGGCCCGACGTGCCGATGCAGACACCGATGTTGCCGGCCTTGGCACGGGTGTAGCCCTCGGCCATGTGGGAGGCGCCCTCGACGTGCCGGGCCAGGGTGTGCTGCACCCCGCCGGAGGCCTTGAGGGCCGCGTAGAAGGGGTTGATCGCCGCACCCGGCACACCGAACGCGTTGCTGACGCCTTCGCGCTTGAGGATCTCAACTGCCGCTCGGGCAGCGGTCATACGAGGCATTGAGTGCTCCTGCTCGGGATTGGTGGAGTCGGGCTCTGTCGCGCCACCTGAGAGCACCAATTCCGTATTACGGAAATTCAGTTCTGCTATACGGAAGCAATCTAAATCGTGCGACGACCCTCGTCAAGGGCGCGGACGGCCACCCGCCCCCATGAAGTCCGCCAACCCCCTCCCCAGGGCCTCGCTCCTGGTGGACGATGGCGTGACGAGGGAGGTACGGAGCGCAGTCGGCGGCGCCGTCCGTGCCGGAGGGAGACGATCGTGGAGTTCGTGCCGGTACGGTGCCCTGTCTGCGGCCGGGACCACGCCTACAGCACACCGGCCTACCGCTGCCCGTGCGGGACGCCCACCGCACCGCCGCTGCTGCGGGACGCCCCGGCGGTCCTGGTCACCCACCGCAGCTGGAACGACGCGTGGGTGACCGTCCGCTGCGCGTCCTGCGCCCGGGAGAACCAGTGGCCCCGGCCCGAGCTGTGCTGTCCGTGCGGGACCGTCCTGCGGATCCCGGTACGCCCGGTGGCCGCCGAGACGGCCCCGGCCCCGCCGGTCTCCCCCGCCCACATCCCTCTCCCGCGCACCGCCGCGCACCCGCGCCCGGCCTTCCGGCCGATGACGATCCGCACGGGCCACGACGCGGTGAGCGCGGCCGGCCTCTATCTGACCTGGCTGGGCTGCCGCGACGTCGGCCGGCCCGGGGCGGGCCCGGCCTCCGGCATCGACCTGCGGGCCGACGGGCTGATCGCGCGGGTCGACTCCAGCACCCGGCCGACGACGCTGCGCGCGGTCGAGACCCTCTGGCTCAACGCACTGGGCGCGTCGGCGACCGGGGTGTTCTTCTCCCTCGCGGGATACGCGGCCGACGCCCGGGCCCGCGCGGACGGCGTCGGCCTCCCGCTCTTCGTCATGGACCTCACCGGGACCCCGCAGCCGGTGAACAGCCCCGCGGACGAGCTGGTGAGCACCGGCGCCTGAGCGGTGCCGGACGCGAGGACGACGGGGAGCGACTCCGGAGGGGCTCCGGGAGCACGCTCGTGCCCGGGTGGTGTCGGCCGGACATCCATATCCGGCCACCGCGTACCGGTCCGCCGTCCGGCGCGGCACACTGAGTACATGCGTATCCGCTCCGCCAGACGCTCGGATCTCCCGCTGCTCCAGGACATCGAGCGCGCCGCAGGGGAACCGTTCCGGGACCTGGGCATGGCCTTCGTGGCCGACGACGATCCGCCCCCGCTCGCCCTGCTGGAGAGCTACCGGCTGGCAGGCCGCTGCTGGGTGGCCTCCGACCCCCTCTCCGCCACCGGCGACCGGCCGATCGGCTATGTGCTCGCCGACCCCGTCGACGACGCCCTGCACATCGAGCAGGTCTCGGTCGACCCCGCCGCCGCCCGCCGGGGCATCGGCCGGGAGCTGATCGCCCACCTCGCCTGCCTGGCCGCGGCCCGGGGCATGGCGGCCCTCACCCTGACCACCTTCACCGATGTGCCGTGGAACGCGCCGTACTACGCCCGTATCGGCTTCCGCGTCCTGGCCGAGGGCGAACTCACCGACGGTCTGCGCGCGATCCGCGCCGAGGAGGCCCAGCACGGCCTGGACCGCTGGCCCCGGGTCTGCATGCGGCGCGAACTGGCCTCCGCCGCCCGGCCGTCGGGCGCCGCGGGGACCCGGAGGATCCCGCGTGTGCCGAACGCCTCGGGGTCCTCGGACACTTCGGAAGCCGTGGCTGTCAGTGGCGGCACGTAAGCTGTGCGCATGGCTTTACTCCCGGACAGCTCCCGCCCCGCAGACCGCCCCGCGCCCGCCGCCGAACACGCCAACGAGGCCATCCGTGCCCTCGTCGACGCCTCCGGACAGGACTGGTCCGAGGTGGAGGCGGCGACCTACGAAGTGCTGCTCATCGAGTGGGCGGCGGCGACCCGGGGCGGCCCCGACATCATCGAAGCCGCCTGACCTCGTCGGGGAAGTCGAATCCGGGAGCCGGACCACCAGACGGAGCCGAATCACCAGACGGAGTCGGACCACCAGACCAGTAGGGCCAGGACCCGGCGCCGGGGCACAGTCCCCGCGCAGGTGAGCCGCATCAGGGCAACCCGGAGGTGCCGCGGCCGTTTCCGGTGCACACTGGGCACCAAGAGGCGTCGAGTCCTGTTCGGAGGCGGAAGAGTGAACGCCGGCAGTGGTAGACGGCGCCTGCCCGGCCGGGGCTCCACCGGGCGACGCACGGCCGGGGCGAATGTGCGCTTCCGCCGGAGCAGAGGCGTCCTGCCGCCGGACCGGTTCACCACGCGCAGCCGTCTCGCCTGGCTGAATTCCGCCAGCTCCCGCATCGGCACGACCCTGGACCTGGAGCGCACCGCACAAGAACTCGCCGAGTTCACCGTGCCCCGTTTCGCCGACGGGGCGGCCGTGGACATCCTCGAGAGCGTCCTGCGTGGCGACGAGGGCTCCCGGAAGACCGGGCCCGGCATCCCGCAGATGCGGGCCACGGCGCTGTGCGCCATCGAGGAGCTCTCCAACCTGGAACCGACCCCGGTGGGCGAGATCTACGAGCACTCCCAGCAGCCGCACGAGACGCTGCTCCACCGGTACGTCCTCCGGCAGGGCAAGCCGGTGCTGCTGAGCAGGATGCGCGACGACGACTTCATCCACGTCGCGCCCACCGCGAGCGCCGCCGCGCAGTTGCGTGTCGCAGGCGTGCACAGCTACCTGGCCGTGCCCCTGATCGCCCGTGGGCTGCTGCTCGGCAGCGCCGACTTCGTGCGCGGCCGCGGAACTCCGCCGTTCTCCACCACCGACCTGGCGCTGGCGGAGCAGCTCGCCTCCAAGGCGGCGGTCTTCATCGACAATGCCCGTCTGTACGGGCGGGAACGCGAGCACGTCGTCTCGTTGCAGCGCTCCCTGCTGCCGCGCGTCACCCCCGGGACGCCGGGCCTGCGGGTGCACTCCGAGTACGCGCCCGCGGCGGCGCATCACGGCGTCGGCGGGGACTGGTACGACGTGATGGCCCTGCCCGGCGGACGGACGGCCCTGATGGTGGGCGACGTGATGGGGCATGGGCTGCCCGCTGCTGCCACCATGGGGCGCCTGCGGACGGTGGCCCGCACGCTGATGACCCTGGACATGGCACCCGAGCGGATCCTCGCGCGGCTCGACCTGGCCACCCGCGACCTGGAGGACGAGCAGGTCTCCACCTGCCTGTGCGCGGTCTACGACCCCGCCGACTCCTCCTACACGCTGGCGAGCGCCGGGCACCTGCCGCCGCTGCTCCTCGACGGGCAGGGCGCCGCCGACCTCGTCCCGGTGCCGACCGGAGCGCCGCTGGGGGCGGGCGTGATCCCGTACGACCCCCTGCGGCTGCGCGTCCCGGACGGCTCCCACTTGGTCATGTACACGGACGGTCTGATCAAGTCCCGGGACGAGGACGTGGACGCCCAGTTGGACCGGCTGCGTGCGGCGGCGCTGAGCCTGCCGCCCGGGTCGCTGGAGAAGGGCGGTCTGGTGGAGCGCGCCCCGGCCGCCGCCGCCCGGTTCGACGAGGCGGTGCTCCTCGTCACCACGAGCGCCGCACTCCCGGCCGGGGACCTGCGGGTGTGGGAGCTGCCGCAGGACGGCCGGGCCGCCTCGGTCGCCCGTGGTCTCGTCACCGGCCAGCTCGCCGCGTGGGGGCTCGAGGAACTCGCCGACGTCTCCGAGCTCGTCGTCTCCGAACTGGTCGGCAACGCACTGCGCTACGGGAACGGCCCCGGCGAGCTGCGGCTGCTGCGCGGAGAACGCTTCGTCGTGGAGGTGTCGGACACCGGGCCCGACCTGCCCCAGATCCAGCACGCGGGCCTCAGCGACGAGGGCGGACGGGGCCTTCAGCTCATCAACATGCTGTGCCGCCGCTGGGGTTCGTCCCGCACGGTCACCGGCAAGGTGGTCTGGGCGGAACAGAACATGCCGGCCTCGGTGCTGGACCGCAGCTGACAGCCATGGTCCTGGCCTGGCCATGGCTGCTACGGCCCACCCCTTGCCCGTCATGGGGCCGGCGCCGCGCACCAGGATCGAAAGCGGGTCCTCAGTCCGCGTACGCCTCGCGCAGTTCGATCTTGCGGACCTTTCCGCTCACCGTCATCGGGAAGGTCTCCAGGATCCGCAGCCTGCGCGGGATCTTGTAGTGCGCGAGCCGCTCCCGGCAGTACGCGGAGATCTCCTCCAGGGTGGGCGGGTCGGCGGGGTCCCGGGGGATGACGCAGGCCAGGATCTCCTCGCCGTAGCGCTCGTCCGGCACCCCGACCACCTGGACGTCGGCGACCTTCGGATGGCCGTACAGGAACTCCTCGATCTCCCGTGGGTACACGTTCTCGCCACCCCGGATGATCATGTCCTTGATCCGGCCGACGACCTGGACGTATCCGTCCTCGCGCATCACCGCGAGGTCCCCCGTGTGCATCCACCGGCCGGCGTCGACGACCTCGGCGGTGCGGTCGGGCTGGTTCCAGTAGCCGAGCATCACGCTGTAGCCGCGGGTGCGCAGCTCGCCGGCGGTGCCGCGCGGCAGCGTGACGCCGGTGACCGGGTCGACGACCTTGACCTCGATGTGCGGCAGCGCGCGGCCCACCGTGCCGGTACGGCGATCGAGATCGTCGTCGCGGCGGGTCTGGGTGGAGACCGGGGACGTCTCCGTCATCCCGTAGCAGATGGACACCTCGGCCATGTGCATCTCGGCCACGACCCGCTTCATCACCTCGGCCGGGCAGGGCGAACCGGCCATGATCCCGGTGCGCAGCGAGGAGAGGTCGTACCCGGCGAACTCCGGCAGGTTCAGCTCGGCGATGAACATGGTGGGCACCCCGTACAGCGAGGTGCAGCGCTCCTGCTGGACGGCGGTCAGCACGGCGGCGGGCTCGAAGGAGGGGCCGGGGATCACGACGCAGGCGCCGTGCGAGGTGCTGGCGAGGTTGCCCATCACCATGCCGAAGCAGTGGTAGAAGGGCACCGGGAGGCAGACCCGGTCGGCCTCCGTGTACGCGATCGTCTCCCCGACGAAATATCCGTTGTTGAGGATGTTGTGGTGGGAGAGCGTCGCCCCCTTGGGGAAGCCCGTGGTGCCCGAGGTGTACTGGATGTTGATCGGGTCGTCGCAGGACAGCTCCGCCTCGCGGGCGGCCAGTTGCTCCCGGCTGACGGCGGGCGCGGCGGCGGTCAGCTCGTCCCAGGACGGGTCGCCGATGTAGTGGACGGCGCGCAGGTCGGGGCAGGCGGAGCGGACCTGTCCGACGAGGGCGCGGTAGTCGCTGGTGCGGTGGGAGAGGGAGGCGATCAGCAGGGAGACGCCGGCCTGCTGGAGGACGAACTCCACCTCGTGGGCGCGGTAGGCGGGGTTGATCGTGACCATGATGGCCCCGATCCGGGCCGTGGCGTACTGGACGAGCACCCACTCGGGGCAGTTGACCGCCCAGATGCCGACCCGGTCGCCCTTCGCCACCCCCGACGCCATCAGGGCGCGGGCCAGCACATCGACGTCCGCGACGAATTCCGTGTAGGTCCAGCGTCGCCCGGAGGCCACGTCGACCAGCGCCTCGCGGTCGCCGTGCGCCGCGGCCGCCCGGTCGAGGTTCCGGCCGATGGTGTCGCCGAGCAGCGCGGTGTCACCGACGCCGTGCGCGTAGGACAGGCCGCTCATGTGAGGTCCCCCTCGACGAACTCGGCGCCGGAGCCCAGGGCGGTGTGTTCGCGCAGCTCGATGCGGCGGATCTTGCCCGAGACGGTCTTGGGCAGCTCCGCGAACTCCAGTCTGCGGATGCGTTTGTACGGGGCGAGGACCGCCCGGGAGTGCTCGAAGAGGACCGTCGCGGTGTCCGGCCCCGGCTCCCAGCCCTCCGCGAGCACGACGTACGCCTTCGGGACGGAGAGGCGGAGCGGGTCGGGGGCGGGCACGACGGCGGCCTCGGCGACCGCCTCGTGCTCCAGCAGGGCGCTCTCCAGCTCGAACGGGGAGATCTTGTAGTCGGATGCCTTGAACACGTCGTCGGCGCGGCCCACATAGGTGATGTAGCCGTCCGCGTCACGTGCGCCGATGTCCCCGGTGCGGTAGTAGCCGCCCGCCATCGCCTCGGCGGTGCGGTCCGGGTCGCCGTGGTAGCCGGTCATCAGGCCGACGGGGCGGTCGGCCAGGTCGAGGGAGATCTCGCCCTCGGCCGCCCCGGGCCGGCCGGTGATCGGGTCGAGCAGTTCGACGGTGAAGCCGGGGCTCGGCCGGCCCATGGAGCCGGTCTTGAGGAGCTGGCCGGGGGTGTTGGCGACCTGGACGGCGGTCTCCGTCTGGCCGAACCCGTCGCGGATGGTGACGCCCCACTCCCGCCGGACCGTCTCGATGACCTCCGGGTTCAGCGGCTCACCAGCTGCGACGACCTCGCGCGGCGGGACCTTCAACTGGCTCAGGTCGGCCTGGATGAGCATGCGCCAGACGGTGGGCGGGGCGCAGAAGCTCGTGATGCCCGAGCGGTCCATCTCGGCCATCAGGCGGCCCGCGTCGAAGCGGGTGTAGTTGAAGATGAAGACGGTGGCCTCGGCGGTCCACGGGGCGAAGAGGTTGGACCAGGCGTGCTTGGCCCAGCCGGGCGAGGAGATGTTCAGATGGACGTCGCCCGGCCTGAGCCCGATCCAGTACATCGTCGACAGGTGGCCCACGGGGTAGGACACATGGGTGTGCTCGACCAGCTTGGGGCTGGCGGTGGTGCCGGAGGTGAAGTAGAGCATCAGCGGCTCGTCCGCGTCCGTCTCCCGGTCCGGTGTGAAGACGGCGGACGCCTCGGCCACCCCCGCGTACGGCAGCCAGCCCGCCACCTTCTCGCCCACCGCGATCCGGGTGTAGTCCCCGGGGACCTCGTCGAACTTCGCGGTGTCCGCGTCCCGCACCAGCACATGGCGCACCCGGCCGCGCTCCACCCGGTCGCGCAGGTCGGCGGGGCCGAGGAGCGGGGTGGCGGGGATGACGACGGCGCGCAGCTTCATCGCGGCCAGGGCGGTCTCCCACAGCTCGACCTGGTTGCCGAGCATCACGAGGACGCGGTCGCCCGCCCGTACGCCCTGTGCCTTCAGCCAGTTGGCGGCCCGGTCGGAGCGCTCCGACATCGCCGCGAAGGACACCTCGGTGCGCCGGCCGTCCTCCTCCACGATGTGCAGGGCGGTGCGGTCGTTGTTCTCGGCGATGACGTCGAACCAGTCCAGGGCCCAGTTGAAGTGGTCCGCCCGGGGCCAGCGGAAGCCCGCGTAGGCCCGCTCGTAGTCCTCGCGGTGCTCCAGCAGGAAGTCCCGGGCGGCCCGGAACGTCTCGGTAGCGCTGGTTGCCGACATGTGCCCTCCTCATTACGGACCGGTCGCCTAACATCATGTAAACAGTGACCCAGGTCTCACCACCCCCGGACGGGGGTGGTCCGCTCCCCCGTGCGGGGGAGAGCGGCACGGGCCGGGTGGGAGGACGTCGGAGTGCCGGAACCGGTCGACGCGGTCGAGATGCAGGCCGCGCTGTTGAGGCTGCGTCGCACGAGCGGGCTTCCCGTGGTGTTCGGCGGTCTGCTGTCCGACGCGCGCCATGCGCGGATCGCCGAGCTCAACGGGGCGCAGACCAGTGCGCTGCGGGGGCTGGTCGTCTCCGCCGGGAGTGGTCTGGGCGGCAAGGCCATCGCGCTGTCCCGGCCCTGTGCCGTGACGGACTACGCCTCTTCGCGCCACATCAGCCACGAGTACGACGCGGCGGTGGCGGCGGAGGGGCTGCGCTCGGTCGTCGCGGTCCCCGTCGTCGTACGGCGTGCGGTGCGGGGCGTGCTGTACGGGGCGTTGCGTACGCCGGTCACGCTCGGCGACCGGACGTTCGACGCGATGGTGGCGGCGGCCCGTGACGTGGAGCAGTCGCTCGCGGTGCGGGACGAGGTGCGGCGGTTGCTGGCGGCGGGCCGGGAGCAGGTGACCGATCCGGACACGGCGCCCGGTGCCTGGGAGGACGTGCGCGAGGCCCACCGCGAACTGCGCGCGCTGGTCCCCAGGGTCCTGGACCCGGCCCTGCGCGAGGAGTTGCTGGACGCCTGCGGGCGGCTGGCCTCGGCGGCGGGGGCCAAGGCGCCCGCGGCCCGGGAGGTCCGCCTCGCGCCGCGCGAGGTGGACGTGGTGGCGTGTGTGGCGGCGGGCGCGACGAACGCGGCGGCCGCCGAGCGGCTGGGGCTGCGGCCGGAGACGGTGAAGGGGTATCTGCGGTCAGCGATGCGGAAGCTGGGGGCGCACACGCGGCTGGAGGCCGTGGTGGCGGCCCGCCGGGCGGGGCTGCTTCCCTGACCCCTGCCCCTGCGCCTGACCTGCGGGCCGCTGGGCCGCGGGGGTCTCAGTCGCCGTACTCCAGGAACGTGCCGAACCGGATGTCGTGGTCCGTCGCGTCCGTCATCACGGTCAGCATCCGCGCCGCCTCCTCGGTGATCTCCGCGCGCTCGGAGCGGACCAGGCTCCGCAGCGGCTGGACGGTCAGGACCGCGGTGCCGTTCTCGCGTTCGACGCGCCAGACCGCGTCGAAGAACCCGTCGATCAGCACGGATCCGTACGCCTGGTTGCCCACCCCGTTGCGCCCCTTGTTCACCGGGGCGATCACGCGGGTGCGGTCGGCGTGGCCGAGGAGGAGGTTGTCGAACTCGGGCAGGAAGCGCGGCGGGGCCGAGGTGCCGGGGTCGGGGCGCGGGGCGTCCGGGAGGTCGAACAGCTCGACGCCCCTCTCGTCCCGGAAGGTGAGCAGCCGGGGCCTGAGCCGTTCGAAGACCTCTTTCGTGCGGGTGAGTCCCGCCCATGACTGGAAGTCCATCACCGAGGCGGGGCCGAACGTGCCGAGGTAGCGCAGCACGGTGGCGTCGGGGGCGGACGCGGGTTCGGCGGGCCGGCCCAGCCAGTGCTCCACGGTGGTCAGGGCGACCTGTCCGCCGCGTCCCCACAGTCCACGCGGGGTGACCTGGACCAGGGGCAGCAGACAGCGGGCGGCGGCGGTGAGTGCGAGGGGGTCGGCGTCCGGCCAGCGGGCGAGGAGTTCCTCCCGCAACTCCTTGACCGGGCGCGGTCGCTCCACGACCAACTCCTCGGCCACCGCGGCGAGCCGGTCCAGGTCTACTCCTTCCAGCCCGCGCCGGAAGGTCTTCAGCTCCCGCTCGCGCGCCGCCTGCACCAGGGGGCGCAGGGTGAGCGCGTCGTCCGCCGTATGGGTGTGGAGGGTGGAGCGGAGGGTGACGATCCGGACCACCTCGCGGGATGCCATCAGGGCGGACAGCTCCTCGGGGCCGAAGTCCGCGAGGCGGGCGTACAGCTGGAAGTACGGGGGCTTGGTGTTCTGGGCCTGGAGCCCGATGAGGTGGGCGACGGCGTCCTTCGCGGACATCGGCGACCGGTGCAGCAGGAGCTGACGGTCCAGGGTCGCCCGGTTCAGGGCCCGCGCGGAGAGGACGGCGGGCTGTGCGGCGGTGCGGTGCGTCTTCGCTGCCATGGTCCGCACGCTATCGGCCCTTGCGGACAGTTACGGTCCGCAAGGAGTGGTGGGCGCACGGCACCCCCACCGGACCCGTGCGCCGGGCGCACCCGGGGGCGGGCGCGCGTTGCGCCCACCGGACCCGTGAAGCCGACGGGTTCGCGGAATCTCGCGCGTCTCTACGGATGAACCCGCGGGGGATAAGTCAGTCATGGCTGCTCCTGCAGTGGGTTCGGGCCGTGGCCTTGCCCGACGTGGGCCCCGGCCCGGGGAGGTGGGTAAAGCCTACGGAGCCGACAGCCCCACCTCGGGGCCTCCGCCCTGGCCAACTTCCCGCCGTCGCCTCGCCTTGATCCGGTAGAGAAACTCCTAACAGCTCACCCGCTGTCGGAGCGCGGATGGCCGCCGCCAACCCGGAACGTGCGCTTCAGTGCCGATGCCTTCGCACAATCCGCTGACGTTGCCGTCACCCCTGGCCGTCAACGGCCAGCCAGTACGAGAAGATCAATTTTTCTCAACCCGCTCAAGAATGAGGTCGATTTCAGATTCGATCTCTTGATCCGCCGTTAGGTGAATATGAGAACCTTCACGGACGCCCTGCTGGGCAAGAGTCAACAGGTGACGTGCCAGTGATGTCAATCCAGCACGATTCGCCTTGATGACCACCTCCGTCGATCTGACCGTCAATTCAATTTCGAAATCATCATCCCAGGCGAAGTGCAGCCCTTCGTCAATTCGATATTCTGGAACATTGATCACGTGGTCCATCGCTACTATCACTTCCTGTGTCGACGCAATGGGGGGCCGTCGAGATTTCGTTCGACGACCCCCGGTCTGCAGGTTCTATTCTATATAGATGTGTCGATTTTCTACAACCATCGACTTTCCGGGCTTGCTTGGATTAGGCGCCATGCGCTCAAAGTTCATGTGAGGGCCGCCGCCGTGCTGTCCAGTGATGTCCGATTCACCCATCCTGGCCACACGCGTGCCGTCCTTTGAGAGGAATCGCCCACTGCCCTTGACTGGTTCGGAGTACCCGGGCCCGACCCACCTCTCCGCCGCGTCGAGAGCCTCATTCGTTGGCACTCGGGTTCCATCCACCGGATGGCCTGAGTCATCGAATTTCCGGTCAGAGGTCCAAGGGTCGCAGTTTGAGTTGTGAACTAGTACCGGAGTATCACCCGCCAGCACATAGTACGTGTGCAGGTCGTCGACCGTGAGATTGTGGACCTGCTTGTGCTGGGTCCACGCACGAACGGCGTCTACCTGAGTGTAGGAGCCGTTGCCGGTCTGCAGCAGCATTCCGGGGGCGATTTCCTTGGCGTAGACCCACGTGCCGAGTTCGGGTGCCCAGAACGGGTGGTTGTCCGTCGCGACGACCTTGCCCGAATGCCCGCCGGGGTTGGTGACGGTGATCTCGACCAGGTTCTTCCGGCCCTCGCCGGTGATGAGCGCGGTGATCATGCGCGGGCCGGTTTCTCCGGTCGCCGGGTCGGTGGCGGTGACCTTGTCGCCGACGCGGACCTGTTTGATGGCCTTGTGGTTGCCGTCGGCCATCACGACCAGGGTGTCCGGGGTGAAGCTGTTGCCGGTGCCGCAGCTCCCTGCCCTGCTGTCGGCCGGTTTTGGTGCGGGAGGGCTGTCTGCCGCCTTCGGTACGGGAGTGTTTTCGGCTGCCTTGGCTGTCTTCGCCGCGTCCGTGGCGTTGCTGGCGTTCTTGGCAGCCTGCGCGGCGTCGAGTGCCTTGTTGCCGTACTTGGCCGCGTTCGCCGCGTAGCCCGCGCCCGGGATGGCCGAGGCGGCGGAGAGGCCGGCGTTGACGTAGTCGCCCTCCCCGGCGTACCAGCCCGCGTTGACCAGGTCGGCGGGCTCGCCGACGACCGGGACCATGCCGACGACGTCGAGGGTGGTGTGGCCGATCGTCTTCCAGGACGGCATCTTCGGCCACTTGCCGGTCGGGTCGGTGAGCACGACCGGGTTGTTGTGGGTGTAGGTGTAGGCAGCGAGGTTGCGCGGCTCGGCGATGCCGCCCGCCATGTTCCCGTCGAGGTAGTCGGGCAGCGCCGGGTCGGTGCTCGCCCAGAGCTGGGTCCGTGGGTTGTAGTAGCGGGCTCCGTAGTAGTAGAGCCCTGTCTCTGCGTCGAGTTCCTTGCCGGTGAACTGGTAGGGCGTGTCAGCCTGTCCGGTCCGTTCCTCCACCCAGGTTTCCCCGTACGGGAAGTACTCCAGGTGCTCGGTGACCTTGCCCTGTTTGTCGGTGACGTAGCCGGAGGAGCCGATGTGGTCGGCGTGGAAGAACTGCTGGGCGTCTTCGGGACCGGTGGTCGCGACGGTCTTGGTCGTCACGCGGCTGTCGCCGACGAAGATGTGCTTGTAGCCGGTGGTGTCGCGTTCGCTGTAATAGCGGTTCGGGTACAGCGAGAGCCCGTCCTCGCTCCGCTTGACGAGGCGGTCGCCCTTGTCGTCGTAGACGTAGGAGACGGTGGCGCCGGCGCAGCCGTTCGGGTCCTGCGTGAGGGTGCCGGTCGCTGTGTCCTGGTTGCAGGCGAGGCGGTTCTCCTCGTCCCACACGTACTGCCGGCGCTTGTCGGTGACGGCTGTGTTGACCGTGCCTGTCAGGTTGCCGTTGGCGTCGTAGGCATGGCTGATCGGACCGACCTTGCTCGGGGCGTGCGGCTTGGTGCCGCCGTAGGAGTAGGTGTAGTCGTAGGTGGTCCGGTCCTGGACGTCGCCCGGGTTGGACGGGTCTTCGACCGGTTCGATCGGCCCGGCTGCGCCGCCCGGGAGCGGGAAGGCCGGGGTACCGCCGGTCACCTCATGGGTCTGCGACTTGCTCGTGGTGTTGTGGATCGAGTCGTAGCCCAGGCTCAGTGTGTACGTGTTGACCGCGTTGTTCTTGTCCGTGTACTGGCCGGACGCGGAGGTGAGCCGGTACTGGTCGTCGTATCCGTAGGTCTGGCTGCTCGGACCGCCGATGTCCCCGCCCTGCGGCGCGTTGTTCGCCAGCGAGGTGATGTTGCCGATCTTGTCGTACGTGTAGCCCAGGTCCTGGAACGCGGTTCCGCCCGGCGCCACGGACTTGAGCGCCGCGAGTCGGCGGTCCTCGGTGTCGTAGGTGTAGGTGGTGCGTACCCCGTTGCCGGTCTGCTGCAGGATCTTCTGCCCGAACTTGTCGTAGTCGAGCCGGTCCAGGTACGTGTGGTCGGTGCCGTTCTTGGATCCGGTGGCCCGGCTGACCTGGCCCCCCGAGTCGTAGTCGTAGGTCAGGATCTCGCCGTCGGGGTAGGTCATCTGCAGCACTCGGTTGAACGCGTCGTAGCGCCAGGCGGTGGTGTAGGTGCGCGGGGCGTCGCGGACCGCGGTAATCGTGCGGGTCTCCTGGATCACCTCGCCCAGCGCCCCGTAGCTGCGCTTCACCGTTCCTGCCGCGTCGTGGATCTCGGTGACGCGTGAGGCCGCGTTGTCCGGTGCGCCGGGGGCGCCGTACTGGTAGGAGACGTTGTTGTCCGGGAACGTTGGGTAGCGGATGGCCTTCAGCCGCGAGTACTCGTAGTCGTACTCGACGGCCTGGTCGGCAGCCCGAAGGTTCGCGGTGATCTTCGAGGTGACGTTCCCGGCGAGGTCGTAGCGGGTCTCGGAGCGCCCGGCGTCCGGGCTGTCGAACGAGGTGCGGCGTCCCAGTGCGTCGTAGCCGGCGCGCGTGATGTTGTTCTGGTCGTCGGTGATCGTCGTGACCCGACCTGTGGGGTCGTACGCGTAGCTGGTCCAGATCTGCGAGGAGTCGTTGAACTCCTTCACCGAGGTGGTGGCACCCCGGACGTCGGTGTAGGTGCGGCGCTCCTTGCCGTTGCCGTCGGTCACCGTCCGCTCGAAGCGGGTCGCGCCTGCCCGGTCCTCGCCGAAGCCGTATCCGGTGCTGGTGGTGACGCCGTCCGGTTGCACGGTCCTGACCGAGCGGTCCAGGACGTCGAAGGTGTCCTTCGTGGGTGCCACGGAGTCGAAGGAGGCGTTGAACGTGGTGTTCGCGGCTCCCTTGTCCTCGGTCACCGGGTAGTACTTCTCCACGGCGCGGCCGAGAGAGTCGAACTTCAGCCGGCCGGAGACCGTCATCACCTGGGCGGGCGTGGCCCCGGGCGAGGCGGACACCGAGGCGTCCTTCTTGGTCTGCAGGACACGCTCGAGGCCGTCGGTGAAGGTGACGGTGTCGATGGTGTCGTCGCGTACGCCCGAGGCTGCACGGTCGAGGTGCTTGGTCGTGGCGTACGGGACGGTCGCCTCGGGGTGGTAGCCGAAGGTGATCGTGGCCTGGTCGCCGTCCTTCTCGTAGGGCCCGGTCACCTTGTCGAGTCGGCCGACGCTGTCGTAGGACATCCGGAGCGGCTGGCCGTTGTGGTCGGTGTTCCGCTCGGGCTGGCCGTATTTGAGGTTGTACGCCGTGGACGAGCGGTAGCCGAAGCTGTCTTCGATGGACTCGACGTGTACGCCGACGACGGTGTCGTAGCCGTACTCCAGTTTGTAGCGCTGCCCTTCTGCGTTGGCCGGACCAGTCACCGATTTCAGGTTCCCGTCCGGGTGGTACGTCAGGTCGGAGACGGCCGGGGTGTCGTCGTCGAGGTATTCGCGTGTCTGGCGCACGGCGCCGGTCGCGCAGTCGACGGTGGATTCGCGGTGGCGCAGTAGTGCGCCGGTGGCCGCGGCCTTCTGCCGTATCGCGTTGGCGATGCCGACGAGGTGCTGGTCGCGGCACTGCGTGTCCGAGCCGCTGTAGGCGAAGGCGGTCTCCAGGTCGTCCGCGGTGCCCTCGTCACCCGCGTCGAAGGTACGGGTGACGTTGCCGTAGTCGTCGTAGGAGAGGTCGGTGAATGTGGACTTTCCCGCGGTGGCAGCGCCTTCGTAGTGCTTCTCCTCGACGCGGGTGAGCTGCGGGAAGACGGTGGCGGTCCGGCTCTTCGGGTCGGCTTCCTGGTCCGTGGAGGTGTCGAGCAGCCGGTAGGTGTTGAGTGTCTCGCGGTACGGGTGGCCGGCGTCGTCCTCGGTCAGCGTGCGGGTGAGCAGGCCGCGGCTCACGTACCCGTCGGTGCGGTACTCGTCGGTCACCGTGCGGCGCACGGCGTCGTTCGTACTGGTGTCGCGGTTCTCGGTCACGACGCGGCCGAAGCCGAGGAACTCGCGCTCCGCCCGGTCGTAGCGGCCCTTCTCGTAGCGGAAGGTGGTCAGGCGCGTGTCAGCGCCGTCGCCCTCGAGCCCGTCGAACACGGTGGTGCGGGAGAGCACCCAGCGGCTGTCCGGCATGGCGGTGGTGTTGCCCGACCGTGTGTAGCCCAGGTCTATGCGGGCGCCCATCGGGCGGGTGACCGAGCGCAGCAGGTTGGTGCGGCCGCTCTTGTTGACTGCGACGAGCAGTTCGTTGTCCTGGGTCGACTTGACGTGGTCGGCCAGGCCGTCACCGTTGATGTCGCGCAGCGCCACTTCGGCCCGGCCGATGCTGGTGGAGGCGTTCATACCAGGGTTGAACACGATGTGGCCGGCGCCAATGGGGAAGCCGAAGGTGAAGTAGGCGCCGCCGCCGAGGGTGGCGTTCTTGTCCACCGCGATGTTGCTGAACGCGCCGCGGAACGGTGTCGGTGCGGTGAAGCCGGCACCGGTGTTCATCGCGACCTTGACGGGGTTGGCGCCGTCGGTGAATACGCGGTCGGTCAGGCCGTCGCCGTTGACGTCGGCCAGTGTGGCGTTGGTCTTCGAGGTTCCCAGTGTTGCGGAGACACCGCCCGCGAAGCCGTAGTTGTCGAGGTTGAAGCCCAGGTTGACGCCGGTGTTGCGGGTGGAGGCGTCGTTTACGGGCCCGCCGCCCCAGGGTTCGCGGGGCGCGAAGCTGTAGCCGAGGTTCAGCTGGGCGTCGCCGCCTGCGTACACCTTGTCCGGGAGACTGTCACCGTTGATGTCGGTGAGGTCGAACTTGGTGTCGGACTCTCCGCCGCCGAGGTTGCCGCCGATGCCCAGCGCGGGCATCTCGACTCCGGTGCGGGCGGTGGTGGCCGAGGCGTCGCCGGAGGGTGCGTCGGTGCCTCCGGCGGTGGCCAGGGTGCGGACCGGGCTGCCCGCACTGAGCGACACGCCGCCGGAGATCGAGTCCGACTCACGCACGTTGCCGTTGAGTGTGCCGCGGGTGGCACCGAGGCCGCCGTCCATATCGGTGTACTGGATCCCCTTGGCGCCGACGACGTCCGGGAAGCGGTCGCCGTTGACGTCGAGGAAGTCGACCTCGCCCGCGGTGGTGCCGATGGCGCCGCTGCCGCCGAACGGGCCGAGTGTCAGCGTGGTGGAGATCTGCTGGGTGCGGCCGCGCCGGATCAGGCCGGTTGATCCGGCGAGGTCGGCGTCGGTAATGATGTCAATGGTGTCCAGGCCGAGCCGGGAACTGGCCGCCGCCGATGCGCCCACCCACGTGCTGTCGTCGGAGGCGACCCACCGGCCCGTGGAAGGCTGCGGGGTGAACACGGTGATCCGCGGGGTGGGGACCTTCGGATCCGCGGTGAACGTGGCCAGGTCGGCTTCGGTCGGCGACTTCGGCAGCGCGTCCTTGTAGCTCTGGTCGAGTACCAGTTCGTTCTGTGCGATGGGGAGGGCGGCCCTTTCACGGTTGCCCTGGTAGCCGATTACGCCCCAGCCGCGGTAGGGCTGTGCGAACGCGCCCTGCGCGGCGGGCGAGTGCATCGCGCTCGGCACCTGCTGAAAGCTCGATCCGCCGTAACTGACCTTGACAGTTTGCGATTTGAGGAGGCCGACCAGCTTGGTGTTGGTCGTAGACAGGTCGAAGAACAATTCGTCGCCCTGAGTGACCGGTACGTTCAGTCGGGTGAGGAACGAGGGTATTCCAGCACCCAGTGTGAGGTCGATGCTCCGTTTGCCGACCAGTCCGTTGCGTTTCTTGACCGTGAGGAAGATCCGTGCGTTCTCGGTGTTCTGATTCAGTTGGATGTCCGGCTCGACGGTGAGCGTGCCGGTGCGCGTGGCAGTCCAGGAGTCCTGAGGGCCGGTCAGGGAGTTCACCGGGTACAGGTTCATCTCGTACGGCGGGTTGACCACCACCGTCGGGTTGCCGGCGGAGTCGACGACGGACTCGACGCCGTCGGCCTTTGTGTAATGCGCCTTCGGCGTCCAGCGCAGCGCGTTCGCGTCGATCGGGGAGTCCACCAGCAGCTTCCACGACAGTCGTTCCCGCGCGGCCACCTGGACGCTGAGGTCGATCGGTGTCGTGCCGGTGGACGCCGCGGGAAGGACCTTGCGGATCAGCTCGCTGGTGACCGGGTTGCCCAGGAAGTCGGTGGTCTCGCGCGTGATCAGCACGGTCACGCTGTCCGTGGTCGCCGCAGATTTCACGAGGTCGCCGGTGATCCTCAAGGTGCCGGTCAACGGAGCGGTGACCAAGGACTCCCGCCCGGCCACGGTGAAGTCGGACTGCGCATCGAAGACCGTGGTGCTCAGCCCGTTGGCGTCGGTGCCCGTCGGCAGCCCGACGTAGCTGATCCTCGGGTCCCACGCCACGGTGTCGTACTTGCCGTCCAGCACGGACTGCACGCGGAAGTACACGGCTTCGCCCTTGCGTACCTGCACCGAGCTCACCCCGGTCGGGGCGAACTCGACGTGGTCGTCAGGTCCGATCCGCTGCGCCCACAATTCGGTGTCGTCGTGCTGGATGGTGACGCGGACGCCGTCGGCCTTCTCGTACGCCGCGCGCTGCGGGCTGGTGTCCTTCTCCAGCCGCACCCCGCCCTCGATCTGTATGGTGCCGTCGTAGGGTGCCACCCAGCGGCGCACGCTGTCCATCAGCGGAGAGTTGTCCACCGCGCGTTCGAACGCCTCGGTCTGGTCGCCCACGATCGTGCCCGTCGCGGCGCCCGATCCCACCGGGGCCTCGGTGTCAGCGCTGTCGGCGCCGTAGGTCGGTCTGCCGTCGGAGTCCAGGCGCCCGTAGAGCACCCCGCCGTTGTTGACCAGGTCGGCGATGCCGTCTGCATTGACGTCGGTGAAGTACCGGTCGGACGTCGTCGTGGTCGACACGTAGTCGAGCTGGCCGTTGACGCCGGCGTACGCCTCGATGCCGGCGGTGCCCGACAGGGTGGTTTCCCGGGAGATGCCGGGCAGTCCGGTGAGCTTGACCGGGGTGTCCCCGAACTTCGGCTGCCCGGATGGGCCGGACAGGTTCGGCCGGTAGAACACCTCGCCGTTCTTGCGGAACACCTTGTCCGGCAGGCTGTCGCCGTTGACGTCCTGCAGCGCCAGCAGGCCGTCGGATACCCCGGCGTTCACGCCGACCTTCACTCCGGCCGACCCGGACTTGACCGGCGCGCCCGGGTTGTAGCCGACATAGAGATGCCCGCCCGCGCTGACCGACGTGCTCGACGACAGTGCGCTTGCCTTACCCTCCCTGATGTTGACGCCGAGGTCGTCGTCGGGGACCGTCCAGCCCGCGGCGGCCTCGAACGCGGTGTAGGAGCCCGACTTGTCCCGCACGTCGTCGAAGTAGTCGAACCGGTGGGTGTTGAACACCCGGTTGTCCTCACCGAACTGCGACACCGACCGCAGCAGCGTCTTGGCGAACGCTCCCGTTTGGTAGTTGAGTTCGTAGGCACGGATCAGCTTGTCGTCGAGCTTGACCTCGACCCGACGCAGCAGGTCCGCGGTGACCCGCTTGAAGCCGTACCGCGCGTCGATCTGGACGTCGCCGCGGCGCGGCTCGTCCCGGTCGCGGTCCCGGAGGAAGGTGACCGAGTAGCGGCCCTCGGTTTCGCCGTGCCCGGTGTAGGTGATGCGCTTCGGGTAGAGCGCACGGCCCTCGACAGTGGAGTTCGCGACCCCGCCGTCCTCGACCCGGACATGGTGGTAGCGCAGCAGGTTGTCGTGCCCGTCGCGTACCTCGCGCACTGCCCACAGGGCGATGTTGCCGGCGGCGTCGGCGAGCGTGGTCTCCTGCGCCCCGCCGTACACGGTGCGCAGGCCCTGCTTGTCGGTGACCTCCCACCAATAGTTCGACGGCTTGTCGCCGTACCGGACGATCCGGTCGAACCGGCCCTCGACGCGGGAGTGAAAGATCTTCTCCGCGGTACGCGCCTGGAGGGCGCCGCGGTGCACCACCGGGGTGAGCTGTTCCCCGTTCAGCAGGTACGACTCGGTTTCCTTCGCTCCGTCGTAGCGTGGCACGCCCCACCGGGTGTCCACCGTGATCGAAGGGGTGCTCAGGTCCCAGCCGACGCCGGTCCAGCCGTTGCCACCTGACGAGTTGTAGGCGATTGACAGCTGGGGTTGCAGGCTCCCGCGCCCCTTGGGCACCTCGAGGGGGTATGCCAACCGCGCGTCGCCGTCGCTGTTGGCCGTCGGGGCCTCGATGAGGTTCACCCCGGCACTGGGATCGGCCGCCTTGATGTCCTTGATCTCGTTCGGGTCGAACGACGTGCCCTCCGGGCCCTCCGGTCCCTCCGGCCCGGCAACCGCTGCCCCCGCGTCCGGCCCCGCCGCGACGCTGCGGAACGGCTCGGTCGAGGCCGGCCCGATCATGGCGAGCGCCATGATCAGGACGAAGATCACGCCGGTCCGACCGCGTAGTACGCCGTTCCGACCGCGGAGCACATGCTGGACATTCATCGAAGATCCCCCACATCGTCCGACGTCCCCAGAGCACTCGTCCCCGACGACCGCGACTCCCTGCGCTCCGAACCGTAGGGTCGAGCCAGCTCGCTCGCACGGGTTTTCTCCGCGCGACCTGACCCGTACGGTTACGATCCGACAACGGGCGTCCTCACCAAGTGCTGACCGTTGGTGAGTACCAGTGCACCGACCTGAGACCTACCCCCGCCGGCCGCGTCCGGAGTCGGGCCACATATGCGTCGGACGGCATGGTGAGAGGCCGTCAAAGGAGAACTCGCCATCCGGCAGCCCCTCACCTTTCCCCTCGTCCCCGGCATGGCAGCGCCGCGACACACTCATTCGCAGACCGCGGGATACGTGACCCGTCCGGTCCGAGGGCACGGGCCTGCCGACGGCGACGCGGAACGTGAACGTGGCTGAGCGGGCAGGATCATGAAAGATGACCCGGGGTGTCGCATAGCCGAGATAGCCGCTCACCGTCTTCCAGCTGCACGGGCGCGATGGCCGCCGGCCCTCCCCGCGCAGCACAGCGATCCATACGTCGGCCTCGGGGAGCAGATGGCCAGAGATCCGTCGGCGCAGACGGGCGACACCGGCCCGGTGGGGGCCGGCGTGCCGTACGTGGTCAGCGATGAGCAGACCGCGCTCCGTGGGAAAGGGGATGAGCCGACGGGCGTTGCAGGCGTTTCCGCTACGAGCGATCGCCCAAAGGTCGGCCTCCTCCATCGGCGCTTCCACGCCCAACCACGCCGATCATGGTCAGTGTCCGTTGATGGGCGCTGGCGACCCGTGGACGCCACTGCTGACGGGCGGCGAGTACCTGCTGGAATGCAGGTTCGCGGCCGATCAGGGGGCGAGCGAACCTATCGGGACTCCAGTAGCGCCGGGCGCCCCGAAGTCAGGCGGCGGGCACGGGGGTGACCCGCTCGCCCGGGGGGACGGGGCCCGGGGGTGTGCCGTCGCCGAACGGGCGGCCGCCGAGCTGTTCGCGGTGGTGGGGAGCGGTCCAGCCGGAGAGGTCGGGGCCGACGGGGACGATGCCGGTGGGGTTGATGCCCGTGTGCACCTGGTAGTAGTGCCGCTTGATGTGGTCGAAGTCGACCGTGTCGCCGAATCCGGGTGTCTGGTAGAGGTCGCGGACGTAGCCCCACAGGACGGGGTCCTCGGTGAGTTTGTTCCGGTTGCACTTGAAGTGGCCGTGGTAGACGGCGTCGAAGCGGACCAGGGTGGTGAAGAGCCGGATGTCGGCCTCGGTGATGGTGTCGCCGACCAGGTAGCGGCGGTCCGCGAGGCGGGCGGAGACCAGGTCGAGGCGGCGGAACAGGGCGGCGTACGCCTCCTCGTACTCCTCCTGGGAGCTGGCGAACCCCGCGCGGTACACGCCGTTGTTGACGTCCCGGTAGATGCCCTCCATGACCTCGTCGATCTCGTCGCGCAGCGGTGCGGGGTAGAGGTCGGGGGCGCCGGGCCGGTGCAGGGCGGTCCATTCCGTGGCGAGGTCGAGGGTGATCCGCTGGTAGTCGTTGGTGACCAGTTTCCCGCTCGGTACGTCCACGATCGCGGGCACGCTGACACCGCCGGGATAGTCGCGCTCCCGGGCGTCGTAGGCCTCGCTCAGATGGCGGATGCCGAGGACCGGGTCCTTGCCGCCCGGGTCGAGGGTGAAGCGCCAGCTGCGGTCGTCCTGGATCGGGTCGGCGACGGCGAGCGACAGCGCGTCCTCCAGGCCGAGGAGCCGCCGGGAGACCAGCGCGCGGCTCGCCCAGGGGCAGGCGCGGCTGACGACGAGCCGGTAGCGGCCCGGTTCGACGGGCCGGCCGTCGCGTCCGTCGGCGGTGATCCGGTCGGCGAAGTGGCTCCGGGACCGCTTGAACGGCTTGTGGCCGTAGGAGGTGTTGCCGTCGCTCCCGGCGCTGTCCGCTGTCGTGTCGTTCATACCGCGCTCCTCGATGCGTCGCTCTGTTCGTGTGCTGTACGTCGTCGGCCGCGCCGGTCGGCTCCGACCTCGGCCAGCGCCACGACCAGGGCGGCCAGCACGAAGGCGACGGAGACGACGAGCCCGTGGTCGTAGGCGTCGGCCCAGCCGTCCGGGCCGACCTGGGCGAAGAACACCGCGCCGACGGCGGCGATCCCGATCGCGGAGCCGACCCGCTGGCCGGTCTGGAGGGTGCCCCCGGCGCTGCCGGCCCGGTTCACCGGGACCTCCGCGAGGGTCAGCGTCTGGTTCGGGGCGATGACCAGGCCGCTGCCGAGACCGGCGAGGAGCAGCGGGGCGGCCATAGCCCAGCCGACACCGGTGCCGGGGACCAGGTGGACGGCGAGGGCGGTGCCGGCGAGGCCGAGCGCGACCATGGCCAGGCCCGCCACCACGAGGGGGCGGCCGAAGCGCCCGACGAGCCGGCCGCCGATGGACGCGGCGACGCCGGAGCCGAGGGCGAAGGGGGTGATGGCGAGTCCGGCCTGGAGGGCCGAGTAGCCCAGGCCTGACTGGAGGTAGAGGGTCGTCACGAAGAAGATCGAGGTGAAACCGGCGAAGTAGAGCAGGATCAGCAGGCAGCCCAGCCAGAAGGAGCGCAGCCGGAACAGCGACAGGTCCAGGACCGGGTGGATGCGTCCGCCCGCGCACCGCGACTCCCAGGCCACGAACGCGGCGAGCAGGACCCCGGCCAGGACGAGCAGCAGCCACTTTCCGTTTCCGGGCCACTGCTGGGCCTGGACGAAGGGCAGCAGCAGCGCCAGCACCCCGGCCCCGAGCAGGGCGACGCCCACCGGGTCCAGCTCGCGTGGTCTCACCCGCCCGGCGGACGGCGTGTCGGGGAGCAGCCGGTGGGCGAGCAGGAGGCAGACGGCGCCGAGCGGGAGGTTGACGTAGAAGACCCAGCGCCAGCCGTGGTCCGGTCCGGCGGCCTGGATGAGCAGGCCGCCGAGCAGCGGACCCACGGCGGTCGAGATGCCGACGACGGTGCCGAACATGCCGAAGGCCCGGCCGCGCTCGCGCCCGGAGAACATCTGCTGGATCAGGGCGGAGATCTGTGGGGAGATCAGTCCGCCCGCGATGCCCTGCACCAGGCGGGCGACGACCAGCCACAGGCTGGACTGGGCGGCCCCGCAGGCGGCGGAGGCCAGGGTGAAGAGGGCGAGGCCCGCCATGAAGACCGCCCGGCGGCCCCGCGCGTCGCCCAGGCGTCCGGCGGGGATGAGGAAGAGCCCGAAGGCGAGTGCGTAGCCGGAGAGCACCCACTGGAGGTCGGACTCGGGGGTGTTCAGGCCCTCCCGGATCGACGGAAGGGCCACATTGACGATGGAGACGTCCAGCAGGGTCATGAAGCCCGCCACCAGGCAGACGGCCAGGGCCCGCCAACGCCGGGGGTCGGGTCCGTCCGGGGCGGCGCCGCCCCCGGCCGGCCCGGGATGCTCCGCGCTCCGTGCCATGGTTCGCACCTTAGGTCGCTCGGGGTGTTTCCTCACCCGGGACGCGTCCGCACCGGTGGCCCGGATTCCGGATTCCCGGACGGGCCCGTGGCGGCGTGGCAGCGCCCGGTGGGGGTACTGGTTCCCGCATGACTGTGGAGAAAACGAGCGTCCTCGTCCTTGACTGCGCCGAGCCCATGGAGCTGGCCGAGTTCTACGCCGCTCTGCTCGACGCGGAGATACGGATCGGCTCCGACCCCGATTTCGTCGAGATCGTCGGCAACGACGGCGTCCGGCTGGCGATCCGCCGCGACCACGGCTACGCCCCGCCGAGCTGGCCGCGCCCGGAGGACTCGCAGCAGGCGCATCTGCGGATCCTGGTCGGTCCCGAGAACATCGACGAGGCCGAGCGGGAGGCGATCGGGCTGGGGGCCAGGCCCGTCGACACCGGCGACAGCAACAGCGGCCCCCGGGACGTGAGGGTGTACGGGGACCCGGCGGGCCACTCCTTCTCACTGGCGGTCTATCCGCTGCCGCAGGGCTGAGCGCCCCGGGAGGGCCGGGCGGCACACGGGCACTATCGGCGCACAAGGACGCGCGCTCGGCGGCAGGGTCCCAACAGGCGCTGCCGCCGAGCGCGTTGATAGGCAGCAAAGTTTCCCAACGCTGTTGACGTCAATTGGTAGGAAGCTTTACTTTCAGTTCTGCCGACATGGCGCCTCCCACCCCCCTCCGAAGGGAGCACCACCATGCACCAGCGCACCAATCCCCCCACCGGATCCGCCCCCACGACCGGCCGCCGCTCAATGGCCCGCAAGGCCCTGCTCGCCGCGTCCGCGCTCGGTGTCGTCACCGCACTGATGGCTCCCGTCCGGGCGGGAGCCGCTCCGGCTCCCGTCTCCCCCACCGCCGCCACCCCGCTCGCCGCCAACGGACAGCTCTCCGTCTGCGGCCGTCAGCTCTGCAACGACTCCGGCCAGGCCGTCGCCCTCAACGGGATGAGCACGCACGGCACCCAGTGGTACGCCCAGTGCGTCACGGACGGATCGCTCAACGCCCTGGCCCAGGACTGGCGCGCCGACGTGCTGCGCGTCTCCACCTACGTACAGGAGGGCGGGTACGAGACCGACCCGGCCGGATTCACCGCCCGTGCGCAGAAGTTCGTCGACGCGGCGCACGCACGTGGCATGTACGCGGTCATCGACTGGCACATGCTCTCCCCGGGCGACCCGAACGCGAACCTGGCGCGGGCGAAGACCTTCTTCACGGCGATGGCGAAGAAGTACAGGAACCACCCGGGTGTGCTCTACGAGATCGCCAACGAGCCCTCGGGGGTGAGCTGGTCGCGCATCAAGTCGTACGCGGAGCAGATCATCCCGGTGATCCGGGCCCAGGACCCCGACGCGGTCGTGCTGGTCGGGACGCGCGCCTGGTCGTCCTTCGGCGTTTCCGAGGGTTCCAACGAGTCGGAGGTCGTGAACAACCCCGTCCGCGCATCGAACATCATGTACACCTTCCACTTCTACGCGGCCTCGCACCGTGAGGAGTATCTGAGCGCGCTCGACCGGGCCTCCAACAAACTGCCCGTGTTTGTCACCGAGTTCGGCACGCAGAACTACGCGGGCGAGGGCGCCAACGACTTCACCATGTCGCAGCGCTACCTCGACCTGATGAAGCGCAAGAAGATCTCGTGGACCAACTGGAACTACTCCGACGACCACCGTTCCGGGGCCGTCTTCAAGACCGGCACGTGCGACGGGACCAACTGGACGGGCACCGGGGTCCTGAAGGAGGCCGGGGTCTGGATCCGCGACCGCATCCGCCAGTGACCCCGGCCGTCCGGCCGGGACGCCCACGCTCATGACCCGCCCGGTGCGGTCCTCCCCCGACCGCACCGGGCGCCAGTTCGAGGTTCTCACCCGGGATACGCCCGGAATTAACCTCCAACGCCTTGTCATGCCTGTTCTACGCGCATAGTTTTTGCCCCTACTACTCAGTTCAGTTGGGGGCACCTCCCGTGCAGATACACAGATCCGGTTCCGTCCTGCTGACCGGCGCCGTCGCCGTCGCTCTCGCGGTGACCGCCCTGCCCGCCGCCCAGGCGGCCCCGTCGGCCACCGCCGTCATCGCCGAGGTGTACGGCGGCGGGGGCAACTCCGGCGCGACGCTGACCCGGGACTTCGTCGAGCTGGCCAACGCCGGCTCCGCGCCCTTCGAGGTCGGCGGCCTCAGCGTCCAGTACCTGCCGGGCAGCCCGTCGGCGGGCTCCCGGTGGCAGGTCTCCGAGCTGTCCGGGTCGATCGCGCCCGGCGGCCGCTACCTGGTCGCCCAGGCCGCGGGCACCGGCGGAAGCGTCGCCCTTCCCACCGCCGACACCACCGGCACGATCGCCATGGCGGCGGGGAGCGGCACCGTCGCCCTGGTCTCCGGAACCGCCCCGCTCACCTGCAAGTCGGCGGCGGACTGTGCGGCGGACGCCCGGATCGTCGACCTGGTCGGTTACGGTTCCGCGGTCGTCCGGGAGGGCGGCGGCCCGGTCTCCGGCGCGTCGGCCACCGCGTCCGTCGCGCGGGCCGCCTCGCTCGCCGACACCGACGACAACGCGGCCGACCTCGCCGCGGGCGCCCCGACGCCGGTCAACACCAAGGGCGAGACGTCCGGCGGCGGGCAGGAGCCGGAGGAACCCGGCCCCACCGAGCCCGGCGACGTACGGATCCACGACATCCAGGGCACCACCCGGGTCTCCCCGCTCGACGGCAAGGCCGTGACCGGCGTCCCGGGCATCGTCACCGGAGTGCGGGCCAGTGGCTCGCGGGGCTTCTGGATCCAGGACACGGCCCCCGACGGCGACCCGCGCACCGGCGAGGGTTTGTTCGTCTACACCGGGTCCACCGCGCCGGCCGTGCGGGCCGGCGACACGGTCCTGGTCAGCGGAAAGGTGACCGAGTACTACCCGGGCACCGGCACCCAGTCCCTCACCCAGATCACCGCGCCCCGCACCACCGTCCTGTCCTCCGGCAACGCGCTGCCCGCCCCGGTCGTCCTCGACGCCCGTTCGGTGCCCGGCCGTTACGTGCCCTCGGCGGACGGCGGGGCGATCGACGCGCTGCCCCTGGACCCGTCCCGGTACGCCCTGGACCTGTACGAGGCGCTGGAGGGCTCCCGGGTCGAGTTCGCCGACACCCGGGTGACCGGGGCGACGACCGCGTACGACGAGATCTGGGTGACCGTGAAGCCGCGGGAGAACCCGACCCGGCGCGGCGGCACGCGCTACGCCTCGTACGAGGACCAGAACACGGGCCGCCTCAAGGTGATGTCGCTGGACCCGGCGCGGCCGGTCCCGACGGCGAACGTCGGGGACGTGCTGGAGGGCCGCACCACCGGCGTGCTCGACTACGCGAGCTACGGCGGCTACAACGTGCAGGCCACCGAGCTGGGCACGGTCGTCGACAAGAAGCTGCGGCGCGAGGTGACCCGCAAGCAGAAGAAGAACGAGCTGGCGGTCGCCACGTACAACGTGGAGAACCTCGACGCGCGCGACGACCAGGCGAAGTTCGACACCCTGGCCGAGGGCGTCGCGGTGAACCTGTCCTCCCCCGACATCATCTCGCTGGAGGAGATCCAGGACGACAACGGTGCGGTGAACGACGGCACGGTGGGCTCCGAGGCGACGCTGAAGCGTTTCGCCGACGCGATCGTCGCGAAGGGCGGGCCGCGCTACGCCTGGCGCTACATCTCCCCCGAGAACAACAAGGACGGCGGCCAGCCCGGCGGCAACATCCGCAACGTCTTCCTCTTCAACCCCGAGCGGGTGTCCTTCACCGGCCGCGCGGGCGGCGACGCCACCACGCCGGTACGCGCCGTCGACACCTGGAAGGGCGTCGAGCTCTCCGCGTCCCCGGGCCGGATCAATCCGGCGAGCCCGGCGTGGGACAACAGCCGCAAGCCGCTGGTGGGCGAGTTCGTCTTCCGGGGCAGGCCCGTCTTCGTCATCGGCAACCACTTCGCGTCCAAGGGCGGCGACCAGCCGCTGCACGGCCGCCACCAGGAGCCGACGCGTTCCTCGGAGACCCAGCGGATCCAGCAGGCCGTCGAGGTCAACTCCTTCGTCGCCTCCCTGCTCGAGGCGGACAGGTCCGCGCGGGTCATCACGCTCGGGGACATCAACGACTTCGAGTTCTCCCCGACGATGAAGGCGCTGACCGAGAACGGGGCGCTCAAGCCGCTGATCACGACGCTCCCCTCCTCGGACCGGTACAGCTATGTCTTCGACGGCAACTCGCAGACGCTGGACCACATCCTGACGAGCCCGGGCATCCGGCGTCCCGACTACGACGTGGTGCACATCAACGCCGAGTTCGCCGACCAGGCGAGCGACCACGACCCGCAGGTGGTGCGGATCAAGGTCGGCGGCTCCTGGCACTGAGGTACCGAGGCACCGACCCGGCGGGGCGGACCGGATCACGGGTCCACCCCGCCGGGCCCCGGCTCAGGTCCACCCCGCCGGGGCCCCGCTCAGGTCCGCCCGGCCGGGGCGCCCGCCTGGCGCGGCAGGGTGACGGCGTCGGCCTCGTCGGCCACCGGCTCCCGCCCGGTGAGGAACCGGGAGACCAGTGCGGCCACTTCGTCGGCCCGCTCCAGGATCACCCAGTGGTCGGACTCCTCGATCGTCAGGAACCGGCTGCCCTCGATCGTCGCGGCGAACTCCCGCTGCCGCGCGGGCGACGTCACCGTGTCGTGCTCCCCGGCGAAGACCAGCGCCGGTACGCCCGTGAGGCCGCCGGAGAAGTCGGGCCGGTCGGCCAGCGCCCGGTACAGCGAGTCCGTCACGTGCGGCGAGTGGGTGGCCACGTGCAGGAAGGAGCGCCGCACATAGCGGCGGGCCAGCTCCCGGCGGTGTACGGGGCGTTCCGGGTCCAGGCAGATCAGGGCGTCGGCGGCCGTCGCGGCGAACCCCTCGCGGTCCCCTGCGGCCAGCTGCTGCCTGGCGCGCTCCCAGCCGGCGACCTGGACCGCGTCGACATGGACCGGGACGCCGCCGAGGGCGAGGCGTGCCACCCGCTCCCGATGGCGGCGGGCGAAGCCGAAGGCGATGGCGGTGCCGTAGGAGAATCCGAAGATGTTCAGCCGGGGCGCGCCGATGTCGTCGGCGATGCCGAGCACGGCCCGGCGCAGCAGCTCGGCGCTGGGGCCGGGCGGGAGCGGGTCGGCGCTGCCCATGCCGGGCAGGTCGGCGGTGATCACGTCGGTCGCCGGGCTCAGGTGGTCGTCCATCTGTGGCCAGCCGAACATGCCCTGGAGCGCGCCGCCGAGAATGAGCGTCGGCTCGGTGGCCGGGGGCTCGCCGGGGTGGGCGCGCGGCAGGACTCGGTAGCTGTAGCGCACTCCGTCGACCGCCAGGGGCCGGATGATCTCCTCGGGCATGTGCTCGTGCGTTCCCTTCCGTTCAGGTCCTGGTGAGGACGAGTGCCGCATTGTGGCCGCCGAAGCCGAGCGAGGTCTTGACGGCGCAGTCGAAGGAGGCGCGGCGGGCTTCCTTGGCCACCACGTCGATCGGGATGCTCGGGTCGGGGGCGTCCAGATTGACGGTGGGCGGCACCAGTTGCCGCTGGAGGGCGAGCACGGTGAGCGCGGTCTCGATGCCGCCCGCCGCGCCGAGGGTGTGGCCGGTCATCGCCTTGGTGGAGGTCACCAGGGGGCTCTCGCCGAGGACCCGGCGGAGCATCGTCGCCTCGATCAGGTCGTTGGAGAGCGTCGAGGTGCCGTGGGCGTTGACGTGCCCGACGTCGGCCGGGGAGAGGCCCGCGTCGGCGAGCGCGGTGCGCAGGGCACGTTCGATGCCGAGGCCCTCGGGGTCGGGGGCGACCGGGGAGTGGGCGTCGCTGGACGCCCCGTATCCGCTGACCTGGGCGCGGACCGTGGCGCCCCGCGCGCGGGCGTGGTCCGGGTGTTCCATGACGATCAGCCCGGCGCCCTCGCCGACGACGAAGCCGTCGCGGTGGGTGTCGAAGGGGCGGCAGGCGGCCGTGGGGTCCTCGCGCCGCGTGGAGGCGGCCTTGAGGCTGCAGGCGCTGGCGATCAGCAGGCGGGTGCAGGTGGATTCCGCGCCCCCGGCGATGACGATGTCGCAGGCCCCGGAGCGGAGCATCTGGTGGGCGGTGCCGATGGCGACGGTGCCGGAGGAGCAGGCGGTGGAGACGGCCTGGCTGGGCCCGTGGACGCCGAGGTCCAGGCTGACGCTGCTGGCCGCGCCGTTGACGACGCTGAGCGGGGCGAGCTTCGGGGAGACCCGGCGGGGTCCGCGCCCGGCGAGCGCGGCGTGCTGCTCGTCGTAGAAGGGCAGCCCGCCGTGGGCGGAGCCGACGACGACACCGACGCGGCCGCTGTCCCAGAGGGCCGGGTCGAGTCCGGCGTCGGCGACGGCCTCACGGGCGGCGATGACGGCGAGCTGGGCGAACCGGTCCATCAGCCGCTGGGCGGCCACCCCGAGGACGGCTCCCGGGTCGCAGTCGGTGACGGAGTAGAAGAAGTCGCAGGACAGCCCGTCCAGTTCGGGCCGCGGGCCGGCGGAGGGCGCGAGTCCCTCGGTGACGCCGTGCCAGGCGGCGTCCGCTCCCGTACCGGCGGCGGTGACCAGGCCGACGCCGGTGACGGCGGCGGCGAACGGGGCGAGCGGCGCCCGGCGGTAGGGCCGGCCGGTGGCCGCGCTCATGCGGAGACCTTCCCGTCCACGGCCTCGACGAGGCGGTCGAAGGTATCGCGCGAGGTGAGCGTGACGTCCTCCAGGTCCACGTCCAGTCGGTCCTCGATGTGCAGCCGCAGCTCCTCCAGCGCGAGGGAGTCCAGCCGCAGCCGGTGCAGCGGAACTTCGGGGCGGATGGCCCCGGGGTCGGTTCCGAACTTCGCTACCAGCAGGGCGCTGATCTCTTCCGAAGTGCTCATTGGCGCTCCTGGGATCGGTGACGCGGTGACGCCGGCCGCGTGAGGGAGGTGAGGGGAGGGGCCATCGGGGGACGCCGGCTGCTCCGGAAGGACCCTTTATACGCCTTCCCGGGCGGGTTCCCGGTCCGCGTTCCCCCGTCCGGTGGGAGGGCTGTCCAGGTGTACGAATCCGGGGTGCGGTCCGGGTGGGTGCCAGGATGGGGGGCGCAGCCCGTACGGGACGGCACGAGAGAAGGAGAAACCATGACGGCCGAGCAGGACGCCAACGCGGAGGTCGCGCTGAGCCCCGCCGACTGGGTCGCCCGGCAGGCCGAGCTGTACGAGTCCTCCGGCGGTACGCAGGGCACCACTCAGCTCGGTGTGCCCTGCCTGCTGATGGACTACGTCGGCCGGCGCAGCGGAACGGTGCGGCGCACGGTGCTGATGTACGGGCGGGACGGCGAGGACTATCTGATCGTGGCGTCCAACGGCGGCTCGGACCGCCCGCCGCTGTGGTACCTGAACCTCCAGTCCACGCCGGAGGTCGAGCTCCGCGTGAACACCGAGCGGTTCGGGGCCGTCGCGACGACGCTCCCGGCCGAGGAGAAGGCGCGGGTCTGGCCGGGGCTGGTGGAGCTGTTCCCGCGCTACGGGGAGTACCAGGCGGGCACCGAGCGGGACATCCCGGTCGTCCGGCTGACACGGCGCTGACCGGTCGTCCGGCTGACACGGCGCTGACCGGTCGTCCGGCTGACACAGCGCTGAGTCGTCCGGCTGACACAGCGCTGAGTCGTCCGGGGCCAGGGGGTGTCTGGTACACGTCGCCGCGCGGAAGTGTTGCAGACACCCCTGGGCACCGGTCCGTGCCGAGCGCCCGGGATCACCGCTCCGGGAGCAGGTGGGCCAGCAGCAGCTTGATCACCAGGACGGGTGCGAACCAGGCCAGCTCGCCGGGGACGGCCACCGAGGTCGTCGCGGCGGTGATCACCAGGGCGGAGACGGCGAAGGCGACCGGTCGCCGGAGCTCCGCAGGGGCGATCAGGACGCATGCCGCCCCGGCGAGCGTGAGGGCGTAGACGACGCCGGCGGAGATCCAGCCGAACCCGGGGACGAGCAGGGCCAGGGCGAACGGCTGGATGTGGGCGGCCACGAACGCGAAGTGGTGGAGCCGGGAGCGCCCCGGCCGGTGGAACCGGCGCTTGGCGGACCGGGTGGCGTTGACGACCGTGCCACCGAACAGATCGAAGGCCACCACGGCGATCACGGTCAGCGCCGGCCACGCGTACGGGGCGCGCAGGGCGAGGGCAGTCGCGAACACGGTGCCGGCGAGCGCCCCCGCGTAACAGACGGCCCGCTCGCCCCGCTCGGCGTCCGGGGCCACCAGCAGCGCGTCGAGCCGACGGGCCGCCGTGACCCCCGCGGCCCTCATTCCGCTCCCCCGCGGCGCAGACCTTCGACGCACACGTCGAGGAGAGGCTCCGTCAGCTCCGCGACCGGCAGGGTGGGGTCGACGAGCCACTGCACCAGACAGCCCTCGATCGCCCCGACGACGACCACCGCGTGCCCCGCGCCCATCCCGGCGCGGCAGACCCCCTCGGCCTCGGCGTCGGCGAGCAGCTCGGCGATCACCACGCGGTACTCCCGGTACACGGCCGCGATGTCCACCCCGCCGGGTGCGCCCCGCCGTCCGGCGGCCCACAGGTCGATGAGGATCCGGGCGAGTTCGGGCTCGGCCACGACCATGTCCAGCACCGACCGCACCAGCCGGGCGAGCCGCTCCAGTCCGTCTCCCGGGCCGGTGCGGGCCCGCTGGAGCACCGCCCGCGCGTGGGCCCTGTACTCCTCGAAGGCGGCCGTGAGCAAGGCGTCCCGGCTGTCGAAGTGGAGATAGACGCTGCCCTTGGCGACGCCCGCCTCTCCGGCGACGTCGTCCACCCGGGTGGCGGCGAACCCCTGCCGGGCGAACACCCGCACCGCGGCCTTCAGGATCAGGTCCCGGCGCGCCGCCGGGTCGGCTCTTCTGGCCATGTCGTGGCCCCCCTGTCGAATGACTGACCGGTCAGTCATTGTAGGGCACCGCACGCCAACTGCCGCCGCCGCAGCGGAAACCGGGGCGGGCCGCACCTTCGCGCGCAGGGCGGGGAGACAGCGGCGGAGTCACCTGCCTAAACTCCGCGATCATGACCATGGAAACGGTTCAGGCCGACCCGTCCGCCCTCGGCGGCCCCGCTCTCTTCGACACCATGTCCACCATGCGCGCCATGCGCCGCCTCAAGCCGGACGCGGTGCCGGACGAGACGGTCGAGCAGCTGATACAGGCCGCCGTCTGGGGCCCCAGCGGCGGCAACATGCAGTGTTACGAGTACGTGGTGGTGACCGACCGCCAGGTGATGGCGCGGCTCGCCCCGCTGTGGAAGCGGTGCGTCGACGCGTATCTGGCGACGACCGGGAAGTACGCCCCCGCGGGCATGGACGAGGCGGCCTACGGCCGGATGGTCGCGGCGATCGAGCATCAGCGCGACCACTTCGCCGACACCCCGGTGCTGATCGTGCCGTGCTACCGGTTCCCCGAGCCGCGTCTGGACGAGGAGGGCCTGGCCGCGTCGGCGCGGGCGCTCGGCCCGGCGGGCACGGAACACATGATGAACACGCAGACACGTTTCCAGGCGCTGGCCGAGGGTTCCTGCGTCTATCCGGGAGTGCAGAACCTGCTGCTCGCGGCCAGGGGGCTGGGGCTCGCGGCGAACATCACCATCTGGCACCTGATGCTGGAGCAGGAGTGGAAGCGGGAGCTGGGCATCCCGGAGGAGATGGCGACGTTCGCCGCCGTGCCGGTGGGGTGGCCCGCGGGCAACTTCGGCCCGGTCCGGCGACGGCCGGTGGCGGACGTCATCCACCGCGACCGCTGGTAGCCTCCGGCCCCGCGTCACCCTCGCCGGCACCCCTGTCGGGTGACACTGGACGTCACCCGACAGGGCTGGCTTGGCTATCAACTCCCCTACGTTTGCAGGATGTTGCCAGCAGAATCACCCCTACAACTCTTTGTCATGCCCACCCCATGTCGATAGCCTGACCGTGTTCGGCACCCCTCTGGCCCACCCCGGGCCCGAGGGCTTTTCTCTTCCCTCCACGCCCACCCCACAGAGCAGGAGCCCTCATGCCCCTACGCACCGCCGCCCGGACCCGGGCCCGTGCCTGTGCCGTGGCGGCCGTCATGGCCACGGCCCTCCTCGCGACCGGGCACCCGGCGACCGCCGCCCCGCGAGCGGACACGCCCGACCCGATGAACCGCGCGTTCGCCGAAGCGGCGGACGCGTACGGCGTACCGCGCGATCTGCTGGCCGCCGTCGGCTACGGCGAGAGCCGTCTCGACGGCCACGCGGGCGCGCCCAGTCAGGCGAACGGCTACGGCGTGATGCATCTGGCGAGCAACCCGGCCAACCGCTCCCTGGAGAAGGCCTCCGAGCTGACCGGCGAGAGCGCGGCCCGGCTGCGCCGGGACACCACGGCCAACATCCTCGGCGGCGCGGCCGTCCTGCGCGACCACGCCGACGCGCTGGGCCTGGACGCCACCGGGCGCCGGGACGTGAACTCCTGGTATGCGGCGGTGGCCCGCTACAGCGCCGCCGAGGGTCCGGCCGCCGCGCTCTACGCGGACGCGGTCTTCACGTCCCTCGCCGAGGGCGTGTCCGCCACGGCGCCCGGCGGCGAGGAGGTCCTCGTACCCTCCCGCCCGGTCGACCCGGACAAGCGTGCGCTGCCGGCGTCCGACGTCTACGCCGCGAGCCCGGACTACCCCTCGGCGCGCTGGGTGCCCGCGTACTCCGGGAACTTCGTCGTCGGCCGCAAGGCCGCCATCGACAAGGTGGTCATCCACACCACCCAGGGGTCGTACGCCGGTTCCATCAGCTGGTACCAGAACCCGGCGTCGGAGGTCAGCGCGCACTACACGATCCGCTCCTCGGACGGTGAGGTCACCCAGTCGGTCCTGGAGAAGGACACCGCCTGGCACGCCGGCGGCACCAACTCCTCGTCCGTCGGCATCGAGCACGAGGGTTACGTCGACAACCCGGCCTGGTACACGGAGGCGATGTACCGGTCCTCCGCCGCCCTCACCAAGCACCTCGCGGCGCGGTACGGCATCCCGAAGAACCGGTCGCACATCATCGGCCACAGCGAGGCGCCCGGCGCCGACCACACGGACCCCGGCCCCAACTGGGACTGGGACCACTACATGGAGCTGATCGACGGCGACCCGGGCAGCGGCGGCGACGGCCTGACCTTCCCCATGTACACGACCCAGCGGTCCGGCTCCACCGGCCCGCAGGTCAAGGCCGTGCAGACGCTGCTCAACGCCCAGGGTTACCAGGCGGGCGCGGCGGACGGCAGCTTCGGGCCCACCACGCAGAGCGCGGTGCAGGCGTTCCAGCGGGCCCGCGCGCTGGAGGCCGACGGGGTGGTCGGCCCGAAGAGCTGGACGGCCCTGCTGTCGGCGGGCACGACCCCAGCGCTGTCACGGGGCAGTTCGGGCGACGCGGTGAAGCGGCTTCAGCGGTCCCTGACGGCGGCGCTCGGGACCACCGTCGGCGTGGACGGCAGTTTCGGCCCGGCCACGGAGACGGCGGTACGCGGCTACCAGACCGGCCGGAAGCTCGTGGTCGACGGCAAGGTGGGCCCGGCCACGTGGGAGGCGTTGCAGAGCGGGAAGTGAGCGTGGCCCCGGGCGGGCCCCGCTTCGGCTCCGGGGAGGCCCGCCCGGGACTGCCGGGCGGGCTTCCGGCCCGGTAGGTTCGTCCCGTGTGCTACTACGCGATGACGCACTACAAGCCGCACTTCGCCTGCGTCCCCTGCCGCGTCAGCTTCAAGCGGCATCCCTCGGGCGACCGGGAGCAGCCGTGCCCGAACTGCGGTCGCGCCCTCGTCTGCGCCGGCCACGACTTCGCGCCCCCGCCGCGCCGTGACACCGCGGCCTGGGGTGCGGTGGCGGCCGTCCTGGGAGCGGGCCTGCGTTACGAGGGCCTGGAGCCGTGCGGCTGCGGCAAGCTGCCGCGATTCCGGCCCCGGAGGCGCTCGGAGGTCAGGGCCCGGCTGGCCGTGGCGGCCCGGACGGGCGTGCCGGTCGCCGAGGCGCTGGCCCGCCGCGACCCGGCGACCCCGGAGGCGGACTGACCGCGACGCCACGGCCGCGAGGCCCACGGTGTCCGGGGCGCGGCCTACTCCCCCGTGCCGACCGGGTACCCGATCTCCTCGACGTCCTGGGCCAGTTCGGCGGGGAGCCGCTCGGGGGCCAGGGCGGCGATCACCTCGTCGGTCAGCGGTCGCAGCGCGTAGACGTGGCGTACGGCTTCGAGGTCGACGGAGACCTCGAAATGGTCCTCGGCCCACTCCTGGTAGGACTCGGGGGTACCCGTGACGAGAAGCTGGAAGAGCCAGTCGGCCCCGTCGGAGTCCTCACCGTCCTCCGGGAACTCGATGGCGCCGGCCCGCCAGCGGTCGTCGTCGCTCGCCCGCCAGAGGCAGGCGGTGACGACGGGCATGCCGGACTCGTCGGTGAACGAGGGCTCGTCGACGTAACGGCGGAACACGGCGGGCACCTCGTCGAGCACACCCGGCCAGGGGCCGTCGTCCACGTACGGGCTCATCGGCGACTCGTGGTCGAAGCCGCGCGCGTACGCCCCGTCGGCGGAGAAGACCACGGAGTACTCCCCGCCCGAACCGTCCCGCATCGAGGCCATCGCCTCCGTCGGCGACCACCGCGCGTCGAAGCCGTGCCAGCGGTGGTCCCACTCGGGACACAGGATCGCGTCGAGCATCGCCAGGGAACGGCAGAGATCGGTGAGGGCGGATATGCCCGGCAGCCTGCGGGCCACGTCGTGAACGCTCATGGTCATATCCAACCGCACCGGCCCGGCGGGGTTGTTCGCGCGCTCCCCGGGCACCCGCCGGGCGGACGGTCCGGGGCACTGACCGGCTGAACGCGACGGTCCCGCACCCCCGTGGGAGTGCGGGACCACGTCAGCAGGTCACTTCAGGCCGAAGGCCCGGATGATCTCCTGGTCGACGACGAGCCCGCCGGGGCCCTCCGCGTGCGCCTTGAGCGAGACCGAGGTCGCGCCCTTCGACGGGGTGCGGAACGTGGCGGTCCACTCGCCGGACTTCTTCTTGTGGAGGTCCACCTTCGACCAGTGCTTGCCGTCGTCGTAACTGACCGACAGCGAGGCCTTGTTCGCCTTCACCGCGCCCGGCAGCCATTCCTGGGTGGTGGAGGAGAGGCCGATCTCCGTCGAGCGGCCGGCCCGGACGTCGCCCGCCAGGTCGGTGTCGACGGCGTAGTCCAGCTGGAGCATCGGGATGTCGGCCTGCTGGGGGCCGCCCGGCTCCAGGGCGCCGGAGACGAAGCCCCACTCGGAGTGGGTGCGGGTCGACGTCTTCCAGGTCTCCGCGTCACGCCGGGAGTCGATGACCAGGCGGTACGGGAGCTCCTCGGCGGGGAGGTCCCAGGCGAATCCGGCCCTGCCCGCACCCTTCTTCAGCTCCTTGTCACCCTGGTGGAGGGCGTAGGAGGTGGTGTCGTACTCGTTCTCGGGCATCGAGCCGGAGTGACCCGCGCCCGCGTCCGTCCACGGAGTGATGTTGAACTGGAGGTCGTTGCTCACCGTGCGGAACGGCCCCCAGTAGCCGGTGCCGAGGCGGGGGCGGACCACCGGGGCGAACCACTCGGCGCGGTAGTCCTCGCCCGCCCGGTAGTCCAGCTCGGCGCTGCGCATCTCGTGCGCCCGGCCGGACTGCTCCGCGTCGAGGACCGCGTGGTTCTCGTACCAGAAGGAGTCGCCCGGCAGCGGGTTGACCCATTCGGTGCGGACGCCCGGGAACTGCTCGTACTCCTGGAAGCCGAGGCCCGGCCCGTACTCCGGGATGTCGTAGCGGTAGCCGCCGCCGAGCGTCTTCTTGTGGCCGTAGAAGGTGTTCTCCACCTTGGCGAGCCGGCGGGTCGAGGGAGCGAACGCCAGCGAGCGGTCCGGGATCGTGCCGTCGTGGCGGTCCACCAGGTCGTACAGGTAGTCCGCGAACTTCTTCTGGTCGATCTGGACCTTCTTGCCGCGCTGCGCCGCCCTGATCAGGCTCTCGCCCGCGGAGGTCTGGACCGAGGCGACCGGAATGGTGGTCTCCTCGCCGTACGGGGTGTAGCTCTCCATCGCCACGCCACGCTCGTCGTTGACGACGAACAGCGCCTTCGCTCCGGCGGCCAGGGCAGCCGCGAGGCGTTCGGCGGGGGTGACGTCGGCGCTGCGGGTGACGACGACGGCCTTGCCGCGCGCGTTCACACCCCGGTAGTCCGCCGGCGCGCCCTTGTCGACGTACACCGACTTGAGCTTCCGCCGGCTGTCCTCGGCGACCGGCGAGCCGCCCTGGACGAAGACCGGCACGTCACGGCCGTCGGCCTCGACGTCGATCAGCTCCTCGCCCTGGCGCCAGCGGGTCAGGAAGCTGAAGCTGCCCTCGGTGACCTTCTTGGTGGGGCTCGCCCACAGCTGGTCGTACGTCAGCGGTATCTGGTACGCGTCGCGCTGGACGGTGCCGTCCGGGGCGGTGCGCGCCATGTCGTAGCGCAGCTGGCGGGTCTCGGTCTCCTTCGGCGTCCGCACGCTGACCTTGTTGGCCTCGGAGGCGTCGAGAGTGACCGTGGTGGACTTGTCCAGGATCGTCTCGGGGGCCGCGAGGAACGCCACGGCCTTGGAGTCGGGGCGGTCGCCGTCGACGTCCACGGTGGACCAGGCTGTGTAGTTGCCCGGCGGCAGGCGCAGGGTGGTCTCGCCGCCGCTGACCTGGACGAGGCCGAGCTGGGGGTCACCCAGTTCGGCGAGGACGACGGCGCCGTCCATCGGCTTGCCCGAACGGTCGCGGAGCTTCACCGTCAGGTCGTGCAGCTCCCTCTCCTTGGTGAGCGCGAAGCCGGTGTGCGCGACCGTCGTGCCCGCCGCGTCGGTGGCGACGACCTGGCCGGAGAAGGTCGTGTCGTTGGCGACCTTCGCCGGGTCCAGGGACAGGACCGCTTCCGCGGTGCCCCCGGCCGGGACGGTCAGCTTGTCGGCGGAGAGCGTGTACGCCGGGTCGTCCGTGTCGGTGGCCAGGTTCAGCGTGACGTCCTCGTCACCCGTGTTGCGGTAGGTGACGGTGCGCTCGGCGACCTCGTCGGACGGGCTGTGCGGCCAGGCGTAGGAGGCGACCTCGACCGAGCCGGTGGCCTCGATCGTCGTGTCGATGGCCGCCTTAACGTCGAGCCGGCCGGTGCCCTGCTCGTACGGGGTGTACGCGTCGAGCTTCTTGGAGGAGGTCATCAGCGCGTCCTTGATGCGCTGACCGGACCAGTCGGGGTGACGCTGCTTCAGGATCGCCGCCGCGCCCGCGACATGGGGCGTGGCCATCGAGGTGCCCGACATCGACTGGTACATGCCCTCGATGCCGGGGATCGACTGCGAGGCGGCGGCGTTGATGCCGACGCCGGGGGCCGACAGGTCGGGCTTCAGGCCGTGGGAGCGGACGAGCGGTCCCATCGAGGAGAAGTCGGCGCGACCGTCCTGCTTGTCGACGGCGGCGATGGTGAGCGCCTGCTCCGCGGAGCCCGGCGAGCCGATGGTGCCCGCCCCGTACGCGTTGCCCGCCGCGATGACGAACAGCGGGCCGCCGTCCGCCGAGAGGGCGTTCACGGCCTGGGACATCGGGTCGGTGCCGTCGTCGGGCACCGGGGAGCCGAGGCTCATCGAGACGACGTCGGCCCCTTCGGCCTTGGCCCACTCCATGGCCTCGATGATCCCCGAGTCCGCGCCGGAGCCCTCGTCGCTGAGGACCTTGCCGACGAGCAGGTCTGCGGCCGGGGCCACGCCCTTGTTGGCGCCATCGGAGGCGGCGCCGGATCCGGCGATGGTGGAGGCGACGTGCGTGCCGTGTCCGTTCTTGTCGTCGACCTCCTCGCCCGGGATGAAGCTGCGGGCGCCGACGACGCGGTCCTTGACGTCCGGGTGGTCGGCGTCGATGCCGGTGTCCAGGACCGCGACCTTGGTGCCCTTGCCGTCGAAGCCGTCGGCCCACGCCTGCGGGGCGCCCACCTGGGGCACCGACTCGGTCAGCAGCGCCTCGGAGCGGCCGTCCAGCCAGAGCTTCGCGATCCCGCTGTCCAGCGAACGGGCCTTGTCGTCACGGGTGATGGCGCTCCAGAAGGTCCGCGCGTCGTCCTTGTCGGCCGTGAGCGCGGCCCCGTTGACGGATTCGAGGGTGCGGACCTTCTTCGCGCCGCGCGGGGCGGCGGGCAGCGCCTTGGCGCGCGCGGGCGGGTAGGTGGCGATGAGCGGGACGGAGCCGGTGCCCTCGTCGTCGTAGCCCATCCGCACCAGGGCCGAGACGTTGAACAGCCGCCGGTCCAGGGTGCCCGCCGCGATCAGCGTGGTGGCCTCGTCGGGCAGGACGTACACGTCCTCGCCCGCCTGCTGGATGCGGACGCCGCCGTGTCCGCCGTCGGGGCGGTCCACGGTGACGGTGTCCTGGCCGCCGGGGCCGTCCACGTAGCGCACGACGTCACCGGTGATCAGGGTGACGGTGTGGCTCTCGGTGCGTACGTCGGAGCGCGGGGTCCCGTCGCGGGGTGCTGGGGCGGCGCCGGCGGTGCCCGCGAAGGGGACCAGCATGCCGCCCAGCAGGGCCGCCGAGGTCGCCAGGAGCAGGGCTCTGCGTCCTGGGCGGGCGGATCTCGCCCGGCCGGGAACGGAGGAAGGAGAAGAAGTCATGCAGCTGATCTACCGGTAAATCCGGGGCGACCGCTGCGTTCCGGGCGGGCGGGAAACCGCCGTGGCGGATACCCGCCCGGGGCGGACGGGGCGTTGACGAGTGCTTCAGGCCACCGAGACGAGCGGCTGTCCGCTGCTGTCGTGATGGATGGGGGTGTGGGCGCCGGTGAGGGGTACGCCGCTGCCGCCGCGCCGGACCGCGACGATCTCGGCGGCGATGGACAGGGCCGTCTCCTCCGGCGTACGGGCGCCGAGGTCGAGGCCGATCGGCGAGCGCAGCCGGGACAGTTCACGGTCGGTGAGCCCGACCTCGCGCAGCCGGTCCTCGCGGTCCAGGTGGGTGCGGCGGGACCCCATCGCGCCGACGTAGGCGACCGGGAGGCGCAGGGCGGCCTCCAGCAGCGGGATGTCGAACTTGGCGTCGTGGGTGAGGACGCAGAGCACGGTGCGCGCGTCGGTCGCGGTTGTGGCGAGGTAGCGGTGGGGCCAGTCGACGACGATCTCGTCCGCCTCGGGGAAGCGTGCCGCGGTGGCGAAGACCGGGCGGGCGTCGCAGACGGTGACCCGGTAGCCGAGGAACTTCCCGGCGCGGACCAGCGCGGCGGCGAAGTCGATGGCGCCGAACACGATCATGCGGGGCGGCGGGACGCTGGACTCGACCAGCACCTCGATCGGCCGGCCGCAGCGGGAGCCCTCCGCGCCGATGGCGAGCGGCCCGGTGCGGCCCGCGTCCAGCAGCGCGCGGGCCTCGGCGGCGGCGGTCCGGTCGAGCGCCGGATGGCCGCCGAGCCCGCCCACGTGGCTGCCGTCGGCGCGGACCAGGAGCGGGAGTCCGAGCAGTTCCCCGGGTCCGTCCGTGACCCGCGCCAGCGCGGCCGCCGTCCCCTCCGCGGCGGCCGCGAGCGCGGCGGCGAACACCGGGCGGGCGGGGTCGTCCGCCCGTACCGGTGTCACCAGGATGTCGATGACGCCGCCGCAGGTCAGACCGACCGCGAAGGCGTCCTCGTCGCTGTAGCCGAAGCGCTCGCGGACGGACTTCCCGTCGTCCAGGGCCTGTTGGCACAGTTCGTAGACGGCCCCCTCCACGCATCCGCCGGACACCGAACCGATGGCCGTGCCGTCGCGGTCGACGGCGAGGGCGGCGCCGGGCTGCCGGGGCGCGCTGCCGCCGACCGCCACGACGGTGGCGACGGCGAACTCGCGTCCCTGCGAGACCCACCGGTGCAGCTCTTCGGCGATGTCCAGCATGGCGTATCTCCTTAGGCGGGAAGGGGGCGCGGACGTCAGTGGACGCCCAGCCAGCTCTCGATGGGGTTGAGGGCGAAGAAGACGATGAAGATCACCGTCAGCCCCCACATGAAGGCCCCGACCTCGCGGGCCCGGCCCTGGGCGAGCTTGATGGCGCTGTACGCGATGACGCCCGCGGCGACACCGGTGGTGATGGTGTACGTGAAGGGCATCAGGACCACGGTCAGGAAGACCGGGATGGCGACCGAGCGATCGCTCCAGTCCACGTGCCGGGCGTTCTGCATCATCATCGCGCCGATGACGACGAGGGCGGCGGAGGCCACCTCGGTCGGCACGATCGCGGTGAGCGGGGTGAAGAAGAGGCAGGCGGCGAAGAAGAGTCCGGTGACGGCGGAGGCGAGCCCGGTCCGGGCCCCTTCGCCGACGCCGGTGGCCGACTCCACGAAGACCGTCTGGCCGGAGCCCGAGGCGACACCGCCGATGACGCCGCCGGCGCCGTCGATGAACAGCGCCTTGGACAGGCCCGGCATGCGGCCCTTGTCGTCGGCGAGCTTGGCCTCGGTGCCGACGCCGATGATGGTGGCCATCGCGTCGAAGAAGCCTGCCAGCACGAGAGTGAAGACGATCATGCCGACCGTCATCACACCGACGTCTCCCCAGCCGCCGAACTCGACGTTACCGAAGAGCGAGAAGTCGGGCGCGGAGACCGCGCTGCCCTCCAGCTCCGGCGGGCCGCTGCTCCACTTCTTGGGGTCGATGTCGACGATCGCGTTGATGACGATCGCGACCACGGTGCCGACGGCGATGCCGATCAGGATCGCGCCGGGGATGTTGCGCGCCTGGAGCATGAAGATGAGCAGAAGCGTCACGCAGAAGATCAGGACGGGCCAGCCGGCGAGTTCACCGGCCGGACCGAGGGAGACCGGGGTCGCCGCGCCCTTGTGGACGAATCCGGCCTTGTAGAGGCCGATGAGGGCGATGAAGAGCCCGATGCCCATGGTGATGCCGTGCTTGAGCGCGAGCGGGATCGCGTTCATGATCATCTCACGGAGGCCGGTGACCACCAGGAGGCAGATCACCACACCGTAGATCACGCACATGCCCATGGCCTGTGGCCAGGTCATGTTGGGCGCGACCTGCGAGGCGAGCACACCGGAGACGCTGAGCCCGGCGGCGAGCGCCAGGGGCACCTTGCCGACGAAGCCCATGAGCAGGGTCGTCGCGGCCGCCGCGAACGCGGTCGCGGTGATCAGGCCGGGCTGGCTGAGGAGGTTGCCGTTGACGTCCTCCCCGCCCAGGATCAGCGGGTTGAGCAGGAGGATGTACGCCATGGCCATGAAGGTCGTGACGCCGCCGCGCAGCTCGCGCGCGACGGTGGATCCTCGTTCGGATATGTGGAAGTACCGGTCGAGCCATGATCTTCCGGCGGGGACGCGCGAGCCGGGGCCCGCGGCCTCCGGACTGGTCTTCGGTTCCACTGACTGCTGGGTCATGATGCCTGACTCCCAAGGTTCACAGGGGCACCCGCTTGGAGATTCCTGAATGCGGGATTTGGGATGACTGCGTCGGCTGCACGACCCGGGGACGGCCGGGACGGACTGTTGAAGCAGAACGGATGTGCCGGCGGCACGGATGGTCCGTGAGGCGTTGCCGTGCGCGCGGCACGGCGAAGAACCGCGAGCGGTGCGGTACTTGGTTCCTCCGGGCGGTGCGGGGTGCGGAAAAGTGTGACGTTCTCGGCGCTGCGCACCGCCCGGAGAGTTCGGGGGGACCGCTCGGAGTCCGCCGGGCGACGACCGGTGGGAGATCGCCCGGCAGGCTCTCAGGTGCTGGTGAGGTGTTCGGGCCGCACCGGTGTCCTGTTGAGCTCGAGACCCGTCGCGTTCCGGATCGCCGCGAGGACGGCCGGGGTGGACGACAGGGTGGGGGCCTCGCCGATGCCGCGGAGCCCGTACGGGGCGTTCTCGTCGGCGAGTTCGAGCACGTCGACGGGGATGGTCGGCGTGTCGAGGATGGTGGGCAGAAGGTAGTCCGTGAAGGACGGGTTGCGCACCTTCGCGGTCTTCGGGTCGACGATGATCTCCTCCATCACGGCGACGCCCATGCCCTGGAGGGTGCCGCCCTGGATCTGGCCGAGGACGGAGAGCGGGTTGAGCGCCTTGCCGACGTCCTGGGCACAGGCCAGTTCGATGACCTTGACCAGGCCCAGTTCGGTGTCGACCTCGACGACCGCGCGGTGCGCGGCGAAGGAGTACTGGACGTGGCCGTTGCCCTGTCCGGTGCGCAGGTCGAACGCCTCGGTGGGCCGGTGGCGCCACTCCAGCTCGATGTCGATCGCCTCGTCCTCCAGGACGTCGGCGAGGTCGGCCAGCACCTCGCCGCCGTCGGTGACGACCTTGCCGCCCTCCAGGAGGAGTTCGGCGGTTGCCCAGGCCGGGTGGTAGGTGCCGAACTTGGTGCGGCCCAGCTCCAGGACCTTCTCCCGTACGGCTTCGCAGGAGTTCTTGACCGCGCCGCCGGTGACGTACGTCTGGCGGGAGGCGGAGGTGGATCCGGCGGAGCCGACCCGGGTGTCGGCGGGGTGGATGGTGACCTGGTTGACGCCGAGTTCGGTACGGGCGATCTGGGCGTGGACGGTGACGCCGCCCTGGCCGACCTCGGCCATCGCGGTGTGCACGGTGGCGACCGGTTCGCCGTTGATGACCTCCATCCGGACCCGGGCGGTGGAGTAGTCGTCGAAGCCTTCGGAGAAGCCGACGTTCTTCAGGCCTACCGCGTAGCCGACACCCCGCACGACGCCTTCGCCGTGGGTGGTGTTGGAGAGCCCGCCGGGCAGCGCGCGGACGTCCACGGAGGTGCCCTCGCTGCCCGCCGCCAGCCACTGCTGCTCGGGCGGCAGCGGCCGGGACTTGACCCGGCGCAGCAGTTCGGCGACCGGGGCCGGCGAGTCGCAGGGCTGTCCGGTGGGCAGCAGGGTGCCCTGCTCCATGGCGTTGAGCTGGCGGAACTCCACCGGGTCCATGTCCAGCTTGGCCGCCAGCTTGTCCATCTGCGCCTCGTAGGCGAAGCACGCCTGGACCGCGCCGAAGCCGCGCATCGCGCCGCAGGGCGGGTTGTTGGTGTAGAGCGCGATCGCCTCGATGTCGACGTCCTCGATGACGTACGGGCCGACCGAGAGCGACGAGGCGTTGCCGACGACCGCCGGGGAGGCGGAGGCGTAGGCCCCGCCGTCCAGGACGATGCGGCACTTCATGTGCGTGAGCTTGCCGTCCTTGGTGGCGCCGTGCTCGTAGTGGAGCTTCGCCGGGTGCCGGTGGACGTGTCCGAAGAAGGACTCGAACCGGTTGTAGACGATCTTGACCGGCTTGCCGGTGCGGAGCGCCAGCAGGCAGGCGTGGATCTGCATCGAGATGTCCTCCCGGCCGCCGAAGGCCCCGCCGACGCCGGAGAGCGTCATGCGGACCTTCTCCTCGGGCAGGCCGAGGACGGGGGCGATCTGGCCGAGGTCCGAGTGCAGCCACTGGGTGGCGACGTACAGCTCGACGCCGCCGTCCTCGGAGGGCACCGCGAGGCCGGACTCGGGGCCGAGGAAGGCCTGGTCCTGCATGCCGAAGGTGTAGTCGCCGGTGACGATGACGTCGGCCCGCTTCGCGGCCTCGTCGGCGTCGCCGCGGATGATCGGCTGGCGGTGCACGATGTTGGGGTGCGGGACGTGACCGATGTGGTGGTCGTCGCGGCCCTCGTGCACGAGCACGGCGTCGGCGGCGGTCGCCGAGGCCTCGTCGGTGACGAGGGGCAGCTCGCGGTACTCGATCCTGATCTTGGCGGCGGCGCGGCGCGCGGTCTCCGGATGGTCGGCGGCCACGATGGCGACCGGCTCACCGTGGTGACGGACCTTGCCGTGGGCGAGAACGGGGGTGTCCTGGATCTCCAGGCCGTAGTTCTTTATCTCGGCGGGCAGGTCGTCGTAGGTCATCACGGCGTAGACGCCGGACGTCGCCAGCGCCTCGGAGGTGTCGATGGAGACGATCTCGGCGTGCGCGACGGTGGAGCGCAGCGTCTGGCCCCACAGCATGTCCTCGTGCCACATGTCGGAGGAGTAGGCGAACTCCCCGGTGACCTTGAGGGTGCCGTCGGGGCGGAGCGTGGACTCACCGATGCCGCCCTTGGTGGGCGACCCCTGGGTGATCTTGGTGGGCGTGCCGGCCGGTGCGGTCCGGGCCTCGGGTGTCGTCGTCATGACTGGACCGCCTCTTCCTGGCGGGCTGCCGCGAGGCGGACCGCGTCGAGGATCTTCTCGTAGCCGGTGCAGCGGCAGAGGTTGCCGGAGAGCGCCTCACGGATGTCCTGGTCGGACGGCGAGGGGGTGTTCTCCAGCAGCTCGTCGGCGGCGACCAGGAGGCCGGGGGTGCAGAAGCCGCACTGGACGGCTCCGGCGTCGATGAACGCCTGCTGGATCGGGGAGAGTTCGACGGCCTCGCCGGTCTGGCCGTCGGTGGGCCTGGACTGCCAGCGCTTGGCGGCGTCCAGGGTGGTGCCGCAGGCGCCGGAGGCGCAGCCGCCGCCGGGGTGGGCGTCCTCGCGGTGCTTGGCGTAGTCGGCCAGGCCCTCGACGGTGACGACCTCGCGGTCCTGGACCTGGCCGGCGGCGACGAGGCACGCGCAGACCGGGACACCGTCGAGGCGGACGGTGCAGGATCCGCACTCGCCCTGCTCGCAGGCGTTCTTGGAGCCGGGCAGGCCCATGCGCTCACGCAGGACGTACAGGAGGGACTCGCCCTCCCACACGTCGTCGGCTTCCTGCTGACGGCCGTTGACCGTGAAATTGACTCGCATGGTTACGCAGCTCCTTCCAGCGCGCGGCCCGCGCCGCGGTACTGCTCCCAGGTCCAGCCGAGCGTGCGGCGGGCCATGATGCCGACCGCGTGCCTGCGGTACTTCGCCGTGCCGCGCACGTCGTCGATCGGGTTGCAGGCGCCGGACGCGAGGGTGGCGAACTGCTGGGCGATCGCGGGGGTGATGATCTTGCCGTTCTCCCAGAACCCGCCCTCTTCGAGCGCGGCGTTCAGGAACTCCTCGGCCTCCTTGGCCCGGACCGGGGTCGGGGCGGCCGAGCCGATGCCGGTGCGCACGGTGCGGGTCTCGGGGTGCAGGGCGATACCGAACGCGCAGACGGCGATGACCATGGCGTTGCGGGTGCCGACCTTGGAGTACTGCTGGGGTCCGTCGGCCTTCCTGATGTGCACGGCGCGGATCAGCTCGTCCGGCGCCAGGGCGTTGCGCTTGACCCCGGTGTAGAAGGCGTCGATGGGGATCAGCCGCGTTCCGCGTACGGATTCGGCCTCGACCTCGCAGCCGGCGGCGAGCAGGGCCGGGTGGGCGTCACCCGCCGGCGACGCGGTGCCGAGGTTGCCGCCGACGCCGCCGCGGTTGCGGATCTGCGGGGAGGCGACGGTGTGCGAGGCGAGCGCCAGACCGGGCAGCTCGGTGCGCAGGTGCTCCATGATGCTGCTGTACGGCACGGAGGCGCCGAGCCGCACGCTCTCCTGGCCCACCTCCCACTCGGACAGCTCACCGATGCGGTTCAGGTCCAGGAGGTACTCGGGCCGCCGGTGGTCGAAGTTGATCTCGACCATCACATCGGTGCCGCCCGCGATGGGCACAGCGGTGGGGTGCTCGGCCTTGGCGGCGAGCGCCTCCTCCCAGCTGGCGGGGCGAAGGAAGTCCATGAGTGGCTCTCTTCTTCTCAATCGGTTCGTTCGCCGGGGCGGGGGACGGCCGGCCCACGACTGGCTCGTTCATGTGGTGTTCACGTGGTGTGTGACCCAGTACACAAGCCCTGCTCCTACCGGTGCAGTCACCGAAACACTGAAGGAGTTGGCTGGTGTCCGTCCTCGTCTTGTAGATTCGAACGAATGGCGGGAATCAGTAACCTCGCCGCAATCGACAGCTACCCGTATCCCTCACGGCTCCCCCACCCCACGGCCTCCTTCACCCACTTCCACCCCCACCTGCTCCTTCACGAACTTCACCTGCTCCCCTACGGAAAGATCGGCGGCGACGAGATGCGGCTGCGCGCACTGCTGGAGAACGACGCGCTGGGCCTGCGGCTGCTCGGCGGCGAGGACGAGCTGGACCGCTCGGTCCGGGGCGTCATGACGACCGACCTGCGCGATCCCAGCCGCTACCTCTCCGGCGGGGAGCTGGTGCTCACGGGGCTCGCCTGGCGCCGGGACGCGGCGGACTCCGAACCCTTCGTCCGGATCCTGGCGGGCGCCGGGGTGGCCGGTCTCGCGGCCGGCGAGGCGGAGCTCGGCGACATCCCCGGCGATCTGGTCGAGGCGTGCGCGCAGCACCGCCTCCCCCTCTTCGCCGTGAACGAGACCGTTGCTTTCGCGACGATCACCGAATACGTCGTCCGTCAGGTCTCCGGTGAGCGGGCGGGCGACCTGGCGGCCGTGGTGGACCGGCACCGACGGCTGATGACCTCGGGCCCGGCGGGCGGCGGCCCCGAGGTGGTCCTGGATCTCCTCACCTCCGACCTGGACCTGCGGGCCTGGGTCCTCTCCCCCACCGGCCGCCAGATCGCGGGGGCGGGCACCCCGCTGCCCGGACCGCTGGGCGCGGCGCTGGCCGGGCACCACCTGGCCGCGACCCGTACCGGCCGCCGGGGCCCGCACCGGGCGGCGGTCTCCGGCACGACGTATTCGCTCTTCCCGATCCGGAACACCGGCCGGGGCGCGGTGCCGGCCGCCCGCGACGTACGGGAGTCGGTGCTCTCCGACTGGCTGCTCGCGGTGGAGGCCGACGCCTCGGACTGGCCCGCCGCCCGGCTCGACCTGCTCCAGGGCGTCACCCAGCTGATCGCGGTCGAGCGCGACCGCCGCGACGCGGCCCGTACGGTACGCCGCAGGCTCGCCCAGGAGGTCCTGGAGCTGGTCCAGGCGGGCGCCGCCCCCGCCGAGATCGCGGCCAGGCTGCGGGTCGCCGCGCCGGTCCTGCTGCCCGGCCTCGGCGTGGCCCCGCAGTGGCAGGTCGTGGTGGCCCGGGTCGACTGGAGCGCCGGGGGCCAGGCGGCCACCGCGGGCGAGATCGCGAGCGGTCCGGTGGCCCAGGCGCTGCTGGAGGAGATCCTCGTCGACCCGGCGGTCAGCGGCCCCGACTCGGCCGACCGGATCGCCGTCGCGCACACGGGCGAGGAGGCCATCGCCCTGGTGCCGCTGCCCGCACCCACCGCCGCCGTGGCCGCGGAGTCCGGGGAGGGCGCTCCGGGCGATGCCGCGCGGGCGGGCGCCGAGGACGCCGCCGCCATCGACGCGGAGCCCGGCCTGCACGCCGACGCGCTGCTGGCCTCCGTGCGCGAACCGCTCTCCGCGGGACTCGCCGACGACGGCCGGCTGACACTGGGTGTCAGCGCGGCCGTGCATTCCGCCGAAGGGCTGCGCGGCGCGCTGGAGGAGGCCCGGCACGCCCGCCGGGTGGCCGCGGCCCGTCCGGGGCGGGTCTGCGCGGCCGGTCACCACGAGCTGGCCTCGCACGTGCTGCTGCTGCCGTTCGTCCCCGACGACGTCCGGCGTGCCTTCACCGCCCGGCTGCTGGACCCGCTGCGCGACTACGACCGGCGCCACCGGGCGGAGCTGATCGAGACGCTGGAGGCCTTCCTGGACTGCGACGGGTCCTGGACCCGCTGCGCGGCCCGGCTGCACCTGCACGTCAACACCTTGCGCTACCGCGTCGGGCGGATCGAGCAGTTGACGGGGCGTGACCTTTCGCGCCTGGAGGACAAGCTCGACTTCTTCCTCGCCCTGCGCATGAGCTGACCTCCGGGCCGCGCCGCGGGCCCGGCGGGGGCCAGTCGCGTCCCGGCCGATTGTGAAATCTTTCACCTGACATTGCCCGGACCCCTTGGCCCGGCGTGCCAATCCGTGCTGAGATGCGCCGTACCCAACAGCACAATGGCGCGCTCGGGGAGGGCAATGTGGCGCATACCGCCATGTCTGGTTCCGGAACGACAGCAGATGACGATCCTCCGCTCCAGACCGCGGTATGGCGGCTGCGCTCACGCGCCTGCTGGACGGACGCGGCCGCACTGCTGGAGCACGACGCGGGCACGGAACCGGCCGCCGCTCTCCAGCGCACCGCGCTGCTGACCGAGCGGTGTCTCTACACGGGAGAGGGCTGGACCGACGCGGAGGACGCCCTGCGCACGGCGGAGGCCATCGCCCGCAGCGACGACGAGCGTGGGTCCGCCGCCTCCGAGCGGGGCCATCTGGCGTACGCCTCGACCCTCCTGGCGGTACGGGACCGGGCCGACGAGGCGAGCGTGGCGCTGAGCCGGTCGGCGGCGCTGCTGGCGCCCGCGTCCCCGGCCCGGCCGCTGCTGGACTTCCGGCGCGGGCTGATCGCCCAGAACATCGCGGAGTCGCCGCAGTCGGCGCGTGCCGCGTTCCGCCGGGCGCACGCCGGTGCGGCGGACCGGGGCGACGAGTTGCTCCTCTCGTCCACCTGGCGGCATCTGGCGGCGCTCGCCCTCCGCGAGGGGGAGCTGGCCGAGGCCCGGCACGGCTTCGCGGAGTCCCTGCGGATCCGGGAGGAGCTGGGGTTCCTGGTCGGTACGGCCCCGGCGCTGATCTCCCTCGCGGAGACGGAGGAGGAGTCGGAGGCGGCACGGCTGCGGGCCGAGGCCGGCCGGCTGTTCCGGCTGCTGGGCGGCGTGCCCACCTGGCTGGCCCCCCACCTGGGCCCCCCGGCCCCGCGCACCGCCGGGGCGAGCTGAGGCAGGGGCGTGCCGACCGCCGCGGACCCGGTCAGGATCCGCCGGACGCGCCGTAGGCCCCCGGGCGGCGGACGTCGCGGCGGTCAGCCGTCGGCGCCGGCGAAGTGTTCGCGGACCAGGGCCCGGACGACGGCGAGGTCCTGGGAGACGAGGGCGTCGAGCAGGGCGGTGTGCTCGGAGGCGTCGGCCAGCAGGTCGGCCCGGCGGGTCTCGGGGCCCGAAACCAGCGGCCACTGGGAGCGCCGGTGCAGTTCGTCGGCGACGGTCACGAGCTGCTCGTTGCCCGACAGCGTGAGGACCGCGCGGTGGAAGGCCCGGTCCGAATCGGCGTAGGCGGCCCGGTCGCCGACGGCCGCCGCCGTGACCGTGGCCTCCGCCAGCGGACGCAGAGCGCTCCAGCGGTGCGCCGGGACCGTACGGGCCAGGCTCAGCATCACCGGGACCTCGATCAGCGCCCGCACCTCGGCCAGTTCGGCCAGTTCGCGGGGGCCGCGTTCGCTGACCCGGAAGCCGCGGTTCGGCACGACCTCGACGGCTCCCTCGACGGCCAGCCGCTGCATGGCCTCGCGCACCGGCGTGGCGGAGACCCCGAAGCGGGCGCCGAGCGCGGGGGCGGAGTACACCTGGCCGGGCACCAGCTCACCGCCGACGAGGGCGGCGCGCAGGGCGTCCAGGATCTGACCGCGGACGGAGTGGCGCTGGACGACGGCACGCGGCGCGGGGGGCTCGCTGTGGGTGTGCTCGCCCCGGGCCGCCTGTTCCCTCTCGGCCGGGCGCCCGCCGGTCCGCTGGACCCCCGCCTGCTCGAATCCGGCCCGCTCGCCCCGCGCCTGTTCCGGCACCCGGCGCTCCGGCATCCGGCCTTCCGCCGGGGTGCGCGGGAACGCTCCCAGGGCGTACGCCGGACGTGCGCTCTCGCGCGCGCTGCCGTGCTCCACCCGGACCTCCTCCGCCTGCCGCGGGCCGGCTCGCGTGTGCCGGACCTCCTGTGCACGATAGAGGGAGGAGGCTGCGGTTCAAACATCGATGGCATCGGGTAAGGTAAGCCTTACCTGCAAACGATCCCGATTCGGTGGTCCCCTGCATGACCCTCTCCCCGCCGTTCACCGGTGCCGCGACATCCCCCGTGACCGCCGCGTACACCCGCCTGACCGAGGTGTTCCCCGGGCTGCGGGCCGACGTGCTCGACAGCGACGCCGTGGCCCCGTCCGGAGCGGGCTGGGTCGGCGCGGCGGAGCTGGCCGCCGGCGGTCACGCCGTGGACACCTTCCTCGCCTGGGACAACGCGCAGGTGCTGCGCGACCACGGCCGGCAGGCCCGTCCGGACGTGGTGGCGAGCTTCGGTCTGCACCGGTACGCCTGGCCCGCCTGTCTGCTGGTCACGGTGCCCTGGTTCCTCCAGCGCCGGGTGCCCCGGATCCCGGTCGAGGACGTGGCCTTCCAGCGGGCGCTGGGGCATCTGACCGTGCGGGTCCGGGAATTCGCCTGCCTGCCGGACGACCCGGCCGCCACCCTGCCCGGGGCCCGGGTCGTCGCGGACGAGGCGGCGCTGCGGGCCGAGGTCCTGACCTCCCTGACCGAGCACCTCGGCCCGGTGCTGGAGGGCTTCGGGCCGCGCATGCGGCGCGGGAAGCGGGCCCTGTGGGGGATGGCGACCGACGAGATCGTCGAGGGCCTCTGGTACATCGCGCATCTGCTGGGTGAGGAACGCCGCGCCATGGCCGAGCTGGAGCTGCTGCTGCCCGGCACGACCAAGCCGTACGTCGGCACCGCCGGCTTCCGCGAGCTGACCGGACCCGACGGCCGGTCGCTGCCGACCCGGGACCGGGCGAGCTGCTGCCTCTTCTACACGCTGCGCCCCGAGGACACCTGTGTGACCTGTCCGCGTACCTGTGACACGGACCGGGTGCGGAAACTCAGGGCTGTCCCGTAATCCCTGGCGGGCGCACGACGACAGCTACGGCACCTCGCCGCGTTGTCGGAACGCCCGGATACATCCAGTATGCGGACGCCCCTCCGCCTTGCGATGCACCGCATCTGACGCCGCGCGCTGATCCACCAGGGATTGCGGGACAGCCCTGAGCCGCAGCTTCCTGATCCACACCGCCCGTCCGGATGACGTGGAATCGAACGTGACTCGACTAGATCGAGCGCTCGTTCGAGAAGATTCCACCCATCGATAGCCTCTCCCACCCCCATGGCGTGCTCTTGTCCCGAAACCACCGGAGCGGGACGGGAATTCCGTCACGATGGCGCACGAAACGCCCTACGTGACGCAAGGGACCGCGCATGAGACTGACCGACATATCGCTTGACTGGCTGCTTCCGGGCGCCGTACTGCTCGTGGGAGTCATGGCGGCGGTGACGGTGGTCGCACGCGGCAAGCGTGCCGCCGGCAAGGCCGCGGCCGACGACTCCTGGGAACGCAGCGAGGAGCGCCGCAGACGCAAGGAAGCGCTGTACGCCACCGCCAGTTACGTCCTGCTGTTCTGCTGCGCGGCGGTCGCCGCCGCGCTCTCCTTCCACGGGCTCGTCGGCTTCGGCCGGCAGAACCTGAACCTCACCGGAGGCTGGGAGTATCTTGTCCCGTTCGGGCTGGACGGGGCCGCGATGTTCTGTTCGGTGCTGGCCGTACGGGAGGCGAGCCACGGAGACGCGGCGCTCGGCTCCCGGCTGCTGGTGTGGACGTTCGCCGGGGCCGCCGCCTGGTTCAACTGGGTGCACGCCCCCCGGGGCATGGACCACGCGGGCGCTCCGCACTTCTTCGCGGGGATGTCCCTCTCGGCCGCGGTGCTCTTCGACCGCGCGCTGAAGCAGACCCGCCGCGCCGCGCTGCGCGAACAGGGCCTGGTGCCCCGCCCGTTGCCGCAGATCCGGATCGTCCGCTGGCTGCGGGCGCCCAGGGAGACCTTCGGCGCCTGGTCGCTGATGCTCCTGGAGGGCGTCCGCACCCTGGACGAGGCGGTGGACGAGGTGCGGGAGGACCGCAGGGAGCGTGAGCAGGACCGGCTCCGCCGACGCGACCAGGAGAAGCTGGACCGGGCCCGTATCAAAGCCCTGAACCGGCAGAACCGGGCCTGGGGGCGCGGGGGACGGGGCGGCCGGCAGCTGGACGTGCCCGCCATCGCCGCGGCCTCGGGCGGCGCGGCGCCGGCCGTCGCGGAGCCCGCCATAGCAGAGCCGGGTCAGCTGCCTCTGCGACCCCGGCCATCCCTGCAAGCCGTCGGCCCGAAGCAGCCGGACGCTTCGAGCTCGAAGAGCCTGGACGCACCGAGCCAGGGAAGTGACCCGCGGACCGTCGACCTCACCGCCGAGGACGACACCCAGACACTCCCGCGGCTCGACTCGCTGGAACAGAAACTGAAGGATCTGGAGCAGCAGTTCGGCTGAGAGCGCTGCGCGGCGGAGGGCCCCTCAGGGCCTTCCGCCGCGCAGCTCGAACCAGACGACCTTGCCCAGGGCCTGTGCCTCCACGCCCCAGGCATCGGCCAGGCTCCGGACCAGGATCAGGCCCCTGCCGTGCGTACCGTCGTCGGCGTTCGGTACGTACTGCGCGGGCAGATTCTCCGAGGCGAAGTCCTGGACCTCCACCCGCAGTCGGGCCGGCGTCTCCGTGGCGGTGACCACGGCCCCGTGCCGGGTGTGGATGAGCGCGTTGGTCACCAGCTCGCTCACCAGCAGCTCCGCCGCCTCGGTCCGCTCCTCGTCGGAGCTGCCCCGGAGGAACTCCCTCATCTCCCGGCGCACTTCGCCCACAGCCGACCGTTCGGTGTGGCCCACCCTGCGGCGCATCCGGGTCGGCGGTGGCGCCTCGCCCGGTCTCCGGCCCCGGGGGCCGTGCCCCTCGATGACCGCGGTCCTTCTCTGACGCTTCGCCATCTCCCCCGCCCGCACAGTGCACCGACCTCCTCGGAACCGGCCGCTCGTCGAACAGCCTCACGGGATGCATGCCCCTGTACGCACACGGTCACGCTTGTCGACCCGTCAATAGGTGAACGGTCGGGAGCGGCGAGGGGCGCACGGAACATCCCACCCGCGCACGCCATCACCACAGAGGCGCAGCTCCGCTCAACCTCCCTCGGCTACACCCGAGTTGCTGTTGCCCCGGCGCAAGGAAGTCAGTCAGGCGACCGCCGACTCAAGGACGGGGCACGTTACGGAGGTTGGAGCGGGCCATCTGGAGCATGCGGCCCACTCCGCCGTCGAGCACGATCTTGCTCGCGGAGAGCGCGAAGCCGGTGACCATGTCCGCGCTGATCTTCGGCGGGATGGAGAGCGCGTTCGGGTCGGTGACCACGTCGACGAGCGCGGGTCCCTTGTGCTTGAAGGCGTCCTTGAGCGCGCCCTGCAACTGCTTGGGCTTCTCCACGCGTACGCCGTAGGCGCCGGCCGCCCGGGCGATGGCGGCGAAGTCGGGGTTCTTGTTGGTCGTCCCGTACGAGGGGAGGCCCGCCACCAGCATCTCCAACTCGACCATGCCGAGCGAGGAGTTGTTGAACAGGACGACCTTCACCGGCAGGTCGTACTGGACCAGCGTGAGGAAGTCGCCCATCAGCATGGAGAATCCGCCGTCGCCCGACATCGCGACGACCTGCCGGTTCAGATCGGTGAACTGGGCGCCGATCGCCTGCGGCAGGGCGTTGGCCATCGAGCCGTGGCTGAACGAACCGATCACCCGGCGCTTGCCGTTGGGCGTCAGATAGCGGGCGGCCCACACGTTGTTCATGCCGGTGTCGACCGTGAACACGGCGTCCTCGTCGGCCATCTCGTCCAGCACGGAGGCGACGTACTCGGGGTGGATCGGGACGTGCTTGTCGACCTTGCGGGTGTAGGCCTTGACCACGCCCTCCAGGGCGTTCGCGTGCTTCTTCAGCATCCGGTCGAGGAACTTGCGGTCGGACTTGGGCTTCACCCGGGGCGTCAGGCAGCGCAGGGTCTCACGCACATCGCCCCAGACCGCCAGGTCGAGCTTGGAGCGGCGGCCGAGGTGCTCCGGGCGCACATCGACCTGGACGATCTTCACATCGTCCGGAAGGAAGGCGTTGTACGGGAAGTCCGTGCCGAGCAGGAGGAGGAGGTCGCACTCGTTGGTCGCCTCGTACGCGGCGCCGTAGCCGAGCAGCCCGCTCATCCCGACGTCGTACGGGTTGTCGTACTGGATCCACTCCTTGCCGCGCAGCGCGTGCCCGACCGGGGACTTGATCTTCTCGGCGAACTCCATGACCTCGGCGTGCGCCCCGGCCGTGCCGCTGCCGCAGAACAGCGTCACCCGCTTGGCCTCGTCCACCATGCGGCAGAGCTTGTCGATCTCGTCGTCGCCGGGCCGTACAGTCGGCCGCGCGGTGACCAGGGCGTGCTCGATGCTCTTCTCGGGGGCGGGCTTGGAGGCGATGTCGCCCGGCATCGAGACGACGCTGACGCCGCCGCGCCCGATGGCGTGCTGGATCGCCGTCTGGAGCAGCCTCGGCATCTGCTCCGGGTTGGAGATCATCTCGTTGTAGTGGCTGCACTCCTGGAACAGCAGCTCCGGATGGGTTGCCTGGAAGTAGCCGAGACCGATCTCGCTGGAGGGGATGTGCGAGGCGAGGGCCAGCACCGGGGCCATCGAGCGGTGGGCGTCGTACAGGCCGTTGATGAGATGCAGGTTGCCCGGTCCGCAGGAGCCGGCGCAGGCCGCGAGCGAACCGGTGACCTGCGCCTCCGCACCGGCCGCGAAGGCGGCGGTCTCCTCGTGGCGGACGTGGATCCAGTCGACGGCCGGGTTACGCCGGATGGCGTCCACGACGGGGTTCAGGCTGTCGCCGACGACGCCGTACAGGCGTTTGACGCCTGCCCTGGCGAGGATGTCGACGAACTGCTCCGCCACGTTCTGCTTGGCCATGGGTGCGCGCCCTTTCCTTGCCCGTGCTCCGTGCACTTCGGTTGTCCGGACTCCGGAGCCCGAAACACCGTGTCGCCCGGCTCCGGAATCCATCAACCCACGGTGTGCGCGGTTACGCCTCCCAGACCGCGGCGCAGGTGCGGTCGTCGGCGTACCCCTTGATCCGGAGCTGGATGTCGGCGAGGAAGGCGGGCAGTCCGGGCGGTCCGGCGCTCCCCCAGCGCTCGGCGAGCTCGCCGGGGAGCGCGGGCTCGCCGCGCATCGGCTCGGCGAGCCCGTTGCTGCACAGCAGCAGCGTGTCGCCGGGGCGCGCCACGGAGGCCCGGAAGCGGAAGGGTTCGGCGGGCTGCCGCGCGGGGCCGTCGGCGTTCGGGGACGGCGGTGCGGCGATCTGGAGGTCCATGGTCAGCCGGTCCCCGTCCGGGCCCTCCTCCCGCTCGTCGCCCGACTGCGGGCCGCCGCCCTCCGGGACGGAGGGCTCCAGGTCCTGCCAGAGTCCGTCGCGGAGGCGGAAGAGGCCGCCGCCGCCGCCGACGCCGAAGAAGACCCGGGTGCGGCAGTCGGGGTCGGCGGACAGCAGGAGGCACCGGAGGCTCGCGGTGTACGCGTCCGGTGGCACGCCGAGTTCGGCGGCGCGGGCGCGCAGCTTGCCGTACGTACGGTCGGTGAGCCGGTGCAGCCCGGCCTTCAGGTCGCCCCGGCGGCCCGCTCCTATGTCCTCGGAGAGCCGGATGTGGCTGCGGGCGACGGCACCGCCGATCCAGCGGCAGGCGTCGGCCGCGGCGAGGTGAGCCGCTGCGCCGGCCCGGTTGCCACCGGCCACGGCGACGAGGACGAGGGCGCTCTCGGCCGCCCCGAAGCGGGCGGTGAGCAGCCCGTCGCGCCGGGGTTCTCCGCGGAAGCGCGCGGAGTCACCGCGCACGGAGGCGGTGCGCAGGGTGTACGTCCCGTACCGCGCGCCATCCAGGACGGTGTCGGGGGCGAGACCGTCCAGGTTCTCCGAGGTGGCGGAGGGCAGGGCGGCGGGCTCGGCGTCGTAGGTGGGCGGCCGGTCCCCGAGGTGGCCGACGGACGGCCGGCCGTCGGTCGCTTCGTCGTCGGCGGGATCCGGCGGAAGTGCGTGCAAGGCACTGGGGTCGGGCGCGAGGGCGGGCTCGGGCGCTTCCGGCACGCGCGGCGCGGCGAACGTCCGGGGCCCCGGCTGCCCGGCGGGCGGCTCCCAGGGGGCGGGAAAGACGGTGGTGCGGGGGGCGCCGGGCTCCGGCCCCGCGGGTGCGGCCGACTCCGGCACCGGCACCGGATTCCGCTTCGGCACCGGCACCGGGTCCGGGTCTGGCACCGGCACCGGGTCCGGCTCCGGATTCCGCTCCGGGTCCGGCTCCGGTTCCGGATTCCGCTCCGGCTTGGCATCAGCGGCCCGCTCCGGCCGCCGGTCGCGCTTCGCATACGAATCCCAGGCCGACCGGGGGTCGGGCATGAGCTCCGGAGCCGCTTCAGAATCCGGGACGGGGTCCGGGGCGGGGTCCGGGGCGGGGTCCCGAACGGGGTCCGGGGCGGAGTCCGGCCATGGCTCCCGCTGTGCCGCCACGGACCGGCTCCGTTCGGGCGACGGCCGGTACGCGTCCGCGTACGGATCCTCGTAGCCGTCGCCGTCCGGCTCCTCGAAGCGGTCGGCGTAGGGGTCCTCGTACGCGTCGCCGTACGGATCCCGGACGGTCTCGCGCACGGTGTCCCGGTGGTCGCCCACCGGGCTGCCCATCGGGCTGCCCATCGGGCTGCTCACCGTGTCCGACACGGAGTCGAAGCGGTCGTCGAGGCTGTCGGCCGCACGGCCGGGACCGGTGTCGTGCGCGGTCTCGTCGTACAGCTTGCGCCACCAGTCGTCCTCGTGGGCGGCGGGCTTCTCCCCCTGCTGACTCATGCCCATATTGTCCACCGCGAAGGCGGCCCGAAAACGGGACATCGGGAAAATGTGGCCCGCACATGGGCGTACGCGTCGTTGACGGTCTGCAATCCCGGGGTGTACCCGGCGTGACCGGTCGCGTCGAGTCCGATCTCCTGGCCCGGCGGTGGTCGCCGCTCCGGGTGCCGTGCGCGATATCGGGCGCATCGCTCTCCCCAGACCAATCCGGATGGAAGCATCCCAGGAGGGCGCATTCCGGAGGCCGTTGGTGCTGCGGTGGCAGAGGGGCCGGGGGTACGGGGGATGATGTGGGCGGCGGGTTTGCGCCGTGGCCTCCACCCGCCACCCGGGACCCGTCGCAGGGGCGCCTCGATGCGCGATCACCACACCCGGGGAGGTCGGAGAATGCTGGGGGCCATAGGTCTCGACGAGAGACAGGAAACCGCGTACCGCGCGCTCGTCGCGGCGGGAGCCGCGGAGCTCGCCGATCTCGCGCACCGGCTCGCACTGCCCGAGGCGGACACCGAACGGGTGCTGCGGCGGCTGGAGCAGCAGGGTCTGGCCGCACAGTCCTCGGCCCGGCCGGGCCGCTGGGTGGCGGCGCCGCCCGGCGTGGCGCTCGGCGCGCTGCTGATCCAGCAGCGGCACGAGCTGGAGCAGGCGGAGCTGGCGTCCGCGCTGCTCGCCGAGGAGTACCGGGCCGAGGCGAGCGAACCGGCGGTGCACGATCTGGTGGAGGTGGTGACGGGCGCGAGCGCCGTCGCCCAGCGCTTCCACCAGTTGCAGCTGGGAGCGGTGTCGGAGGTGTGCGCCCTGGTGACGGGCAAGCCGATCGCGGTGACCGGGATGGAGAACGAGTCCGAGGAGCGGGCGACGTCGCGCGGGGTGAGCTACCGGGTGGTGGTCGAGCGTGAGGTGCTGTCGACGCCGTTCGGGATCCTGGAGCTGTCGGCGGCGCTGAGCCGGGACGAGCAGTGCCGGGTGGTGGACCGGGTGCCGACGAAGCTGGTGGTGGCCGACGGGAGCCTCGCGATGGTCCCGCTGACCGCTCGGGGCGCGGAGCCCGCCGCTCTGGTCGTGCACGCCAGCGGTCTGCTGGAGTCGCTGATGGGCCTCTTCGAGGCGGTGTGGCGGGAGGCGATGCCGCTGCGGCTGGGCGAGGGCGGCGGCGGGGTGTGCGAGGACGGGGTCGGGCCGGATCCGACGGATCTGGAGATCCTGTCGTTGCTGTTGGCGGGTCTGACGGACGCCAGCGTGGCCAAGCAGCTGGATCTGGGGCTGCGGACCGTGCAGCGCCGCGTCAAGGGCCTGATGGAGCTGACCGGGGTCTCGACGCGGCTCCAGTTGGGCTGGCATGCGTACGAGCGTGGCTGGGTGGCCCGTACCGAGCCGGCCTGAGACGGCTTCGGCGCAGGTCGACGCGGGTGGGCGGGGGTGCGCTGACGGGCGGAGCGGGGCACTCTCCGGCAGGCTGGTCAGATGAGTGTGTGGCAGCTCGTCGCCGTGGGCCTGGTCATGCTGCTGGGCCTGGCCGGGGTGCTGGTGCCGGGCGTGCCGGGTCAGGCGATCGTGTGGGCGGCGGTGCTGTGGTGGGCGCTGACGGACATGACGCCGGCCGCCTGGGGCGTCCTGATCGGCGCGACGGCGCTGATGCTGCTGAACCAGGCCCTCAAACCGCTGCTGCCACCGCGCCGCCCGGGTGAGTCGGGGGCGCCTCGCCGGACCTTGATGATCGGCGGGGTCGCCGGAATCGTGGGCTTCTTCGTCGTGCCCGTGGTCGGCGGGATCCTCGGGTACGTCGGGGCCATCTTCGGCGCCGAGCGGCTGCGGCTGGGGAGCCGGGGCGCGGGCTGGGCGTCGGTGCGCTCGGTCATGCGGGCGACGGGCTACGCGGTGCTGGTGGAGCTGTTCTGCTGTCTGCTGGTGGCGGGCGCCTGGCTGGGCGCGGTGCTCTGGGGCTGACGGGAGCGCCCCGGGGCCCCGGTCAGCCGGGGACCGACGCCCCCGCCGCCTCCAGATGACGTACCGCGTAGGAGCGCCAGGGCCGCCACCGCTCCGCGCCCGGCGTTCCGTACGGGTCCACGTCGGGGTCGCCGAGCGCCCGCATCCGGATCAGGGCGGCGGTGCGGCGGCCGATCCCGGGCAGCGTCAGCAGCGTCCGTTCCGCCTCGTCGCGGTCGGCCCCGGCGTCCAGCCGCAGCCCGCCGTCGGCGAGCGCGGCGGCCAGGGCCGCGAGGGCCGGGTCCTCGCCGGAACCGGCGAGCACGTCCGGCTCCGGGAACACATGGGTGAGCCCGCCGCACGGCACGTCCAGTACCTTCCCGTACCGCTCGACCAGCTCCCCGGCGGCCTCGCGCCCCACCAGGATCCGCACCGCGGCCTCTTCCGGGTCGGCCGCGCCCGGCGACCGCAGCCCGGGGCGGGCGGCGACCAGCGGGGCGAGCCGGGGGTCGGCGGCCAGCGCCTCGTCCACCGCGTACGGGTCGGCGTCCAGGTCGAACAGGCGGCGCACCCGCTGGACGGCGGTGGTGAGGTCGCGGAGGTCGGTGAGCTGGATCCGGGCCTCCAGCCAGGGGCCGCCGGGCGAGGCCTCGTCGACCGCGACGAGGCCGGCCCCGTACGGCAGTCGCAGGGTGCGCCGGTAGACGCGGTGGCCGGGCGGGCCCGTCACCTCCTCGACCCGGGCGACCGCCCCGGCGGCCAGCAGGTCGAACAGGGCGGCGGTGGCGTACGGGCCCCGGTGGGCGAGCCGCAGCGGGATCCCGGCCCTGGTCCCCTCGCGGCGTCCGCCGCCGAGCCCCGTACCGGCCTCGGCGCGCAGGGCGCTGGGCGTGCGGGCGTAGATCTGCCGGATGGTGTCGTTGAACTGCCGGACGCTGGCGAACCCCGAGGCGAAGGCGATCTCGGTGACCGGCAGTCCGGTGGTCTGGAGGAGCACCCGGGCGGTGTGGGAGCGCTGGGCCCGGGCGAGCGCGACGGGTCCCGCGCCCAGCTCGGCGTTGAGCTGGCGCTGGACCTGCCGGGCGCTGTAGCCGAGCCGCCCGGCGAGTCCGGGGACGCCGTCGCGGTCCACGACTCCGTCGCCGATCAGGCGCATGGCCCGGCCGACGACGTCCGCGCGGGCGTTCCAGTCGGCGGAGCCGGGCACGGCGTCCGGCCGGCAGCGGCGGCAGGCCCGGAAGCCGCCGGCCTGGGCCGCCGCCGCGGTCGGGTAGAAGCGCACGTTGGCGCGTTTGGGTGTGACGGCGGGGCAGCTCGGCCGGCAGTAGATGCCGGTGGTCACGACGGCGAAGAAGAACGCGCCGTCGAATCGCGCGTCGCGGCTGCTGACCGCCTCGTAACTGGTCCGTTCATCCATCACACCGTCCAGTGTGCGGCAGCCCGGGCTGCCGCACTCGCGGCTTTCGGACGTCGAACCGGTCGCTCCGGCCTACCGCATCCCGCCACGCTTGGCCTCCATGGCGGCACGCCCTTCCGCGCCCTTCCGCTTCCAGTCCCGCTTGATCTCGGAGCGCACCCGGGCGTCGGTCTTGGCGACGATCCGCTGGTTCTCGCGGATCAGTTTCCGGTAGCTGTCGAGCCGCCTCTCGGGCAGGACCCCGTCCGCCAGCGCGCCGAGGACGGCGCACCCCGGTTCGGCCTGGTGGGCGCAGTCGTGGAACCGGCACCGGGTGGCCAGCTCCTCGATCTCGGAGAACACCTCGCCGACCCCGGTCCCGGCGTCGTAGAGGCCCACTCCGCGGAGCCCGGGGGTGTCGATGAGGACGCCCCCGTGCGGCAGGACGAGCAGGTTACGGGTCGTCGTGGTGTGCCGGCCCTTGCCGTCGACGTCCCGGGCCGCCTGTACGTCCATGACGTCCTGGCCGAGCAGGGTGTTGGCCAGGGTCGACTTGCCGGCGCCGGAGATGCCGAGGAGGACACTCGTACCGCCGGAGACGACGGCGCCGAAGACGTCGAGCCCCTCGCCCGTGGTGGAGCTGACCGGCAGCACCTGGACGCCGGGGGCGATCGCCTCGACGTCCTGGACGAGGTGGGACAGCGTGACCGCGTCGGGCACCAGGTCGGCCTTGGTGAGCAGCACGATCGGTTCGGGGTCCTGGCCCGCGTCCTGGCCGTCGCCGAGCAGGGCGGCGCCGCTGGAGCTGGAGAGGGCGAGCGCGAGGAAGCGCTCCAGGCGGCCGAGGTCCAGCTCGACGGCGAGCGAGACGCAGATGGCGATGTGGTCGATGTTGGTGGCGAGCACCTGCCCCTCGGACCGCTGGGAGGAGGTGGAGCGGACGAAAGCGGTGCGGCGGGGCAGGAGCGTGCGGACGAAGCGCGGATCGCCGCCGGCGTCGAGCGCCACCCAGTCGCCCGTGCAGACGATGCGCATCGGGTCGCGGGGCACGACGAACGCGGTGTCGGCGCGGACGGTGCCGTCGGCGGTGATCACGTCGCACTGACCGCGGTCGACCCGCACGACGCGTCCCGGCACGAGCCCCTGCTCGGCGTACGGGGAGAAGGCTGCCGCCCAGTCCTCGTCCCAGCCGTACGAGGTCAGCGGGTGCGAGGAGGAAGGAGCGGTGAGGAACGAGAAAGACAAGGGAAACCCTTCACAGGGTGGCCCCGGCACGCGCGCTCGGCGCGGGAATGAGGGAAGTCGGTCAGCCGGTGGCCACGGAGATGAGGACGATGCTCTTCCGGTTGTGGGCAGTGCCCATCGCAACGACAGTCATCAATGTCCTCACCTCCTGGTTCTTTCCGTTTCCGGGCCGCGGGCGTCATGGCGATGCCCGGAACAGTGGCCAGATTAGCCGGACCCCGGGGAGCGGCGTCAACAGCTTTTCCCCGCACCTCCGATGGAGGCGGCCGGACCGGGGTGTTCGCCGGAGTTGGGCACAGATCTCCCTCGATCGGGTGATACGCATGCATAGAGGCTGGTCCGGGGCCGTTAGGGTGCCGAGCATGACCACACCCCAGGCCTCCACCGGCACGTTCACCCAGGCCCAGTTGGGCACGCAGATCCTGATCGGCTGGAGCGGCCGGCAGCCCGACGCCGACCAGGACACCGCCTTCCTCCTCGCCTACTCGCTGGGCGACGGGCAGGACGGCCCGGAGGTCGGCCGCGAGGCCATGCGCGCCGCGCTGGAGCGCGCGGGCCTGCACGTCGGCGGCCCGATCCAGGACGCGGCCGAGAGCCCGGGCGTCCAGGCGAAGCTCCTCGTCCAGGCGGGGCGGGCCGTCCTGACACTGCCTCATCTCTCGGCGCAGTACCCCGCCCCGGCGGAGTGGCTGGCCGCCGCGCAGGCCCAGGGCCAGGTCTACGGGATGTTCGCCACCAGCCCATGGCCGGACGCCGTGCCCGGGCAGCCGGTCAGCGAGGACCGGCTGCGGGCCTTCGCCACCGACGTGGAGGTCGTCCGCAACGCCGCCCACTGCCTGCTCCCGGTCCGTTCCCTGGGCTGAGGAGCCGTCCGCCCACCGCCCCGAACACACGACGAGGCCCACCACCCCCCGTGGAGTGGTGGGCCTCACCCGTGCGGCGTGCGACCTGCGGCGGGGCCGTTGTCGCGAAACGAGGACGGGCGGCCCGGAGTGTGATCTCCGGACCGCCCGCACTCAACACCTCAGGCTGGGGTGCGTCAGTTGTTGCCGACGCCGTTGCCCGAGAGGACCGGGATGTCGTCCAGGATGTGCGACAGCGGCTCGTCGCCCTTGGCCTGGGTGGAGTTGTCGGTGCACTGCTGGTTCTGCGGGTTGGACAGGACGTTGATGTCCTGGACCGTGATCGGCACGATGCCGACGAGCGAACCGACGTTGACCTTGGCGGGCAGGCCGACGCAGAGCTTGTTCAGGGTGCCCTGGACGAGCTGGTTCTGCGGGCTCCAGTTGCCCTCCGTCTCGGCGTTGCCGATCTCCGACTCGGCACCGTTGCCGTTGACGGTGGTGGTGCCACCGTCGTTGCCGATCGCCATGGCCGTGGGAGCCGCGGCTGCGGACAGACCGAGCAGGGACACGGCCACTGCAGCGCCGGCCATCATCTTCTTCATCAACTTCACCTTTCGGAGCGTCCCGTTGTGGAACGTACTGATCAACTGCCCCCACCCCTGATCGGTTGCGCAGCACCACTCAAATGGGTTCGTTCCGGCGCAAGGTCGACGCCACTCCTCGATCCTCGGGGGCTCACCCTCCGGGTGCCCCGGGTCCGGAACCCTCGTCCGAGGTGCGGGCCGCCGGTACGATCCCGCCGCACGGGGGCGCCTGGTCCCGGTGCGGCTCCGCGAGGGGGTGGAGGCCTCCGGCCGCCTGCCACTCGGCGACGAGCCGGTCGTAGATCGGTGTGCCGCCCGTCGCGGGCCGCCGTTCTCCGCCCTGCGGGGTCTGACTGTCGTACGGATCCATACGGAGGCCCTACCCGGCCCGGCCGGGATCGTCAGCCGGTGCTACGGCATCCGGCCCAACCGGACAACCCGGTCGGCGGCGTCGGCACACGAGGAAGGGCCAGTCCGTCCGGTCCGGCGAAGCACGCTCGCCGTACGGATGGACTGGCCCCACGCGGGTCGGCCGGAGCGGACCCGGGCTACCCGGTCTCAGTTGTTGCCGGCGCCGTTGCCGGAGAGGATCGGGATATCGTTCAGCAGGTGCGACAGGGCCTCGTCACCCTTGGCCTGGGTGGAGTTCTCGGTGCACTGCTGGTTCTGCGGGGAGGACAGGACGTTGATGTCCTGGAGCGTGATCGGCACGATGCCGACGAGGGAGCCGAGGTTCGCCTTGGCCGGCAGGGCGATGCAGGGCTTGTTCAGCGAGCCCTGGATGAGCGCGAACTGCGGGCTCCAGTCACCGTGGGTCTCGGAGTTGCCGTACGCCTGCGAGGCGCCGTTGCCGTTGACCGTGGTGGTGCCGCCGTCGTTGGCGATGGCCATGGCGGGTGCGGCGGCAGCGGCGGAGACACCGACGACCGAGGCGGCGACGGCGGCCGAGGCCATGATCTTCTTGAACATGAAGGAGCCCTTCTGGGGAGTGATACGGATCGGTGAGAGAACTCAGTTGGAAAGGTCGTGCTGCGGCGGTCAGCCGCCGAGGGGAACCCCGCCCAGCAGCGGAGCGGCGCCCTCGACCGCCCCGGTTGCCTGGCCCGCCAGCTTGCCGACCGTGCCGTCCTTCGAGACCGTCTCGGCGGTCTCGGCGACCGTGCCCACCACCGGGTCCACGACCTGCGGGGCACTGGCCATCACCTGGTTGAGGCCGCTGTCGAGGCTGAAGTTGGGGGCCGTGGGCGTAGTAGCGGCGAAGGCGGGAGCGGCCGCGCCGAGGGCAGCCACGGAACCGGCAACAAGGGCGGCGGTCTTCGCGTACTTCACTTTTCTGGTTCCCTTCTGCGCGGCATCTGTTTCGGTCACGTTCCCGTGCCGCACACAAGCTTTCTTTACCTGTGACTTCTGCCGCTTTCTCCCTGATCAACGATCCGGTCGCAATCGGGAAACTGCGGGGCGACGATTTTCTCCGGCGCCTTCCGCGATTTCGGCCCGCCAAGCGCTGCGGCGTCACGATGAACGCCCGGGACGGGAACTGTTCGACGGGCGGATTCCCGGATGTCCGCCCGAATGCCGCGAATGCCCGTGGGACCGCGGCGGCGGACGTGGGCGAGGAAACCCGTGCGCGCACCCCGGAACGGCGACGGGCCCGAGCCGCCCGGTGGAGGAACTCCGGGGGCTCGGGCCCGAGTAGGGCGGCCGTGGATCAGTTGTTGCCGGCGCCGTTGCCGGAGAGGATCGGGATGTCCTCCAGGATGTGCGACAGGGCCTCGTCACCCTTGGCCTGGGTGGAGTTCTCGGTGCACTGCTGGTTCTGCGGGGAGGACAGGACGTTGATGTCCTGGACCGTGATCGGCACGATGCCGACGAGGGAGCCGAGGTTCGCCTTGGCCGGCAGAGCAATGCAGGGCTTGTTCAGCGAGCCCTGGATGAGCGCGAACTGCGGGCTCCAGTCACCGTGGGTCTCGGAGTTGCCGTACGCCTGCGAGGCGCCGTTGCCGTTGACCGTGGTGGTGCCGCCGTCGTTGGCGATGGCCATGGCCTGCGTCGTGCCGAGACCGAGGATGGAGGCGGCGACAGCGCCGGTAGCCAGAACCTTCTTGATCACGATTAACCCTTCTCGTACCGATCGCCCCGTAGCGGAGCCCCCTGGTCAACTCGCCGCCCGCCATTAGGTTCTGCTCATTCACCCGAATGCCGGACAGAGGGGGCCGCCCCTCATCCCCGTTCGTACGACCTCCTGTTCGTGAAGGAATTGCACGCACCCCTCCAACACTCCCCGTCCGAACGGGCGAACGAGGGCGAGCGACTCCGGGGCCCGTGGCCTCCACGGGAGAGGGCACGGCTCTGCCGTCAACACGTCTGACAACCCATGCAGGTGACGGCGAATCGTTTCTCCTCATTCGCGAAACGGGATGCTCAGGGTGAGACGACATCACCCGTTCAGGTGATTTCACATTTTCCACGCACATCCGAGTTTCCCACCTGAACCCAAGTCGTTATGGCAGTCGTCCAGCGCGCACGTCTTCATCACTTTCACCATGGCTTCGCCGCAGGATCGGGCTCTGCCGCGGCTCCCCCCGACGGCTGCCCGTCTCCGCGCGCGAAGCACCCACGCGAAGTCCTCGCGAATGTCCTAAGGAAGGGCAAGTAATGCGACAGGTCTTGAACAGAAGCATCATCGTCATGGCGGCCGCGTCCGGTCTTCTGGCCGCGGTCGGCGGCACCGCGCACGCCGACGCGTCGGCCGAGGGCGCGGCCGTCGGTTCGCCGGGGGTCGGTTCGGGCAACGCGGTGCAGGTGCCGGTCCATATCCCGGTCAACGTGTGCGGCAACACCGTCAATGTGATCGCTCTGCTGAACCCGGCCTTCGGCAACAAGTGCGTGAACGCCGACGGCCCGAAGCACAACCACCCGCCGGTGGACAAGCCGCCGGTGGACAAGCCTCCGGTCGACGAGCCCCCCGTCGACGAACCGCCGGTCGACGAACCGCCGGTCGATGAGCCGCCGGTGGACGAGCCGCCCGTCGATGAACCGCCGGTGGACGAACCCCCTGTCGATGAGCCGCCCGTCGACGAACCGCCGGTCGATGAGCCGCCGGTGGACGAGCCGCCCGTCGACGAACCGCCGGTGGACGAGCCCCCGGTGGATCAGCCGCCCGTCGACGAGCCGCCGACCGACACGCCCGGCACCGACACCCCCGGCTCGGGCACGCCCGGGTCCGGTACGCCCGGGTCCGATGTCGAGGGCGCGCACCTGGCCGACACCGGTGCCGCCGACCTGGGCCTGGCCGCCGGCGCGAGCGCCGCGCTGCTGCTCGGCGGTGCGGTGCTGATGCGCCGTACCCGCAACGCGCGGGACTGATCAGACCTCCTGCGGGAGAACGAGGTCCGGCCGGACAGCGGGGACTGTCCGGCCGGACCTTCCGTGTGCGCCGGGATCGTCGTTACTCAAAGGATTGTTGTCCTTCAGGCCGCGATGCGTTCGAAGACCGCGGCGAGGCCCTGGCCGCCGCCGATGCACATCGTCTCCAGTCCGTACCGGCCCTCGCGGCGGTGGAGTTCGCGAGTGAGGGTGGCGAGGATGCGGGCTCCGGTGGCGCCGACCGGGTGGCCCAGCGAGATGCCCGAGCCGTTGACGTTGATCCGCTCGTCGTGGTCCTTCTCGCCGAGGCCCAACTCCCGGGTGCAGGCCAGCACCTGGGCGGCGAACGCCTCGTTCAGCTCGATCAGGTCGAGATCGGCGAGGGTGAGGCCCGCCCGGTCGAGCGCGGTGCGGGTGGCGGCGACGGGGGCGATGCCCATCGTCGTGGCGGGCACCCCCGCGCGGGCGAAGGAGACGAGGCGGACGAGCGGGGTGAGGCCGAGGCGTTCGGCGGTCGCGGCGCTGGTGACCAGGCAGGCGGCGGCCGCGTCGTTCTGGCCGCTGGCGTTGCCCGCGGTGACCGTGGCGTCCGGGTCGGACTTCGCCATCACCGGTCGGAGGGAAGCGAGTTGTTCGGCGGTGGTGTCGGGGCGTGGGTGTTCGTCGGCGGTGACGACGTGTTCGCCCTTCCGGGTGCGCACGGTGACGGGGGCGGTCTCCGCGGCGTAGCGGCCCTCGGCCGCGGCGCGGGCGGCGCGCTGCTGGGAGCGCAGGGCCAGGGCGTCCTGGTCGGCCCGGCTGATCCCGTACTCCCGGCGCAGGTTCTCCGCCGTCTCGATCATGCCGCCGGGCACCGGGTGGTTGACGCCTCCGGCGGTGACGCGGCCCCGGGCGAGCGCGTCGTGGAGCTGGAGGCCGGGGCCCTTGATGCCCCAGCGTCCGTCGTGGGTGTAGTAGGGGGCGGCGCTCATCACGTCGACGCCGCCGGCGATCACCACATCGCTGAATCCGGCGCGGATCTGCATCGCCGCGTCCAGCACCGCCTGGAGTCCGGAGCCGCAGCGGCGGTCGATCTGGGAGCCGGTGACCGTGGTGGGCAGTCCGGCGTCCAGGGCGGCGACCCGGCCGATGGCGGGGGCCTCGCTGGTGGGGTAGGCGTGGCCGAGGATCACCTCGTCGACCAGGGTGGGGTCGATGCCGGTGCGGGCGACGATCTCCGCGATGACGTGTGCGGCCAGCGCGGCCGGGGTCTGCTGGGCGAAGACCCCGCCGAACCGGCCGATGGGGGTGCGCAGGGGTTCGCAGATGACGACGTCGAGCGGCACGACGGGGCCTTTCCTTCAGGGCGACCCAGGGCGACCCAGGGCGACCAGGGCGACGGGCGGGGCGCGGGTGGTGGGGTGACCTTCGCATCCGGCGACTGAGCGGGTCCAATACCGGATGTGCCCCCCTTTCAGAGTCCCGGCGTCTCAATCGGTCCTCCGCCCGGTCCGCGTACGGGGGTCGGCAGGGCGTCCCGGGCGACGGCGAGCACGGCGTGCAGGGCGGCGGAGGGGTTGTCGGCACGCCAGGCGAGGGCCGCCTGGCGGCGGATGGGCGGTCCGGTCAGGGGCCGGTAGGCCAGTCCGCTCTGCTGGATGTGACGTACGGAGGTGACCGTGAGGGTGACGCCGACCCCCGCGGCGACGAGCGCCATGATCGTGTACGAGTCGGGGGCCTCCTGGACGACGCGCGGGGTGAACCCGGCGCTCTCGCAGGCCTCGGTCATGGCGTCGCGCACGGTGGAGCCGGAGTTGGCGGGGAAGGAGACGAACGGTTCGTCCGCCAGCTCGCCGAGCGGCACCGCCGCGTGCCGGGCGAGCGGGTGGTCGAAGGGCAGGGCGCACAGCAGCTCCTCCTCGTCGATCACCCGGTGCTCCACTCCGGGCCGCGTCACCGGCAGCCGGACGAAGCCGAGGTCGAGGGAGCCGTCGGCGACCCGGTCCAGTGCGACGGTGGCGTATGTCTGACCGGTCATGACCAGTTCGAGGCCGGGGTGTGCGGCGCGCACGGCGCGGGTGAGGCGGGGCAGCGTCTCGTGGCTGGAGGCTCCGGCGAAGCCGATGGTCACCCGGCCGTACTCGCCCCGGCCCGCCGAGCGGGCGGCCCGGACGGCGGTGTCGAGGTCGTCGAGGACGGTCCGTACGGGGTCGAGGAAGGTCTCCCCCGCGCCGGTGAGCCGGACGGAGCGCGTGTTGCGGCGGAACAGCTGGACGCCGAGTTCCTTCTCCAGCTGCCGGATCTGCTGGCTCAGGGGCGGCTGTGCCATCTGGAGGCGTTTGGCGGCCCGGCCGAAGTGCAGCTCCTCGGCCACGGCGAGGAAGGCCTTCAGGTGGCGCAGTTCCATGGGGACACCCCTCGCTCCATTGATATGCCCCGGGTCTTGATCCGACCCTAATTCGGTATTGGACAGCCATCAATGGGTGCTGACACCGTGGGGCCCGCGCAGGCGGACGATGAGGAGGACCGTGGACCGGACGGACGGCAAGGTCATGTCGATGAGGGAGGCCGTCGCCGCCTTCGTCCGCGACGGGGACACCGTGAGCCTCGAAGGGTTCACTCACCTCATCCCGACCGCCGCCGGTCACGAGATCATCCGGCAGGGCCGCCGGAATCTCACGGTCGTCCGGATGACGGCGGACATCGTGGTGGACCAGATGCTGGCCGCCGGGTGCGTGACGGGTCTGGTCTCCTCCTTCGTGGGGAACTCGTCCGCCGGTTCGCTCGGGGAGCTGCGGCGGCGGATCGAGCACGCCGACCCGGGACCGCTGGCGTTCGAGGAGTACAGCCACTACGGGATGGTGTGCCGCTATCTCGCGGGGGCGCAGCGGCTGCCGTTCTACCCGCTGCGCTCGTACGGGGGCAGCGACCTGACGTCCGTCAATCCCGGCATCCGCAAGGTCGTCTCGCCCTACCCGGCGGCCGACGGGGGAGCCGAGCAGATCTACGTCGTACCGCCCGTCAATCCGGACGTGACGATCGTCCACGCGCAGCGCGCCGACCGCCGGGGCAACACCCAGGTCTGGGGGCTGACCGGCGTGCAGGCAGAGGCGGTGTACGCGGCGGAGAAGGCGGTCGTGGTGGTCGAGGAGCTGGTGGCGGACGAGGTGGTCCGCTCGGACCCGAACCGCACGCTGATTCCGGCCCACGCTGTCGACGCGGTGGTGGTCTGCCCGCGCGGGGCGCACCCCTCGTTCGCGCAGGGCTATTACGACCGGGACAACGCCTTCTACCGCTCCTGGTCCGCGATCAGCAAGGACCCGGCTCGGCTGCGGGAGTGGCTGGAGGAGTGGGTGTACGGCACCGCCGACCACGCGGAGTACGTGGCGAAGCTGGGCGAGGAGTTCTGGGCGGGGCTGGCGGTCGGCGAGGCGCTGAGCCAGCCGGTGGACTACGGGAGGCGGCTGTGAGCGAGCAGGAATCGAAAGCCACGCGGCCCGTCACCTCCTCGGAGTTGCTGTCGGTCGTCGCCTCGCGTGAACTGGCCGGACGCCGCGCGGTGTTCGCGGGGATCGGGCTGCCTACGCTGGCGGCCGAGCTGGCGCGGCTGACCGTCGCGCCGGGCATCGAGGTGGTGTACGAGTCCGGGGTCTGTGGGGCGCACCCTTCCCGGCTGCCGGAGACCATCGCGGACGCCGTCCTGATCACCGGGGCCGAAGCGGTGGTGTCGATGCCCACCCTGTTCGGCTCGGTGCTCCAGGGCGGGCACATCGACGTGGGTTTCCTGGGGGCCGCGCAGATCGACCGGTGGGGCAGCCTCAACACCTCGGTGATCGGGGACTGGGGCCGCCCGTCGGTGCGGCTGCCGGGTTCCGGTGGGGCGGTCGAGGTGATGGCGAACGCCCGGGAGGTCTTCGTGGTGATGCGCCGCCACACACCGCGTTCCTTCGCCGACGCCCTGGACTTCTGCACGACGCCGAGCCCGGACCGGGCGCTGGCGGACGGGATCCGCCCGCTGGGCGTCGGCGTCACCCGGGTCGTCACCGAGCTGGGCGTCCTCGCCAGGGAGGGGGTCGGCGACGAACTGCGGCTGGTCGCTGTCCATCCCGGGGTCACCGTCGAACAGGTGCGGGCCGCGACCGGGTGGGAGCTGAAGACGGCCGGCACGGTGGCGACGACGGCCCCGCCGACCGCCGCCGAGCTGCGGCTCCTGCGGGACGATGTCGACCCCGACCGCGTCTACCTCCGCTGACGAACCGTGTACGCCTCGGCGTGCACCGGCGTACTCACCTCCGTTGAAAGGGCTCCCACCGCCATGCGTATCAGGATCGTCGGAGCCGGGGCCATGGGCCGCGGCATCGCCCAGTGGGCGGCGAGCGCCGGTCACACCGTCGAGCTCGGGGACGTACGGCCCGAGGCGGTGACGGACGCCCTGGAGTTCGTGTCCTCGATGCTGGACCGGGCCGTCGCCAAGGGCCGGATGCCGGCCGCCGAGCGGGACGCGGCCGTGGCACGGCTGGTGCCGCTCGCCGAGCCGTGGGCGGCGGGGCCGGAGGTGGAGCTGGTGATCGAGGCGGTACGGGAGGACCCGGCGACCAAGGCCGAAATGTTCGGGAAGCTGGAGCGGGCGCTGCCCGCTTCCGCGGTCTTCGCGACCAACACCTCCTCCCTGTCGGTGACCCGGATCGCCGCGACGCTCCGGGATCCCTCGCGCCTGGCCGGGCTGCACTTCTTCAACCCGGTGCCGCTGATGAGGATCGTCGAGGTGGTGCCGGGCGCGGCCACCCGCCCGGAGATCCCGGCCCTGCTGACCGAGCTGGTGGAGGGTTGCGGGCACCGGGCGGTGACCGTCGCCGACACCCCCGGCTTCCTGGTCAACCACGCCGGGCGGGGGCTGGTGACCGAGGCGCTCGCGCTGCTGGAGGAGTCGGTGGCGGACCCGGCGGAGATCGACCGGATCGCCCGGGACGTGCTGGGGCTGCGGATGGGCCCCTTCGAGCTGATGGACCTGACCGGTCTCGACGTGACGGCCGCGGTGATCGACTCGATCTGGGAGGGCTTCCGGTACGAGGACCGGCTGCGCCCGTCGTTCCTGACCCCGAACCGGGTGGTGGCGGGGCTGCACGGCCGTAAGACGGGCCGGGGCTGGTACGCGTACGGCGAGGGGGCGTCCGGCCCCGCGCCGGAGAGGGCGGTCACCGGGGACGCGGGGCGCCCGGTGTTCCTGGTCCCGGGCGGGCGGCCGGAGACCGCCGCCTACGAGGAGGCCCTGGCCGGGTCCCTGGAGGCGGCGGGGGTCCGGGTCGAGCGGGGCGCGGGGCCGTCCGCGCGGGCCGTGGTGCTGGTGCCCGTCTGGGGGACGCCGGTGTCGGCGGCGGTCGCGGCGGGCGCGTGGCCCCGGGAGCGTACGTTCGGCGTGGAGGTACTGCCGTCGGCGGGGCGGCGGCGGGTCCTCGCGGTGACGGCGGCCGGCGACCCGGTGGCCGCCCGGGACGCGCGGGCGGTGCTGGCGCGGGCCGCCGAGGGCGACGATCCGTACGCGGTGTCGGTGGTGCGGGACACCGCGGGCACGGTCGCGCAGCGGCTGCTGTCCTCCGTCGTCGCGGTCGGCTGCTCGATCGCGGAGCGCTCGCTCGCCGCGCCCGGTGACATCGATCTGGCGGTGACCACGGGGCTCGGCTATCCGTACGGGCCGCTGGCCTGGGGCGAGCGGGTCGGGGCGGCGAGGCTGCTGGAGCTCCAGCGGTCGCTGCACGCGACGACGGGCGACCCGCGCCACCGGCCGACGCGATGGCTCACGGAGCGGGCCGCCCTGGGCCTGGCCGTGACCGACCCGGGGACCTCGCCGGCCGACTGCCTGGGGTGAGGGCCCGGCGCGGGCGACCGATTCGTACAAGACCGTCGGGGCGCCGCGTGCGTACGGTCGGGGCATGACTCCACGACTTGACGCGATCAGCATCATCACGGCGGACCTGGCGGCCTCGCTCGCCTTCTACCGCAGGCTCGGCCTCGACATCCCCGAAGGGGCCGAGTCCGCGCCGCATGTCGAAGTGACCCTGCCGGGCGGGCAGCGGCTGCTGTGGGACACCGAGGAGGTCATCGCCTCGTTCGATCCGGACTGGAAGCGCCCGGCGGGCGGTGAGCGGGTCGCCGTGGCCTTCGTCTGCGACAGCCCGCGGGAGGTGGACTCGGTGTACGCGGAGCTGGTCGACGCCGGGTACACCGGTCATCTGAAGCCCTGGGACGCGGTGTGGGGGCAGCGCTACGCGGTCGTCCTGGACCCGGACGGCTGCGGGGTGTCGCTGTTCGCTTCCGCGTCACCCGCCGAGAAGTAGGCCCCGAGCGTCGTCCCGGCGAGGGCGCGCATCTCGCGGGACAGGTGCGCCTGGTCGACGCAGCCCGCCGTGGAGGCCGCCTCGGCGTACGGCAGGCCCGCGCGGACGAGGTTCAGGGCGCGCTGGAGGCGGAGGATCCGGGCCAGGGTCTTGGGGCCGTAGCCGAAGGCGGCCAGGGAGCGGCGGTGCAGTTGGCGGGCCCCCAGGCCGACCTCGGCGGCCGTCGCGGCGACGGAGCCGCCGCGCCGCAGCCGGTCGGCGACGGCCGCCGTGAGCGGGTCCGGGGGGCCGGTCTCGGCGGCCAGGCCCAGGGCGTAGTCCTCCAGGGCGGCCGCGGGGTCGGCGGCCCGGTCGACCCGGTCGACGAGGCCGCTGACGGCGGCACGGGGCCAGAGGTCGGCGAGCTCGACCCGGTGGTCGCGCAGTTCGTCGGCCGGTACGCCGAGGAGGACGGGGGCGGTTCCGGGCGGGAAACGGATCGCGGCGCAGGCGGCGCGGTCGCGGGGGTCGACCCGGAAGGCATGGGTGTCGGGTCCGGCGACGACCAGGCGGCCGGCGGACCAGATCAGGTCCATGCAGCCGTCGGGAAGAACGGACCGGGCGGGACCCGTCGGTCCGGGCGGGACGTCCAGGGTCCAGACGACGGCCCCGGCCAGCCGGGACGGCCGTTCCTCGTAGCGCTGGTGTTCTTCCCGGGGCATGCCTCCACGCTAGGCCCTGTCGTCAAACTCCCGCCTGCCCCGCGGCGCCATGCACGCACTCCTGACCCCGCAGGGCCGCCCTTCGGGCGACGGCGGGAGTTTTGACGACAGGACCTAGCGCGCGGGCGGTTCCTCGGCGTCCCTCGGCCCGTGGGGCTCCTTGCTCTCCTTCGTGTCCCTGGGGTCCTTCTCCCAGGTCGCGTGCAGCCGGGACTTCACGTCGTCGGGCGGCAGGAAGCGGGACCAGCGCTCGGGGAACTCGGAGGGCATGTACGCGGGGCCGCCGTCGTCGTCATCGTCGTCGTCCGGGGCGGCGTAGGCGGTCGAGCGGGTACGGGCGACGAACTCGGCGGCCTGCGCGGCCCGGACGCGTTCGGTGGCCTCGCGGGCGGCGGCCGTGGCGAGCGAGGGCCACACCCGGTCGATGGCCGCGTTGACCGCCGCGCCGACCAGGACCGCGAAGGCGGAGATGCCGATCCACAGCAGGACGGCGATCGGCGCCGCCAAGGAGCCGTAGATGGTGGGGCCTTCGACCGTGTTGGTCAGGTAGATCCGGAGCAGGAAGCTGCCGAGGACCCACATGCCGAGCGCCATCAGGGCCCCGGGGACGTCCTCGATCCAGGGCGAACGCACCGGCACGGACACGTGGTAGAGCGTCGTGAGGAAGGCAACGCCCAGCAGGATCACGAGCGGCCAGTACAGAACGGCTATGACCTCGGTGCCCCACGGCACCAGCTCGACCACCCGGTCCGGGCCGACGACCAGCAGCGGCAGCACCACCGCACCGATCAGCAGGGCGACGACGTACAGCAGGAAGGCGAGCAGCCGGGTCTTGACGATGCCGCGGTGGCCGTCGAGTCCGTACATGACGGTGATGGTGTCGATGAAGACGTTCACCGCGCGGGAGCCGGACCACAGGGCGATGGCGAAGCCGATGGAGATGATGTCGGGGCGGGCCCCGGTCGTGACGTCGGCGAGCAGCGGTTTGGCGAAGTCGTTGACCCCGCGCTCGGACAGCACCGTCTGGGCGGCGGAGAGGATGTTGCGCTCGATGGAGGCGACGGTGGTGGTCGCGGTCCACTCGTCGACGTAACCGAGCAGTCCGATCATGCCGAGCAGCAGCGGAGGCAGCGAGAGCAGGGTGAAGAACGCCGCCTCGGCCGCGAGTCCCAGAATGCGGTACTCGATGCACGAGTTGACGATGTCCTTGAGCAAGTGCCACGCCATCCGTCGTTTGGAGACGTTGCGGTAGAGCACTCGCGCCCGGTGGAGCCGGCCCGGTGGCCGCTCGGGTGTTTCATCTGCTGCCTGCACGTCCTTACCGTATCGGCATGGCAGCCACCACCCGCACCGTGACCAATCAGGTTCCACCGCTGGTCGGCCATGACGTCCTCGCCGCGGACCGGGCCCTGTACGGGGCCGTTGGACGGCGGGGGCGCCTGGGGTCCTGTCCTTGGCGCCGGCGGCGCTCGGCGGGCGCCGGCGGCGCTCGGCGAGCTCGGCCGGGCCGCGGGCGCAGGGCGCGTATCCGCGCGCCGGGCAGCGGAGAAGGGCGGGGAAGCGACGGAGGGTGGTGCTGCGCCGACACGGCACCACCCTCCATGCTTCTGCGACACCGGGCGGCCGGGACAGGCCCGGCGCACAGTGTTCCTGCCACTCTCGTACGGAGCCGCAGGAACTGGCCAGAGTTGCAAAGGGTTGCAACCATTGTGTGGACTGATCGGCGGTCCGGCCAGGTGACCGGCAGGATGGGCCGGGCTGGGCAGCGTTCGGGGGGAACGGACCATGACGGAGACAGGTTCTGCGGGGGCGGGGCGGGTGACGGGCCAGGGGGCGGGCCGCCAGGCGACCCGGTCGCTCCACCGGGCGCGGGAGGCGCGGCTGGCGGGGGCCCGGTCCGAGGTCGCGCCCCGGGTGGAGATCGACGCCTCCTGGGACCGGGTGGTGCGCAGCGGCATCGACCCCGACCAGTCGCCGGAGAGCGAGCTGTTGCAGGCGGACGAGATCGAGCACCGGCGCCACAGCACGGCGCTCGGCGAGCTGATGCCGTTGCTGCGGGCGGGGCTGGCCTCGATAGCGGATGCCGCGCAGCAGATCCTGGTGGTGACCGACACCGAGGGCCGGGTGCTGTGGCGGCAGGGCCATACGGGGGTGCTGCGCCGGGCCCACGCCATCTGCCTGGAGGAAGGGGCGGACTGGGCCGAGGCGGCGACCGGGACGAACGCGATCGGGACGGCGCTGGCCGCCCGGGTCCCCGTCCAGGTCCACTCGGCCGAGCACTTCATCCGGGCTCTGCACGGCTGGACCTGTGCGGCGGCCCCGGTCCGGGATCCGCGCGACGGCCGGCTGATCGGGATCGTGGACATCAGCGGTCCGGCGTCCACGTTCCACCCGGCGACGCTGGCCCTGGTCGACTCGGTGGCCCGGCTCGCCGAGGGCGAGATCCGCACCCGTCACCTGGCGGAGATCGAACGGCTGCGCGCGGTGGCCGCGCCGATCCTGTGCCGGATCGGCGGGCGGGCGCTGGCGGTGGACGTGCACGGGCGGCTGGCGGCGGTGACCGGGATGGCTCCGGTGGACCGGCTGCCGCTGCCGAAGTCGCTGGGGCCGGGCCCGGTGTGGCTGCCCTCGCTCGGCATGTGCCGGGTGGAGCCGCTGCCGGGCGGCTGGCTGGTACAGGTGGACGACGGCGGCACGGAGGGGGCGCCGCGACGGGTGGTGCTGGACCTGAGCCGGCCCCGGTCGCTCGTCGTGCGGGTGACCGGACCGCTCGGGAGCCGCACCGAGCGGCTCTCGCCGCGTCACGCGGAGCTGTTGTACGCGCTGGCGGTGCACCGGCAGGGTCGGTCGGCCTCGGAGCTGGCGCGGGACATCTTCGGGGACGGGACCCGGACGGTGACGGTCCGGGCCGAGATCTCCCGGCTGCGGCGTCAGCTGGCGGAGGTGCTGGCCCACCGCCCGTACCGCTTCGGGGACGGGGTGGAGGTGGAGGTGATCCACCCGGAGGACCGCGCGGATCTGCTGCCGCACTCCAGGGCGCCCGTGGTGGCGGAGGCCCGCGGGGCGGCTCCGCCCGCCTGAGCGGGGCGGCCGTCGGGGGCGTGGCCTCCCGGGCGGGGGCCGCCGTGCGGGGGTGGGCGGCGGCATGGTTCTCTGGCCGTCATGAGCGATACCCCGCAGCCCGCAGCCCCGACCACCGAGGTGACCGTCTGGTCGCTGGAGCAGACCTCGCCCGACGATCTCCGGCCCGCCGCCGTACCGGAGGGCGATCTGCGGATCGTCCGGTCCGAGGTGGTGCTGCCGGAGTTCAGCCGGTTCCTCTACTCCGCCGTGGGCGGCGACATCCACTGGACCGACCGGCTGGGCATGACGTACGCCCAGTGGCAGGAGGCTCTGGAGCGGCCGGGGGCGGAGACCTGGGTGGCGTACGAGAACGGGACGCCGGCCGGGTACGTCGAGCTGGACCCGCAGGACGACGGCGTGGTCGAGATCATGTACTTCGGGCTGATCCCGGCGTTCCGGGGGCGGCGGATCGGCGGCCACCTCCTCGGTTACGGGGTGGCGCGCGCCTGGGACCTGGCGGAGCGCTGGCCGGAGCGGCCGGCGACGAAGCGGGTGTGGCTGCACACCTGCTCGAAGGACGGCCCGCACGCGATGGACAACTATCTCCGGCGCGGCTTCCGGCTCTTCGACACGAAGACCGAGGTGGAGCCGGACGTGGCGACGCCGGGTCCTTGGCCCGGGGCGTACTCCTCCTGATCACCCGTGACCTCTGAGGGCGGTGGAGCGGTGGCTCCACCGCCCTCAGGGCTGCCAGATGGGCGTTTTGCCGCCATTGTCCGTGCCGCAATCCGTGACCAGCGCCACATCGTCCCATCTTTCGAGACCCAGCCGTCCACATAGCGGATAGTGGTGGACTGCCCCGAGATGCGCGTGACACGCTTCCGCCATGCCTGGAACTGGAATTGCCTTGGTGAGTCGACGCCACGTCGACCTCTGCCGCATGTCCAGCGCCATCTGTCCGGCGAGCTGAGAGTCCCAGCACCGCCGCCCCCTCTTTCTCTCTGAACCGCCCTGCGCACCGCCGCGCCTCAGCGCGAGTGTGCCGCTCAGAGCCGCCCTCCCGCAGTCCCGAAGGACGTATTGTCATGGCCGCTACCCCGGAACAGCCTGCGACCACCACGCCCCGCCGCAAGGCCGGACGCCACCGCGGCGAGGGCCAGTGGGCCGTGGGCCACCACACCCCCCTGAACGGGAACGAGCAGTTCAAGAAGGACGACGACGGTCTCAACGTACGGACACGTATTGAGACGATCTACTCCAAGCGCGGCTTCGACTCCATCGACCCGAACGACCTGCGCGGACGCATGCGCTGGTGGGGCCTGTACACCCAGCGCAAGCCGGGCATCGACGGCGGCAAGACGGCCGTGCTGGAGCCGGAGGAGCTGGACGACGAGTTCTTCATGCTGCGCGTCCGCATCGACGGCGGCCGGCTGACCACGCGGCAGCTGCGGGTGATCGGGGAGATCTCCCAGGAGTTCGCGCGGGGCACCGCCGACCTCACCGACCGGCAGAACGTGCAGTACCACTGGATCCGCATCGAGGACGTGCCGGAGATCTGGCGGCGGCTCGAAGAGGTGGGCCTGTCCACCACCGAGGCCTGCGGTGACACGCCCCGCACGATCCTCGGCTCGCCCGTCGCGGGCGTCGCGGAGAACGAGATCATCGACGGCACGCCCGCCATCGACGAGATCCAGCGGCGGTTCATCGGCAACCCCGACTTCTCCAACCTGCCCCGTAAGTTCAAGACGGCCATCTCCGGCTCCCCGCACCTGGACGTGGCGCACGAGATCAACGACATCGCCTTCGTCGGCGTGGACCACCCGGAGCACGGTCCCGGCTTCGACCTCTGGGTCGGCGGCGGCCTCTCCACCAACCCGAAGCTCGGGGTGCGGCTCGGCGCCTGGGTGCCGCTGGAGGAGGTGCCCGACGTGTACGGCGGGGTCATCTCGATCTTCCGCGACTACGGCTACCGGCGGCTGCGCACCCGCGCCCGCCTGAAGTTCCTGGTCGCGGACTGGGGCCCGGAGAAGTTCCGCCAGGTCCTCCAGGACGAGTACCTGAAGCGTGAGCTGACCGACGGCCCCGCGCCCGAGGAGCCCGCCCAGACCTGGCGCGACCACCTCGGGGTGCACCGGCAGAAGGACGGCCGTTTCTACGTCGGCTTCGCCGCGCGGGTCGGCCGGATCGACGGATCCACGCTCACCAAGATCGCCGAGCTGGCCGACGCGCACGGCTCAGGCCGGGTGCGGACCACCGCCGAGCAGAAGATGATCGTGCTCGACGTGGCCGAGGAGCAGGTGGAGTCCCTGGTCTCGGGGCTGGAGGCGCTCGACCTCAAGGTCACCCCGTCCCCGTTCCGGCGCGGCACGATGGCCTGCACCGGCATCGAGTTCTGCAAGCTGGCGATCGTCGAGACGAAGGCGCGCGGCGCCGCCCTCATCGACGAACTGGAGCGCCGCATCCCGGAGTTCGACCACCCGATCACCATCAACATCAACGGCTGCCCGAACGCGTGCGCCCGCATCCAGGTCGCGGACATCGGTCTCAAGGGCCAGTTGATGCTGGACGAGAGCGGCAACCAGGTCGAGGGTTACCAGGTGCACCTCGGCGGGGCGCTCGGCCTGGAGGCCGGGTTCGGCCGCAAGGTCCGTGGCCTGAAGGTCACTTCGGCCGAACTGCCCGACTACGTCGAGCGGGTGCTCAGCCGTTTCCAGGAGGAGCGCGAGGACGGCGAGCGCTTCGCGACCTGGGCGGCGCGCGCCAGTGCGGAGTCGCTGTCATGAGCGAACGAGCCGCCCCGTTCTACTGCCCGTACTGCGGCGACGAGGACCTGCGCCCCAACGAGACCGGTCACGGCGCCTGGGAATGTGCTTCCTGCAACCGTGCGTTCCAGCTGAAGTTCCTGGGTCTGCTGACCCGGGGCGTTCAGCGCAACGACGGTGAAGGGGACCGGATATGACGGACACTCTGCTGAGCAGCGAGCTGACGGACAGCGAGCTTCAGGAGCTGGCCGAGCGGGCCGGGCGGGAGCTGGAGGACGCCTCAGCCACCGAAATCCTGAAGTGGGCGACCGACACCTTCGGGCCGCGCTTCTGCGTCACCTCCTCGATGGAGGACGCCGTGGTCGCGCATCTGGCGTCGCGGGTGATGCCGGGCGTGGACGTGGTCTTCCTGGACACCGGCTACCACTTCCCGGAGACCATCGGGACCCGGGACGCGGTGGACGCGGTGATGGACGTCAACGTCATCACGCTCACCCCCACGCGGACCGTGGCCGAGCAGGACGCCGAGCACGGCGAGAGGCTGCACGACCGTGACCCCGACCTGTGCTGCGCGCTGCGCAAGGTCAAGCCGTTGGAGGACGGCCTGACCGCGTACGCCGCATGGGCGACGGGCCTGCGCCGCGACGAGTCACCGACCCGGGCGAACACCCCGGTCGTCGGCTGGGACGCCAAGCGCCGCAAGGTGAAGGTCTCCCCCATCGCCCGCTGGACCCAGGACGACGTGGACGCCTATGTCGCCGAGCACGGGGTGCTCACCAACCCGCTGCTGATGGACGGATACGCCTCCGTCGGCTGCGCGCCCTGCACCCGCCGGGTGCTGGAGGGCGAGGACGCACGGGCCGGCCGCTGGGCCGGACGGGGCAAGACCGAATGCGGGCTGCACGGCTGATGACGACTGATCAGGAGAGTTCGATGAGCGTGACGGAGACGGGAGCCACGATCTGGCTGACCGGTCTGCCGAGCGCGGGCAAGACCACCATCGCGTACGAGCTGGCGGGCCGGCTACGGACCGAGGGACACCGGGTGGAGGTGCTCGACGGCGACGAGATCCGCGAGTTCCTCTCCGCGGGCCTCGGCTTCTCCCGCGAGGACCGGCACACGAACGTGGCCCGGATCGGCTTCGTCGCCGAACTGCTCGCCGCCAACGGCGTGAAGGTGCTGGTCCCCGTCATCGCCCCGTTCGCCGACAGCCGCGAGGCCGTCCGCAAGCGGCACGCCGCCGAGTCCACCACCTATCTGGAGGTGCACGTCGCGACCCCCGTCGAGGTGTGCTCCGTACGCGATGTGAAGGGGCTGTACGCCAAACAGGCGGCCGGCGAGATCAGCGGTCTCACCGGGGTCGACGACCCCTACGAGGCGCCCGAATCGCCCGACCTGCGGATCGAGTCGCACCAGCAGACCGTGCAGGAGTCCGCAGCGGCGCTCCACGCGCTGCTCACCGAGAGGGGCCTGGCGTGAGGACCGTCGCCACCGTGCCGGAAGGCACCGTCAACCCGTACGCGCTCAGCCACCTGGACTCCCTGGAGTCGGAGGCGGTCCACATCTTCCGTGAGGTGGCGGGAGAGTTCGAGCGGCCGGTGATCCTCTTCTCCGGCGGCAAGGACTCCATCGTGATGCTGCACCTGGCGCTCAAGGCGTTCGCGCCCGCGCCGGTGCCGTTCACCCTGCTGCACGTGGACACCGGGCACAACTTCCCCGAGGTCCTGGAGTACCGCGACCGTACGGTGAAGAAGCACGGGCTGCGGCTGCACGTCGCCTCCGTGCAGGAGTACATCGACGCCGGGAAGCTCCGCGAGCGCCCCGACGGCACCCGCAACCCGCTCCAGACGGTCCCGCTCACCGAGGCGATTCAGCAGCACCGCTTCGACGCGGTGTTCGGCGGCGGGCGGCGCGACGAGGAGAAGGCGCGCGCCAAGGAGCGGGTCTTCTCGCTGCGCGACGAGTTCTCCCAGTGGGACCCGCGCCGGCAGCGGCCCGAGCTGTGGCAGCTCTACAACGGCCGGCACGCCCCGGGCGAACACGTGCGGGTCTTCCCGATCTCCAACTGGACCGAGCTGGACGTCTGGCAGTACATCGAGCGCGAGGGGATCGAGCTCCCGGAGATCTACTTCGCCCATGAGCGCGAGGTCTTCAACCGCAACGGCATGTGGCTGACCGCCGGGCACTGGGGCGGTCCCAAGGAGCACGAGTCCACCGAGACCCGTCTGGTGCGCTACCGCACGGTCGGCGACATGTCCTGCACCGGCGCCGTCGACTCCGACGCCACCACGCTGGACGCCGTGATCACCGAGATCGCCGCCTCCCGGCTCACCGAGCGGGGCGCGACCCGCGCCGACGACAAGATGTCCGAGGCCGCGATGGAAGACCGCAAGCGCGAGGGGTACTTCTAACCATGACCACCCAACTCCAGTCCGCCGAGCAGCTGTCGGCCACCACCCTGCTGCGCTTCGCCACGGCCGGGTCGGTCGACGACGGCAAGTCCACCCTCGTGGGACGCCTGCTGCACGACTCCAAGTCGGTCCTCACCGACCAGTTGGAGGCCGTCGAGCAGGCCTCCCTGAAGCGGGGTCAGGAAGCGCCGGACCTGGCGCTGCTGACCGACGGGCTGCGGGCCGAGCGCGAGCAGGGCATCACCATCGACGTCGCCTACCGCTACTTCGCCACCGCCCGCCGCCGGTTCATCCTCGCCGACACCCCGGGCCATGTGCAGTACACCCGCAACATGGTGACCGGCGCCTCCACGGCGGAGCTGGCCGTGGTCCTGGTCGACGCCCGCAACGGCGTCGTCGAGCAGACCCGCCGGCACGCCGCCGTCGCCGCGCTGCTGCGCGTCCCGCACGTGGTGCTGGCGGTCAACAAAATGGACCTGGTCGACTACGCGGAGCCCGTGTTCGCCGCCATAGCCGAGGAGTTCACCGCGTACGCCGCGTCGCTCGGCGTCCCGGAGATCACCGCGATCCCGATCTCGGCCCTGGCCGGGGACAACGTGGTGGAGCCGTCCGCGCACATGGACTGGTACGGCGGGCCGACCGTCCTGGAGCACCTGGAGACGGTGCCGGTCAGCCACGACCTCACCGCCTGCCACGCGCGCCTCCCGGTGCAGTACGTGATCCGCCCGCAGAGCGCCGAGCACCCCGACTACCGGGGGTACGCCGGCCAGATCGCGGCCGGGGTGTTCCGGGTCGGCGAGACCGTCGCCGTGCTCCCCTCGGGGCGCACCACCACGATCACGGGCATCGACGCGCTCGGGGAGAGCGTCGACATCGCCTGGGCCCCGCAGTCGGTGACGCTCCGGCTGGCCGACGACATCGACATCTCGCGCGGCGACCTGATCGCCCCCGCCGACGACGCCCCGCCGGTCACCCAGGACGTCGAGGCGACCGTCTGCCACGTCGCCGACCAGCCGCTCTCGGTGGGCCAGCGGGTGCTGCTCAAGCACACCACCCGCACGGTCAAGGCGATCGTCAAGGACATCCCCTCCCGGCTCACCCTGGACGACCTCTCCCAGCACCCGGCGCCCGGCCGGCTGGTCGCCAACGACATCGGGCGGGTCGTCGTGCGCACCGCCGAGCCGCTCGCCCTCGACACGTACGAGGACTCCCGGCGAACCGGCTCGTTCCTGCTGATCGACCCGGCGGACGGGACGACGCTGAGCGCCGGCATGGCGGGCGCGGCGTTCGCCGCGGTCGCCGAAGCCGCCGCCCCGGCCGCCGACGACGGCGCCGAGTGGGACTTCTGATGGCCACCGACTTCTTCTCCACCTTCGCGAAGGAGGGCGGCCGGGTCGGCAGCGGCGCCCTCGGGAGCGGTAAGGGCGGGGTCGGGCGATGTGCGTGATGACGTACGCGCACCGCTCGCGCGCCCTTCCGCACCACCCGCACCGTCCGTACCGCCGAAGACCTGCCGACCTCCCGGCCACGCCCCCCTGACCCAGACAGCGGGACGTGAGCGCCGGGCCAACGAGAGGAAAGCCTCCCGTGCCTGCCCCCCGTTCCACCGTTCGCCGCTCCATCGCCGCCGTCGCGGCGCTGCCGCTGCTCGCCCTGGCGGCCACCGCCTGCGGCTACGGCTCCCAGGCCGAGGACGACGACGCCGGGAAGGTGAACGTCTCCGCCCAGGGGAAGAAGCTCTCCTCCGACACCGTGAAGATCGGCTACTTCCCGAACCTCACGCACGCCACCGCCCTGGTCGGTATCCAGGAAGGCACCTTCCAGAAGGAACTGGGCGGCACCCAAGTCGAGTCCACGACCTTCAACGCGGGCCCCTCCGAGATCGAGGCGCTGAACGCCGGGTCCATCGACATCGGCTTCATCGGCCCCTCCCCCTCCATCAACGGCTTCAGCAAGTCCCGGGGCAAGGGGCTGCGGATCATCTCCGGTTCGGCCTCCGGCGGGGTGAAGCTCGTCGTGAACCCGGACAGGATCAAGACCCTGGACGACCTCAGGGGCAAGAAGATCGCCACCCCGCAGCTCGGCAACACCCAGGACGTGGCCTTCCTCAACTGGATCTCCGAGAAGGGCTGGCAGGTCGACGCCCAGAGCGGCAAGGGCGACGTCTCCGTGGTCCGCTCGGACAACAAGGTGACGCCCGACGCCTACAGGTCCGGCGACCTGGACGGCGCCTGGGTGCCCGAGCCGACCGCGTCCAAGCTGGTCTCCGAGGGCGCGAAGGTGCTCCTCGACGAGAAGGACCTGTGGCCGGACAGGAAGTTCGTGATCACGAACATCATCGTGTCGCAGAAGTTCCTCGACGAGCACCCGGACGTGGTCGAGGCGGTGCTGAGGGGTTCGGTCGCCACCAACAAGTGGATCAACGCCAACCCCGACGAGGCCAAGGCGTCCGCCAACAAGGCGCTGGAGAACCTGAGCGGCAAGCCGCTGCCCGAGGAGATCCTCGACCCGGCGTGGGAGTCGATCGAGATCACCGACGACCCGCTGGCCGCCACGCTCAAGACGCAGGCCGGGCACTCGGTCAAGTCCGGTCTGCTCAAGGAGCCCGACCTCCGGGGCATCTACGACCTGGGCCCGCTGAACAAGATCTTCAAGGCCGAGGGCCGGCCCGAGGTCGCCGACGCCGGTCTCGGCGTCAAGTAACCCCGCCCATCCGTACCAGGACGTAAGGATCCCCAGGAGGTGACGACCATGGCGACCACCACCCTCACCAAGGCCGAGGACCGTACGACGGTCGAGCACGCCGCCCGTCTCGCGCACGTCTCGAAGTCCTTCGCCGGACCCACCGGTCAGCAGCTCGTCCTGGACGACATCACGCTCGATGTCGCTCCGGGCGAGTTCGTCACCCTCCTGGGAGCCTCCGGGTGCGGAAAGTCGACGCTGCTCAATCTGGTGGCCGGACTCGACCGCCCGTCCAAGGGGTCCATCGAGACCCCCGGCGGGCGGCCGGCCCTGATGTTCCAGGAGCACGCCCTCTTCCCCTGGCTGACCGCGGGCAAGAACATCGAACTGGCCCTGCGGCTGCGCGGGGTGCCCAAGTCCGAGCGGCGCACCGAGGCGGAACGGCTGCTCGAACTCGTCCGTCTCGGCGGGGCGTACGGCAAGCGGGTGCACGAGCTGTCCGGTGGTATGCGGCAGCGCGTCGCGATGGCCCGCGCCCTCGCCCAGGACAGTCAACTGCTGCTGATGGACGAGCCGTTCGCCGCGCTCGACGCCATCACCCGCGATGTGCTGCACGACGAGCTGACCCGGATCTGGCGGGAGACGAACGCCTCGGTCCTCTTCGTCACGCACAACGTGCGCGAGGCCGTGCGGCTCGCCCAGCGCGTCGTGCTGCTCTCGTCCCGGCCGGGCCGGATCGCCCGGGAGTGGACGGTCGACATCGAGCAGCCGCGCCGTATCGAGGACACCGCCGTGGCGGAGCTGTCCGTCGAGATCACCGAAGAACTGCGTGGGGAGATCCGCCGACATGGCCAGCACTGACATCACGTCGAGCCGGAAGCGGCCGGACGGGGCGGCCGGACCGGGCGGCGCCAGGCCCGACGACCTGGCGGGCCTGGAGGCCGGGCTCGACGCCCTGGACGCGGTGCAGATCAACCGCACCCCGGTGCGCGAGGTCCTGCTGCGCAAGGTGCTGCCGCCGGTCGTGGCGGTGGCGCTCGTCCTGGTGGTCTGGGAACTGCTGGTCCGCGCCCAGGTCACGGAGGTCTACAAGCTGCCGCCGCCGTCCGCCGTATGGGACAGCGCACGGGAGATGTGGCTCAAGGGCACGCTGCTGGACGTCGTCTGGACCAGCGTCTCGCGCGGTCTGCTCGGCTTCCTGCTCGCGGTCGCCCTCGGTACGCCGCTGGGGCTGCTGGTCGCCCGGGTGAAGCTGATCCGGGCCGCGATCGGCCCGATCCTGTCCGGGCTCCAGTCGCTGCCGTCGGTGGCGTGGGTGGCCCCGGCGGTGATCTGGCTCGGGCTGAACGACCAGATGATGTTCGCGGTGATCCTGCTGGGCGCGGTGCCCTCGATCGCCAACGGGCTGGTCTCCGGCGTCGACCAGGTGCCGCCGCTGTTCCTCCGGGCCGGCCGCACGCTGGGCGCGACCGGGCTGCGCGGGACCTGGCACATCGTGCTCCCGGCGGCGCTGCCCGGCTATCTGGCGGGCCTCAAGCAGGGCTGGGCGTTCTCCTGGCGCTCGCTGATGGCCGCCGAGATCATCGCCTCCTCCCCCGAACTGGGGCTGGGGTTGGGGCAGTTGCTGGAGAACGGCCGGAGCAACTTCGACATGCCCGGGATCTTCCTCTCGATCCTGCTCATCCTGTTCGTCGGCATCGCCATCGACCTGCTCATCTTCAGTCCGCTGGAGCGGTGGGTACTGCGCAGCCGCGGTCTCCTCGTCAAGAACTGAGCTCTCCCATGACGCACCCCACGCTCCTCGTCATCGCCCACGGCAGCCGCGACCCGCGGCACGCCGCGACCGTGCACGCGCTCACCGAGCGGCTCCGGGCCGAGCGCCCGGGGCTGCGCGTGGAGACCGCGTACCTGGAGTTCAACGCCCCATCCGTGCCCCGGGTGCTGGAGCGCCTGGCGGCGGCGGGGACGGACGAGGTCGTCGCCCTTCCGCTGCTGCTCACCCGGGCGTTCCACGCGAAGACCGACATCCCCGCGGTCCTGCGCGAGGCCCGCGCCCGGCTGCCGCGGCTGCGCATCCGGCAGGCCGGCGTGCTCGGCCCGTCCCCGCTGCTCGACGCCACGCTGGGGCGGCGGCTGCGGGAGGCCGGGATCCGTCCCGGCGACATCCCCCGGACCGGGCTCGTCCTGGCCTCGGCGGGATCCACAGACCCGGAGGCGATCGCAGTGATCGCTGAAATCGCGCGGGAGCTGCGGCACACCGGTTGGTGCGCCGTGCGGCCTGCGTTCGCCTCCGCTGTTCGTCCCGGTGGCATCTCCAGCACCGAGGGAGCCGTACGGGCGCTGCGTGCCGAGGGTGTGCGCCGGGTGGCGGTGGCCCCGTACGTCATCGCGCCCGGCCGGCTCCCCGACCGCATCGCGTCCGGCGCCGAGGCGGCCGGGGCTGACGTACTGGCCGATGTGCTGGGCCCCGCACCCGAGTTGGCGCGGCTGCTGCTGGACCGGTACGACGAGGCGCGGGTGACGGAGCGGGCCTCGCTGTCGGCCTGAGGTCTCGGGGCGGGGGGGGCGGCTCTCGGCCGATCAGCGATCAGACCTCGGCGAAAGGGCCGTCGAGGGGGTTGCCGGGCGGGCCGTCGTCGAACGGGGTCGCCTGGTGGAAGTAGAGCCGCCAGCCCTGCGGGGTCCGCCGCCACAGGGAACTGCGGTGCGAGTGGACGCCCTTGGACTCGGTGTCGAAGGTGAGGTGCACCAGGTCGGCGCAGAGCTGCGCCCCTCGCATGCGGGAGGCGGTGAGCGGACCGGGGCGCGGGGCGTCGGCGGCGGTGAGCGAGGCGATGATCGTCTCCCGGGTCCAGAGCCGGCCGGTGGTGCCGATCTCCCGGAACTCGGGGTGCAGCAGCGAGGCGAGGAGCTCGGGGGAGGCCCGTACCACCGGGTCCAGCAGGCGCAGCTCGCCCTCGATCGCCGCGGCCACGGCGGGCGACGGCTCAGCCACGGGTCAGCTCCACGAGTTTCGCCACGGTGTTCCAGTTGCGGCTGGTGGCGGTGAGGCCCTTGACGTGGCGGGGGCGTCCCAGCGCGACCGCCAGCTTGGAGCGGCCGAGCCCGTCGGGGGCGTACAGGTACAGGCAGCGGTCGCCCAGCCGGAACTCCTCCGGCAGGAAGCCCCCGGCCTCCAGGCCCGCGAAGCGGTCCGCGTCCACGGGCCGGTCGAAGAAGGTGACGTGGAGTTGCTTGCCCTCCAGCTCGGCCGCGGGGAAGGGGCAGGCCTCGGCGACGGCGGCGAGATAGCCGGCGTCGCGGACGAGGCAGTCGACGGCGAATCCGAACCGCCGGTGCAGGGCCTGCTCCAGGGCGGCGGCCAGCACGTCCTCGTCGTCGGTCTCGCTCCGGAAGACCGCGTTGCCGCTCTGCAGATGGGTGGCGATGCCGGTGTGGCCCAGTTCGGTGAGCACGGTGCGCAGTTCGGGCATGGGGACCCTCTTGCTGCCGCTCACGTTGATCCCCCGCAGCAGCGCCGCGTACGTCGTCGTCATGGCCACCCACCCTAGGCCCTCACACGCGGATCCGGCCGGATTGGCCGGATCGGGGAGCGGGGCCCGGCCGATCGCCGGGCGGGCCGGCAACGACGTGGCCGCCGCGCCCCGTGGGGGAGAGCGCGGCGGCCACTGTGCGCGGGGCCGGGCGGCGGGGGTGTGACCACCGCCGCCCGGCGTCCGGTCGGAACCGGGGTACTACTCGACGACCTTGAGGAGCTTGTTGGCCGTGCCCTCGGTGGCGTTGCTGATGGCGTCCGGGGTGGCTCCCCCGGTGAGCGCCGTGGCGACGGCCTCCGGGGTCGCGTCCTGGTTCCCCGCCAGGTAGACGGCGGCCGCGCCGACGACGTGCGGGGTGGCCATGGACGTACCGGAGATGGTGTTGGTGCCGGTGTCGCTGTCGTTCCAGGTGGACGTGATGTCCGAGCCGGGGGCGTAGATGTCGACGACCGGCCCGTAGTTGGAGAACGACGACTGCTCGTCGGCCTCCGTGGACGAGGCGACGGTGATCGCCTCGGGGACGCGGGAGGGCGAGCCCTGCCCTGCGTCGCTGGACTCGTTGCCGGCGGCCACGCCGAAGGTGATGCCCGCGGCGATGGCCTTCTGGACGGCCTCGTCGAGGGCGGGGTCGGCGCCGCCGCCGAGGCTCATGTTGGCGACGGACGGGCCCTTGGCGTTGGCGGCGACCCAGTCGATCCCGGCGATGACCTGCTCGGTGGTGCCCGAGCCGTTGTCGTCCAGGACGCGGACGGCCACGATGTCCGCCTTCTTGGCGACGCCGTGTGCTGCCCCGGCTATGGTGCCCGCCACGTGGGTGCCGTGCCCGTTGCCGTCGTCGGCGTCGTCGTCGTTGTCGACGGCGTCGAAGCCGGAGGTGGCCCGGCCCTCGAAGTCCTCGTGGGTGACGCGGACGCCGGTGTCGATGACGTACGCGGTGACGCCCTCGCCGCCGGCGTCCGGGTAGGTGTAGGCGTTGTCGCCCGCGGTCCCGGTCTGGTCGATCCGGTCCAGACCCCACGACGGCGGGTTGTCCTGGGTGGCGTCGATGCTGAACTTCTTGTTCTGCACCACCTTCGCGACGGCCGGGTCGGCGGCGAGACGCTTGGCCTCGGTCTCCGAAAGGCCGCTGGCGGAGAAGCCGTTGATGGTGGAGGAGTAGGCGCGCTTGAGCTTGCCGCCGTACTCCTTCGCGAGCTCGGACTTGTCGGCCTTCTTCTCGTCGAGCATCACGATGTAGCTGCCGGACACCGCGGTCGCGGCGTCCGCGCCGTAGACCGTGCCCATGGGAGCCGGTGCGGCTCCGGCGTACGAGGTGCCGAGAAGGGTGACTCCGGCGGCGGCCGCCACGGCGGTGATCGCGGCGGTCAGCTTCATGCGACGGGTGCGCTGGTGCTTGGCCATGAAGAGGGGTCTCCTCGTCAAACTCTGTGGGGGGATTGGCCCTCGGCCGGAAGATCTCCGGGGGCTGGCTCGAAACCCTGACCGATTGACGAGCACAGATCAAGGCCCCCAGGAGGGTGCGACCTGCTCAACAAGGTTCCGTAAGAGGAATTCGGCCATGGCTGGTCACCACGGCCGCGGAGCGCCGACCGCTGTCCCGGCCGCCCGGATCGACCGGCCCGGGTCTACCCCGCGAGCGCGCACCGCCTCGCATAACGCCTGTTCAGAGCCGTACTTGAAGCGTCGGACACCGGCCGTCCGGCCGCCGCCGGGGGGTCGCCGGGGCCTGTGGGGCGGGAGTGACCGGACGTGAAGGCCCGTGAAGGTCCGTGAAGGTGTGCGCGAGAGGGGTGAACACCCGGCCCCTGGTGTGAAATCGCGAGGGCGTGCGTGCAGATGCGCCGACCGGATCCTGCGCGACAGGGGCTTCACAGAGCCGGAACACGGACGTCCCGCCCCGGAGAACCGCTGGTCGCGGCAGTCGGGGCGGGACGGAGAACGTCCGGATAGCGCTCAGGCGGTTCCGCTCAGCGCGACAGTTCGGCCTCGATGAGGTCGGCGGCCCGCTGGGTGCCGCCCTCCCGCGCCATCTGCTCGCTCAGCCGCCCACACCGGGCGGCCACTTCGGGGTCGTCCACCAGGGCGAGCACGGCCTCGCGCAGGCTCGCGGCGTCGGCCTCGTCCATCGGGAGGTGCCGGGCCACCCCCAGCGACTGGAGCATGTCCGCGTTGCCGAACTGGTCGACGGCCTGGGGGACGGCGACCATCGGGGTGCCGGTGGCGAGCCCCTCCTGGCTCCCGCCCGCGCCGGCGTGGGTGATGAAGGCGTCGGCCTGCTTGAGGACGGCCAGTTGCGGCACCCAGGTGCGGACCTCCACATTGCCCGGTACGTCTCCGAGTTCGGCGGGGTCGACGTGGCTGCCGATCTGGAGCACCACGTGCCAGCCGGGCAGGCCACCGAAGGCCTCGACGCACTCCCGGTAGAACGCGGGCTGCTTGGTGAAGGAGGAGCCCAGCGACACCAGCAGCACCTTCTCGGCCCCGGCCGGCCGGGCCCACTCCCCCTGGTCCGCGCGGTCGCCCTGACAGGCCCCGACGAAGGTGTACATCTCGCGGTTGACCCGGTCCGCGTTCGGCTGGAGCGCCTCGGGGATCAGGACGATGCCGAAGCGCGGGCGGGCCACGAAGTCGTCGCTGGGGACATGGCCGAGGCCGTTCTCGGCGAGCCAGTCGTCGAAGCGCGCGTAGTACGCCTTGCCGCGGTCGGTCTGCTTCAGCTCGGCGGTCATCGGCTCGCCGACCTCCTGCTCGTATCCGTCCCAGGGGACCAGGTTGGGCCAGAGGGAGACGGCGGGGACGCCCCAGCGGTGGGCGAGGACCCGGGCGGGGTAGGAGGTGATGTCGTGCAGGACGAGGTCGGGCTCGTCGCCCGCGAAGGCCTCGGCGAGCTGCGGGAACGCCTGGAGCGCGTCGTCGAGGAAGGGTTCGATGTTGTCGATCAGTTCGGTGCCCCAGGCGTCGGGGTCGTCGTCGGTCGGCAGGGTCGAGGTGTAGATCACCGGCCGGGCGCCGGTGGCGGCGACCTTCTCGGCGAAGGAGGCCGGGATGGCGTAGCTGACGCGGTGTCCACGGTCGACGAGTTCGCGGATGACGTCGAGGCTCGGGTTCACATGTCCGTGGGCGGCGATGGAGAACATGGCGATGTGGGCACGCGGGGATTCCGTCATGCCGCACACCGTAAGCGAGACGAGACGTCTCGTACAACCTCTTTCCCGGCCGGGATCAGCGCTGGTAGCGGGCCAGCACCCGGTTTCCGTCGTCCACCAGCCGTTTCCGCAGCTCGTCGGTGTCGATCGCGCCGCTGTAGTACTCCTGGAGGGCGGGGGTGGCCACCTTGTCCTTCCACTCCGGGTAGCCGCGCACCGACTGGGCGGGCGCCGGCCGCAGCCCCCGCGCGAGCGCGGTGCCGACGGCCCAGCCGTGCTCGGTCGTGCTCAGCGACGGGTCGGCCAGGGCCTGGGTGCCGGTGGGCAGCATCCAGTCGCCCCGGGCGAGGCGCACCATGTTCGGCGGGCGCAGCAGGAAGTCGATGAACGCGACGGCCTCCTTCTTGTGCGGGCTCTCCTCGGCGACCGACAGCGTCTGCGGGCTCACGCCCTGGACCGCGCCGCCCGCGCCCGCGGGCATCGGCAGCACCGTCCAGTCGAACCCCTCGGGCGCCTGCTGAATGATCTGCTGGCGGTAGGAGAAGCCGAGCGGGAGCATCGCGTACTTGCCGCCGAAGAACCCGGGGAGCGCGTCCGACCCGCCCATGCCCAGCGCGCCGCGGGCGGCGCTGCCGTCGGTGTTGACCTGGTCGCGGATGGTGCCGGTCACCACACCGTCACCCTGCTCGAAGCGCAGGACCGCCTTGCCGTCGTCGTCGCGGTGGAAGAGCTGTCCGCCGCCGGACAGCCCCAGGTTGAGGGTGACGGAGACCGGCTCCTTCAGCGGCCAGGCGACCCCGTACCGCCCCTGGCCCGTCAGCTCGTCGGTGACCTCCCGGAACTCCTCCCAGCTCCAGGGGTGCTCCGGGGTCGGAATCCGCGCGCCCGACGCCTTCAGCAGCTCCGTGTTGGCGATCAGGACCCGGGGCTCCTGAAGGAAGGGCACCCCGTGGACGCCCTCGCCGAACGTGGTGGTGCGCCAGGACTGTTCGGGGATGTCGGCCTTGAGCCGGTCGGGGAGGAGGGGGCGCAGGTCGGCGAGGTAGCCCCCGTACGCGAAGTCGGCCAGGTCGTCGGAGGCGTCGTGGATGACGTCGGGGGCCTCGCCGCCCTCGAAGGAGGTGAGCAGCTGGTCGTGGACGCTGTCCCAGCTGCCCTGTACGTAGTCGACCTGGATGTCGGGGTGGGCCGCGTTCCACTCCTTCACCAGTTGCTTGTTGGCGTCGACGGACTCCTTCTGCCAGGCCAGCGACTGGAACCGGAGCCGGATCGTGCCGTCCGCGTCCCGCCCGTCGTCGCCGTCGCCGGAGCAGCCGGTGAGCAGCAGGGCCAGTACGGCGACGGCGGTCGCCGCCCGCCGGGCCGCGCCGCGCATCAGCTCTTCACCGCCCCGGCCGTCATCCCGCCGGTGATCCGCCGCTGGATGAGGGCGAAGAGGACGAGGGAGGGGAGCGTGGCGAGGAAGGCGGCGGCGGCGAGCGGGCCGAGGTCGGCCACGCCCTCCGCGCCGAGGAAGTGGGTGAGGACGACCGGCAAGGTCTGCTTCTCCGGGGTCTTGAGCAGGACGAGCGCGAAGAAGAACTCGTTCCATGCGGTGATGAACGCGAACAGCGCGGTGGCGACGATCCCCGGGGCGAGCAGCGGGGCCACGACCGAGACGAGCGTCCGCACCCGGCCCGCCCCGTCGACGGCGGCGGCCTCCTCCAGCTCGGTCGGCACGGCCCGTACGTATCCGGCGAGCATCCACAGCGCGAAGGGCAGCGACCAGACGACGTAGACCAGGATCAGCCCCCAGAGGGTGTTGATCAGGTGCAGGTTCTTCAGGATCAGGAAGAGCGGGATGATCACCAGGACGAACGGGAACGCCTGGCTGACGACCACCCAGCCGGTCGCGGCGGTGGCGAGCCGGCCCCGGTGGCGGGCCATCACATAGGCCATCGGGGTGGCGATCACGACGGCGATCACGGCCGCGCCGACGGCGGCGATCAGGGAGTTGGCGGCGGCCTGGAGCAGCGGCTGCTCGTCGAAGGCCTGCCGGAAGTTGTCCAGGGTGGGCTGCTCGGGGATCCAGGTGGGGTGGAGCGAGCCCAGTTCGCGGGCGGGTTTGAAGGCGGTCGAGATCAGCCACACGAACGGGAACGCGAGGAAGACCAGGTACGCCAGGAGCGCCAGGTACTGAGCGGCCCGCGCGGGCGTGCTGGTGCGCAGCCCGGTCGACTCCCGCCCCGCCGGCCCACGTCTCGCGGGCCCGGCCCCCGCCGGCTTCCGCCTCATCGGTCCGCGCGACATCGGTCCGCTCCTCATCGGTCCTCGCCTCATCGGTCCTCGCCTCCCCTGAGCCGGCCGACGAGGTAGAGGGCGAGGAGCACGGAGATCACCGCGACCATCACACAGCCCATCGCCGCGGCGTAGCCGAACTGTCCGTAGCGGAAGGCCTCCTCGTAGGCGAAGAGCATCGGCAGCCGGGTCCGGCCGCCGGGTCCGCCGCTGGTCAGGACGTAGACCAGGGCGAAGGAGTTGAAGTTCCAGATCAGGTTGAGCGCGGAGATCGCGAGCGCGATCGGTTTCAGCGCCGGCCAGGTGACGGTACGGAAACGGCGCCACGCGCCCGCTCCGTCCAGGGCGGCCGCCTCGTGGAGTTCGCGCGGGGTGTTCTGGAGTCCGGCGAGCAGGGCCACGGTGGTCTGGGGCATGCCCGCCCAGATGCCGACGAGGATCACGGCGGGCAGCGCGGTGGCGAGGCCGGTGAGCCAGTCCCGGCCGTCACCGAGTCCGAGGTCGCGGATGGTCTCGTTGAGGATGCCCGCGTCCGGGTTGTAGACGAGCCGCCACATGATGCCGACGACGACCTCGGGCATCGCCCAGGGGATGATCGCCAGCGCCCGGGCCAGCCAGCGCATCCGCAGGTTCTGGTTGAGCAGCAGGGCGAGGCCGAGCGCCAGGAGGAACTGCGGGACGGTGACGCCGACCGCCCAGAGCAGGCCGATCCGGAACGAGTCCCAGAACAGGGTGTCGTGCAGCAGGTCCTGGAAGTTCAGGGTGCCGGTCCACTGGGTGGAGCGGGTGCGGCCGGACTGCGCGTCGGTGAAGGCGAGAGAGATGCCGTAGAGGAGCGGTCCGACGCTGAGGAGCAGGATCGGGATGAGCGCGGGGAGCACCAGGAACCAGGCGGCCCGGTCCCCGAACGCCTTTCGTTCCGGACGGCCCGGCCGTCCCGGCCGGCCGGAGCCCCCCGCACGTCCGCCGCGTCCGCCCTGCCCGTCCGGTCCGTTGCGCCCGCTGTGCGGGCCGTCCGGTCCGGACCGCTTCGCCGCGGTCACCGATGTCACGAAGTAGACCCCTTTGCCCCGTATCTCCCTGATGTGCCTGAGACGGACTTCATCCCGTTCCTCCTGCCCGGGAGGCCTCCGTCATCGTGCTGACGGGTCATCGGTTCGTCAAGGTGGCCTGCGGGGATGCAAAATCGCACCCATGGACGAGATGCGAGCGCGCGAGGTGCTGACGGCCGCCGGCTTCCCCGGCGCGGCGGAGCTGCTCGCGCTGGGCGAGAACGCGGTCTTCGCCGCCGGCGACCTGGTGATCAAGGTCGGCCGGGACGCCACCGGCCATCCCGAGCTGCGCGAGCGGGCGGAGCGGGAGGTGGCCCTCGCCGACTGGCTCGCCGCGTCCGGCGTCCCGGCCGTCCGCGCGGCCGAGCGCGGGCCACGCCTGGTCGAGGGCCACCCCGTGACGCTGTGGCACCGGCTCCCCGACCCCGTACGCCCCGCCGAGCCGCGCGACCTCGCACCGCTGCTCTCCCTGGTGCACGCGCTGCCCGCCCCGGCCGGCTTCACCCTGCCGCGCCGCGAGCTGCTGGGCGGCGTGGAGCGCTGGCTGAGTCTGGCGGGAGAGGCGATCGACCCGGCGGACGCCGACTACCTCCGCCGGCGCCGCGACGGCTTCGCGGCCGCGTCCGCCGCGCTCGTTCCGCAGCTGCCGCCGGGACCGATCCACGGCGACGCGCTCCCGCGCAACGTCCACGTCGGGCCCGACGGCCCGGTCCTGGTCGACCTGGAGACGTTCTCCGCCGATCTGCGCGAGCACGACCTGGTCGTCCTCGCCCTCTCCCGCGACCGCTACGGCCTCGACCCGGCGGCGTACGACGCCTTCACGTCCGCGTACGGCTGGGACGTCCGGGAGTGGGAGGGGTGCGCGGTGCTGCGCGGCGCCCGGGAGACGGCCAGCTGCGCCTGGGTCGCCCAGCACGCCCCGGCCAACCCGAGGGCGCTCGCCGAATTCCGCCGCCGGGTGGCCTCGCTGCGCGAGGGGGACGCGGCGGTTCGGTGGTATCCGTTCTAGCGCTCGACGACTCCCGTGGTTCCGGTGTCGGTTCCGGTGCCGATGCCGGGGTCGGTTCCGGCGTTGATGCCGGTGCCGGTCGGGGCGGCGACGGGAGGATCGGATGATGGACGGCGTAGCGGCTCAGGCCATCGTGGGCGACATCGTCGATCGGCTCGGCGTCCGGGTGAACGTCATGGATGGTCACGGCATCATCATCGCCAGCAGCGACCGGTCCAGGGTGGGCAGTCTTCACGAGGGCGCGCTGCGTGTGCTGCGGACGGGGCGCCTCTTCGCCGTCACCAGCGAAGAGGCGCACGCCCTGACGGGGACGCTCGCCGGAGTCAATCTGCCGTTGCGGCTCGGCGACGAGATCGTGGGCGTCGTCGGGGTGAGCGGCGACCCCGCGAGTGTGGGCGAGATCGCCCGGGCCATCGCGAGGATGGCCGAGCTCATGGTCGCCCAGCAGGCGTTCCTCGGAGAGGCCGGCTGGCGCCACCGCGTGCGGTTGCAGCTGATCGAGGACCTGCGCACCGGGGGTCTGACCGGGGCGGGCTGGCGGCAGCGGCAGCAGCTCGCGGGCTGCCGGGTGGAGCCTCCGTACCACCTGTTCGTGGTCGACGGGGTGACGTCACGGCCCGGCCGCGACCCCCTGGGCGACCCGGAGGACCCCGCGGAGCGGTACCGCCGACTGGAGGCGGACGAGGCCGCCACCATCATCGCGCCGGACACGAACGGCGTCCTCTGGGTGGTGGCCGGCGGGTCCGCCGGAATCGGGCTGCGGCACCGGATCGCGCTGCTGTGCCGGGCGGAGAGCGACATCGGATTCCTGGACGCGGGGCGCGCCGATGACTTCCCGACGCTCCTCGAACGGGCCGCGCAGGCCGGGTTCGCGCTGCGGCGGCGGCTGCGCGGTGTGGTGCACCTGTCGAGTCTGGAGCTGCCGGTCCTCCTCGCCAGGCTCGACCCCGGGACCCGGCGCGGTGCGGCGGCACGCATCGTGGGGGCGCTGCCCGAGGAGCTGCGCCACACCCTGCGGGTGTACTTCACGCACGACCGGAACGTGGGCGACGCCGCGACCGCTCTGAACGTCCACCGCAACACGCTGGCCTACCGCCTCGGACGCGTGGAGCACCTCACCGGCCGGGACCCTCGTGCCTTCCAGGACGCGGTGGTCCTCCAGGTCGCGCTGCACTTGCAGGAGCTGTCCGAGCCGGAGTGACCGGGATGGCGAGGTTCTTTCCGCGGGCGCTTGTGCACATGCACAGAGACGCCCGGCCAGGACCGGGGGAAGTTCGTCTGCCGAGCCGATGTCCCACGAGTGGGGCGATTCCTACAGTGCTCTCACGGACCGTTCGTTTCCCGAGCGTTCCGGTTTTCACCCAAGGAGTCCCATGAGCACCGCAGGACCGTCCCTGCTCGTCGCCCTCGCGGCAAGCATCGTCTTGATCATCGTTCTGTGCGGCCGGTTCCGGCTGCACCCCTTCCTGGCCATCGTCATCGCCACGTACGGCTTCGGTCTCGCGGCGATGGGCATCGGCTCGGCGACCGGGGCGGACAAACCCTTCGTCGACGACCTCGGAGCCACCATCGCCGAGGGGTTCGGCTCCATTCTGGCCGGCATCGGCCTGGTGATTCTCTTCGGGACGATCATCGGCAAGGTCCTGGAGCGCACGGGTGCGGCGGTCACCCTCGCCGAGGCCGTGCTCAAGGTCGTGGGCAAACGGCATCCGGCGCTCGCTATGTCGGTCATGGGCTGGGTCGTCTCCATTCCCGTGTTCTGCGACTCCGGCTATGTGGTGCTGTCCCCGCTCCAGCGGTCGATCGCCCGCAGGACCGGCAAGAACCCGGTCGTCCTGGGCACGGCGCTGGCCACCGGTCTGTACGCGTCGCACACCTTCGTACCGCCCACGCCGGGTCCCATCGCCGCAGCGGGGAACGTGGGCATCGGGTCGGACGGCCTGGTGTGGGTCATCCTCTTCAGCATCCCGGTCTCGTTGGTCGCCGCGCTGGCCGGACTGCTCTGGGCCCTGCGTCGCACCCAGGACCTGCGGAGTTCGCTGCCCGACGTCGAGGAGTCCTTCGAGGAGTACAAGGAGCAGTTCGAGCGGCTGCCGGGACTCGGCCGGGCGCTGGCTCCGATCCTCGTCCCGATCGTTCTGATGGCCACCGGCTCGGTCGCGGCCTTCCCCTCGGGTGACTCCACGCTCGTCGACGGCGCCCTCGGAGCTCTGCTCACGGACCTGGGCTCACCGGTGAACGCGCTGCTGATCGGTGTCGTCCTGGCACTCGCGCTGCTCCCGCCGCGGCGGGACGCCAAGGCGCTCACCACCTGGGTCGCCGAGGGCCTGGTCGACGCGGCGCCGATTCTCGTCATCACCGGAGCAGGCGGCGCGTTCGGCGCGGTGATCAAGGGCACTCCGCTGGCCGACTACATCGGCACCCTCATCGGGGACGGCTCGGCGCTGAAGGGAGTGACCGCCCTCCTGGTGCTGTTCGGGATCGCGGCGCTCCTCAAGACCGCGCAGGGCAGCAGCACCGCCGCGCTCATCATCACCTCCACCCTCGCCCACCCGCTGCTGCCCACGCTGGGCCTGGACGGAACGCTCGGCTCGATCCCCATCGGCCAGGTGATGGCGGTGCTGGCGATCGGCGCCGGCGCCATGGTGGTGAGCCATGTCAACGACTCGTACTTCTGGGTCGTCACCCAGTTCTCCGGAATGGACGTCAAGACCGCGTACCGGGCGCACACGGCGGCCACCCTGGTCCAGGGCCTCAGTGCGCTGGCCGCTGTACTCGTGCTCGGAGTCGTGCTGCTCTAGCCGGAGGGCGGAGCGGGCACTCAACACCTCCCCGATCGTGAGGGCCTCTTCGTGGGGTGTCCGCCGGAACGGCCCTCCTCGCACCGCCGGTCCGGCCCCTCTCTAGGTTGGCCTCATGGGATTCTTCGACAAGCTGACCGGAACCAAGCGCCCCGAGGCCGGGGCGGTGCCACGACCGGCCGGGGAGTTGCGGACGGCCCTCCTCGGTCTCAATGGGCCGGACGTCCCTTACATCATCAGCGACGGCGCGGCGCACGGCGCCGATCTGGTGGCGGAGTGGCGGATCTCCGAGCCCGCCTGGCAGCACATCTTCGTCCAGTCCCGGCTGACGCACGCCATCCGGATCCGGATGCGGCTGGCCGAGGACGTCCCCGAGGTGCGTGCGGTCGAGGAGAGTTGGGAAGTCACCCGCGTCGGGAATCCTCCGCGGCTCCAGACGTCGGCGACGTACACGCGCGGCGCGGGCAGGACCATCTCCCGCCAGTACACGCTCCAGCGGGGGGAGAACGGCCGCCTCGAAGCGACCGAGTCGTTCAGCTTCGACAGCGCGCAGCTGACGGGCCCCCTGCGGAACACCACTCTGAAGTCGGGCTGGACCTGGCGTGGAGTGATCTTCGGCAAGCTCTGAACGACCCCCCGGCGCCGACTTCCGCGTCCCGCCCGCCCCGGCTCAGCGGCTGCGCGGGATCACCGGCCAGGACGCCTCGACCACGGCCGTCGGGTCCGAGCGGCGCAGATAGGCCTGGAGCGATACCGACTGCTCGGCGGCCGCCCGGACCTGAAGGGCGTGCAGTTCGGCGGGCGGCAGGGTGCCGACGGGGCGGTGCCGCTCCCCCATCCGGCGCACCACGCGCACGGCGGCCACCGCGTCGGCGCTCGCCTCGTGGGCTCCGTCGAGGGTGACCCCGTAGTGGTCGCACAGTGCTTGGAGGGCCCGCTTGCCCCGGCGGTACTTGTCGACGTGCTTGTCGATCACCAGCGGGTCGATGACCGGCGAGGGCGCTCCGCCGACCCGCTCGTCGACCGACGCCAGCCCGTGCCTGCGGCACTCGCGGTCCAGCAGCGAGAGGTCGTAGCGGGCGTTCATCACCACCAGCGGGACGCCCGAGCGCAGCACTTCGGCGACCGCGTGGGCGATCTCCTCGACCGCCGGGGCGGCCCGCGACCCGTGCGTGCGGGCGTGGTCGGTGCCGATGCCGTGGATCGCCGAGGCCTGTTCGGGTATCGCGACTCCCGGGTCGAGCAGCCAGGTCCGCTGCTCGGCGACCGTCCCGTCCGCGTCCAGCCGGACCAGTGCGGCGGTGACGATGCGGTCGTTCTCGACGTCGGTCCCCGTCGTCTCCAGGTCGAAGCCGACCAGTGTTCCCCGGTGCCAGCTCATCCCGATACCTCCTTCGTGGTGCGCTCCCCCATGTGCTGACCACCTTCGCACGGACCACTGACAGAGCCCCGGGGAGGGCCACGACCGGCCACGGCCCGTCAGAAGGCCGGGCGGGCCGGTGAGGAGAGCCGGGTGGAGCCGTCGGGAGACCCGAGCGGGCCCGTCGGGGAACCGAGCGGGCCCCGGTGAGGAGAGCAAGGCGGGCCCGTGACGGGAACCGGGCGGGCCTGCCAGGGCCGGCGGGAACCGGGCGGGCCTGTCAGGGCCGGCGGGAAAGCGGGCCGGCCCGCTGGTTCAGGAGACCGGCCGGGAGTCCGTCCAGACCGATTCGAACTCCTCGCGGTATGTCTCGAACAGGCCGTGCTCGCTGTCCTGCCCCGCCCGCACCACCGTCCGCCGGCCCCCGCCGCGCAGCACCAGGACGGGCGCCTCCATGCCCCGGGCCCGCCGCAGATAGGGCTGGACGACGCCCACGGCGTCCGGGCCGTCACCGTCCACCAGGTAGGCGGTGAAGCGCGGGGTCTCGTCGAAGACCTGGATCTCGAACGCGCCCGGGTCGCGGAGCTTGGAGCGCACCCGGCGCATGTGCAGGATGTTCATCTCCACCGAACGGCTCAGCTCGCCCTTCTTGAGGCCGAGTTCCCGCTCCCGGCGGCGCACCGCGCTGCTGGCCGGGTTGATGAACAGCAGCCGGACCCGGCAGCCCGATTCGGCGAGCCGGACGAGCCGGCGGCCGGAGAAGTTCTGTACGAGCAGGTTGAGCCCTATACCGATGGCGTCGAGCCGCCGTGCCCCGCCGAAGAGGTCCTCGGCGGGCAGCTGGCGCTGGAGCCGGACCCGGTCGGGGTGGACGGAGACCACGTCCGCGTACCGGTCGCCGACCAGCTCCTCCACCGCGTCCACCGGCAGCCGGTCCGCGGAGGGCACCCCCGCCCCGCTGCCGAGGATGTCCAGGAGCCGGGCGGAGGCGCGCTCCGCCTGGGCGAGGACCGCTTCGTTCAGCGCGCGGTTGCGGGAGACGACGTTGCGCGCGACCTCCAGCTCGTCCAGGGCCAGCTCGACGTCGCGCCGGTCGTCGAAGTACGGCTCGAAACAGGGCCAGTGCTGGACCATCAGTTCACGCAGCTGCGGCAGCGTCAGGAAGCTGAGGACGTTGTCGTCGGCCGGGTCCAGCAGATAGCCCTTGCGGCGCGAGACCTCGCGTACGGCGACGGCGCGCTGCACCCACTCCTGCCCGGCCGGTCCCGCCGCGGCCACCACCCACTCCTCGCCGTGCACGGGCTCGTAGATCGGCCGGAGCACCGCGGCGACGACGGCCCGCAGACGTTGTTCGACCAGATTCAGCCAAATGTAGGCGCGTCCGGCCCGCTGGGCCCGGGTGCGCACCTCGTTCCAGGCCTCCGAGCCCCAGTCCAGCTCGGCGCCGATCTCCATGGGCTGCGCGAGGGACACCGCCCCGGGCGGGGCATCGGTCGATTCCCCCTCGTGACCTGCGTCACCTGGGGGCAGCTCGAACCCTCCCGAGCTCACCCGCGTACCGCCTTCCACTCCCCCACCCAACGATCAAGGAAGGGTACTCCGGGACCGTGATCCGACGCAGCCCGATGCGCAGGCGACTTTCTCAACTCCCCTGTGTACACGGCTTGTTCCTTGCGGCGAGATCGGGTGGAGTGAGCTGATTCATAGTGATTCGGGCCCCTGCCCCGGGGCGGGAACCGGACGCCCGCCGGGCGACGGGGTCCGGAAGCGCGTCCGGGGCGGCACGGGAGTGTCCGAAGTTGACCGGTGCGGTCCTGGTCCGGCGACGGGACCCGGCCGCACCGGGCGACGTCCTAGGTGAGCACCGTGTTTTCGGGGAGTATTCGGGAAGTATCGGGCCGAGGAAAACCACCGCACCCGGATCAGAAGTGGGAAGAGTCTTCATCATGCAGGTCTGGCCGGGACACGCTTACCCCCTCGGCGCCACGTACGACGGCGCCGGCACCAACTTCGCGGTCTTCTCCGAGGCCGCCCACCGGATCGAACTGTGCCTGTTGCACGACGACGGTTCGGAGACGGCGGTGGAGCTCCGCGAGACCGACGCCTTCGTGCGCCACGCCTATCTGCCCGGGGTGATGCCGGGTCAGCGGTACGGCTTCCGGGTGCACGGCCCCTACGAACCCCAGCGCGGGCAGCGGTGCAACTCCGCGAAACTGCTGTTGGACCCGTACGCCCGTGCGGTGGCCGGAAAGATCCAGTGGGGCGAGGAGGTGTACGGCTATCCGTTCGGCAGGCCGGACGCCCGCAACGACCTCGACTCGGCCCCCCACACTATGAGCTCGGTGGTGGTCAACCCGTACTTCGACTGGGGCGACGACCGCCGTCCCCGGACGGACTACCACCGCACGGTGATCTACGAGGCCCATGTGAAGGGCCTGACGATGCTGCACCCGGGGCTTCCGCCCGAGCTGCGCGGCACGTACGCGGGCCTCGCCCACCCGGAGGTGATCGCCCATCTGACCGAACTGGGCGTCACCGCGATCGAGCTGATGCCCGTTCACCAGTTCGTGCAGGACCACCGGCTTTCGGACATGGGGCTCGCCAACTACTGGGGCTACAACACCATCGGCTTCTTCGCCCCGCACAACACGTACGCCTCCTGGGGCGACCGCGGCGAGCAGGTGCTGGAGTTCAAGCAGGCGGTGAAGGCGCTGCACCAGGCGGGCATCGAGGTCATCCTCGACGTGGTCTACAACCACACGGCCGAGGGCAACCACCTCGGCCCGACGCTCTCCTTCCGCGGCCTCGACAACGCCTCCTACTACCGGCTCACCGACGACCAGCGCTACTACATGGACACCACGGGCACCGGGAACTCCCTGCTCATGCGGTCCCCGCACGTCCTCCAGATGATCATGGACTCGCTGCGGTACTGGGTGACCGAGATGCATGTGGACGGCTTCCGCTTCGACCTCGCGGCGACGCTCGCCCGGCAGTTCCACGAGGTGGACCGGCTCTCCTCGTTCTTCGACCTGGTGCAGCAGGACCCGGTGGTCAGCCAGGTGAAGCTGATCGCCGAACCGTGGGACGTCGGCGAGGGCGGCTACCAGGTGGGCAACTTCCCGCCGCTGTGGACCGAGTGGAACGGCAAGTACCGCGACACGGTCCGCGATCTGTGGCGGGGTGAGCCGCGCACCCTGGCGGAGTTCGCCGGGCGGCTCACCGGCTCCTCCGACCTCTACCAGGACGACGGCCGCCGGCCACTCGCCTCGATCAACTTCACCACCTGCCACGACGGCTTCACCCTGCACGACCTCGTCTCGTACAACGACAAGCGCAACGACGCCAACGGCGAGGAGAACCGGGACGGCGAGAGCCACAACCGGTCCTGGAACTGCGGCGCGGAGGGCGAGACCGATGATCCGGAGGTCCTGGAGCTGCGGGCCCGCCAGATGCGGAACTTCATCGCCACGCTGATGCTCTCGCAGGGCGTGCCGATGCTGAGCCACGGCGACGAGTTCGCCCGTACGCAGCACGGCAACAACAACGCCTACTGCCAGGACAACGAGCTGGCCTGGGTGCACTGGCCCGATCCGGACGGGAAGGCCGACGCCCCCTCCTCGACGCTGCTGGAGTTCACCCGGGCGATGGTGTGGCTGCGCCGGGACCACCCCGTCTTCCGGCGCCGCCGCTTCTTCCACGGGCGGCCGGTGGAGGGCACCCACGACGAGCTCTCCGACATCGCCTGGTTCACCCCGGAGGGCGAGGAGATGACGCAGCGGGACTGGCAGGCGGCCCACGCCAAGGCGATGACCGTGTTCCTGAACGGGCACGCGATCTCTGAGCCGGGGCCGCGCGGCGAGCGGATCTCCGACGACTCGTTCCTCCTGATGTTCAACGCGAGCGCCGAGACGCTGGAGTTCGCCGTCCCGGTCGGCCACGGGGAGCAGTGGCAGGTCGTCGTCGACACCGCGCGGCCGGAGGGGGTGGAGCCGGGGGCGGGACCGAAGGTCGCCGAGGGCGAACGGGTCACGCTGATCGGGCGCAGCCTGACCGTGCTGAAGCGGTCCGCCTGAGGCCGGACGGGCCGGGAGCGGGAGTGAGTGTTCCGCCCGGGGTGACACGGATCGTCCCGGGCGGGGTACGTAGGAGTCCATGACGCCCACCGCCACGTACCGGCTTCAGCTCCAGCCCGACTTTCCGTTCGCCGCCGCCGAGAAGGCCGTGCCGTACCTCGCCGCGCTCGGCGTCTCGCACCTCCACCTGTCGCCCGTCCTGGAGGCGGTCCCCGGCTCCCCGCACGGCTACGACGTGGTCGACCACAGCCGCGTCCGGGCCGAGCTGGGCGGGGAGGAGGGGCTGCGCTCGCTGGCCTCGGCCGCCCGGGAGCACGGGCTCGGCCTCGTCCTGGACATCGTGCCCAACCACATGGCGGCCTCGCCCCGGCACAACCGGCGGCTGTGGGACGTGCTGCGTGAGGGCCCGTCCTCCCCGTCCGCACGCTGGTTCGACATCGACTGGGCGGCCGGCGGGGGCCGGGTGCTGCTGCCGGTGCTCGCCGGGCCGCTCGGCGGAGAGCTGGAGCGCCTGACGGTGGACGGGGAGGTGCTGCGCCACGGCGAGCTGGCGTTCCCGTTGCGCGCCGGGACGGCGGGCCTTCCCCTGCCGGAGCTGCTGGACGCCCAGCACTACCGGCTCGGCTGGTGGCGCCTGGCCCGTACCGAGCTGAACTACCGGCGGTTCTTCACCGTCTCCGAGCTGATCGGGGTCCGCGTCGAACACCCGGAGGTCTTCGACGCCACGCACGCCAAGGTCCTCGACCTGCTCCGCGACGGGGTGCTCGACGGGCTGCGCGTCGACCATCCCGACGGCCTCGCCGCGCCCGCCGCCTATCTGGAGCGGCTGAACGAGGCCACCGGCGGCCGGTGGACGGTGGTGGAGAAGATCCTCACCGGCGACGAGCGGCTCCCGGCGGAGTGGGCGGTCGCGGGCACCACCGGGTACGACGCGCTGCACCGGATCGACGGGCTGTTCACCGACCCGTCCGGCGCGGCGGAGCTGCTCGGCCGCTACCGGGAGTTCGCGGGCCCGCCCGGCGACCGGGGCGGCGACTGGGCGGCGACGGTGCGCCGGGCCGCGTACCGGGTGGTGACGCATGAGCTGGCCGCCGAGACCGCGTGGCTGACCCGGCTCGCGGCCGGGATCTGCGGCCGGGACCCCGCGTTGCGCGACCACGCGCCCTGGGCGCTGCGGACGGCGGTCCGGGAGCTGCTGGTGCGGATCCCGGTCTACCGCCTGTACGTCACGGCGGGCGAACCGCCGACGCGGTTCGCCGAGGGGACGCTGACCGACGAGGCGGTACGGGACGCGAAGGCGGTGTTCTCCGTCCCGGAGGAGGCGACGGCCGTCGACGTCGTACGGGATCTGGCGCTCGGGCGGCTCGGCGACGGGGAGGAACAGGCGGCGTTCTGTGCCCGGTTCGCGCAGACCGCGTCCGCGCTGCACGCCAAGTCGGAGGAGGACACGGCGTTCTACCGGTACGTCCCGCTGATCTCGGCCACCGAGGTGGGCGGGGACCCGGGGCGGCCCGCGGTGTCGCCGGAGGAGTTCCACGCGTTCGCGGCGCGGATCGCGCGCGACTGGCCCGCCACCGGTACGGTCCTGACCACGCACGACACCAAGCGCAGCGCGGACGTGCGGGCCCGGATCGCGGTGCTGTCCCAGTGCCCGGAGCGGTGGGCGTCGCTGGTGGCGGAGCTGACGGCGGCGACCGGTGTGGCCGCCCCGGATCCGCAACTGGCCTGGGCGGCCTGGCAGTCGGCGTACGGCTGCGCGGAGCTGCCGGCCGAGGAGCTGTCCGAGCGGCTGGAGCCGGCGCTGCTGAAGGCGGTGCGGGAGGCGGGCCTGTTCACGAGCTGGACGGAGCCGGACCCGGCGTACGAGCGGGCGGTGGCGGACTTCGTCGCCGCCGGTCCGGGCAACGGGTCGGGCGTGGCCCGGACGCTGGTCGCCGAGTTCGCGGACGCGCTCGCCCCGCACGTGCGGGCCCAGGTGCTGGGGGCGGCGCTGGTGCAGCTGACCATGCCGGGGGTGCCGGATCTCTACCAGGGCACGGAGAGCGAGTACCTGGCCCTGGTCGACCCGGACAACCGGCGGCCTTTCCGGCGGCCGGAGTCCGGGGGCGAGAAGCAGGCGCTGACGGCGGTCGCGCTGGGGCTGCGGCGGGAGCTGCCACAGGTGTTCGGGGAGCCGGGGACGTACGCCCCGCTGACGGCGAGGGGCCCGGCCGCCCCGCACCTGGTGTCCTTCTGCCGTTCGGGCGAGGTGGTCACGGCGGTGACCCGGCTGTCGCTGCGGCTGGCCGAGGCCGGGGGCTGGCGGGACACGGTGCTGGAGCTGCCGGGCGAAGGCCCCTGGACGGATCTGCTGTCGGACTCGCCGGGCCGGGAGTTCGCGGGCGGCGCGGTGGCGGCGGCCGAGCTGTTCGCCGAGCGGCCGGTGGCGCTGCTGCGGCGGGTACGGGACTGAGCGGCCGGGGCCGTGACCGTCAGGACGGGCGTATGAGCAGGGTGCGCGGGCCACGGGTGAGCAGGCCGCCCGCCGCCGGGCGGAAGCCGTCGGCCCAGCGGATGCCGGGCATCGCCGTCAGCAGGGCGCGCAGGCCGTGTTGGGCCTCCAGTCCGCCGAGGAGCGCCGCGGGGCAGCCGGCCGGGCCGATGAGCAGCGGGTCGGCGTCGGCGCGCAGCGGGTCGAAGCGGTCGGGCGCGCCGAACCGGGCGGGGTCGCGGCCCGCCGCGCCGATGAGGCAGGCGACGGGTGCGTCGGCGGGGAGCGTGCCGCCGCTGACGGCCACCTCGGTACGGGTGCGGCGCAGCACGATCTGGACGGGTGGGTCGCGGCGCAGCGTCTCGGCCCAGGCCCGCCCCAGCAGGGTGGCGGCCCCTTCGCCTGCCGTCGCGGCGGCCGCCAGGTCGGGGTCGTCGAGCATGTTGGCGAGGAACGAAGCGAGGGCGTACTCGCGGAGCGCGGTGGACCCGGCGCAGCCCCCCGCTCCGCCGCCCGCCCGCAGGTGGTGGCCGCCCCGGGGCAGGCTGCTCAGGTCCGGGTAGGAGAGCCCGGCCGCAGCGGCGGCGGCGCCGGCGGGCAGCCAGCGGCAGAAGTCGGCGACCAGGTCCGCCCGGTCGCGCCCGGCGATCCGGCGGGCCAGGACGTACGCGGTCCGCTCGACGGCGGGTTCGGCGGTGCGGTGGGGCACGGCCGGGGGGACGCAGACCAGGCTGCCCCGGCAGAGGCCGAGCGGGACGGGGGCCTGCCCGCGCGGGGCCCCGTCGTGCGGGTAGCCGGTGAACCGGGGGTCGGTGAGGGCCAGAGCCACATCCGCGTACCGGCTCAGCAGCCAGGCGCCGAGGCCCGGGTCGTAGCCGAGGGGGTAGTCGGTGCGCAGCAGGCGGTAGAGGCGCAGCCGGTACGGGTCCGTGGTGGCCCCGGGAGCCAGCAGGCCCGGCTGTCCGCCCGCGAGCCGGTGCGGGCGGCGGGCGGCGGGCAGGGCGTCGGGGCGGTCGGCCGGCATCCCGCGCCCCCTGAGGTCGGTGCGCCGGCGGTCGGCGCGCGCCCTCTCAGCGGACCACCGCCGGGGGCGTACCGCAGTCGGCGTACGGCCGTTCGGGTGAGAGCGTGGCGGCGCTGGGAGTGCCGTCAGACTCCCGTCGTGCACGGCGCCGCGGGGCAGGCGGGAGTCTCACGACGGGGCCTGGGTGGGCGGATCCCGGCGGTGGGCAGGGAGCCGAGCAGTTCCGTGAAGGCCGCCGCAGCCCCCGTCAGCGCCACCCGGGAGAAGACGCCCATGGGCCGCAGCCAGGGCGGGTCGACGCCGAGCACCGCGCAGTCCTCGCCGATCGCGCTCCGGACGAGGTGGGCGGCGGCCGCGGACACACCGACGCCGGCCGCCGCCATCCGGACGGCTGTGGAGGTGTGCTCGGTCCACACCGCCGTACGGGGCACGAAGCCCGCCGCCTCGCAGACCCCTTCCAGGAAGGGGCGGCCGTCGATGAGGGGCTCCATGGCGCACCGCACCCAGAACCGGTCGGCGAGCTCGTGGAGGGCGACCGAGGAACGCCCGGCCAGGGGGTCGTCGAACGGGACGACGAGGACGATCTCCTCCTCCCCCACCGGGACGACGGGGCCGGTCCAGCGCGCCGGCAGCGGTCCGACGGCCAGGTCGGCGATGCCGCGCTCCACCTCGTCCTCCAGGGCGTCGGTGGTCGCGTACTCGTGGAGGACGAGGCGCACGCCCGGATGGGCACACCGCCAGTGGGCGAAGACGTCGGGGAGGATGCCGACGGCCACCGAGTGCACGGTGGCGATGTGCAGTTCGCCGCCCTCCGCCCCGGCGGCGGCGCGGGCCGCGCGGCGGGCCTGGGCGGCGCTGCGGACGGAGCGCTCGGCGTGCGGCAGGAACGCCCGGCCCATCGGGGTGAGCAGGACGCCGCGCGGCAGCCGTTCCAGCAGCTCGCCCCCGACGGTCCTCTCCAGCGCCTTGATCTGGTGGGAGAGGGCGGGCTGGGTGACGTGGAGCCGTTCGGCGGCGCGGGTGAAGGAGGACTCCTCGACCACCGCGACGAAGTACTCCATCTGACGCAGGCTCATCCACCGTGCCTTTCGCGGGACTTCACGCACCGCGTCCCATGAACGTTGTGCATCGACTCCACACGCATTCTGCCTTGGACGCATGACCGGGGCGGGAGCGAGGCTGGGACCCATGACACCGACCGACGCGGAGAAGATCCACAAGAGCGGGACCACCACGGACGTACTGGTCATCGGCGGCGGGACCGGCGGCTACTCGACGGCGTTGCGCGCGGCGGCCCTGGGGCTGCGCGTCGTGCTCGCCGAACGGGACGCGGTCGGCGGCACCTGTCTGCACCGCGGCTGCATCCCGAGCAAGGCGATGCTGCACGCCGCCGAACTCGTCGACGGCATCGCCGAGGCCCGGGAGCGGTGGGGGGTGAAGGCGACGCTCGACGCGGTGGACTGGCCCGCCCTGGTGGCGACCCGGGACGACATCGTGGCCCGCAACCACCGCGGTGTCGAGGCGCAACTCGCGCGGGCCGGGGTCGAGGTGGTGCGTGGCAGCGCCGAGCTGACAGGCCCGCGCTCGGCCCGGATCGACGGGTTCGGGGAGGTCGTCGCCGGGCGCGGCGTGGTACTGGCGACCGGGTCGCGGCCCCGGATGCTGCCGGGGCCGGCGGTGGACGGGCGGCGGGTGGTGACGAGCGACGACGCGCTGTTCGCGCCCGGGTTGCCCGGGTCCGTGCTGGTGGTCGGGGGCGGGGCGATCGGCGTGGAGTACGCCTCGTTCCACCGGTCGATGGGGGCCGAGGTCACCCTGGTGGAGGCCGCGGACCGGCTGGTTCCGCTGGAGGACGCGGCGGTGTCGCGGCACCTGCTGCGGGGGCTGCGGAAGCGGGGCATCCGGGTGGAGACGGGGGCGCGTCTGCTGGAGTGGGCGGTGGAGGAGGAGGGGGTGCGGGCCGTCGTGCGGACCTCCCGGGGCGAGAGCGTCGCGGTGGCGGCCGAGCGGCTGCTGGTCGCGGTGGGCCGGGAGCCGGTGACGGAGGGGCTGGGGCTCGCGGCTGCGGGGCTGGCGACGGACGGGCGGGGACATGTGGTGCCCGCCGACTGGTCGCGGCTGGAGACGGCGGTGCCGGGCATCCACGTGGTGGGCGACCTGCTGCCGCCGCCGTCACCTGGGTTGGCCCACGCCTCGTTCGCCGAGGGGCTGTTGGTGGCGGAGACCCTGGCCGGGGTGCGTACCTCCCCGATCGACTACGCCGCCGTTCCCCGGGTCACGTACTCCTCGCCGCAGACGGCCGCGGTGGGGCTGACCGAGGCGCAGGCCCGGGACGCGGGGCACGACGTGGTGGTGAACGCCCTGCCGCTGACCGCCGTCGCCAAGGGCATGGTGCACGGCAGGGGCGGTCTGGTGAAGGTGGTGGCGGAGCGGGCGGGCCGGGTGCTGGGCGTGCATCTGGTCGGCCCGCACGTCTCGGAGATGATCGCGGAGAGTCAGCTCGTGGTCGGCTGGGACGCCGAGCCCGCCGATGTCGCCCACCACATCCATCCGCATCCGACGCTGTCGGAGGCGGTCGGCGAGGCGTTTCTGACGCTGGCCGGGCGCGGGCTGCATCAGCAGCACTGACCGGGGGCTGCATCAGCAGCACTGACCGGGGGCTGTGCAGGCACTGACCGGGGTCCAGACGGGCCGGTGACCAGGGGTCAGACGGGCGGGTGACCGGGGTGGGGCGGTGGCAGCTCGGGCGGCTGCGCGGACGGCCGGGGCGCGGGCGGCGGGAGCTCGGGCGGCTGCGCGGACGAGCGGGGCGCGGGCGGCGGAAGTTCGGGCGGGCGGGGTGCCGGGGCGGTGAGGCGGAAGCTCATCCGGCCGAAGCTCACCTGATCTCCGTCCCGCACCGGGATGGAGCCGACGAGCCGCTGGCCGTTGACACAGGTGCCGTTGGTGGAGCCGAGGTCACGCAGCACCCAACGGCCGTTCCGTGCGGAGAGTTCGGCGTGCAGCCGGGAGACGGTCTCGTGGTTGAGCCGCAGTCCGTTGGCCGGGTCGCGGCCGACGAGCAGGGGGTACGGGCCGGGGGCGGGCAGCAGCAGCCTGGGGAGCCGCTCGGTCTGCCAGGCGCGGCGCAGCCGCCCGGGGAAGGCGGAGATGCCGCCCACCGCGCGGACCAGTCCGTGGGACCAGCCGCTGCCGGTCTCCAGGTCGGAGGTGAGGGCCGCCAGCTCCTCCGGGCGCCGGGCGACGAGTGCGAGCTCCATGCGGCGCATGAACGTGTCGTGCGACAGCTTGCCCTGTGCCGCACCGTCTCTGAGCACGCCGAGGACACGGTCGCGCTGGGCGTCCGAGAGCCGCGCGGGACCCGTGTGGAACTCGAAGGAGGACGTCACGTCGACGATTGTCGGGCCGAGGGGCCCGGGGTGTCCAGATGAGGCCGTGTTTCCTCCCGCGCTGACCTGCGCCGCTCCCCGGCGGAGCCCCTTGCTAGGGTCTGCCGCTCATCCATTACGAGGAGACTCTGTGAACTCTGTTCCACCGCAGTTGACGGTCCGTCCGCTGTCCGGACCCGATGAGCTCGACCTGTTCTGCGGCCTTTCCTACGTTCTCGACCACGAGCTGGCCGACGACCTCGCCACCGGGCGCCGCGTCCCGGGGTGGATGTGGGTCGCCCTGGACGGGAAGCGGGTCGTCGCCAGGGCCGCCTGGTGGACCGACGCGGCGGGCAACAGGCCGCTGGCGCTGGACTTCTTCGACCTGGACGACACCCTCCCGGCCCCCGAGCGCGTCGCGATCGGCGTCCGGCTGCTGGAGACGGCGACGGCGGCCGTGCTGCCCGCCGGTGCGCAGCGGCCCGAGTACGGGCGGTTCGTGCCGCCGGACTGGCACGAGGACCCGGTCGTCCGGGACGCCGTGGGGGCGCGGATCCAGGTGATGGAGGAGACCGGGGCCCGCATGCTGGTGGAGCGGCTGCGACTGGAGTGGCGGGCCGGTACGCCGGTGCCCGAGGACTCCGGCCGGCTGGTGTTCCGTCCGGTCACCGGGCGGGAGGACCTGCTCGCGCTGATGGCACCGGTGATGGAGGGCACCCTCGACGCCCACGGGCAGGAGGACCTGGCGTCCGGGCTCGATGTGCGCAAGGCGGCGGAGAAGCACTACGACGAGGAGCTGGCGGGGTACTCCACCCCGATGGACTGGTGGCGCATCGCCGAACTGCCCACGGGTGAGCCGGTCGGCTTCGTCGTCCCCGCACGCAACAACTACAACCCGATCATCGCCTACATCGGGGTGCTGCCCGCCCGGCGCGGGCACGGGTACATCGACGATCTCCTCGCCGAGGGCACCCGGGTGCTGGCCGCCGAGGGCGTGGACCGGATCCGGGCGGCGACGGACCTCGGCAACGTGCCGATGGCGAAGTCCTTCGAGCGTCTCGGGTACGTCAACTTCGAGCGGGCGTTCAACATGGTCTGGGACGCGGAAGAGGCGCGGCGTTAAGCGCCTGGCAGGCGCTGGCGGCGGACGAGCCGGTCGTCATCACGGTCCTGGGCGTTGTCGTCACGTCCCTGGTGCTCCTGGTGTCCGGTGGTCTCGCGAAGGTCGTACGGGTCAGCCCGCCTAAGCACCGCACGCCCGAGGACCGGCGCCGGGCGCGCGAGCGCAAGGCCGCCCACCGCCGTCAGGCCGCGCTCCGCAAGCGCCGCGAGGCGTTGCAGCGCCGGAGCCGCCGCCGGGGGTGAGGGCGCGGAGAAGGAGGCGCTTCCCGGGCACGCCCCGAAGAAACCGGTGGACGGCGGGCGCGGGGGCGGCTACGGTCGGCACCGGCATCGGAACCGGTCGTGGAAGGAGGCGAGACACGTGCGCAGGAACATCCGCACCACCATCCGCAGTACGTCACTTTCGCGCTCCCGCCCCGTCCGCCGGGCGGTGTCGGACCTCGTCTGACCGGGAGCGCGGCATTCCGTCCCGGAGGACATTTCCATGACCGATCTGGTCATCCGCGCGCTCACGCCGAGCGACGCCGCACTCTTCACCACGTTCCAGGACAGCCCCTTCGTCGGCCGGGCCGCCTTCGGCCACGCGTACGCCTCGACGGCCGACGGCGGCGAGTACCGCCCCGACTGGTCCTGGGTCGCCCTGCGCGACAACACCGTGATCGCCAGGGCCGCCTGGTGGGGCGGGCCCGACGACACCGAGCCCGTCGTGCTCAACTGGTTCGACTTCGCGGATGGGGAGGCGGAGGCGGGCGCCGAACTCCTGCGCCGCGCCCCGTTCGACAAGGAGTACGAGCTGATCGCGCCCGCCGGGTGGCGGGACGACCCGGCGGCGCGGGCCGCCGTCGAGGCACGGGTCGCCGCCGCGACGGCGGCCGGTATGAAGCCGCTGGTCGAGCGCTACCGCTATCGGTGGACCCCCGGCTGCCCGCTGCCCGAGCGGACGGGCCGGCTCACCTACCGTCCGGAGCCGGACGACGAGGTCGTCCTCGAAGTCCTGCGCCGGGTCCACTCGGCCACGCTGGACGCCCACGCCCGCAAGGCCATCGAGGGCCCCGGCGGTCTGGAGGCGGCGGCCCAGGAGGAGTTGGACTTCTTCCACTGGTGCCCATCGCCGAGGGAGTGGTTGCGGCTCGCGTACACGCCGGACGGCGAGGTGGCGGGCATCCAGGTGCCCGCGCACAACCCGTCGGGGCCCTGCGTCGGCTTCATCGGAGTCGTCCCCGAGGCGCGCGGGCACGGTTACGGCTACGACCTGCTGGTGGAGTGCACGCGCTTCCTGGTCGAGCAGGGAGCCGAGTTCATCGCGGGCGCGACGGACCAGGGCAACGTGCCGATGGCCGCCGCGTTCACCCGCGCCGGGTACCCGGTCACCCAGGAATGGGTCCATCTGGCGTGAGGGCCCCGGCCTCCTCGGCCAGCCACTCCAGGCGGCGGCGCTGCTCGGCGGGGATCGTCGCGTCCTCGCCGCGCGGCCCCACGTTGAGCAGGACCCTCCCCCCGTCGGCCGCCGTGTCGCGGATCAGTGAGGTGAGGGCTTCGCGGCCGATGAAGGCATCGGCTTCCGAGGCCCGGTTGTAGCCGAAGCTGTGGTCGACGCCCCGGGTGATCTCGTAGGGGTCGGAGCCCTCGTAGCGGGCGTACTCCGGGGTGCGGAAGTCGAAGACGGGTGGTGTGCGCGGGACGAAGCCCTCGCCCCGCGCCACCGTCCGGCGGTCCCACCAGTTGTACAGCGCCTTCGCGCCCGGCAGGCCCAGGCCCCGCCAGTGCGGGGCGTAGGGCAGGAGGCGGTCGTTGACGACACCGTGCGGGACGGTGAAGCGGTAGTAGTCGACCAGGGAGCGGATCTCGCCGGCGGAGGCGGGCCAGGCGATGTCGTTCCAGAGGATGTCGGGCCGGTAGCGGCGGATCAGCTCCCGCAGCTGGGCGTCGGCGTAGGCGGGGTAGCTGCCGCGCGGGACGGCGGAGAACATGTCGGCGGCGGTGCCGATGGGCCGGTCGTCGAAGGTCCAGTCGAGCCCGCCGGAGTAGTAGACGCCGAAGCGCAGGCCCTCGGCCCGTACGGCTTCGGCGAACTCGCCCACCACGTCCCGGGTGGTGTGCCAGCCGGAGCGGTGCGGGTTCTTCGTCTCCGAGGGCCAGAGGCAGAACCCGTCGTGGTGCTTGGTGACCAGGACCGCGTAGCCGGCCCCCGCCTCGCGGAACGCGCGGGCCCAGGCGGCCGGGTCCCAGTCGGCGAGCCCGTCCTCGAAGTCACGGCCGAACTCCGTGTAGGGGCGCTTTCCGTAGGTGGCGCGGTGGTGGGCGGCGACCGGGGAGCCCGGGAAGCGGAGCGCGTTCTCGTACCACTCCGCGTACGAGGTCCAGCCCAGCGGGGCGCGGCGGCCCGCCGCCGGGAGTTCGGCGGCGGGGAGGTAGGGCGGGGCCCAGCCGGGAACGGATGCGGGTGTCCAGTGAACGAAGATCCCCAGTCGGGCCCGGGACCACCATGAAGCGACCATGGCGGGAGTATTGATCATTCGGGGGGAGCCGCGTAAGCCCCCTCGACCGCCGGATTCCGCTTCTGCACCTTCTGTTCTTTCTCTGCCTTCTGCGCCTTCTGTGCTTTCTGTGCCGTCTGTGCTGTCTGTGCCTTCTGCGCGCGGATCAGGTCGCGGTACCAGGCGTAGGACCGCTTGGGCGTACGGGTCAGGGTCTTGTAGTCGATGTGGACCAGCCCGAACCGCTGCGAGGCGCCCTCCGTCCACTCGACGTTGTCGGTGAGCGACCAGGTGAAGTAGCCGCGTACGTCCACCCCTGCGTCCATCGCCGCGCGCAGGGCCCTCAGATGGCTCTCCAGGTAGGCGATGCGGCGGTCATCCGCGTGGGGCTCCTCCAGGGCGCAGCCGTTCTCGGTGATGTACAGCGGCGGGAGGCGGTCGCCGTAGCGGGTGTGGAGCGCGGTGACGATCTCGGTCAGCCCCTCGGGCACGACGGGCCAGCCGAAGCCGGTCCGCTCGTACCCTTCGATTTCCCTTATACCGAAAGGGAGTTGGGCGGGCATCGTGAAGCCGGAGAAGGTGGCCGGCGCCGCCGGCCCGGGTGCGCCGACGAGGGTGGGGTTGTAGTAGTTCACGCCGTACCAGTCGAGCGGGGTGGAGATGACCAAGAGGTCGTCGGCGACCGGGCCCGGCATCAGCGCGGCGAGGTTCTCGTCCGGGTAGCGGCCTGTGAGGACCGGGTCGGCGAAGAGCCAGTTGGTGAGCGTGTCGTACAGCTCCGCGCCGAGGCGGTCCTCGTCGGTGTCTCCCGCCGTCCAGACCGGGGCGTGCGAGAGTGCGGCGCCGATGTTGTCCGCGCCCGCCGCGCGCAGGGCGCGGACCGCGAGGCCGTGGGCGAGGAGCTGATGGTGGGCGGCGGGCAGGGCGTCGAAGAGGAGGGTGCGGCCGGGGGCGTGCTCGCCCAGCGCGTAGCCGAGCAGCGTCACCTCGGCGGGCTCGTTGACCGTGATCCACATGGGGACGCGGTCGGCGAGGCGTTCGGCGACGATGCCGGCGTACTCGGCGAAGCGGTAGGCGGTGTCCCGGTCGAGCCAGCCGCCCGCCTCCTCCAGCGGGAGCGGGGTGTCCCAGTGGTAGAGGGTCGGGGCGGGGGTGATGCCGTGGGCGCAGAGCTCGTCGACGAGCCGGTCGTAGAAGTCGAGCCCGTCGGCGTTGACGGCTCCGCTGCCGCCGGGCACCACGCGGGGCCAGCTGACGGAGAACCGGAAGGCGTCGGCTCCGAGTCCGGCCAGCAGGGCGACGTCCTCGCGGTAGCGGGCGTGGAATCCGGTGCCCCGGGTGGTGTCGGTGCCGTCCTTGATCCGGCCGGGCAGCGCGGCGAAGGCGTCCCAGCCGGAGGGGCCCTTGCCGTCCGCGTCGACCGCCCCCTCGGTCTGGAAGGCGGAGGCGGAGGCCCCCCAGAGAAAGCCGGGAGGAAACATCGGCAGGGTCATCGCGGCCTCCAGCAGTCGTACGTAGGAGCGAAACCAGCACGTGTCAGCAGAACCAGTACGTGTGAGCGGAATCCGTATGAGCGGGCGCCTCGCCGGGCAATGATCAGGACCAGACCTTAATCGCCGGTGGCGGGCGGCAACAGAGCCTGTCGCGTGGATCGTGGAGCCCGTCCCCGGGCGGCCGCGCGCCCCGCCCAGGGACGAGGAGTGGTGGATGCAGTTCGAGGTGTGGGCCCCCGAGGCGGACTCCGTCGTGCTGGAGGCGGCGGACGTCCGGTGCCCGATGGAGCGTGATGCGGGGCGCGCGGGGTGGTGGACGGCCGAAACGGAGGCCTGGGACGGGGTCCGGTACGGGTTCCGGCTGGACGAGGGCCCCCTGCTGCCGGACCCCCGTTCGCGGCGTCAGCCTGACGGGCCGGACGGCCCGAGCGCGGTCGTCGACCAGGAGGCGTACGCCTGGTGCGAGGCGTGGGCGGGGCGGCGGCTGAACCGCGCGGTGCTGTACGAGCTGCACGTGGGGACGTACACCCCCGAGGGCACCTTCGACGCGGCGGCGGCGCGGCTGGGCCATCTGGCCGAGCTGGGCGTCACCCATGTGTCGCTGATGCCCGTCTGCCCGTTCCCGGGCGTCAACGGCTGGGGGTACGAGGGCGTCTCGCTGTGGGCTGTGCACGAGCCGTACGGCGGACCCGAGGGACTGAAGCGCTTTGTCGACACGGCGCACGGGCTGGGGCTCGGGGTGGTCCTGGACGTCGTCCACAACCACCTGGGCCCGTCCGGGAACCACCTGCCCGCCTTCGGCCCGTACTTCACCGACACCCACCACACCCCGTGGGGCGCGGCGGTCAACCTGGACGCGCCGGGCTCCGACGAGGTGCGGGCGTTCCTGCTGGGCAGCGCCCTGGCCTGGCTGCGCGACTACCGCCTCGACGGGCTGCGGCTCGACGCGGTGCACGCGCTGGCCGACACCCGGGCGCTCACCTTCCTGGAGGAGCTGTCGGCGGCGGTCGACGCGCTGGCCGTCGAGGTGGGCAGGCCGCTCGGGCTGATCGCCGAGTCCGACCTCTGCGACCCGCGCACCACGACCCCGCGTCCGGCGGGCGGCCTCGGCCTGCACGCGCAGTGGAACGACGACTTCCACCACGCCCTGCACACCGCGCTCACCGGCGAGTCCCAGGGTTATTACGCCGACTTCGCCCGCGCCCCGCTCGCCGCCCTCGCCAAGACGGTGACGTCCGGGTTCTTCCACGACGGGACCTTCTCCAGCTTCCGGGGCCGCACCCACGGCCGTCCGGTCGACGTGACGCGCACCCCGGCCCACCGCTTCGTGGGCTACGCGCAGACGCACGACCAGATCGGCAACCGGGCGCTCGGCGACCGGCTGACCACCTCCCTGACCCCCGGGCTCCAGGCCTGCGCGGCGGCCCTGGTGCTGACGGGCCCGTTCACGCCGATGCTCTTCATGGGCGAGGAGTGGGGGGCGCGGACCCCCTGGCAGTTCTTCACCGACCACACGGATCCGGAGCTGGCCGAGGCCGTGCGCGACGGCAGGCGGCGGGAGTTCGGCGCGCACGGCTGGGACCGGGAGGAGATCCCCGACCCCCAGGACCCGGCGACCCGGGACCGGTCCTGTCTCGACTGGTCCGAGCCGGAGCGCGAACCGCACGCTCGGCTGCTCGCCTGGTACCGCGAACTGATCGCGCTGCGCCGCACGTTGCCGGATCTGCACGATCCCGACCTGGCCTCGGTGAAGACGGCGTTCGACGAGGACGCGCGCTGGCTGGCGTACCGCAGGGGTGATCTGCGGATCGCGGTGAACCTGGCGGACAGGCCGGCCGCCGTCCCGCTGGGTTCTGGACGCCACCGTCGGGCCGGAGGGCGGGTGTTGGCGGCCTGGGAGCCGGTGGAGGTCCCGGGGGCGGACGGGGTCCTGCATCTGCCGCCGGAGTCGTGCGTGGTCCTGACCGACGACTGATCGATGCCGTTGGACCGTCAGTTTTCTTGCCTTCGTGTGCGCTTCAACTCGTAGCGTTCCGGGCATCGCACGAAACCACGAGAGGAACACCATGAAGCAGCGATTCCTGGGGCGTTCGGGGCTGCGCGTCAGCGAACTGTGCCTGGGCGCGATGACCTTCGGCCAGGACACCGACGAGGCGGCCGCCCATCGGATCCTCGACGCGTTCACGGAGGCGGGCGGCACGTTCATCGACACCGCCGACGTGTACCACCAGGGCGTCTCCGAGGAGATCGTCGGCCGTTGGCTGAAGGGCCGCAGACGCGACGATCTCGTCATCGCCACCAAGGTGTTCGGGACGATGGGCGAGTCCCCGAACGCGGGCGGGTTGAGCCGCAAGCACATCGTGTCGGCGGTGGAGGCGAGCCTGCGCCGCCTCGGCACGGACCACATCGACCTGTACCAGACGCATGTGTGGGACGCGACGACTCCGGTCGAGGAGACGCTCTCCACCCTGGACACGCTGGTGAAGGCGGGCAAGGTCCGCTACCTCGGCGCGAGCAACGTCTCCGCCTCCCAGCTCCAGCGCTCCCAGGACCTCGCGGACCGGAACGGCTGGGAGCGGTATGTGTCCCTCCAGCCGCTGTACAACCTGCTGGCGCGCGAGATCGAGTGGGAGCTGGTCCCCGTCAGCGCGGCGGAGGGCGTCGGCATCATCCCATGGAGCCCGCTCCAGGGCGGCTGGCTGACCGGCAAGTACCGGCGCGGGATGACCGCCGCCGCACCGGGCACCCGGGAGGCCCGCTACCAGGAGGAGCTGGGCCGGGAGGCCTGGCGGGAGCGGGACAACGAGGAGACCTGGCGGGTCGTGGAGGCGGTCGTCGCGGTGGCCGGGGAGGCGGGCCGCACCCCGGCGCAGACCGCGCTGCGCTGGCTGCTCGGCAGGCCCGGCGTCACCGCGCCGATCGTCGGGGCCCGGACGCCGGAGCAGCTGGCCGACAGTCTCGGCGCGGCCGGCTGGGAGCTGACGGCGGAGCAGGCCGAGCGGCTGGACGCGGCGAGCGCCCGGCCGCTGCCCTACCCGTACGACATCCTGCACCGCTTCCGTGACCGGGAGCCGCGCGACGACTGAGCCGGGGAAGACCCGGGGCCGCCCGAGGGGTGTCCCTGGGCCGCCCAAAGGGTGCCCCTGGGCCGCCCGAGGCTGTCCCGGGGCAGCCCAAGGGGTGGCCCGCGGCAGCCCTTACTCGACGACGGCCAGTTCGCGGGCGGTGGTGTTGAGCCGCCGCCCGCCGTCCTCGGTGACGGCCACGGTGTCCTCGATCCGGACGCCGAAGCGGCCCGGGAGGTAGATGCCCGGCTCCACGGAGAAGCACATACCGGGTACCAGCGGCTGCTCCTCGCCCTCGATCATGTAGGGCGGCTCGTGGGTGGTGACGCCGATGCCGTGGCCGGTGCGGTGGATGAACCGTTCGCCGTAGCCGAATTCGGTGATCACCGCGCGGGCGGCCCGGTCGATCTCCTGGCAGGCGACGCCGGGCCGGACGGCGGCGCAGCCCGCCTGCTGGGCCTCGCGGACGATGTCGTGGACGCGCTGCTCCTCGGCGGTGGGCTCGCCGACGTGGACCGTACGGGAGGTGTCGGAGCCGTAGCCGTGCTTGAGGCCGCCGAAGTCGAGGACGACCATGTCGCCGCGCTCGATGGTGCGTGTTCCGGCCTCGTGGTGCGGGTTGGCCCCGTTCGGGCCGGAGCCGACGACGGTGAAGTCGACCTGGGAGTGTCCGAACTCGCGGAGGAGGGCGGCCAGATCGGTGGCCACGTCGACCTCGCGGCGGCCGGAGAAGCGCACCTTGAGGATCTCCTCGTACGTGGCGTCGGCGGCGGCCCCGGCGGCGGTGAGCCGTTCCAGCTCGGCGGCGTCCTTGACCGCGCGGAGCATCGGGAGCGCTTCGGTGAGCGCGGTGTAGGAGGTGCCGGGGAGCTCGCGCTGGAGGCCGAGCAGATGCATCGCCCAGGCGTTGTCGCTGACGCCGAAGCGGCCCTCGGCGTCCAGCAGCGGGGCGGTCACCGCGTACGGGTCCTTGCCGTCGGTCCAGTCCCGCAGGGTGAGGGCGGGTGCCCCGGTGGCGGCGGCCGCGTCGGGGGCCTCCAGGGTCGGAACCACCAGGACCGGGTCCTGGCCGGCCCGCAGCACGAGGAGCGTGAGGCGTTCGGTGCTCACGGGGCGGTAGCCGGTCAGGTGGACGAGGTCGGGGCCCGGCGCGACGATCACCCCGGCGAGCCCGGCCTCGGCGGCGGACTCGGCGGCGCGCGCCATCCGGGCCCGGTAGTCGTCGGCGGTGAAGGGCGGCGGGGCGGACTGCTGGGCGGACGGGCTCGGGCTGGACATCAGGGCCTCCTGGCGGTGCGACACGGCACACAGCATCCTGCCTGCCCAGCGGGGCGTGCGCGACCGGCTTGCCCAAGTGTCCGGCCTCAAGAACGACCGGCGGGTCAGAGGCGCACGATCAGGTCCGCCCGGCCCCGGCCCCGCTCCACCAGCCGGGCGTTCGCCTCGTCGGACCGGGCCACCCACTCCTCCGCGCCACTCCGGGGCCTGCCGTGGCGGACATGACGGTCGACGAGCCGGCGCACCCGCACCGCCGGGTCGATTTCCAGGAACCACACCTCGTCCAGCAGCCCGCGCACCGGGGCCCAGGGGCCGGCGTCGAGCAGCAGGTAGTTCCCCTCCGTGACGACGAGCGGGACGTCCGGCTCCACGGGCAGCGAACCCGCGACCGGCTCCTCCAGCGACCGGTCGAAGGCCGGGGCGTAGACCGCGTGCAGCGGGTCCGGTGCGCGCAGCCGCCGCAGCAGGGCCGCGTACCCGGCCGCGTCGAAGGTGTCGGGGGCGCCCTTGCGGTCGGCGCGGCCGAGGCGGTCCAGCTCGGCGGCGGCGAGATGGAAGCCGTCCATCGGGACGAGGGCGGCGCGTCCGTCCAGGGCCGCGACGAGCCGTTCCGCCAGGGTGGACTTTCCGGCTCCGGGCGGGCCCGCGATCCCCAGGAGATGTCGTCCTCCGGTCTCGGCGAGGGCGCGGGCCCGCTCCGTCAGCGCGGCCCGGCCGCCGGCGGTCGTGCCGTCCAGGATGTCCACGTCCATGTCCATGCGGGGCATTGTGCGACGGCGGGGAGCCCCGGCGTTAGTGTTACGTATAACCTCATCGATGGAAGGACTCCCCGCCATGTCCCGTATCGCCCTGGTCACCCTGGTCGTCCGCGACTACGACGAGGCGCTCGCGTTCTACCGCGACGCGCTCGGCTTCGAGCTGGTGGAGGACACCGACCGGGGCGACGGCACCCGGTGGGTGGTGGTGCGCCCGCGTGGAGCCGCGCCCGGCACGGGGCTGCTGCTGGCCCGCGCGAAGGACGAGGTCCAGAGCGGGGCGGTGGGGGCGCAGACGGGCGGCCGGGTCGGCTTCTTCCTGCACACCGAGGACTTCGCGGCCGACCACGCCCGGATGGTGGCGGCCGGGGTGCGGTTCCTGGAGGAGCCCCGGCACGAACCGTACGGCTCCGTCGCGGTCTTCGAGGACCTCTACGGCAACCGCTGGGACCTGCTCCAGCCGGCCGCCTGATACCGCCCCGCCCCCGGTACGGCCCCGCCATCGGCTCCTCACGGGGTGACCCCGCCCCGGCCCTGTCAGGGCGTGAACCCGTCCCGGCCCTCCAGGTAGGCCAGCACCGCGAGGACGCGGCGGTGGACGGCGCCGTCGTCCGGCTCCAGGCCGAGCTTGGCGAAGATCGAACCGATGTGCTTGCTCACCGCCCGTTCGGAGACGGTGAGTTCGGCGGCGATGGTGGCGTTCGCCTTGCCCTGCGCCATGTGCTCCAGGACCTCGCGCTCCCGGGCGGTGAGGCTCTGGAGCGGGCCCGCCGAGGACTTGCGGGTGAGGAGCTGCGTGACGACCTCCGGGTCGAGCGCGGTGCCGCCCGCCGCCACCCGGTCCAGGGCCTCCAGGAACTGTTCGACCCGGCCCACCCGGTCCTTGAGCAGGTAGCCGATGCCCCGGGCGCCCTGGGCGAGCAGCTCGGCGGCGTACGTCTCCTCGACGTACTGGGAGAGGACCAGGATCGGCAGGCCGGGCAGTTCGGCGCGGGCGGCGATCGCGGCCCGCAGCCCCTCGTCGCGGAAGGTGGGCGGCAGCCGTACGTCCAGCACGGCGACGTCCGGGCGGTGTTCGAGCAGGGCGGGCAGGATCTCCGGGCCGGCCGCCGCGTCGGCCACCACCTCGTGTCCTGAGCTGGTGAGCAGGAGGACGAGGCCCTCGCGCAGGAGGGCGTTGTCCTCGGCGATCACGATCCGCACGGCAGCTCCACTTCGATGTCCGTCGGCCCCCCGGCGGGGCTGCTGACGCGGGTGGCGCCGTCCAGCGCGGCGACCCGCCGCCGGATGCCCACCAGCCCGCTGCCGGCGCGTTCGTCCGCGCCGCCGCGACCATCGTCGCCGATGGTCACCCGCAGGAGGCCGGGGGGCCGGTCGATGCGGACCCGGGCGGCGGTGGCGCCGCTGTGCTTGCTGATGTTGGTGAGCGCCTCGGCGACCACGAAGTAGGCGGCGGCCTCGATCGCGGCGGGCAGCCTCCCGTCCTCCACCCCGTCCAGGTCCGCCGTGACGGGTACGGCGACATCGGCGGCCAACGCCCGTACCGCACCGGCCAGTCCACGGTCGGTGAGGACCGGCGGATGGATGCCGCGCACCACGTGCCGCAGCTCGGCGAGCGCGGCTTCGGCGCCGTCCTGGGCCTCGTCCAGGCGGGCCCGCGCGGCGGCCGGATCGCGGTCGAGCAGCTGTTTGGCGAGCCCGATCCGCATCGACAGGGCGACGATCCTGGCCTGGGCGCCGTCGTGCAGATCCCGCTCGATGCGCCGCAGCTCGGCCCCGTGCGCGGCGACCGCGCCGGCCCGGCTCTCGGTGAGGTGGGCGATCCGCTCGGTGAGTTCGGCGGCGGGCGGCGGGGCGAGCAGGGCCATGGTCCAGCCCGCCGAGAGGTCGGCCAGCACCGGGTGCCAGCGCAGCGCCCAGCCGGGCCGGTCGGGCGGCTCGATGCCGTACTCGTCGGCCCGCCGCCGGTCCACCAGTCCCACGACGGACAGCGCGGCGCCGTCCACCAGCAGGGCGACTGGCCACAGGATCATCGTGAGGTAGCCGAGCCCCATGCCGAAGAGCGTCTGGACGGGCAGCCAGAGCGCGAGCCGCCAGGTGGTCCGGTCGGTGAGCGTCCGCCGGACCCGTTCGGGCAGCTCGCCGCCGCCCAGCGGCGGATACGACGCGGCGCGGTGTCCCGGCCCGAGCCGGGCCGCCGCCCTGCGGCTCTCCGCCGAGGCGGCCCGGCGCAGCAGCGCGGCGGCCTCCGGCAGCGCGGGCAGCCCGATGATCGCGACGGCGAACAGGAGGGCGGCCACCACCAGGAACGCGCCGACGTAGGTCAGCATCGCGACCCCGATGCCGATGAGGAGGTAGCGCGAGGCGTCCCAGGAACGCCGGACGGCGACCGAGAGGGGCCCGGGTGGTGAGCTGCTCATGGCAGCCCACGGTACGGGGGCGGGCCCGCCGACGGAGGGGGGCGGTCCCCCGGCCGGGGGTGGAGCTGGCTGCACCCCCGGTCCGGTAGTGCGCACCCTCGCCCGGCGACGCCCCGTCTCATAGCGTTCTAGCAAGTCAAACAGTACGGGGACGGTGGAGGCGAACAGTGGGTACGACGATGGTGGAGCAGGGAGCCGCGCTCGGTCTGGAGGGGGTGAGCCGGAGCTACGGGCGGCGCGGAAGCAGTCGGAGGACGACGGCGCTCGACGGGGTCAGCTGCGCGGTCCCGGTCGGCAGTTTCACCGCGGTGGTCGGCCCGTCGGGTTCGGGCAAGAGCACCTTCCTCCAGGTCGCGGCGGGCCTGGACCGGCCGACCTCGGGCACGGTCAGGATCGCCGGCACGGATCTCGGGTCGCTCTCCGAGGCCGCGCTGACCCGGCTGCGGCGGGACCGGATCGGGTTCGTCTTCCAGTCGCACGCGCTCAACCTGGTGCCGTCGCTGTCCATCGAGGAGAACGTGGTGCTGCCGCTGGTGCTGGGCGGCGCGGACCCGGGCGGCACCGATGTGCTGGCGCGGGGGCGGGAGTTGCTGGCCCGGGTGGGTCTCGCGGGGCGCGGCGGCGACGGGCCGTCGACGCTGTCGGGCGGCCAGCAGCAGCGGGTCGCGGTGGCGCGGGCCCTGGTGACGGAGCCCGAGGTGATCTTCGCGGACGAGCCGACCGCCTCCCTCGACCCGGAGTCCGCGGCGCTGGTGCTGGCGCTGCTGCGGGACGCCGTGAGAATCGAGGGCCGCACGGTCGTGATGGTCACCCATGACCCGGTGGCGGCGAGCTGGGCGGACACCGTGCTGACGATGGACGGCGGTCGGCTGCGATGAGAAGGCGTACGGGCCCGGTGGCCCAGGAGCCGACGGAAGCACGGAGCAGGCGTACGGGCGGAACGGCCCCGGAGCCGGCCGGAGCACGGAACAGACGTACGGGCACGGCGGCGCGGGAGCCGCTGGGAGTGCGGCAGGGGTCGCGGCGGGCGTCGGCGTTCCTGGCCCGGCGGTCGCTGGCCACGCACCGGCGGGCCTGGGCTGCGGTGATCGTGGCGACGGGGGCCGCCGCCGCGCTGGTCGGCGCGTTCGCGTTCGTCGTCGGCTCGCTGCTGGTGGCCGCGCCGCCGGTGCAGCGGTACGCCGGCGCGGACGCGGTGGTGGCGGCGGACCAGAAGGTGTCGTACACGGCGAAGCCGTGGGGCAGTGAACCGCAGACGGCTACGGCGTATTTGCCGGAGCGTGCCCGCCTCGACCGTTCGGTGCTGGCCGCGGTGGCGGGGGCCGACGGCGTGGCGAAGGCGGTCGCGGACGATTCCGTGCCGGTGTCCACGGGCGACGGGCTGCCCGCGGTGGGCCGCTCCTGGCCGTCCGCCGTCCTCAGCCGCTACGAGCTGGCCGAGGGCCGGGCCCCCAGGGGCGCGACCGAGGTCGTCCTGGACGGCGCGCTCGCGGCGGGCGGCCACGCCCCGGGCGAGCGGGTCGTGCTGCGGGCCGACGGAGCCGCCCGGACCTACACCGTCAGCGGGATCGCCCGCACCGGGGACGGGGGCGACGCTCCCCCGGCCGTGTTCTTCACCGAGCCCCGGCTGACCGCCCTGGCCGGGCACCCGGGCCGGATCGACGCGATCGGCGTGGTCGCGGAGCCGGGCGTCTCCCGCGACGCGCTGCGGGACGCGATCGGCGCGGTCCTGCCGGAGCGTTCGGGCGTCCCCGGGGCCGACCGGGGGGTGCGGGTGCTGACGGGCACCGAGCGCGGCGAGGCCGAGCAGGTGGACGCGCTCGGCGGACGGAGCGATCAGCTGGCCCTGCTCGGTTCGATCGGTGGCACCGTGCTGATGGTGGCGCTCCTCGTGATCGCCTCGACGCTGTCCCAGGCGATCCGTCAGCGGTCCGGGGAGCTGGCGCTGCTGCGGGCCGTCGGGGCCTCGCCCCGTCAGCTGCGGTCCGCGATCGGCCGGGAGGCGGGCCGGGTGTCCGCGGCGGCGGCGCTGCTGGGCGGCATCGGGGCCGTACCGCTGGGTCTCGCGATGCGTTCGCTGCTGACCACCGATCCGCTGCCGCTGCCGGTGCCGTGGTGGCTGCCGCCCGCCGCGGCGCTGACCGGCGGGCTGCTGGTCGCGCTGCTGGCTCGGCCCGTCGCGATGCTCGCCGCCCGGTCCGTCACCCGGCTGCGGCCGGCCGCCGCGCTGGGTGCGGCGACGGCGGACGAGCCGAGCGAGCCGGGACGGTTCCGTACGGTGGCGGGGGTCGTGCTGGCCTTCGCCGGGATCAGCTCGGCGGGGGTCGCGACGACGCAGAGCGGTCAGGCGGCGGGCGCGGCCGCCTCGGGCGCGGCGATGTCCCTGGTGATCGCGGTCGCCCTGCTGGGGCCCCTGGTCTCCCGGATCGTCCTGGGGGTGCTGGGCCGCCCGCTGCGGAAGGCAGGCGGAGTCTCGGGGTTCCTGGCCGAGCGGGCGGCCTCGGCGCACACCCGGCGGCTCGCCACCGCGTTCACGCCGATCGTGCTGGTGGTCGCGTTCGTCTGCGTGCAGCTCGCCTCGGGGCCCACGATGGAGCGGGCCGCCGACCAACAGGCGTCCGCCGCGCTGCGGGCGGACCTGGTGGCGACGGGCGGCGGGGCGGGACTGCCCGCCGGGGCGGCCCGGGCGGTGCGGGAGGCTCCGGGGGTCACGGCGGCGACCGGGGTGCTGCGTTCGACGGTCGTCCTGGCCGACCGGCAGGCCGGCGAGCCGGTGCTGACCCGGCTGCCCGTGCTGGGCGTGGAGGCGCACGGCCTGTCCGGCACGCTCGATCCCGGCGTCACGGCCGGCGACCTGGACCGGCTCACGGGCCGGGACGCCGTCGCGGTCGGGGCGGACCGGGCGAAGAGCCTCGACGTCGGCCCCGGGGACCGGGTCGCGCTGCGGCTCGGCGACGGTACGCGGGTGGAACCGCGGGTCGTCGCGGTGTACGAACACGAGCTGGGCCTGGGCGAGTTCCTCTTCCCGCGCGAGGCGCTGGCGGGCCATGTCTCGGCCGCGCGGGACCAGGCCGTCCTGATCCGGACCGGGTTCGGGTCCGGGGCCGGGGCCGAGGCCGAGACCGGGGCCGGGGCCGGGGCCGGGTCGAAGGCCGGGGCCGGGGCCGGTGCGGACCCGGCGGACGCGGTGCGGGAGGCGCTGGCTCCGTACGGCGGCGGGGTGGCGGTGCGAGCCGCCACGGGCGACGACGTCGCGATCGCTCCGCCGGTGTCGGACGGGGACAACGCCGTGATCGTCATCGGCGTCGGGGTGATCGGCGGCTTCGCGCTGCTGGCGGTGGTGAGCACGCTGGCGCTGATCACGATCGGCCGCCGGGGCGAGTTCCGGCTGCTGCGGATGGTCGGCACGGGGCGTCGGCAGCTGCGGCGGATGCTGGTGCTGGAGACGGGCCTGGTCACGTTCGCCGGACTGGTGATCGGCACGGCGGTGGCCGCGGTCCCGCTGACCGCGTTCGCCGTCTCGGTGGCGGGCACGGCACCGTATCTTCCGCCGGTGCACTACGCGGTGATCGCGGGGGCGGTGGCGCTCGCCGCGGCGGCCGGGACGCTGGTCCCGGGCGCGTCGGCCGGGGGACGCTTCGTCCTGGGTCGCCGGGCGGGGTGAGGAGCGGGGCCGGGGGCCGGGCGGAGGGTGCGGGTGCCGCCGTGGGGGCGTTCCACTCGGTCCGCGTCACACCGACGCGGCGCCCTCCGGCCTGCCGGACGGATGGGTCGGGCTCAGGTGGTGCCGCGAGCCATCAGGCGGTGCGGCACGATGAGTTCCTGCGGGGGAACGGTGTTCCCCGGGCTGTAGATACGGTCGGCCAGACATTGCAGGGATCGTTCGGCGATCTGTTGCTTGGCCGGTGAGACGGTGGTCAGCGGAGGATTGCTGTAGTGACCGTCCTCGATGTCGTCGAACCCGACGATCGCGACGTCCTCGGGCACGCGCAGGCCGCGTCGGTGTGCTGTGTGAAGGGCGCCCAGGGCGAGTTCGTCACTGAAGGCGAACACGGCGTCGGGGGCGACCGGCCCCTCCAGCAGTTCGGTCATGGCTCGGGCGCCGTCCGCCCGGTGCAGGGCGACGACGGCACGCTCCGCGCCCTCGTTCCTGGGAAGGCCAACGCGGTCCAGGGCACGCCGGTAGCCTTCCAGGCGCAGTCGGGCGGTGTCGTTGTGCAGATGGGGCTGCGTGCCGATGGCGGCGATACGTCGCCGGCCGAGGCCGATCAGGTGGTCCGTGGCTTCTTCGGCCGCGGCGATGTTGTCGACGGCGACGCGATCGGCCGCTCCGTGCGAACCGCGCTCGCCGAGCAGGACCAGGGGGACCGTCGGCCCGGTGGCCGCGAGTTCGGCGGGATCGAGGGCCCAGGGGCTGATGATGAGGCCGTCGACCACGCGCCCACCGCCCGGCGTGAGCAGTCGGCGCTCGGCCTCCGCGTCCCCCCGCGTCTGGTCGATGACGACGGTCCACGAGCGTCGTCGGGCTTCGTCCAGCAGGAGGGCGGCCAGTTCGCCGAAGTAGGGGGAGTCCAGTTCGGGGATGGCCAGGCCGATGATGCCGGTGCGGCCGGCCCGCAGACTCCGGGCAGCGAGGTTGGGGCGGTAGCCGAGTTCTTCGATCGCTTCCTGTACGCGTCGGCGGGTCTCCGCCGCCACCGGCGCCGATCCGCTGACCACGTTGGACACGGTGCGTACGGAGACTCCGGCCCGGGCGGCCACATCCTTCAGACGACTGCTCACCTCGGCATCCTGTCATGCGCGCAGGAGACTTGCGCACCAAGGTATTGCAACGTTGCATGCATCGATGCAAATGTAGGGCGGAAGCTCCGTTCGCAAGAAGGCGAGGATGACCGTGCCCGCAACCCCCGACGCATTTACCACTGCTGACGTCGACGCCATGCCCTGCCCTGCCGATGCCCCCCTGGAAGTGGCGCAGGACGTGGCCGACCTGTACTCGGCCGGCATCACCGCGCGGAAAGGGGCCTTCACCGTGGAGTGGGTCGACCGGCTGCGCGAGGACATCGAGACCGCGTTCGAGGAGGCACGCTCCAGGCCGCGCGGCGCGGTGGGCCGGGGGCCCCACCGCTACTACGTGGAGATCCACCCCGAGCAGTTGCGGGGGTTCGTCGAGCTCGTCGACCATCCCTGGGTCAGGTCGGTGGCCACCGCCGTCCTCGGCCCCGGCTACCGCATCGTCGAGCTCGGTTTCGACGTACCACTGGAAGGCGCGGTGAACCAGCCGTGGCACCGCGACTTCCCCATCCCCGCGAACACCCGCACCAAACGCCGCCTCACCTCCCTCGCGTTCAACGTCACCGCCGTCGACACGGGCCCCGACATGGGCCCCTTCGAGATCGCGCCGGGTACCCAGTGGGACGACGAACCCGATTTTGAACACGGAATGTTCCCGGCCCGCCGGAGCTACCCCCGCTACGAGCAGCTCGCGGTGCGCAAGTATCCGCAGCGCGGCGACATCTCGGCCCGCTCCGCGCTCACCATCCACCGCGGCACCAAGAACGAGTCGGCCAAGGCCCGGCCCGTCCTCGTGCTGGGCCTCGACGGACCCGACGCGCACAATGCCGACCGCCACGACGCCGCTGTCTCGCGGCAGTTCTGGGACGGCCTGCCGCAACGGGTCCGTGACCACCTCGACTGCCCGGTCGTCGACGAGCTGACGCCCATCACGCAGAAGCACACCATCGAGGGTCTGGTCATGGGCGCACCCTGAACCGGGGGGGACCCGCGTCGCCCGGTCGAGGGGGGCCGCCCTGGCCAGGGCGGCGTTCAGACCCGCGCCAGGCCCGCTTCCCGTACGGCCACCGCCTCCATCGCGTCCAGCACCGGCCGGATCAACGGATGGCCCTCGGCCCCCTGCCGTACGGCCGCGAAGACACGGCGGGTCGGGGCGCTGCCCTCGACGGGGCGGACGACCACCCCGGTCAGCTCCATCCCGCGCAGCGCGGACCGGGGCACCAGGGCCACCCCGGCGTCCGCCCCGGCCAGGGCGACCACCGCGCGGAAGTCGTCCGACGAGTGTTCGAGGCGGGGAGCGAACCCGGCGAACTCGCAGGCCAGGACCACCACGTCATGGCAGGGGTTGCCCGGGTACGGCCCGATCCACGGGTCCTTCGCGAGGGCGGCGACCGCCACCTGGTCCTGGTCCGCGAGGCGGTGGCTCACCGGGAGCACCGCGTCGAACGGCTCCGAGTACAGGGGAACGCGGGTCAGGCGGCGGTCGTCCTCGCCGGGCGCGCCCCGGTATTCGACGGCCACCGCCACATCGACCTGCCGGTCCAGCACCATCGGCACGCTCGCGTCGCCCTCCGCGTCCTGGACCTTGACCCGGATTCCGGGCGCGGTGCGGGCCAGCTCGGTGAGGGCGGGGGCGAGGACGAGGCCGATGCCGGTGGCGAACGCGGCGACCGTGACCGTACCGGCGACGCCCGCGCTGTAGTCGGCGAGCTCCGCCTCCGCTCGCTCCAGCTGGGCCAGGACCACGTTGGTGTGGCTCAGCAGGATCTCCCCGGCGGCGGTGAGCCGGGCCCCGCGCGCACCGCGTTCGACGAGGCGGTGGCCGGTCTCCTGCTCCAGGGCGGCGAGCTGCTGGGAGACGGCGGAGGGCGTCAGGTACAACGCGGCGGCGGCCGCGGTCACCGTGCGGTGGTCGGCCACCGCACGGAGGATTCGCAACCGCCGCGCATCGATCATGTGCCCATTGTCCCAGGTCGCGACGAGTGCCCGACCCGGTGAGCGGTTACGCCTCCGCGTCCAGGGCGGCCCGCGCGTCGACGAACGCGTCCACGGCGCGGTTGACGTCGGCCGTGGAGTGGGCGGCGGAGAGCTGGACGCGGATCCGGGCCGCGTCCTGCGGGACGACGGGGTAGGAGAAGCCGATCACGTACACCCCGCGTTCCAGGAGCAGTTCCGCCATCCGGCCGGCCCTGCCCGCGTCCCCGATCATGACGGGGGCGATGGCGTGGTCGCCGGGCAGGATGTCGAAGCCCTCCTCGGTCATCCGGGTGCGGAAGAGCGCGGTGTTGGCGTTGAGCTGCTCGCGCAGGTCGCCTGCGGACTCCAGCAGGTCGATGACCTTGAGGGAGGCGGCGGCGATGACCGGGGCGAGGGAGTTGGAGAAGAGGTACGGGCGCGAGCGCTGGCGCAGCAGGGCGACGATCTCCGCGCGGGCCGCGACGTAACCGCCGGAGGCTCCGCCCAGCGCCTTGCCGAGGGTGCCGGTGATGATGTCGACCCGGTCCATGACGCCGTGCAGTTCGGGCGTGCCGCGTCCGCCGGGGCCGACGAAGCCGACGGCGTGCGAGTCGTCGACCATGACCATGGCGTCGTAGCGGTCGGCCAGGTCGCAGATTTCCTGGAGGGGGGCGACGTAGCCGTCCATGGAGAAGACGCCGTCGGTGACGATGAGACGGCGGCGGGCCCCGGACGCCTCCTTGAGCTGCGTCTCCAGCTCACCCATGTCGCGGTTGGCATAGCGGTGGCGCTTGGCCTTGGAGAGGCGGATGCCGTCGATGATCGAGGCGTGGTTGAGGGCGTCGGAGATGACGGCGTCCTCGGGGCCCAGCAGCGTCTCGAAGACGCCGCCGTTGGCGTCGAAGCAGGAGGAGTAGAGGATCGTGTCCTCCTGGCCGAGGAAGGCCGAGAGCCGCTGCTCCAGCTCCTTGTGGACCTCCTGGGTGCCGCAGATGAAGCGGACCGAGGCCATGCCGTAGCCCCAGCGGTCCAGCGCCTCGTGCGCGGCGGCGATGACCTCGGGGTGGTCGGCGAGGCCCAGGTAGTTGTTGGCGCAGAAGTTGAGGACCTCGCCCGCGCGCCCGCCGGAGGTGACGGCCACGGTCGCGGACTGCGGGGTGCCGATCACGCGCTCGGGCTTGTGCAGCCCGGCGGCGCGGATCTCGTCGAGGGTGGTGCGCAGGTCGTCGCGTACGGAGTCGAACATGCGGATTCCTTAGGGGATCAAGGGCAAAAGATCAAGGGCGAAGGGCGGTCGGGAGATCAGGCGCGTCCGGCGGTCGTCAGCCGGTCAGCCGGTCAGCCGGTCAGGCCGTCCAGTCGAGGATGACCTTGCCGCCGAGACCGCTCGCGGCGTCGTCGAAGGCCGCTTCGTGGTCGCGGAAGCCGTACCGGCCGGTGATCACGGGGGCGAGGTCGAGCCCGCCCTCCAGCAGGACGGACATGGCGTACCAGGTCTCGTACATCTCGCGGCCGTAGATCCCCTTGATGGTGATCATCGAGGTGACGATGCGGGACCAGTCGACGGGGAACTCCTCGGCGGGCAGCCCCAGCATCGCGATGCGGCCGCCGTGCGTCATGTTCGCGACCATGTCGCGCATCGCCTCGGGGCGGCCGGACATCTCCAGGCCGATGTCGAAACCCTCGCGCAGACCCAGCTCACGCTGGCCGTCGGCGATGGTCCGGTCCGCGACGTTGAGGGCGAGGCTGACGCCGACCTTGCGGGCCAGGGCGAGGCGGGCCTCGCTGACGTCGGTGATGACGACGTTGCGGGCCCCGGCGTGCTGGGCGACGGCGGCGGCCATGATGCCGATCGGTCCGGCGCCGGTGATCAGGACGTCCTCGCCGACGAGCGGGAAGGACAGCGCGGTGTGCACGGCGTTGCCGAACGGGTCGAAGATCGCCGCGATGTCGAGGTCGACGGGGGTCCGGTGCACCCACACGTTGGAGGCGGGCAGGACCACGTACTCGGCGAACGCCCCGTCCCGGCCGACGCCGAGGCCGACGGTGGAGCGGCAGAGGTGGCGGCGGCCGGCGAGACAGTTGCGGCACTTGCCGCAGACCAGGTGGCCCTCGCCGCTGACCAGGTCGCCGACGGCGATGTCCGCGACGTCGGAGCCGGTCGCCGCGACCTCGCCGGCGAACTCGTGGCCGAGGATCAGCGGGGTGGTGACCGCCTGCTGGGCCCAGCCGTCATAGGCGCGGATGTGCAGGTCGGTGCCGCAGATGCCGGTGCGCAGGACCTTGATCAGGACATCGGTGGGGCCGTACTCCGGCTCCGGCACGTCCATCAGCCACAGTCCGGGTTCGGCCTTCTGCTTGACGAGTGCCTTCACGGCCGCTGCTCCCTGACGTCGGTACGCGAGTGGATACCCCGGGCCTCGGGGCAGGTCGGAAGAACCCTGCGGCCCGGGGGTGGTTTTCGGGTGGTCGCCCCCAAGGCGGGGGCGGGACGGGACGGGACGGAGCTCGTCGTACGGCTGCACGACGTACGGCTGCACGACGACGTACGACGACTGCACGACGTATCGCTGTACGACGTACGACTGCACGTCGCACGGCTCCACGCGCCATCCTCGGCCGTCACGGAGAAATCTGCCGCACGACGGGGCCCGGGTCCATCGAGGATTTCTTAAGCACGGCCGCAGGAGATCTTCACGCCTGGCCGTGGCTTCACCGACCGCTGTCGCCGCCGGGGCACCGCCGTGGCGGTCGCACCTCGCCGTGGACGGCTACACGTCGCCGAACGGACCGAGGAAGCGGGGGCGGCCCTTCTCGATCCGGTAGAGGAAGATCCCGTTCTCGTACCGCAGCACCTGGCGGGTCGACGCGTGGAAGGCGAGCGGGCGCACGACCCCCCGGTGCTCGGTACGGAAGAGCCGCCGGGCGGTGCCGCTGCGCACCTCCCCCGAGGTGGTCCCGGCGGCGCGGGCGATCAGGCCGACCGCGTCGTACGCCTCGGCGGCCCAGGTGCCCGGGGGTGCGCCGAAGCGTTCGCGGTGGGCGGCGGTGAACTTCCTGGCCGACGGGAGGGCCGTGGGGTCGGCGTACGCCTCGGCGAAGACCCAGCCCTCGGCGGCTGCGCCCGCGCCCGCGAGGAAGGCGGGGCCGAGGGCGGGCCCGGCGGCGACCCTGCTGCCGGTGTAGCCCTCGCCCGCCAGCGCGGTGGCCAGGCGGGCGGCCCGGGTCGCGGCGCCGCTCGCGAGCACCACGGCGTCCGCCCCGCTGCTCATGGCCTTGCGGGCGGCCGTGCCGAAGCCGGAGTCGCCCCGTGGGAGCGCGTGTTCGATGAGAGTGGCGTCGGTCGGCGGGGTGTCTCGGATCGCGCCGCCCAGCTGTCCGCCGAGGCCGGTGCCGTCGCTGTCGCTGTCCTGGACGAGGAGGACGCGCTCGGCGGGGCGGCTGTGGACGACGTAGCCGACGAGGCCCGGGGCGAGCATGCGGTCGTACGGGCGGGTCACGCAGAGGTGGGCGGCCGTTTCGGACGCCGTGGTGGAGCCTGGCGCGACGACGACCAGGGCTAGCCGCGCCTCGCCGTACCGCTCGACGACGTCCTCGGCCAGTACGGCGCCGGTGGGCCCGACCGTGGCGATGACGTCGGGGTCGGCGCCCAGCCGGTCGGCCGCCCGCAACGCCCGGCGCGGGTCCCCGGCGTCGTCCTCGGTGCGCAGGGCGAGGCGGAACACCGTGTCGGCGCGGGCGTTGTGATCGGCGACCGCGAGCCGTACGCCGCGCTGGTGGGCCAGCCCGGCGGCGCGGCCGGGCCCGCTGAGGTCGGCGTGGAGCCCGATCGTGTACGTGGGCGGTGTGCCGGAGCCCGACGCGGCCCCGGCGGACCGCCGCCCGGCGAGCCACACCGCGGTGGAGCCGCCGGTGACCACGACGGCCCCGGCGGCACCGGCGATCAGGAGCCTCCGCCGCGTGAGGCCCGCCGCCGACGGTGCCGCTTCGACCTCGTCCGGGACGAGGGTGGCGGGCAGCTGCTCGGGGTCCGGCAGCGCGAGGGCGGCCGCGGAGCGTTCGGCGATCAGCGCGGAGAGCCCGGGCAACGCGAACCAGGACTCCGGGGGCGGGGCGGTGTCCGGCTCCACGTCCGGAGTCCCACCCGGCACGGCCCCGGCAGCCCCGTCCCGAGCCCTCCCGGAAGCCCCGTCGCGCGCACCGCCCCCGGAAGCCCCACCCGGCACAGCCCCGGCAGCCCCGTCCCGAGCCGTGCCCGGAGTCCCGCCCGGGGCCGTGCGGGGGGACCAGGCCGCACGGGGGTCCGGCGGCCGGAGCGGGACCGGCCCCGGGCTCTTCCCCGACCGGCCGCGGTTGGCTCCCCCGGCCGTCTGAAGGTCGTCGCCGACGCGGCTCGCCGACGGCCGGGCGGCCGGGTCCTTGCTCAGGCAGGAGGCGATCAGGGGCAGCAGCCCGGGCTCCACACCCGCCAGGTCCGGCTCCTCGTGGACCGTACGGAACAGCACACCGGCCGCGCCGGCCGCGCCACCCTCGCCGAACGGCCGCCGGCCCGTCGCCGCGTACACCAGGACGCAGCCGAGGGAGAACACGTCGCACGCCGGTCCCACCGGCCCGGCCGACGCCTGTTCCGGGGCGAGGTAGCCGGGCGTGCCGATCACCGCGCCGGTAGCGGTGAGTGCGGTGGCGCCCTCGTGGCGGGCGATCCCGAAGTCGATGAGGCGAGGGCCGTCGAGAGCGAGGAGTACGTTGCCGGGTTTGACGTCACGGTGGATCAGCCCGGCCTCGTGGACCGCGGCTAGGGCCTCGGCCAGCCTGCTCCCGAGCGCCCTGACGGTGGTCGTGGGCAGCGCGCCGCCGGCGCCCACCACCTCGGCCAGTGAGGGCCCGGGGACGAACGCGGTGGCCAGCCACGGCTCGCGGGCCTCGGTGTCCGCGCCGAGCACCGGGACCACCCACGGGCCGGTGATCCGGGCGGCGGCCTCGGCCTCGCGCCGGAAGCGGGCCCGGAACCCGGGATCGGCGGCGTGCTCGCCCCGGATCACCTTGACGGCGGCGAGCGCCCCACCCGCCGTTCGCGCCAGGTAGACCACGCCCATGCCGCCCGCTCCGAGCCGGACGAGGGTGCGATACGGGCCGACGGTGCGGGGGTCCTGCGAGGTGAGGGGCCGCACGTCAGCCCTTCGGCTTCGGGGCCGGGCCGAGATGGCGGTAGCGGCCCTTCTCCACCCGGTACAGGTGGGCTTCCTGGCCGACGAGTTGCTGACGCTTCTCGTCGAACGCGTACGGGCGGGAGACCCCCTCGTACCGGGCGGCGGCGATCGCGGCGGTCAGCTGGGAGCGGGTGGGACGGCCGCTCTTGGGCAGCCCGGCGCCCGGCTTCGCTCTCTGCCCCGCCCGCCCGGTCAGGGCGGCCAGTTCGCGGGCGACGAGCCCCGCCACGTCGTACGCCTCGGCCGACCAGGCGGCGGGTGCGGCGCCGAAGCGTTTGCGGTGGGCTGCTGCGAACGTCGCGGCGGTCGGGGCGCTCGCGTCGGTGAACGGTGCGACGAACTCCCAGCCGTCGGCCGCCGCGCCCGCCTGTTCCAGGAACTCCGGCCCCATGACGGTGTGCTGGGCCATGCGCGGTCCGGCGAAGGAGAGGTCGGCCAGGATGCGGGCGACCCGGGAGGCTCCGGCCGCGTCACCGGCGTAGAAGAGGGCGTCGCTCCGGTGCGAGAGGAGGTCGGTGACGACCGGTTCGAAGACGGTCGTCCCGGCGGGCACCACACGGGGGCGGGTGGTGCCGGTGGTGAGGTTGGGCGCCATCAGGTTCGTCGCATAGCCCGCCTGGTAGGCCGCCTGCCCGCCGGCCCGGTCGATCAGGATGCCCAGCCGCTCGACGTCGGGGCGCAGCAGGAGGCGGTGGACGATGGGGACACAGAGCGAGGCGTAGGAGGGGGCGGCCTGGAAGAAGGAGCCGTTCGTCCGGGCGGGGAAGGCGATCTGGAGGGCCGACACCGTCAGGACCGGCAGCACCGCCTCGTCGTACGCGGCCAGTGCCGCCCCGGCCGCCGCGTTGCCCGTGGGGCCGATGACGGCGACGACCTCCGGGTCGCGGGCGAACTCCTCGGCGACGCGGGCGGAGCGGGCGGGGTCCCCCTGGTCGTCGAGGGCTTTCACGGCGAGCCGGAACGGCTGGTCGTCGAGGGAGTTGAAGCGGTCGACGGCGAGCCGGGCGCCGCGTTCCTGGGCACGTCCGGCGGCGCTCAGGGGGCCGGTGAGGTCGGCGTGCACGCCGATGATCCAGCGGCGTCCGCCGGGAGCCCCGTCCCCGCCGCCGTCGGGTCCGTCGCCGGTGAGGCGCACGGCGGCGAAGGCGCCCGCGCCGAGGGCCACCGCCCCGCCCGCCGCGAGGAGCAGGAACCGCCGTCGGCCGGGGGCGGGTTCCGGCGGGCCGGGCTCGTCGGTGACGGTGGCGTCGATGCCGGGCAGGGCCAGCACGGCGGCGGACCGTTCCGCGATGATCCGGACGACGTCCTCGGGCAGCCAGTCGGCGGTGGGGCCGCCCGGTACGTCCTCGGCGATCAGGGAGTCGAGGTCGGCGGCGGCCGGACGCTCACCGGGGTCCTTGGCGAGGCACCGGTCCAGGACGGCGCGCAGGCGGGCGTCGTCGATCCCGTCGAGGTCGGGCACGTCGTGGACGGTTCGGTAGAGGAGGGCGTCGACCGCTCCGCTGCCGAACGGCGGCCGGCCGGTGGCCGCGTACGCCAGCAGGCAGCCGAGCGAGAAGAGGTCCCCGGCCGGTCCCGCGGTGTTCCCGGACGCCTGCTCGGGCGGAAGGAATCCGGGGGTGCCGACGACGAGTCCGGTGGCGGTCAGTGCGGTGGCGTCGACGGCGCGGGCGATCCCGAAGTCGATCAGCCGGGGGCCGTCGGCCGTCAGCAGGACGTTGCCGGGTTTGACGTCGCGGTGGACGAGCCCTGCTCCGTGTACGGCGGTGAGGGCGCGGGCGAGCAGCCGGCCGAGGACCGTGACGCTGCGTACGGGCAGCGGCCCGCTCCGGGCGACGACCTCGGACAGCGTGGGCCCGGGAACGAACTCCGTTGCGAGCCACGGGCGTTCGCTCTCGGTGTCGGCGCCGGTGACGCGCACGGCCCAGGGACTGTCGACCCGTCGGGCCGCCTCGGTCTCGCGGCGGAAGCGGGTCCGGAAATCCTCGTCCCCCGCGAGTTCGGGCAGGATCACCTTGATCGCGGCGAGCGCTCCGGCGTCGGTGCGTCCGAGGTAGACGACGCCCATGCCGCCCGCCCCGAGGCGGCCGAGGAGCCGGTGACCGCCGATGCGAGCGGGATCAGTGGGTCGCAGGTCGTCCATCGCCGGGCCTCAGCTCTGCTTCTCGACGGCGTTTTCGAGCCGGGACAGCATGGCGCCCTGTGCCTCGTTGACGAAGGCGTCGATCTCGTCCTCGGTGCGACCCTTCGCCCCCTTGCCGGTCACGGCGACGGTGAACTGGAGGGTCTGCGCCTGCTGCCAGGAGTAGTGGTGCGGCCCGCCCAGTTCGGAGCTCCGGTACTCCCCCATCTCGTTGAGGAAGTCCTCGGAGCTGTTCTGGGCGCTCTCGCCGCCGAGGAGCGCCCCGGCGACCATCGATCCGATCGTCTCGCCCTCGCGCAGTTCCTGGGTGGGGCAGCGCATGCTCTCCTCGATCGACTCCGCCATCTCCCAGGCGGCGTCCTCGCGGGTACGGTGCACGGTGACGACGGCACCGAGGCGCACCGGCCCCTTTCCCGGCTCGGCGGGCACCTCGAACGACCGGGTGAGGGTGGCCAGGACGCTGTACGCGGGCTTTTGCTGCCGCCAGACGCAGTCCTCGCCGAGCACGGGCCAGGTCGCGGGGGCGCTCTCGTACGGGCTCCGCTTCACCACCCCGGGGCCGAAGCTGTCGGGGCCTGCGATGACGCGGTCGATGAGGTCGCGCGCCTCGGCCCGGGTCTGCGGGAGCCGGGCGGGGTCAGGCACGAGCGAGTCCTCGGGCGACGGCCCGGTATCGGTGTTGCCGCCGGGCTCCGGGCTCGCGCTCGCGCTCATCGGGGCGTCGCGCTTTCCCCCTCCCCCCGGGTCGTCCGCCGCGCCGGAGCAGCCGGCGAGCAGCACGGTCACCAGGGCCAGGGGCAGCGCGTACCGCCCCCCTCCTAACGGCACGTGACAGGTCACAGCGGTTCCCCGTTCCTCCTCGACGCCACGTCGATCATAGGTTCGCCCGGTGCGGTCGGTGGGCGCCGATGAGGGACTGTTACCCCGTCGGGACATGCACCGCACCGCCCCCGGGAGCCGGGCTCCGCCCCCCGGGAGCCGGGCTCCGCCCCCCGGGAGCCGGGCTCCGCCCCCCGGGAGCCGGGCTCCGCCCCCCGGGAGCCGGGCTCCGCCCCCGGGGAGCCGGGCTCCGCCCCCTCAGGCGGTCTCCGCCAGGAAGGCGCCGATGTGCTCGACGAGGGCGTCGGGCCGGTCCTGGGGAATCAGCGTGTAACTGTCGGCGACTTCCACCAGCCGCCCCTGCGGCAGAAGTTCGGCGAGGCGTCGCCCGTGGTCGAGCGGCATCACCCGGTCCTCGGTCGCCCAGATCACCAGCGCGGGCCGGTCGAAGGTGCGCAGTTGCTCGGCCCACCGCAGGAGTTCGGCCTTCTCCGGTACGCCGAGGACGTAGGCGCGCAGGTCACGGCGGATCTCCGGGGAGGTCTGGAGCGGCCGGAACCACCGGTCCATCGTGGCGTGCGGGACGGGCCGCTTGCTCATCCATCCCCAGGTCATGGGCGCGCGTCGTGCGGGCCGCAGCCGGAGCAGGCAGAAGGCCGCCCTGATCCCTCCGGGCAGCCTGGCGGAGGCGGCGAGGTTCCGGCCGGGCAGCCCCGGCGGGTAGTTGTCGAACGCCTCGCACGACGTGATCACGAGCCGGCCGATCCGGTCGGCCCGCCCGTCCGCGACCAGGGCCTGTGCGCCGCCCCAGTCGTTCATCACCAGGGTCACGTCCTCCAGCCGGAGCGCTTCCAGGAACTCCGCGACCAGGCGGGCGACCCCGAGGACGGAGAGGTCGGCCCCGGCCTCCATGGGCCTGCGGTGCCCGCCGAGCGGCAGGGTCGGCACGATGCACCGCACCCCGTCCCCGAGCCCGGTGACGACCTCGTCCCACAGCGAGCCGTCCATGGCCACGCCGTGCAGGAGGACCACGACGGGCCCGTCGCCGCCGGTGTCGTGGTACTCGATCACGCCTGCGGAAAGCCTCACGTCGCTCATGGGCTCAACGTAGTGCAGCGACCCTCGGGCCAGCACCTGACGCAGCGTAGGGATTCCGTCCCCGTCCTTGATAACGTCGCCCCCGCGGCTGCGGACTTCTTCCCCCGACCCCAGCCGTACGGGGTGGGCACGGGGATCGGGCGCGGCAGGACGAAGAGGGCCGACAGATGAGCCTTGCACAGGTGCACTACACCTCCGCCGCGCCGGGGGACGAGGGAACGGCGGGCCGGTTCACGGCGGTCGGCCCAGGAGTGTCGGGTGCTCTGCTGGCGGAGATCGAGCCCTTGGTGCGCTACGAGCTTCCCGGGGGCGTTCCCGACCGGCTGACCGACGACGAACTGCGCGCACTGCCGCAGGCGTTCGGCTACTTCGTCCTGTCCGACGGCAGCCGGCTGGTGGCACGTTCGGCTCCGGTACGGGACACGGGCGGCCGCGCGGGGTCGGGCGTACGGTTCCACGCGCACGCGGTGCATCTGCCGCCGGGGGTTCCGCTGCCGGGCGACCGGCTGCCGGTCGAGGCGTGGCGGTCGCCGCACTGGGTGGGGGTGACGCCGGGCGGGCCGATACCGGACCCGTTGACGCTGCCGCCGGGCCCGGCGGCGGTCTCCGAGGGGCTGGACGACTTCGCCGTCTCGCGCGGCCCCTGGCTCGCGGCCGTGCTGGCGGACCTGCGCCGGGCGAGCGAGGCGGAGGCGGCCGACGGGCGGCCGGTGGTGCTGGTGGAGCGGCAGTGCGCGGACGTGGCCCGGTGGCTGGGGCTCGCGTCGCTCACCCTGCCGAGGGAGAGCGCGGAGCGGCTGACGTTCACCACGTACACCCGGCGGCCGGAGAGTTCGGCGTCGCGGGTGGTGGGGGTGGGGCCCGAGGACGCGGCGGCGGCACGGGCCGCGGGTCTGCGGGTGCACGAGTGCGCGGGGCCGCCTCCGGCCGGCGGCGGCCCGGCCGACGCGTGGGCGGCGACGGCGGCACGGGTCTGGCGGAGCCGGTCGCCGGAGCTGTTCGGTGAGGCGCGGGAGCTGCCCGGGGAGCCTTTCGCGGCGGGCCCGTTGGCCGTGACGGCGCTGTGCGCGGGGATCGAGCTCGGGCCGGACGGGCGTGCGGCGGCGGCCGGTTGGGCCGCCGATCGCCCGTACGCGCTGGACGCCAAGCGCACCCGCCAGTTGGTGGAAGCCCTCGCCTCCCCCGCCGTCGACGACCGTACGGGCCCCGAATTCGACGCGGCCGGGCGGCTGTTCGGCGCGCTGGAGGGCCGTTGCCCGGCCGCGGTGACCGCCCCGCTCGCGGCGATGCTGGTCACGGAGGCGGTACGGGGCGGCAACGGCTCGCTGGAACTGCCGCGCCGGGAGGCGTTCGCCGGTCCGGAGGGGGCGGAGGTCGCCGAGCGGCTGGGCCCGGAGATCCTGACCGAGCTGGCCGACACGGTCGGTGCGCGCTCGGTGGCACGCACCGTACAACTCCTCCGAGTAGCACGGCTGCTGGGCGTGAACGGTACGGAGTCGCTGCCGAGGGTCGTGGACCGCTTGGCGCCCGCTCTGCTGGCGGAGGCGGCGGCTTCGGCGTCGCACGAGGGCCCCCCGGGCTTCGCGCCGGCCCTGCTGGAGTTGCTGGACGAGCAGTTCGAGGTGCGGACGGCGCTGCTCGGCGCGCTGGACCGGCTCGCGCCCGAGGACCCCGGCGCGGTGGCCCGGTTCCTGGAGCGGGTCACGCTGCCGTTCACGGGTACGCAGGCGCTGCCGCATCTGCGGATGTGCGCCGAGGTGCCGGAGGCGATGGCGACCCTGGGCGGTGACCGGGCGGCGGTGTGGCACCGGGTGCTGCGGGCGGCCGGCCTCTCCCCCTTCGCCGAGCCCCTGGTCCTGCGCACGGCGGCCGGCCTGGTGTGGGAGGACCGGGCCCCGACGGTCGAGGAGGCCCGGCTGCTGCTGGACGCGGCCACCTCGGACGCGCACCGCGCGGCGGGTACGTGGGCGCGCCTGATGGACGCGGCGCTCAGCCCGTCCGCCGCCGGGACATCCGCCACCGGCGCGTCCGCCGCCGGGACATCCGCCACCGGCGCGTCCGCCGCCGGGACGTCCGCCGCCGGGACGGACGAGGCAGCCGGGCTCGCCGACGATCTGCTGCGCGGCTTCCCGGAGGAGATCGGCGGCCGGGAGCGGGCAGGTCTCCTCCTCCTGGTCCTCGTCCGCGAACTGCGCACCGGAGCACCGGAGCCCGGCTGGGCGGAGCGGGTCCGCACGCTGTGCGCGCAGGCGGAGCCGGTCGAACCGGCGCTCCGCGAGCGGGCGTACGCGGCCCTGGTCGAGCGCCTGCTGGCCCCGGACCGCCCGGGGGCCGAGCTGTACGACTTCGTCCACGGCGACGACGCCGAGCTGATCGCCGCGTACGACCGGGCTGCCCGGACGGAGACCGTACGGGCGCGCCTGCGCACCCAGCCCGCCTACGCGGCGGACTGCTTCACCGTCTGGACGGCCCACCCGCACGCGGGCCGCACCTGGCCCCCGGTGGCTGCCGCACTCCTCGACGAGATCCTGCGCCCCGCCGTACGCGGTATGTCGGCCGAGGCCGCGGCGGAGGTGGAGGAGACGGTGGGCCGCACGGGCAGCAGCGGCCGGGCCGACGCCTTCCGCGACTGGAACCGGTCGAGCGCGCTCGGCCGGCTGGGCCGCCGGATCGCGGGGCGGGTGCGGCGGGGGTGACCTCGGGTCGGCCCCGCCCCACGCTCGATGCGGGCTGCCGAGGCAGAGTGAGGGCGGGGCCCGTCATCATGGGCACCGCCCTCACCTCGTACGTGCGCGGCGCCGGTCGTCAGTGGACATTCCCCGAATCCGCCGGAAAGTCCGGCGGCCAGGGCCCGTCGTACAGCGACTCCCGGCCGCCCATCAAGGCGTATTCCGCCTCGCGCCAGCTCGGATTGCCACCGACGACGAAGCTGTCACCGTCGGGGTCCAGCATCCAGGTGTAGGCCGCGTCGGCGGATTCCAGCCCGTGGCGCTCCGCCACCATGGCGAACTCCTCGGGACGAGCGCGTCGGATGTGCAGGCCGTTGCGGTAGTACGGCTGGAGGAGCATCAGGGTCACGTGGCCGATATGGACCTCGATGTGGGTCGAGGTCCCGTCGACCAGCGTCGCTTCGCTCCGCAGGAAGAGCTGCCGGTGGGACGGGTTGAACCCGGCCACCCGGAACAGCCTTCCGGTCCGGATGAGATCGGTCATGCTCGAAGCCCCCTCCTGATCACGGCACCGGCCATGCCGGCGTGGTGCCGTCCGAAGTTTCACCCGGTCGCATCCGCGGTGTTGGCGAGGTGCGCGGACTTCCCGTGGTTCCGCTGTAAATATGTCCGGTATTCCCTTCCTGGGTACTCGACAGGAGACGACTGGCCATGACAGCGAAACGCGCGGCGGTCCTCGCGGTCCTCACAGGCGCGGTCCTCACGAGCGCGGCCCTCCTCATGGTGGGCGCGACGGTCACCGAGTCCCCGCGTCCGGCGGGTGCCGGGGGGGCGGGCGCGTTCTTCGACGTTCGGCGCCTCGCCGACCGTGGCGCGGTCGTGGTCACCATCAACTACCGGCTCGGAGTCTTCGGCGGCTTCGCCTACCCGGGCCTGGAGGGCTCCGGGACGTTCGCTCTGCGGGATCAGCAGGAGGCGCTGCGGTGGGTCCGGCGCAATGCCGCCGCGTTCGGCGGTGACCCCGGCAACGTGACGGTGGCTGGTTCCTCCTTCGGCGCCGCGGCCATCAGCGGCCACCTCACGTCGCCCGACGCACGGGGACTGTTCCACCGGGCCATCCTGGCCAGCGGCGAGGGAATGATGGACATGCCGGCCGGACGAGCACCGCCTGTTCGTCGGGATGGCCCACGACGCGATCGGCTCCCCGTTCACCGCCGCCCAGTACGCCGCCGCTCTCGGTACCGCCTTCGGCGAGGACGCGGACGCGGTGGCCGCGCGCTACCCGGTCACCGCCTTCCCCTCGCCGGCCCTGGCCTGGTCCACCGTGGTGACCGACAGGATGGGGGCCCTCGGCACCTACGCCCAGGCGACCGCCTTCGGACGCCACGCCCCACGTACGCCTACGAGTTCGCCGACCAGGACGCCCCGACGTACCTCCCCCTCCCCGGAACCTTCGACTTCGGCGCCTACCATGCGGGCGACACGCCGTACCTCTTCGAGGACCCTGCCGCGCAGGAGCACTTCACCGCAGCGCAGGTACGTCTGTCCGACATCATGACCGACTACTGGGCACAGTTCGCCCGTACCGGCACACCGAACCGGCCGGGGCTTCCAGGATGGTCCCCGTTCGACCCGGCGAAGGCCGTACCGCACACCCAGTCCCTGGCGCCGGACAGGGTCGGGCCGGTCGACTACGCCGGGAGACACCGGCTCGATTTCTGGCGCCGCCTCGCCGGCCAGGGCACGCCGCCGGCATCCCGGCCCGCCGCCCAGAGCAAGGAGCCGGTCGCGTGACCGCCCCCGACGTCACCCATGACACTGCCCGCGGCGTGCGGGTGCACCGTCCGCGTGGGCTCAGCGAGGACGAACTGGACGTGTACGACGGCGGCTTCCGTATGCAGACCTTCGTCCGCGATCCGATGATCGTCATCGGCGACCGGGTCATCGAAGCGGCGCTGCGCCTGCCGGCCCGCTTCAAGGAACGCTTCGGCCTGCGTCCCGTCATCGAGGAGGCGGAAGCACGCGGGGCACGCTGCTCGGTCATGCCACCGCCGGCGCCCGTACCGGTGGCGGACCTCCCCACGGCCGTAGAGCCCTTCCTGGAGGGCGGAGACGTGCTGCCCATGGGCCGTGACATCCTCGTCGGCACCGGCAGGGCCGCGTCCGACGCGGCGGGCGCCCGGTGGCTGGAACGGCTCCTCGGGGACGATTACCGCGTCCACCAAGTGCCCCTCTCGGAGGGGGTGATCCACCTCGACGACGGCCTCACCACCGTCCGCGAAGGGCTCGCCGTAGTCTGCCGGGAGCAGTTCACGGACGGGCTGCCCGCACCGGTAGCCGACTGGGAACTGATCGACGTCAGCCTCCATGACGCCGTCAACCTCCTGGCGGGCAACAGCCTGGTCCTCGCCCCCGGCGAAACGCTCGTCGACGAACGCCTCACCGACCTCGCCGAAGCACTCACCGCCCGCGACGTCACCGTCCACACCCTCCCGTACGACGCCGTCACCCCCTTCGCGGGCGGCTTCCGCTGCTCCCACCACCCCCTGGTCCGCAACCTCATCGACACGGAGGGAGGCCCGGTGGTCGGTCGGCCGGAGGCCCGGTGGTCGGTCGGCGTGCCCTTACCGGCCCGACCGGGCTGTGTGATCGCCGGCGGCGACAAGGACATCCGCCGCCGTGAACACGGCCAGGGCGAGACCGAACACGGTCTCGCCCTGTTTCCCGCCCTCCGAGGCTGACTGAGGGCCGTCCGTCAGGGGACGGCCACCTTCGACGGTGTGAGGACCGCGTCGAGGGAGACGATGTAGTCCTTCATCTGCTCCAGGGTTTGCAGGGGGTTCTCCGGGTCGGAGCGCATGTCGGAGAACGAGGCGACGACACGTTCCAGGACGACGCGGCCCAGAACGCGCACCAGGGGCAGGCCCAGGCAGATGTACATCCCTTGCCCGAAGGTCATGTGGGGGTTCGGGGAGCGCCTGATGTCGAAGCGGTCGGCCTGGGGGAAGTAGTTCTCGTCGAAGTTGGCCGACGAGTCCCAGACCACGATGTACTGGTCCGCTTTGATCTCCTGGCCTCCCAGTACGGTGTCGTGTCGGGCCGTGCGCCACAGGTTGAACCACGAGAAGTCGTAGCGCAAGATCTCCTCGATGGCCCCGGGGATCAGTGAGGGGTCGCGCCGCAGGGTCTGGAAGAACTCCGGGTCGCGACAGAAACGGTCGAAGGCATAGGCCAGCATGAGGGCCAGGGGTGCGTTGCCGGCGGTCGCCAGGTCAAGGCACATATGGACGATCTTTTCCTCGGCCAGTCGGCTGTCCTTGCGTCGCTCCGCGAGGAGTTCGCTCATGAGGTCGTCGCCCGGGTTGCGCTTGCGCTCGTCGAGCTGCTCCTTGAACAGGTCGACCACGTTGGCGTGGTCCGGGGAGCGGACGCCGATGAGCTGGCCGAACATCTGGTCGGACCATGCACGGAAGTGGTCGGCGCCGGGGATGCGCAGGCCGAACATATGGGCGACGGCGCGCTCCATGATCGGGTAGCAGAGTTCGCCGAGCATCTCCATCTTTCCGGAGGTGCGGGCGGGCTCGAGGAGCGAGTCGACCATGGCCGTGAATTCCGGCGCCATCTTTTCGATGCTGCCGGGTTGGAACGAACGCGCTACGAACCCGCGCAGGTAGCGGTGGTCGGGTATGTCCGCCCGGCCGAAGGAGAACGGCAGGCCCATGTGCGTCTTGTTGGTCACCGAGAAGTCGGCGGGATTCTTGAGCACGTGTTGCACGTCGTCGTACCGGAACACTTCCCACAGGTTGTATTCCGGGCGGAAGCGTAGTGGTTGATTCTTCTGCATGTGCTGGAACCAGGCGATCCGCGATGTGATGGAGTCACTCAGTTCGGGAAACAGCAGCTCCCTGGTCGGCTTGTTTGGCGAATTCGTCATACCCCTACCCTTTCTGACTGGCCGCACGTCGAACACCACCTGGGCGTGGTCAGAGGCGGCGCTCCACCGTGAGCCAGGTGAGCTCCTTCGAGCTGAACGTGCTGTCCCATACGGCCTTTCCGACCTCGGCGAGCCTGTCGGTGTGGCTGTCGATCACCTTGCCGAGGACGGGGCTGCTGAGCGTCTCGGAGGTCGGCCCGTACTGGACGATGACCTTGTTGCCCGTGGCCTGGCTGAACCTGAGCCGACCGACCGGCGCGTCGCAGATGCGCTCCCGTACGGGTGTCGGCGCCACGCTGACCAGGGGCGCCCAGGCGTACATCGACTCACCGCTGACGACCGCGTGATCCTGCAGGACCGTGAACGGCAGGGCCTTGAGGACTTCCATGCAGAGCTGCTGGTTGAAGTCGCAGTAGAGCTCGGCGTCGACTTCCACCCCCAAGGGCTGCCACGTGAGCCGGATCGGGATGCGCTGGAGCGGGTCCTCCTCGACGGTGAGCGGCGCGGGGGTACGCTCCGGCGGCGCCCCGGCCCCGTTCGTGGGGTAACGGTAGTGCTCGCCCAGGTTCCACGGGAAGTAGTGGTGCGACCAGGCCGTGAGGCGGTTCGCGTATTCAGTGAACGTAGCAAGCCTGTCCACGAGTTCGCCGCGGCTGCCCGTGGGCTGTCCGACCTGGTCGGCGTACTTGGCCAGTGTCGGGAACCCGTTGTAGCCGAGGAAGGTGCTGTAGATGGGGTCCAGCGTGCGGAAGACCGTCAGCACGTTGTCGACGGAGAGGCTCTCGTCCGTCGCCATCCTCGTCAACTGGTAGAGGTTCATCGAGTAATCGCGGACGATGCTGTTCGAGAAATCCCAGGCGGTGAAGTACTGTCCGTACGATCCCGGCAGCTCGGGAAGGGTTCCCGTGCGTATCTCCTGGATCTCTGGGGGCTCCTCGGACACGAAGCTCGTGATCAGCTCCCGAAGCTCCGGAAATGCAGACATGTTTCCCTCTCACTCGGTGTGCGGCAATGCCGCGACGTGATGGTGCGAGAACTCTTACGACGCCGTCCTCAATCGGTCGGGAGAGCATCGGGCCCACAGCGGGTGGATCTCCCCGGTGGCGATGTGGGTGGTCAGGGTCCGCCCGATGAACGGGGCGAGGGTGATACCGCTGTTGGCGAAGGCCTCGTAGTAGCCGGAAACAGCGGACAGCGCGCCGACACTGGGAAATCCGTCCCCCGGGAACACGGCGGTGCCGATGCGCACCTGGTCGACGGTGGCCGATTCGAGCGTCGGAATCGTCCGGTACACGCGCTCCAGCAGGTCCTTGACGAGCTCGTCGCCGGGTTCGGACCGGATTCCGGCCGGGAGGCGGGCGTCGATCTGGTCGGACCGCACGCGCACGCGCCCCGGCCCCGCCGACCTGGCGTGGACCTGCGCGCCGCGCAGGACGTGCCGCACCGGGTCGTCGCCGGTGAGCAGGTCGATCACGAGGCTGCTGCGCGTCGCCACGCCCTCGATCGGGGCGGTTCCGAGCATCGCGGCCACCGTGGGCGCCTGTGGCCCGGCAGCGTTGACTACTGCGTCGACCTCGATACGGTCGCCGGCTTCGAGTCGGAGGGCCCGCACTTCTCCGGCGTGGACCTCGATGCCGTCGACCGTGCCGTTCCACAGGGTCAGGCGCCCGGTGTCGTCGGCCGCCGCGAGTATCTCGGAGACCAGTTCCGGCCCATCGACCCAGCCCTCGTCGGGGAACAGCACGGCTGGTGTCCGTTCGTGCGGGAACGCGATGGCCGGCTCCCATGCGTGGGTTCCCCGGGACGCGTCGCGCCAGACCGTCCGATAGCCCCACGAGCTGAGGCGGTGGACCACGTCCGCGAACGGCAGGCCGTCGTCCTCGTCGTCGCCCCAGGCGAGGCTTCCGGTGGGGTGCCACCAGGGGGCGGAGTCGAACTGCTGGGCAAACCGGAGGTGTTCGATCATTCCGGTGTGGCTCAGCTCGAACCTCGCGTACGTCGGCTGCTGAAAGGCGCTCAACCGCGCGAAGCTGACATCGGTGGTCAGGCCGCCGGGCTGCGCTCGCTCCACGCAGTGCACCCGCATTCCTCGTTGGGCAAGGCTGAACGCCACGCAGGCTCCGATGACGCCAGCCCCTACGATCCCTACGGTTTTCACAGTCCCCCTCCATGGGTCGGGCGGGCTTGATCGCGCCAGGGCACCCGGTTCGCACCGGGCGCGCTGCCGGTCACGCGGTCACAGCAGTGCGGCGATATCGAAGGCCAGGTCGAGCGACTGGCTGCGGTTGAGCCGCGGATCGCAGGTCGACTCGTAGCGGTGGTGCAGATCGGCGGCCAGGATTTCGTCGCCGCCACCGATGCACTCGGTCACGTCTTCTCCCGTGAACTCGACGTGAATGCCGCCGGGGTGGGTGCCGAGGGCACGGTGGACTTCGAAGAAGCCGCGCACTTCGTCGAGGATGTCGGCAAGGCGGCGGGTCTTGCGGCCGCTTCGCTCCACGTACGTATTGCCGTGCATGGGATCGCAGATCCACAGAGGTGTGCCGTCCGTGCTCCCCGCGGCGCGGATCAGGCCGGGCAGCCGGTCGCGGATCTCGCGCGCGCCCATCCTGGTGATGAACGTCAATCGGCCCGGCTGCCGCTCCGGGTCGAGCAGGTCGATGTAGGAGCGGACCTCCTGAGGCGTTGCCGTCGGCCCGAGCTTGACCCCGACAGGGTTGGAGATGCTCCTCAGGTAGCCGATGTGCGCGCCGTCGGGAGCGCGAGTGCGCTCGCCGGCCCAGAGCATGTGTCCGCTGGTGGCATAGCTGATCCCGTCGGGGTCGGGACGGGTGAGCGCGTCCTCGTAGTCGAGGAGCAGGCTCTCGTGACTGGCGTAGATGTCGGCCGAGCGCAGCATGTCGAGCTGGACACCGCAGGCGCGCATGAACCGGAGCGCGTGGTCGATCTCGTAGGCCACTTCCTCGTAGTGGGAGCCTGCCGGTGAGTTCACCACGAAGTCCCGGTTCCACCGGTGCAGTTGGTCGAGCCCCGCGTATCCGTCGCGCGCGCAGACCGCCATGATCTCCAGGGTGGACCGCGAAGCCTCGTACATCCGCCACAGCCGGGCCGGGTCCGGCACGCGGGCCAGCGGGTCGAACGCGAAGTCGTTGACCGCGTCGCCCCGGTACACCGGCAGCGTGACGCCGCCCCGGGTCTCGAAGGGACTGGATCGCGGCTTGGCATACTGGCCCGCTATGCGGCCGATCTTCACGACCGGTGTCGCAGCCGCATAGGTGAAGATGACGGCCATTTGAAGCAATGTCTTGATCTTGTTGCGGACCGCTTCCGGTGTCACACCGTCGAACGTCTCCGCGCAGTCGCCGCCCTGCAGCACGAACGCCTCGCCGTTGGCCGCCGCCGCGAGCCGCGACCGCAGACCGTCGCATGCGCTGGGGGTGACCAAGCCGGGCGCGGCGGACAGCTGGGCCACCACGTCCTCCAGAGCGGCGCGGTCCCGCCACTCCGGCTGGTGCGTCGCCGGCGCGTCGCGCCAGGAGACAAGCAGGTCGGAATTCGTCATGAATGCAGACCAACACGAGCCCTGTCCGGGGCGCAATGAATTGCTCAAGTGGTCCGGTCGATCGAGCGACCATTGGTCTGGCCAACCACGACCGGGACGATGACATAGTTTTCGAGCAACAACGCCGGCGATCAGGGGTGTTTAGATTTCATTTACTTTTTCTTCTTACGATGGAGGTGTGTCATCTCCGTGATGACGGAATTTCTGGACGTTACCGTGACCGCGATTCCCGTGGCGACAACCGCGAACGCACTGGCTGTGCGCAGTGAATTGTGCCGACGGCTCGGCGCCGAGGAGGTCTTCCTGCTCGACGACCTGCACCCGGACCGGTCCCATGCGGGCACGGGCACCGTGGTGGGCTTCGGCCGGCTCGCCGAGATCTCGGTGACCGGCGACCGGGTCACCGTGCGCGGCAGCGGCCCGGTGGCCGACCTGCTGCGGACCCGCTGCGGGCCGACAGCGGCCAACCCCTGGGACATGCTCCGCCGGGCCACGCGCCTGTTCCGGGTGCATACCGACGTACGCGGCTTCTCTTTCGGCTTCCTCACCACGGTCGGCTACGACGCGGCGGCGTACATGGAGGAGTTGCCGCCGCGGCGCACCGCACCGGGCGTGCCGGACCTAACCCTCACCCTGTTCCAGCACACCCTGTGGTTCGGTCGCGGGGGCGGGCCGCCGGTGCTGCTCCGCGCCACGGGCCCCGGGCTCCCCGAGTCGCTGCCGCACGAGGCGTTGAGCGACATTCCCGACACCGATCTCGAGGTGCCGCCCGCGGCCGTCCCGCTCGCGGTGCACGACACCGTCGACCGGGAGACGTTTCTCGGCTGGGTCGAACGCTGCCTGGACCACATTCGCGTGGGGGACATCTACCAGATCCAGGTGGGCCATCGCATCGACGTACGCAGCGAACTGACGCCGGAAGAGGCCTACCGGCGCCTGAGCGACCGCAACCCGTCGCCGTACATGTACCTGCTGACGCAGTGCGGGACCACACTCATTGGCGCGAGCCCGGAGATGCTGTTCCGTCTCGACGAGGGCCACATCACCATGCGGCCGATCGCTGGGACCACGCGCCGCGACCCGACCGGAGCTGACAACGAGCGGCGGATCGAGGAACTGCGGGCCGACGTCAAGGAGCGGGCGGAGCATGTGATGCTCGTCGACCTGTGCCGCAACGACATCGGCAGGGTCTGCCGCCCCGGCACCCTCGCGGTGGCGGACCTGATGATCGTCGAGGCGTTCTCGCACGTGTTCCACCTGGTGTCCACGGTGACCGGCACGCTGGACGCCGGCCGAGACGTCTGGGACGTGCTGTGCGCCACGTTCCCCGCCGGGACCATGACGGGGGCGCCGAAGCTGCGGGCCATGGAGATCATCGACGAGATCGAGGCCGAACGTCGCGGCCTCTATGCGGGCGCCGTCGGTCTCGTGGACGTCCAGGGGTGGGCCGAGTTCGCCCTGTGTATCCGGACCATCTCGCATCACGAACCCTCCCCGGGCGACCACCGCTACGCCACGCAGAGCTGCGCGGGAGTGGTCGCCCTGTCCGAGCCGAAGCGGGAGTGGGACGAGACCTTGGCCAAGATGGGGGCCGCCCACTGGGCCCTCACCGGAGAGGAGCTGGCGTGAGAGTGCTGGTGGTGGATGCTCTCGACAGCTTCGTCCACGTCATCGACCAGTACCTGCGCGAACTGGGGGCGGACACCGAGGTCGTCCGTTCCGGTGCGCGCACGGCACAGGAGCTGTCCGCGTGGCAGCCGGACGCCGTGGTCCTGGGGCCGGGGCCCGGTCACCCCGCCGACTCCGGTCATGTGGCGCTGGTCCGCCACTTCGCCGGTGCCGTGCCGCTACTCGGCGTGTGCCTCGGGCATCAGGCCATCGCGTTGGCGTTCGGTGGCGCGGTCCGGCTCGCGGACAACCTCATGCACGGCCGCACGAGTGTGATCGACCACGACGGCCTGGGCGTGTTCGCCGGCCTGCCCGGTCGGCGCACGGTCACCCGGTACCACTCGATCGTCGTGACCGAGCCCTTGCCGGCGGAACTCGTGTGCACGGCACGGTCGACCGACGACAGCTATCCGATGGGGCTGCGTCACCGCGAACTTCCGGTCGAAGGTGTGCAGTTCCACCCGGAGAGCATCACCACCGGCGACGGCCGCACGATGCTGGCGAACTTCCTTGCCGGCGTCAGGTCTTCGGCTTCCTGGTGACCTGGCCCATGGCCCGGGCAAGTACAGCGACCGCCTCCGGGAGCACGCTGCGGCGCACCGCGCCGTAGCCGAGCACCAGCCCGGGCGAGGGCGACCGGCGGCCGAACTGGAAGTGCCTGCTGGGTTGTACGAGAACCGACTTCGCCCGTGCGAGGGCGGCGAGGCGGACGTCGTCGACGCCCTCGGGTAACTGGACGTAGGCGTGGGTGCCCGTCGGCTCGCCGGATATCCGGGCGCCCGGCATGTGCTCTTCGACGGCCTCCTGCAGCGCCGCGCGCCGTGCCCGCAGAATGGTCCGGATCCCCCGGATGTGCTGGTCCAGCAAGCCGGACGAGATGAAGTGGGCGAACGTCAGCTGGGTGAGCGGGTCCGGGGCGCCCAACGGTGTCCGGTCGAACCGCTCCGCCATCGCGTCGGGCGCCGCCACCCAGCCGAGCCGTAGGCACGGACCGAGCATGGCCCCGGTGGTGCCGGCGTAGATCACCCGCTCCGGACGGTGCCGTTGCAGGGCGAGGGGACCGCTGCTGAGGCCGAACCACAAGTGCCCGTCCCGGTCGTACTCGATCACCCAGCCGTCCACGTCGGCGGCCCAGCGCAGCAGGGCCTCCCGGCGTCCCGGCGACAGCACCGCGCCCGTCGGCACCTGTGACACCGGGGTGACCAGCACGGCGCGCGCCCCGGAGCGGGCGAGGCCGTCCACGTCGATGCCCTCACCGTCCACGGGTATTCCGCTGACCCGCAGTCCCGCCCGCTCAGCGATCCTGACCCGCCAGGGCACACCGGGATTCTCCACGGCGATGTGGTCGGTACCGAGGTCGCGCAGGACATCGCACACCACGTGCAGGGTGTGGTCGAAGTCCGCGGTGACGGCGACCCCGGCGGCGGTCGTCAGGAGCCCTCTCGAACGGCCGAGGTAGGCCGCGAGTCTCTCCCGGAGCTCCGGAACACCGAGGGGGTGCCACTGGGGGCCGACGCCTCCGATCGACTGCCCCACGCACTCGTAGGACCGCAGCCACTCACGGGACGGGAACAGCGCGGAGCTGGTCGCGCCGACCCGCAGGTCGTGGCGGGCCTCCGCGCACCGGGCCGGCTCGGCCGTACCGCGATCGAGACGCGACAGGTGGGTCGCCACCCTGGTGCCCGAGCCCTGAGCGGACCGCAGATACCCTCCGGCGACCAGCTGCTCGTAGGCCTGGACCACGACACTGCGCGAGACCCCGAGATCCTCGGCGAGATTCCGGCTCGATGGCAATCGGACACCTGGATGCAGGGTGCCGTCTTTTATTCGTTCGCGGATGGCGGCCTGAATCTGCGTGGTCATGGACAGTGGAAATTTTCGGTTTATGGCGATCGGCAGCATTCTTCCCCCATTGGCTGCGGCCTTCCGGCCAGTGCGAAGGTGGATCCGGCTTCTTGCGCGCGGGCCGTCGGTGAGCGATGGGTTTCTCTTCCATCCGGAATTGGCCTGCTCGCGGAAGAGTGGAATGGACTGGGCCGACGCCGTTGTCGGCTGCGACACTCCTACTGGCTACGTAGACGGAGAGCGGAAGCCGTCCCCACGAGACTTCGGGAACCACCGGCGGCTCGGGCCGTCATTCGAGAAATCGGCCGGTTCTGGAGCCACACGGAGCCTCCGCGCCGCGCGCGGGGTAGCTCCTGGTCTCACGTACACGGTTCCGCACGATCACGTACTGGTGCCCGCGCTGACGTACATCCGGCACGCAGAGTCACGGACAAAGCCACATGACGAACAACCAGTGAAGGAGTAGCGATGACCGGCCAGGCGACCGCATCCGACACGGCTCGGAAGCGATGGGCTGATATCTTCTCGGCACTCACGGACCGCCGCGACCTCACCGGAGTCGACACGGAGTGGGCCATGGGCGAGGTCATGCGTGGCGACGTTGACGATGCCAGGCTCGGTGGCCTGCTGGTGGGGCTGCGGTCCAAGGGAGAGTCCGTCGCCGAGCTCGACGGCCTTGTCCGTGCCATGGACGCGCACGCGGTCAGGGTCCGGGCCGAGGGGCCGCTCCTGGACATCGTCGGCACGGGCGGAGACATGGCCCGTACGGTGAACATCTCCACCGTCTCGGCGATCGTGGCCGCGGCAGCGGGCGCGCGCATCGTCAAACACGGCAACCGGTCCGCGTCCTCGGCCTGTGGATCGGCAGACCTGCTCGAAGAACTGAACGTGGTCATCGACCTGCCGGCGGTGACGGTGGAGCGAGTGCTCGCCGAAGTGGGCATAGCCTTCTGCTTCGCCCCGGTGTTCCACCCTGCGATGCGCCACGCCGCCGCGGTACGGAGGCAACTCGGTATGCCGACGGCCTTCAACGTGCTGGGCCCCCTGACGAATCCCGCGGCGCCCGACGCGGCCGCCATCGGCGTCGCCGACGCCCGGATGGCCCCGGTCATCGCCGGAGTGCTGGCTCGCCGGAACCGCTCAGCGCTCGTCTTCCGCGGCGACGACGGGCTTGACGAACTGACGGTCACCACGACGTCCCGGGTGTGGACGGTGCACAGCGGGACCGTACGCCCCGAGACCTTCGACCCGAAGGACCTCGGCATCCCGCAGGCCTCGCTGGACTCCCTGCGCGGCGGCAGCCCGGAGCACAACGCGGAGATCACCCGGAGGATGCTCGCAGGCGCACTCGGCCCGGTCCGCGACGCCATCCTGCTGTCCGCCGCGGCAGGGCTCGCCGCCGCGGCCCCCGACACCGCGCCCGTCACGGAGCGACTGGGGGCCGCCATGACGCGGGCCGCCCGCGCCGTCGACAGCGGCGACGCCGCGGAACTCCTCGACCGGTGGGTCAAGGTGACGGCCGGGCTCGCCGAGGCCGAGAGCGCGACATCCCTGGCCGGGTGAACGGACCTCCGACGGCCCCACGGCGGTCGGCTTTGCCGTAAGGGGTCGACTCGGCCCGGGAGTTCGTCCGCGAACGCGGAGGCCACCCCGGGCCGGTCGACCACCCGCCCGGTCACGCCAGGCCCTCCCGCCGCCCCGCCATCAGCATCGCGGCCACCGCGTCGGCCGGCCGGGCGTCGGCGACGAGCGCCGAGCCGACGAGCACCGCGTCGGCGCCAGCCTGTGCATAGGCCCGTACATCGGCCGGGCCCCGCACCCCGGACTCGGCCACGGTGACCACCTCGCCCGGTATCCGGGCGGCAAGCCCGGCATACACGTCACGGTCGACGCGCAGCGAGGCCAGGTCCCGTGCGTTCACCCCGATGATCCGGACCCCGGCGGCCAACGCCCGGTCCACCTCTTCCCCGGTATGCGTCTCCACCAGCACGGCCAGGCCGTACTCCCCGGCCTGCCGCACCAGGATCTCCAGCCCCGCCCGGGACAGGGCCGCGACGATCAGCAGCACCAGGTCGGCCCCGGCGACGGCGGTCTCGGCGAGTTGGTAGGGGTGCACGACGAAGTCCTTGCGCAGCAAGGGAATGTCAACTGCCGCACGCACGGCCCGCAGATCGTCCAACGAGCCGCCGAAGTACCTCGGTTCGGTCAGCACACTGATCGCGGCCGCACCACCGGCCGCGTACTCGACAGCGAGAGCCCCCGGTCGGTCGATCGCCGCGAGCCGCCCGCGGGCCGGGCTGACGCGCTTCACCTCTGCGATCAGCCGTACTCCGTCGGCGCCGCGCTGTGCGGCGCCGACGGCCTCGGGAGTCATCCGGGCGTCGCACGACTCGGCCCTGCGCCGCAGAACCTCCGGGCTCACCTCGGCCATGCGCTCCCGCAGGTCCGCGCGGACTCCGGCCACGATCTCGGTCAGCACGCTCATCCGACAACGCCCTCCCCCTGTTTGTGGTGCACGGTGTCCCCCGGCCTCCGGTCGATCAGTGCTCGGGTGACGAGGCGTGCTCCGGTGCCGAAGGTCCCCGGTCAGGCTCCTCGGCCTCAGCCCGCAGCACCGTGCCACGCCCGGCCACCAGCGCCACCGCCGTCTGACCGGCCGCAGCCACACACATCAGCACCAGAGGCACCTGCCAGCCGGAACTGACGGTGTGCAGCAGCCCGAAGACCACTGGGCCAACAGCGGCAAACAGATAGCCGATCGACTGCGCCATCGCCGACAGCGCGCCCGCCCCGGCCGCGTCCTGGGCACGCATGCCGAGGAACGCCAGCGCGAGCACGAGACAGGCCCCGCCGCCCAGGCCGAGAACGATGCTCCACAGCAGCGCCAGCTCCGGGGCCACCAGGAGCCCGAGGTAGCCAAGGAACAGAATGGCCGAGCAGATCGCCGCCAGCGCCCGCTGGTCACGCGCCCAGCGCAGCGCGCCCGGCACCGCCAGGCTGGTCAGCACCGCGACCGCCTGGAACAGGAACAGCAGCCATCCGGCCTTGGCCGCACTGACGCCGTTGTCCTGGAAGACCTGGGGCAGCCACGTCACAACCACGTAGAAGCCGAGAGACTGCAGCCCCATGAAGGCCGCGACCGCCCACGCGAGGCCGGACCTCCAGGGCAGCCGGTGCTGCCCGCGCGCCGCCTGCGGGGCGGACGGCGCGGCGCGCATCTGAGGAAGCCACAACAGCACGGCGATCAGCGCGATCAGCACCCAGCCCCCCAGCGCGGTGGACCAGCCACCGGGAGCGACCTCGCTGATCGGCACCGCCACCCCGGACGCGACTGCGGCGACGCCTCCCATCACCGTCGCATAAGCGGCGGTCAACAGCCCTACCTTGGTGGGGAAGTCACGCTTGATGAGGCTCGGCAGCAGGACGTTGCCCACAGCGATACCGGCTCCGATCAGCACGGTTCCCCCGAACAGACCGACCGCCGAGGGCACCCACCGAACCGCGATCCCCAGGGTCAGCACGGCGAGCGCAGCGCCGAGGAGCCGCTCGTCTCCCCACCGAGCGGCAAGCCGGGGCACCATCGGGGACAGTGCGGCGAACGCCAGCAACGGCAGTGTGTTCAGCAGGCCGAGCAGCGCCGGAGCCAGCCCCAGGTCGTCCTGGATTCGATCCAGCAACGGCCCGACACCCGTCAGACTCGCCCGGAGGTTGGCTGCTGCCACGAGCAACCCCCACAGCAGCAGTGCCTGTCCGGAACGCCGTCTCGATGTGTTCTCCATGACCGTCATCATCGAGCTTCACCTGGCGCTCTACGAGGCCGTGCTGAGGCTAGCCCCCGCAGGGCCACCCTCGGCCCACCCGGCGACACCGGTAACCTGGCGGCATGGGGACTCCGTTGGGGAACTTCATCCGGACCAAGCGCGACAGCATCCAGCCAGAATCTCTTGGCCTGCACAGACACGGCCGCCGCCGATCGCCTGGGCTGCGCCGCCTTGACCTCGCCACCCGAGCCGGTATAAGCGTCGAATACCTGGCCCGCATCGAGCAAGGGCGCGACCACAACCCATCGCCCGCGGTCGTCAACTCACTCGCCGACGCGCTCTGTCTCGACCCCTCGGAACGCAACCATCTGCGCTACCTCGCCAAGATCTCCGGTGACCAGTGCTCGGTCCAGATCACACCCGTGCCACCGCCCCGGCGGGTGCGCCCGGCCGTCCTGCGGACGCTCTGTCTCCTGGAACCCGGCGTCGCCCTCGTGACCAACCGGCTCGGCGATGTCCTCGCCCACACCACGGGCTTCCAGTCGATCACCAGCGGCACCGGACTGCTCGACGCCGCCGAGCCGAATCTCAACCGCTATCTGTTCACCGACCCCCGTTCCCGGGCATTCTTCGTCGACTGGGACGACATCGCGGACGAGCACACCTTCGACCTCTGGCAGGCGCCGTCCCTGGAGAACCTCGAGTGGCTCACCTCCGAGCTCACCCCCGTCGCCGGGCCCGAGTTCACCAACCGCCTGTCCCGCCACGTCGTACCGCGCCGCGACGTACTCAGGCTCGACCACCCGGACGGGCACCAACTGAGGCTGCTCCGCGAGACGCTAGAACTGCCCATGGATGCCCAGCAGCTCGTCATCTTCCTGCCCGAGTGCGACCAGACGGCCCAGGCCATCGACCAGCTCCGGCGCCAGTCCCATGGACGGCTGCGGTCCATTTCGTAACGCGGACGGCCACGGCGACAGCGCGTAGCGGGGGCGGCGCCGAGAGCCCTCAGTACAGCAGGTCCAGCTCCGCCCGGACCGTCTTGCCCGGGTCGCGGTCGAGGACCTCCCAGCGGTCGGCCAGGGCGTCCACGATCAGCAGCCCGCGCCCGCTGTCGGAGCTGTCCTCCGGCGCGGTGATCTCGCCGGGTCCCGGCGGCCGGCACTCGCCCCGGGTGTCGGACACCTCGATCCGCAGGAGGCCGGGCGTCTCCGGGTCGCCGAGCAGGAACGACAGGCGCAGTTCGAAGTCGCGGCCGGGGACGCGGCCGTGGGTCGCGGCGTTGGCCGTCAGCTCACCGATGATCAGGGCGGCCGACTCCGAGGCGTCACTGAGGTACGGGATGCCCCAGGTGTGCAGCTTGTGCAGCCCGACGCGGCGGGCGAGCCGGGCACCGCGTGGATCGGCGTCGAATTGACGCTTGAACACACGTACGGTTACGGGAGGTTGGGTCGTCGTGAGTGCTTCCATGCCCCCAGATTCCAGGCCTCGGCCCCCCTCCACCAGGCCAGAAACCCGTACGCTGAGTCAGCGTACGGGTGCGAAGGGTAGACGGTACGGGTCACGTTCCGTGAACATGGACGCGTTGCGGACCAGGACAGGCGCATGGGGAGGTGGCCGTACATGACGCACGGCACGGACGGCATCGACAGCATCACGTACGGGACCTTCGGCAACGGCGGCGCACGCAGCGCCGAGCCCGAACCGCAGTACATCCTCAAGATGTTCGGAGAGGTGGTCAAGACCTTCCGCAAGCGGGCGCGGCTGACACAGGAGCAGTTCGCGCCACTCGTCGGGTACTCACTGGAGACCGTCGCCTCCATCGAGCAGGGCCGCCGCCTCCCGCCGCCGGACTTCGCGGAGCGCGCGGACAGCATCCTCGACGCGTTCGGGGTGATCCTGGCGGCGGCGAAGCATCTGACCCGGCGGAAGGGGCTGGCGAGCTGGTTCCGGCAGTGGGCGGAACTGGAGCTGTTGGCGCTGAGTCTGTACACGTACGAGTGCCGGTTGATTCCGGGGCTGTTGCAGACGCCTGCGTACGCGCGGACGCTGTTCACCGACCAGTTGCCGCCGCTCGGTGACGAACAGATCGAGGCCCAGCTCGCGGCCCGGCTGGAGCGTCAGGAACTCCTGCGCAACCGACCCAACACCGCATTCAGCTTCATCCTCGAAGAGCACCTGTTCCTCAGGGACTTGGGCGGCGAGGAGGTCACCAGGGAGCTGCTCGACCACATCCTCGACCTGTCCGAGCTGCGCAACGTGGACGTCCAGATCATGCCGCTCGTACGGCATCACCATGCGGGCCTGCACGGGCCGATGCAACTGCTGGAGACGCAGGATCACCAGTGGTTCGGCTATCTGGAGGGGCAGGAGCACGGACAGTTCGTCTCCGACCTCAAAGTGCTCAGCGCGCTCCAGATGCGGTGTGCCAGTATGCGTTCACAGGCTCTCTCGTTGGACGACTCCAAGAGCCTGATGCGGCGTATGCGAGGAGCGAGATGAGCACCACACCCCTGGCCTGGTTCAAGAGCAGCTACAGCAGCGGCTCCGGCGACTCCTGCGTGGAGGTCGCCCTGGAGTGGCACAAGTCGAGCTACAGCGGCGGCTCCGGGGACTCCTGTGTCGAGGTCGCCGCCTGCCCCTCCACCGTCCACGTCCGCGACTCCAAGCTCGACGAGAGCCCTCAGCTCGCCCTCGCCCCGACCGCCTGGTCGCACTTCCTCGGGTACGCGGCCCAGGGCTGAGCGACCCTGGGCGCCCGCCAGTCGTCCTCTTGCGCCCGGGTGGGCCGAAGCCGGGCCGAAGCCGAAGGCAGCGAGCACGGTGAGGCCGGCCGTCGCCGAACAGACAAGCGCGGCTGCGGCCTCTGCTGGGGCTAACCCGAGGACCGACTCCGGGGCCCGCCGTGGTGTGCTGCGGCTCGAAACACGGTGAGATCTCCTCATCACTCATTTGCCGAGGAGATCCCTGATGCGTTCGGAAAAATCTCGACCGTGGAAGAAGTCGGGACGACGAGGCCTGCTCGCCGCCACCGCAGCCGTGTGCACCATGCTCGTCGTCTCGGCGGCAGCCGTGGCGCACGACGCTGGACCGCAGAAGTCCCGCGCCGCAGCGGGCCCGGCGTGGACCGGGGCGTGGGGCACCGCCGTGCAACAGCCCGTCGAGGGCAGCGAGGACTGGGGGCCCAACTGGTCGCGCCAGGGGTTCGCCGACCAGTCCGTACGCCAAGTGGTCCGCGTCGCGACCGGCGGCTCCGCCTTGAGGATCAGGCTGTCCAACGCGTACGGCACCGCACCACTGCGGATCACCGGAGCGACGGTCGGCCGGTCCGCCGGCGACGCCCAGGTCTGGCCCGGCACGGCACGGAAGCTGACGTTCGGCGGGGCCGAGGGTGCCACCATCGCCCCGGGGCGTGACCTCGCGAGCGACGCCGAGGCCCTGAGCACCTCACCGCTGGAGAAGCTGACCGTCACCCTGTACTTCGCCGGCCGCAGCGGCGCGGCCACCTTCCACCGGTTCACCACCGCCACCTCGTACCGCGCCCCCGGGCGCCATCTGACCGACCCCGGCGGCGACGCCTTCACCACGTCAACGAACGCCTGGTACTTCCTGAGCGGGGTCGAGGTGTCCGGGTCGGCCTCCCCTCGGCGCGGCACCGTGGTCGCCTTCGGGGACTCGCTCATGGACGGGGCAGGGGCGACCCCGGGCGCCGACAACCGCTTCACGGACAAGCTCGCCGAACGCATCGTGGCCGGCCGCCGGCCGTTGGACGTGGTCAACGCCGGCATCAGCGGAAACCGGATCCTCAACGACTCCCCCTGCTACGGGGACAAGGCCACCGACCGCTTCCGGCGCGACGTACTCGACCGCCCCGGCGTGCGCACGGTGATAGTCCACTTGGGCGGCAACGACATCGCCGCGCCCGAAATGGGCGACCCCTGCATGGGCGACGCACCCCGGGTGACCGCTCACCAGATCATCGCCGCCCACAGAGAGCTGGTCCGGGCCGCCCACGCCCGAGGCGTCAAAGCCGTCGGCGCGACCATCCTGCCCATGAAGGGCGCCCTCTTCCCGCTCTACAGCGAGCAGGGCGAGAAGGTCCGGACCGCCGTCAACCACTGGATACGCACCAGCGGCGTGTACGACTCCGTCCTCGACGTCGACCGCGCCCTCGCGAGCCCTGCCGATCCCGCTCTGCCGCGCCCCGGCTACGTCTTCCAGGACGGTCTGCACCCCAACGAAGCCGGGTCCCATGCCGTATCCGCCGCCGTGGACCTCAACGCGCTCTGAGCCCTCGCTCCGGGCGACGGCGGGTCCGCCTTCGCCTGGGTGGAAGCCCGCCCGGTCCGCGCGCCGGTGCCGGGCGGGTAACGTAAAGAGGTACGACTGATCGACTCATGGGCCTCCTGGCGGGCTGCGTGAACCCAGGAGGAGCAACATGACGACCAACCGTGGACGCAAGGACGTCATCCGTGACCGGATGGCCGCCACCGGCGAGTCGTACAACGTCGCCGCCCGCAACCTCAAGGCCATGAAGGACATGGGCGCGACCCGCGAGGCCGTCCTCGTGCAGCGCTGGAAGCCCGCCGACAGCTTCGACGTGCCGTGTCCGTGCGGCGGGACCTGCGAGCCGGGCGAGACCTGCGACCACTGCCACGCCCGCCACCGCCATGTGAAGCGTTACCCGGGCTCCACCACCGAGGTCGAGACCTGGGCCGACCGCTACGAGTGCACCGGCTGCTCCGCCTCGTACACCCTGACCATCCACCTGGCCGGGCGGCCCTGGGGCGTCGCCGAGACCGTCGTCCAGGGCGGGTCGGCCGAGGAGATCGTGCGGGCCCGGGTCTTCCCCGGCGTGATCCACCCGCTGCTGCGGTCGGAGGCGGGCGAGGCAGGCCGGAGCGACGACGACGCAGAGTGAGCCTCCGCCCACTCGAACTCGCAGGTCAAAGGGCTGGTGCGAGCGGTCCTCGGGGCACTCGTGCTGGTCGTGGGCGGGAGTCTGCGGAGAAGATCGTCTGCCAGCGGTTGACTTCGCGGTTCGCCAGGACGAGCAGAGCGTGAAGGACTCGGGTGGCGCACTCGTCGCCTGCCCCCCGAGGAAGGGTTTCCCGCCGTGATGCAGTGTCGGGGCACCGCTCTCTCAGTCGCGGTCGGCTACCTGTTTTCTGGACCACGCAGTGGCGTCAGCTCCGTATCGAGACAAGAGGTGTGCGAACTGGATCCGCTCCTCCGGTGACCAGGCAGCGGTGATCTCCTCGAACGCTCTGCGCTGTTCGGCGGCGAAGCGGTCGCGTTCGGCCTCGCCGTGTTCGGTGAGTTCGAGCACGGTGCGGCGTCCGTCGGCCTGGGACGCCGTCCGGCGCAGCAGACCGTCCGTGATGCAGGCGGCGACGGTCCGGCTGGCCACCGGCTGGGCGACGCCCATCTCAGCGGCGAGGCCACCGACGGTCGTCTCGCCCGGCGCATCGGCGATCACGTTGAGTACGAGGTTGCGGGACAGGTCCTTGTTCGATGCCGGTGCACGGCGGCGCAACCGTGACAGCGCCGGGCCGATCTGATTCAGCGCCAGGTCGTCGGAAGGCTGTTCGGAGAAGGACACACTGCTCATGTGACTGAGTCTAGGCCCGGTCCGCACATTTGCATACCGTCAGGCAACTGCATAGCTTTAGGTATGTAAATTATGGACGAGTGAGGAAACGAGGCCGACCGCTATGGCGCTCACCGCGATCACAGGCGCGCAGATCTTCGACGGGGAGAAGACGACAGGCGTGCAAACCGTGGTCATCGACGGCGGGCGGATCGCCCGTGTCGGTGGCGACGCTCCTCAGGGCAGCGAGATCGTCGACGGCAGCGGCGCCACGCTGCTGCCGGGGCTCATCGACGCCCATGTCCACTCCGCCCCGGGTTCCCTGGCGCTCGCCCTGAGGTTCGGGGTGACGACCGAACTGGAGATGCAGGGGATGAACACCCGGGAGAACCGGGGACCCATCGCCGGCGACGACACCCTGGCTGACGTGCGCTCTTCAGGATTCGCCATCACGCCGCCCGGCGGCCACCCGAGCGAGCTGATGCCCGAAGGCTTCCGGCCGAAGTGGGATCTCCCCCCGGTGATGCCCCTGATGCCGTTCTCCAGCACGCCTGCCGAAGCGGCCGCATTCGTGCCCCAACTCCTCGGTCGTGGCTCCGACTTCATCAAGTTCATGATCGACGACGGCAGCGTGGAGGGGCATCCCGGGCTGCCGTCGCTCGACCAGGCCACCGTGAACGCCGGTGTCGCCGAAGCCAAGAAGTACGGCGCCCTCACCGTGGCCCACGCGCTGACCGCGGAGGCCACCAGGATGGCAGCCGAAGCCGGCATCGACGGCGTCACCCACGTGTTCATGGACCAGCCGCACACCGCCGAGATCATCAGCATCATCAAGGACGCAGGCATGTTCGTCATTCCCTGCATCACCCTCAATGCGTCGATGATGGGGATCACCGGCAGCGAGCTCGCCGACGACCCCCGGGTTGCCGCACGCCTCGACAGCGAATGGGACAGGACCCTGCGCTCCAGCTACAACCGCTACCCGCAGGGCAAGCTCGACGACGTGTACGCCACCGTGCACGCCCTGGACGCCGCCGGCGTCGATGTGCTGGCCGGCACCGACGTCTCCATGCCCGAGACGTTCTTCGGGGGTCTGGCACACGGAGCGAGCCTGCACCACGAACTGCAGTACCTGGTGGCCGCCGGCCTCACGCCCGAACGGGCCCTGCGCGCAGCCACTGCCACCACAGCCCGCCGCTTCCGGCTCAGCGACCGGGGCCGCATCGCCGAGGGGCTCCGCGCCGACCTCCTGCTGGTCGACGGAGACCCGACCCACAACATCAGCGACACCCTCAACACCCGCGCCGTCTGGCGACGCGGCACCCGCCTGGCGGCATGACCGCAGCACTTCCCCTTGAGAGAAGGAGTCACCTGTCCGGTTCTCGCTCGCCGCGGTACGGCGGCCTTCCACGATCCGCTGCATGCTGTATGCCGGCGCACGGGCAGGTGGGTGGACGGGCGGTGATGCTGATCCCGCACCGCGGGTCCGGCGCGGGCGAAGGCATGCTCCCGCCGGACTACCAGCGCATCATCGCCGCCGTGCGGCAGGCCGCCGGACCGGTCATGGCCCGTGAGGTCGGCGAGGTGGTGGGGGTGGACGTCAGCGTGAAGGCCAGGCTGGAACCGCCGCGTAGCAGGCTGGTCGGACGCGTCGATCGCGGCTGGCCGCGGAGACTGCCTGACGGCCGGTTCAACACCCGCCTGTGACCAGGAGCACCGCCTGAAGGCGATTCGGTCAAGGTGGCGGATCCTGCCGCCGGGGAAGATCGCGGTGATCGTCCTGGCTGTGCTGCGGCACGACCTGCGCCGCCATCGGGTATCGCCGCGGGGCGTGACTGACAGCGCGGTGCCCCCGCCCTCCCGCGTAGGCAGGGAGGCGGGGCACACGCGGGCCGTCCCGGCTCAGCTCTCGTCCGGCGCCAGGGTCAGCGAGATCGAGTTGATGCAGTAGCGCTGGTCCGTGGGGGTCGGGTAGCCCTCGCCCTCGAAGACGTGGCCCAGGTGCGAGCCGCAGCGGGAGCAGCGCACCTCGGTCCGGACCATGCCGTGGGCGCGGTCCTCGACCAGCTCGACCGAGTCGGTGTCCTTCGGGTCGTAGAAGGACGGCCAGCCGCAGTGCGACTCGAACTTGGTGTCGGAGCGGAACAGCTCCGCCCCGCAGGCCCGGCAGGAGTAGACGCCCGCCGTTCTGGTGTCGGTGTACTCACCCACGAAGGCGGGTTCGGTGCCGGCCTGGCGCAGTACCGCGTACTCGGCGGGGGTCAGCTCTTCCCGCCACTGCTCGTCCGGCTTCTCGACGTCGTACGACACGTACCGCTCCTCAGCTCGACAGGTGGTCGCTCGATCCGGTCGCCACTCGGCTACCGGCCGCTCGACAGGTGGTCCAGGATGCGCGGGCCGAGGTCGGTGACATCGCCCGCTCCCATGGTGAGAACGAGATCGCCGGGCTTCGCCATTCCCGCGACGGCGGCGGGGACGTCGGCCTGGTCGTGGACGGCGGTGACCTCGGCTCCGGCCTCCTTCGCCGCGTCGATGATCAGGGCGCTGGTGATGCCGGGGATCGGGTCCTCGCGGGCCGGGTAGATGTCCAGGACCACGGAGGCGTCGGCCAGGGCGAGGGCCTGGCCCATCTCGGTGCCCAGCTCCTGCGTACGGGAGAACAGGTGCGGCTGGAAGACGACCAGGATGCGGGCGTCGGCGGCCGCGCCGCGCATGGCCTCCAGGTCGGCGGTCATCTCGGTGGGGTGGTGCGCGTACGAGTCGATGACCTGCACGCCCGCCGCCTCGCCCTTGAGCTGGAGGCGGCGCTTGACCCCGGTGTACGAACCGAGGGCCGAGGCCAGGTTGTGCGCGGGGATGCCGAGGGCCACCCCGGCGGCGAGGGCGGCGACCGCGTTGTGGGCGTAGTGGCTGCCGGGGACCGAGACGGTGAAGGTCAGGAACTTGCCGTTGAGCAGGACCGTGACCTCGCTGGTCAGGCCGCGCGGGGTGACCTTGTGGACGCGTACGTCGGCGTTCTCGGCGGAGCCGTAGGTGACGACCTTGAGGTCGGAGAGGTCGCGGACCCGGCGGGTCAGCTCGATGGCGCCGGGCTGGTCGGCGGAGACGACCAGGGTGCCACCGGGGACGACCTTGCCGACGAACGTCTCGAAGGAGTCGTAGATCTCGTCCATCGAGGCGTAGTTCGCGTGGTGGTCCAGCTCGACGTTGAGGACGATCGCGACCTCGGGGTCGTACTTCTGGAAGCTGCGGTCGCTCTCGTCCGCCTCCGCGACGAAAATGGACCCTTCGCCGTGCGTGGCGTTGGTGCCGGGGCCCTCCAGGTCGCCGCCGATGGCGTACGAGGGGGCCAGGCTCAGCGAGGAGAGGGCGACGGCCAGCATCGACGTCGTCGTCGTCTTGCCGTGGGTGCCGGCGACCGCGATGGCGCGCAGGCCGTTCATCAGGGAGGCCAGCGCGTCCGAGCGGTGCACCACGGGGATCGCCAGCTCGTTCGCGCGGAGCAGCTCCGGGTTGTCGGCGCGGATGGCGCTGGAGACGACCACGCAGGACGCGTCGTCGGCCAGGTGGCCCGCCGCGTGTCCGATGTGCACGGTCGCCCCCAGCGCCCGCAGGGACTCGGCGGTGGCGGATTCCTTGGCGTCGCTGCCCGCCACCTTCGCCCCGCGCTGGGCGAGGATCTTCGCGATGCCCGACATTCCGGCGCCGCCGATGCCGATGAAGTGGGGTCGTTCCATGGCGGCGGGAATGCCGGGTGCCATCTGTGCTCCTGCGGTTCGGGTGCGGTTTCGAGTCGCGGCCGGGGGCCGACCCGGACCGCGCGCCCAGCCTATTCGCTGTGCGCGAAGAGCTTGAGCACCGGGACGCCGACCTTGTGGCGGGCGCGGGAGGCCCAGTCGCGGTGGAAGAACTCCTCCACGTAGTGCGGGGCGGTCAGGACGATGACCTCGTCCGCGTTCGCCTCCTCGACGACGGTCGTCAGTCTGTCCAGGGGGTGATCCTCGATCACCTGTCCGATCGCTGCGGAGCCCGCGTCGCGCAGGGCCCGGAGGGAGTACTCCAGGCCGACCCGGGCGGTCTCGCGGGCCTCGTCGCCCTCCGGCTCCTCCCCCTCCCGGACCGCTTCCTTCAGCTCCCCCATCGCCACGTCGTCGATCGCGCGCAGCAGGACATCGGCCTGGTCACCGCGCGGCTGCAACAGAACGACGAACGAGATCCGCTCCTCGCCGTGGAGGGTGGTGACGAACTCCACGTCCTCGGGAGTGAGCGGCTTCTCGATCATCAAAACGCTTGTGAACACGACAGGCGCCCTTCCGCTTCTTCGTCTCGTCGACTGCCGGCTCGACCGTCGACGGTCGTTTGCTGAAACCATCCTTCCCCGTGCTTCCACGGGGACCGCAGGGGTAAGTGTGCCCAGCCGGAGCTAAGCGGAACGGGAAATTCCGCTATCTGTCGGTCCGACGGTACCGAGTGAAGAGGAACCCGGCCTCTTCCAGCAGCGATGCCAGGAAAAAACGTTCCGGCACGGTGACCCCGGGGCCCCCCGCGATCCGCTGGGCGTCCCCGGCGGTCAGCATCGGGGACACCGTCAGGCACAGCTCGTCCAGCACGCCGGCCGCCACGAACTGGCCGAGCAGCCGGGGCCCGCCCTCGGTGAGCTGCCGGGTCAGCCCCCGGTCGGCCAGCTCGCGCACGACACGGGCCAGGTCCACCCGGGCGCCCTCGCCCGCGATCACCACCTCGGCGCCCGCCTTCCGGGCCGCCGCGATCCGGTCGGCGGGGGCCCCGGCCCCGGTCACCACGAGCGTCGGGACGAGCGGCTCGGTGAACAGCGGCAGCGAGAAGTCGAGGTCCATCGAGCCGGTCACCACCGCGACGGCGGGAGCGGGGCCCTGCCCGGCGGCGGCCCGCCGCGCGGCGAACACCTCACGGGCGCGGGCCGGACGGTACCCCTCCAGCCGTACGGTCTCGGCCCCCGCGATCACCACGTCGGCCAGGCCCCGCAGGGTGCCGAAGATCCGCATGTCCGCCGCGCAGGAGATGGGCTGCGAGCGGCCGTCGTGCTGGGCGGCCCCGTCGAGGGTGGAGACCATGTTGGCGCGCAGCCAGGGGGTCCCGGGCCCTTCGGCCGGGAGGCCGGTGGGGTAGGCGTAGGCGTCGGCCAGCTCGTCGAGGCTCCACTCGCGGTCGGTGAGCGGCCCGGACGGGCCCTCCGCTCCCGCTCCGCTTTTTGTCAGGTCCGTCACAGGGAACAGGCTTCGCATGGGTTGCAGTCTGGCATGAGCCTTAGGGTGGAGAGTTGTGTCGTCATCCACCGCGTTTCCGGGGCAGAGCCCCCTTGCCGAAACGGCCCCGCTGTCCCTGTGCGCCCGTGAGCCGCACGTTCCCGCAGACCGCCTGGTCGCCGAGATGGTGCCTCCGCCGCGCTTCGACTCGGTGCGCTTCGACACGTACGTCCCCGACCCGAACCAGCCCAGCCAGAGCGAGGCGGTCACGGTCCTGGCGGGCTTCGCCGCCGGCCTCGGCGGGGCGCACGCGACGGGCGCCGGGCGGCGCAAGTGGTTCAGCAAGAAGCCGGCCGCTCCGACCGGGCCGCGCGGCGTGTATCTCGACGGCGGCTACGGCGTCGGCAAGACCCACCTGCTGGCCTCCCTCTGGCACGCCACGCCCGCCGAGCCGTCACTGAAGGCGTTCGGCACGTTCGTGGAACTGACGAACCTCGTGGGCGCGCTGGGCTTCCAGCAGACCGTGCGGACCCTCAGCGGGCACCGGCTGCTGTGCATCGACGAGTTCGAGCTCGACGACCCGGGCGACACCGTGCTGGTGTCCTCGCTGCTCAGCCGGCTCGTGGAAGCCGGGGTGGCGCTCGCCGCCACCTCGAACACGCTGCCGGGCAAGCTCGGCGAGGGCCGGTTCGCCGCCGCCGACTTCCTGCGCGAGATCCAGGGCCTGTCCGCGCACTTCCGCCCGCTGCGCATCGACGGCGAGGACTACCGGCACCGCGGTCTGCCCGAGGCCCCGCCGCCGTACGACGACAAGCAGGTCACCCGGGCCGCGTACGCCACTCCGGGCGCGTCCCTCGACGACTTCCCCGGGCTCCTCGACCACCTGGCCCGGGTCCACCCGAGCCGGTACGGCGCGCTGACCGACGACCTCCGCGCGGTCTGCCTGACCGAGGTGGGCGCGGTGCCCGACCAGTCGACCGCGCTGCGCCTGGTGGTGCTGGCCGACCGGCTGTACGACCGGGAGGTCCCGGTGCTCGCCTCGGGGCTGCCGTTCGACCAACTGTTCAGCGAAGAGATGCTGAACGGCGGGTACCGGAAGAAGTACTTCCGGGCGATCTCCCGGCTGACAGCACTGGCGCGTGACGCGAAGGGGCTGGTGGCGCAGTAGGTTCGGGGGCGTAACGCGACGGGGCAGCGCACGCTGTGGGGTGCCCCGTTCTATCCCGTACAACCGCGCACACCTTTCGAAGGGGTCCAGCATGGCTACGACGCGTCAGGCGCACACGAACTGGGAAGGCAACCTGATCGAGGGCAAGGGGGTCGTCACCTTCGACTCCTCCGGCATCGGCGACTACCCCGTCTCCTGGCCCGCCCGCTCGGAGCAGGCGAACGGGAAGACGAGCCCCGAGGAGCTCATCGCCGCCGCCCACTCCAGCTGCTTCTCGATGGCGCTCTCCCACGGTCTCGCCGGGGCCGGAACCCCGTCGACCCGGCTGGAGACCAAGGCCGAGGTGACCTTCCAGCCCGGCACGGGCATCACCGGCATCCACCTCACCGTCGTGGGCGAGGTGCCCGGCCTCGACGAGGACGCCTTCCTGAAGGCCGCCGAGGACGCCAAGGCGAACTGCCCGGTCAGCCAGGCGCTCACCGGTACGACGATCACCCTGTCGGCCTCGCTCGCCTGACCTTCCGCGTACGGCCGCTCCCACCGGGGCCGCCACAGCGGCACCACGGGGCGCGGGGGCACGCATGGTTCCCCCGCGCCTCTGTGCGTGCTACACACGTGCGGGTCACTTCACCTGTCCGCCAACAGGGAGTCGCCTCATGTCATCCGCACCCCGCTCCACCGCGACACGACGCCAGGTCCTGGCAGGCAGCGGCGCAGCCGCCGCGATCGCCTTCACGGGAGCCTTCTCCGAACTCTTCGCGGGCACGGCCGCCGCACGCGGCCACGACGGCTACGGCCCGCTCGTCCCCGACCCCGACGGCCTGCTCGACCTGCCGAAAGGTTTCCGCTACCGGGTGCTGTCCCGGGAGGGCGAACCGCTGCGCTCCGGTGAGGGGCCGGTGCCGGGCAACCACGACGGGATGGCCGCGCTGCCCGGCCGCAACGGCCGGGTCCACCTCGTCCGCAACCACGAGAACCGGCACACCGCCAAGCTCGGCGTACCGACCGTCGAGGGGCTGACCTACGACCCGGCGGCCAAGGGCGGCTGTACGTCCCTGGAGCTGGACGGCCGCAACAAGGTGCTGGGCGAGCGCGTCGCCATCGCCGGTACGGCGGTGAACTGCGCGGGCGGGCCCACCCCTTGGCGCACCTGGCTGACCTGCGAGGAGAACGAGGACAAGGCCGGCACCAACGGGTACACCAAGGACCACGGCTTCATCTTCGAGGTGGACGGCGCCGATCCGCGCCGCACCGGGGCCGTCCCGCTGACCGCGATGGGCCGCTTCCAGCACGAGGCGATCGCCGTCGACCCGAAGTCCGGGATCGTGTACGAGACGGAGGACGCGTTCGACAAGCCGTTCGGGCTCTTCTACCGCTTCCTGCCCGAGAAGCCGCTCGGCGGCACCGGTTCGCTCCGGGCGGGCGGGGCGCTGGAGGCGATGCGGGTGCCGGGCGTGCCCGACCTCTCCTCCGTCCAGGAGACCGGTACGAGCTTCGACCGGATCGAGTGGGTCCCCGTACCGGATCCGCTGGCCTCGGAGACTCCGATCCGCTTCCAGGACTTCGGCCCGAAGGGCGTCACGCACGCCCAGAAGCTGGAGGGCTGCTACTGGGGCGGCTCGTCCGTCTACTTCGTCTCCAGCTTCGCCCGCAGCGACGAGGGTTCGGCGGCCGACCACTACGGCCAGGTCTGGCGTTACGAGCCGAGGAAGCGCCGGCTCACCCTGGTCGTGATCTTCGGCCCGAACACCGACATCCAGCTGCCCGGCGAGTCCCCCGACAACATCTGCCTGGCGGGTGACGGCGGGCTGATGGTCTGTGAGGACGGCGGCGGCGCGCAGCACGTGCTCGGGGTGACCCGGCGCGGCGAGGTGTACACGATGGCGCGTGGGCGGCAGAACATCGGGACGCCCGAGGAGCCGGAGTGGGGGGAGTTCGCGGGGGTCGCCTTCTCCCCGGACGGCTCGACGATGTACGTGAACTGCTACACGCCGGGGACGACGTTCGCGGTGACGGGGCCGTGGTGCTGAGGTAGCCGGGTCGGCGATCCGGAGGTAAGACCGGAGGTAAGAGGGGTGGCGCTCCGCCGGACATCGGAGCGCCGCCGCCCGATATAACCCGATTATCGGACATTTTCCGTTATTTTCCGTGAGTGATCGCTGCTGCACGGAATAAGCGGAAGACAGGAAATACGCGGAAGACGCGGAAGACGACGACTCTGACGGTCGCGGGCGTACTGACCGGCGCCGCCCTGGCCGGGTGCGGGGGTCCTGCCCCCGCACCCGCTCGCCCGCCCACCCCGGCGGCCTCCGCCCCTGCCTCCGCCGCCCCGGAGAAGCCGCCCACGATGGCCCCGGGTCCGGCGGGCCGCACCCCGGTCTTCGAGCGGAGGCCGACGGGCGGGGGCGCGGCCGGGCGCGCGGCGGAGAAGGTCGTGGCGCTGACGTTCGACGCCGACATGACGGCCGACCAGGGCCCCCGGGCGGCCTCCGGCGAGCGCTTCGACAACCCGGAGCTGGTCGCGCTGCTGCGCCGGCTGAAGGTGCCCTCCACCGTCTTCATGACCGGGCGCTGGGCCGAGGAGTACCCGGCGCAGGCGAAGGCCATCGGCACGGACCCGCTGTTCGAGATCGCCAACCACTCCTACAGCCACCACGCCTTCAGCTCCCCCTGTTACGGCCTGCCGGTGGTCGGCGAGGACACGATGGCCCGCGAGGTGGAGCGTGCCTTCGCCGCGTTCCGGAAGGCGGGGGCGCGGAACGTGGTGCCGTACTTCCGTTTCCCCGGCGGCTGTTACGACGACACGGCGCTGCGCGCACTGGCCCCGGCGAACGTGACGGCCGTGCAGTGGGACGTGGTCAGCGGCGACGCCTTCGCCACGGACGCGGACGCGGTGGCCGAGCAGGTGCTGGACGGGGTCCGGCCGGGCTCCCTCGTGGTGATGCACTGCACCCGCAGCGCGGCCCCGGCCACCGAGGCGGCCGTACGCCGGATCGTGCCGGAACTGCGCGAGCGCGGCTACCGCTTCGTGAAGGTGTCGGAGCTGATGGACGACGGCGTCCGGTAGGCGGAGCGGGGACCGGCGGCCCACGAGGGCGCGCTCCGCACGCGTCGTGTCACCGTCCGAGCTGCGAGCCGATCTCGGTGCGGGACGAGACTCCCAGCTTCCGCAGGGCACGTGCCACGTGGTGCTCGACCGTGCGGTGCGAGAGAACCAGCTCGCGCGCGATCTCACGGTTCGACAGGCCGAGCGAGGCCAGCCGGGCCACCGCTCTCTCCCGGGGCGAGAGGTGGTCGCCGTATCCCAGCGCGCCGGGCCTGCGGACGGTGACCTGGCCGTGCTCCCGCAACCCGCGCTGACAGCGCAGCACATCCCATACGGCACCGAGCTCCTGGTAGGCCGCGAGCGCCTCGTGCAGCACCGTGCGCCCGCCCGCCGCCCCGGCGGTCAGCAGGCGGAGCCCCCACGCCTCCCGCACGTACGCGGCTTCGCGGGGTCGCTCCAGCTGCGTCCAGGCGTCGGCGGCGGCCACGTACAGCGTGTCGTGCGTACCGCTTCCTGCCTGTGGGCCGTTTCCTGCCGGTGGGCCGTTTGCTGGCTGTGGGCCGTCCGTGGCGGTGAGCAGGGCCCGGCCGGTGAGCAGGGCGGCGCGGGCGGCCGGCGCGTCCCGGTCGGCGATGCCTGCGGCCAGCTCCTCGACGAGGCGGTGTGCCTCGCCGGGGCGGCCGTCCCGGATCAAGGCGTCGACGGCCGGCGGCACGAGGGCCGTCGCCCATACCCACGCGCCCGTACGGCGGACATGACGCAGCGTCCCCTCCACCGCCTGGACGGCCTGCGACGGGCGGGCGGCCGCCAGATGGATCCGTGCCACGGCGGCCGCGGCGGAGGTCAGCACGACACCGGTGTCCAGCGCGGTCGTGTGCACGGCCCGCTCCAGAAGACGACGCGCCACATCCGTCTGTCCTTTGGTGTGCAGGCGGAGCAGTCCGCAGACCAGCAGGGCCTCCGCGTGGAAGTCGGGCACGTTCCGGTACTGCTCCTCGGCGCGCTCGGCCCGCTCCAGGAGCCCCTTCCACCGGCCACTCGTGAAAGCGGCGACCACGTCCGTGGTCTCGACGAACGCTTCGAGATACGGGGCGTGGTTCGTCCGCACCGCCTGCCACGCCCGGGCCTGGCAGACACGGGCCCGCTCCAGGTGTCCCAGGGAACTCGCGGCGCCCGCGAGATTGGCATGCACTCTCGCCGCCGCGTCACCGGTGAGAGTGTCGGGCAGGTCGGCCACCGCCGCCCACGCCGACGGGTCGCCCATCAGGGCCAGGGCGGTGGCACGGTTGGCCAGCACGGCCGACCGCAGGTCCTCCTCCTCGACCTCCGGCAGCAGCCGCTCCGCTTCGGCCAGCAGGCGCCGGTGCTCTCCGACGGGCCAGCCCTTGAGGGAGGGGATCGCGGTGATCGCCAGCGCACGTGCGGCCTGCCCGGTGGAGACGCTGAGCAGATCGGGAACCGCCCGCGCTATCTCCTCCAGCGCCTCCAGCCCGGAACCCGACTGGTTGCGCAGCAACAGTCCCAGAAGCAGCCGGATCTCACCGCTCGGGCCGGGGCCGAGGGAGCGCTCGTCGAGCACCTGACGCAGGGCGGCGGGCACCTGCGGGCCGGGCCGGGCGTTCAGCGCGACGCGGGCCAGCTTCAGCGCGACCCGGTCGCGGGCGACGGGCGCGGGCCCGCCGCGCAGGGCATCGAGATAGTGGGCGGCCGCCGTCCCCGCGTCGCCGCTTCCGGCCGCCCGGTCCGCCGCAGCCTCCAGCCAACGCGCCGCCTGCGTGGGGCGGTGGGCGCGCCGGTAGTGTTCGGCGATCCCCGCCAGGGGAAGGGGGTGCCTGTGCCGGGCCAGGGCGCGGGCCGCCCGCAGGTGCAGGACGGGCCGTTCCGGTTCGGCGACCGACTCGTAGACGGCCCGGCGTGCCAGGTCGTAGGGGAAGACGTAGGAGTCGCCCGCCGCCCGGATGACGCCCTCTCTCAGTGCCGCGGCGAGCGCACGACGGGTCTCCGGATCGTCCGACCCCGCGACGGCCGCCAGCAGTTCCACGGGCGCGGGGTCGCGGAGGACCGCCGCCGCGGCGACCACCTGGCGCGCCGCCGGTGGGAGGCGCCGCAGCCGCTCGACCACCACACGGCGTACGGACGGCGGCAGGGGCGGTTCGGGCGCCCCTGCCACCTCGGTGCGCAGCTCCGTGGCGGCGGGTTGCCGGCGCAGTACCTCCTCGACCACGTAGGGCAGGCCGCCCGTCCAGCGGTGCAGGCGGTCGGCGAACTCCTCCGGCACCGCCTGCGCGCCGAGCAGGCCGGCGGCCAGCGCACCGGTCTCCGACACCGACAGCGGTGCGAGGTGACGCTCGACCACGGTGACGCCGGGTGGTGTGCGCAGAGGGAACGGGAGCCCGTCCGCGCCCTCGGCATCGGTGTGGGGGACGGTGTGGCTGCGGGCGGTGAGTACGAGTCCCAGGCGTGGCGGCGGGTCGGCGACGACCGTACGCAGGAAGGCGCGGGTGGACGCGTCGGCCCACTGGAGGTCCTCCACGACCAGCACGGCCTCCCCCAAGGACGCCGTCAGCGCGTACAGGGCCCGCAGGACACGGTGGTGTTCGGCATGCCGTTCTCCCAGAGGAGGCGGCGCGGGCGGGAGGCGAACCGCGAGGTCGGACAGCAGCCCGCGCAGGGCCCCGGTCACCGGGGGAAAGTCGGCCGTGAGGGTCGCCGGGAGGTCCGTCGCGAGGACTCCGGAGGCGCTCAGCGCCTCGACGATCGGTGCGAACGGGACGGAGGGTGCGTCCGGCTCCTGGCAGCGGGCGACCAGGGTGACGACACCCGGTGAGGCGGTCCGTCGGAGGATTTCCTGTACGAGCCGGCTCTTCCCCACCCCTGCCTCTCCCGTGATCACCACGACGGCGGGTCTGCGGTCGAACTCCGGGCAGACGTCGTCCAGCAGGGCGGATCGTCCGATCAGGACACCGGAGGCGGTGGGCGGCGGTGGCTCGGTGTTCACGGCTTCCTTCGGCCCCCCTGGGCGGCATCGGCATGAGGGGCGGGCCGGTGGGCGATTCGGCCCGGGCCGCCGGACGGCCTCATGATGGCCCGTCGCGGCGGTGGTGGAAAGAGGAGTGACGTCTGCGGCGCATGTGCGGGCGCCGCAGACGCCCCCCATCCGGCCGACGAGTTCGCGGAGAGGCTCGCCGGCCGGGTTTGCCGTAATCCACCGGGGTTCGGGACGTGGATCACGGCAGCCCGGGTGGGCCGGTCCCGGCAGCGGTCACCGAGGTGGGTGACGCTCGCGGCGCCGGCCGCGCTTCAGCAGGGAATCACCTGGTTCAGTACCGGGGTGGCCGGATCAGAACTGGAGCGACCAGGCGTTGACGTAGCCGGTGTCGTTGACCCAGTTGTCGGTGACGCGGAGCTTCCAGACCCCGTTGGCGAGCTTGCTGGAGGCGTCGACCGTGAACGTGCCCTGGACGTTGTCGGCGCTGTCGTTCGCGTTGTAGTTCTTCAGGACGGCCACGCCTCCGTCCGGGGTCAGCAGTTCGACCTTGAGGTCACCGCGGAAGGTATGGCGGATGTCGACGCTGACCGACAGGTCGGCGGGGGCGTTGCCGTCGACGCCGGTCACGGTGATGGGAGACTCGACGGTGGAGTTGTCGCGAATCTGGACCTGGCCGACGCTCTCGAACTTCTTGCCGGGGGGATCGGTGGGGTCCTCGCCGCCGCCGGTGCCGGTGAAGAGCAGGCGGTTGGGGGAACCGGTGCGGGCGTCGCTGATCTTGTCCGGGGTGGCGGTGGAGACCAGCTTGTCGCGGACCTGGGCCGGGGTGAGCGACGGTTCGGCGGCCAGGAGCAGTGCGGCGGCCCCGGCCGTGTGCGGGGACGCCATGGAGGTGCCGCTCATCGACTGGTTGGCGTTGTCGCCCGAGTTGGACGTGGAGATGATCCTGTCGCCGGGCGCGAAGATGTCGAGGCAGGTGCCGTAGTTGGAGGCCTGGCCGTTGTTCCAGCCGGTGGCCCGGGCGTCCGAGCTGTTCGTGGCGCCGACCGTGATCGCCGCCGGGGTGGACGACGGCGAGTACTGGCAGGAGTCTGCGTTGTTGTTGCCCGCCGCGACGACCCAGGTGATGCCGGAGGCGATGGAGTTGTTGACCGCGTCGTTGACGGACTGGGTCCTGCCGCCGCCGACGCTCATGTTGACCACTGCGGGCTTCTTGGCGTTCTTGGTGACCCAGTCGATACCGCGGAGGACCGGGTCCCAGGTGCTACCGGACGTGCCCTGGCAGTTCAGCACGCGAACACTGACGATCTTGGCGCCCTTGGCGACTCCGTAGGAGCTGCCCGCGGCGGTCCCGGCGACGTGAGTGCCATGCCCCTGACAATCGGAGGCGTTGGAGTCGTTGTCGATGAAGTCGTAACCGCTGACGGCGCGGCCGCCGAAGTCGCCATGGCTCATGCGTACACCGGAGTCGACCACGTAGACGGTGACGTTCGAGGCGTCGCTGGGGTAGGTGAAGCTCCTGTCCAGCGGGAGGTTGCGCTGATCGATACGGTCCAGGCCGTAGGAGGGCGGATTGGGCTGGGTGCCGGTGGCGTAGGCCGCTCCGTCGGCTTCGACCCGGGCCACCGAGGGGTCGGCGGCCAGTCGCTGGGCCGCCTTCTCGCTCATCTTCACCGAGAAGCCGCGCAGGGCGGTGGTGTAGGTGCTCCTCACTTCGCCCGCGTGGCGCTTGGACAGGGACTTCGCGACGGAGGATATCTCCGTGCGGGCCACGGAGTCCTTGAGCGTGACGATGTAGGAACCTTCGACCGCGCCGGGGCGGTCCGCACCGACGATGCGGCCTTCGCCCCCGCCCGGCGGCACGGGCGCGGCCGTGGCCCCGGCGGTCGAGGCAACACCGACGAGCAGGGCGGCACTGGCGCCGATGGCGAGCAGTCTCCGCACAGTACGAACGGGACGATCCACAGCTTCTCCTCTTGACGCGTCACAGGCCCGGACGGGCCTGGTGGGGGTGGCCCGGCGGCGTGGAGTGCCCTCGGAAGTAGGCAGGGTGACCGAGAGCCAGGCCGGGCGGCCGGTGGGACGACCGGTGATGGAGCGTGCCGCGCGGTGAGACCGTCGCCCCTCCGTACGGTCCTGCCGCATCACGTCCGACGGCGGGGCCGAGGCAGCCGTACACCCGCATGCGCGGTGGGTGTCGGGCTGGTTGGCTTCCGCCTGCCGGTCGACGTTCCGGTCGACGTTCCGGCCACCCAGAGTGTGCGGCGCTCTGACTGCGCCTATCAATGCGTAGCGCTACCTAAAGGAACAGGGGGGTGTGCCGCACAGGTGAAGGAGGCAGGATGCTGGACTCGACAGTGGTGAGCCCCCTCGGAACGGGCAGGCACACAGCAGTACGACATCAGAGGAACCCGATGACTTTCGACGAGAACGAACCGCAGTGTGTTCGCGAGGAGCGTTTCGCCGCGGAGCGAGCTGCGCGCAGGGCCAAACGCAAGGCCGCGAAACTCGACTCGCGGGAAGCGCATCTCGGCGCGGCCATCGTGACCGTGGCCCTGGTACTCCTCGGCCTGTTCGGCCAGTTGGTCGCTCTCGCCATCGTGAGCGGGGTGTTTCTGCTCTGGTTCACCGCTGCCCTCGCATGGGCCTACGCCGACGGGGACCACGGCCGTCACGCACTTCAGCGCGCGTACAACGTCACGTTCGGATGGGCCGACGGGTTCTGAGGTCCAAGGGCGTGTCAGGGAGACCATGGCCGGTCCCGGGGGCTCACCGGGCGTTGACCGGTCTCCCATGGCGATATCTGCCGCACGACTTCGCCCCATGGGGGGACGGTGTACGGGTACTGCGCGGCCTGGCGGAAGGACGCCGTGTTCGACCAACTCGACGGACTCCTCCGCCGACTCGTGAGCGAGGCCGAGGGGGGCCGGGGCGCCGAACCGAGTACGTGCGTCCTCGACGCACAGAGCATCAAGGCCTCCGCCGACGCCCCGGCCACCAGCCAGGGCATTGACGCGGACAAAAAGACCGCAGGCCGCAAGCGTCACATCGGCGTGGACACCCTCGGCCTCCTCTGGCCGTCTGGGTCACCGCTGCCAGCGTCTCCGACAACGCCGGCGGCATCCATCTGCTGTCGGACATCGCCGAGGCTCACCCGCGCGTCACGAAGGCGTGGGCCGACAACGGCTACCGGACCAAAGCCATCGATCACGGCGTCCGCCTGGGCATCGACGTCGACGCCGTCCGTCGCGACCCTGATCAGAAGGGCTTCAAGGTCATCCTCAGGCGCTGGGCCGTGGAGAGGACATTCGGCTGACTCATGCACCATCGCCGCCTCGCCCGTGGCTACAAGACCACCTCCACCGCTCAGAGGCCATGATCCGCCTCGCGATGATCGATCTCATGAGCCGCAGGCTGACCCGAGAATCCGCCCCGAACCGGAAAGACGCATAGCCGACCCAGCGAGAGGCAGCCCCGGCCAGGCGGGCACGCCCAGCCAGTGATGCGAGAGGATGCATATCCGACCATCACGAGAGAGGGGCCGGCGGTGACCGAACCGAAGGCGGTGGACCTGATCCATCTGGAAGACGCAGACGGCAACCGCTGCGTCGTCCGAGTGACCGGCCGCTACCAGCCCGGAGTGCTGACCGGCCACGACATCCTGCGGGCCGATGTCCTGGCCTCCGCCGACTTCGTTGACGCCCGGCTTGAACTCTTCCTGCTCCAACGGGACCTCGACGCCTGGCAGCACGACCTGGCCCGGCTCGCGCCGGGCTCGGACGCGAGCATCGGCGGCGACCGCGGACTGAGCCTCCTCCTCCGCATGCACGAGGACCGCTCCTTGTCCGTGGCCGTTGACGACCCCGACCGCCTCACCGCACTGCTCTGGCTCCAGCCGAAGGAGACCTGGGTCCCGGAGCATCACCAGCGACTTGAGCACGTTCGAGAAACCTGGCCGAGTGAAGTCGTAGAGACGACTCCCGGAGCCTACGAGTGGAGTCCCAGCCGCAAGCGTTGAACCATGCTGTCCGCCCGCGAACGCCCTCACTTCTCAAACAGCCCTGACGGGACAACACGCCCTTCAACCGGAACACGCCGAACGCCCCGCCTCCTGCCAGGCGCAGACCGGGCACAGCGTGGCGCCCTTCGTCGACTCCGGGTATTCGGTCGGCTCGCGGCACAGCACGCACTCGGCGTACGGAGGGCCTTCGGCGGCACCGGCGGGCGGGACCGGTGCGATCGGCCCCGGGGTCGCGCAGTACGGGTCATCGGTGTCCACGCCCACGAGCCTACTCACCCGCGCCGGGCGGCCATCCGGCAGACGAGGAACGCCACCGCCGCGGCGAGGACCGCCGCCCCCAGCAGGGGCAGGACGGGCGGCTGGACCGTCCCGGTCCGCGACCCCGTGACCAGGGAGGTGACCGCGTGGCGCGCCGGGGATCCGGTGGTCACGAGGGCGAGGAGCGACCCGAGCACGGCCGCCGCGACGGACCAGCCCCGGCGGAGCGGCACCGGACGGGTGCTCAGCGCCCCCACGGCCGCCCCCAGCAGCACGCAGCACAGGACGGCGAGCAGTCCGGCGAGCGCGGCGGCCGGCCGGGACACGGCGCGGGCCCCGTCGTCGGTGACCGGGTCGCTGATGAACAGGACGGCGGCGGTGGTCACCACGGCGAGCGCCGCCGCACAGCCCGCGGCGGTGAGCAGCGCGGCCAGGTGGACCCGCCGGGGTCCCGCGGCGGCCGACGCCACCGTCCGGGCGGCGGGCGGCTCCTGGGTCACGCAGAGGTGTACGGCCCACGCGGTGACGGGCAGCACGGCGGTGGCCGCGACGCCGAGCGAGCCCAGCACGGGCTGCCCGCTCCGCACGCCGACGGCGAGGACGGCCGCGTACAGCAGGAGGGGCGCCAGCCAGCGCTGGGAGCGGGCGAGCAGGGCGGCCTGGTAGCGGAGGAGGGCGGTCATGGCGCTTCGGACACCTCGGGAGCCTCGGAGTTCCTGGCCCGTACGGACGCCTGCCCGGGCGCCCGTGCGGACACCTGGGGTGAGGCCTGCCCGGACGCCTGCCCGGACGCCTCAGCTTCGGCCGGGCCGGTTGCCGGGTCCGGGCCGGTTGCCGGGTCCGGCCCGGGTGCCGTGGCCGGGCCGGTAGCCGTGCCCAGCCCGGTAGCCGCGTCCGGGCCGATTGCCGCGTCCGGGCCGATTGCCGCGTCCGGCCCTGACACCTCCGCCGGGGCCACCCGCCGGATGTGCCAGGGCGGACGGGCCGTGAGCAGGGCCGCCAGGAGCGCGTCGGAGTACGGCGTGGGGACGGTGAGGCGTACGAGGCCGGGGGGCGCGCCGGTCGGCCGTTCCCGGACCGGGTCTCCCGGAAGCGCCGCGGGCAGCGGTGCGCCGGGCGGGCCCTCGGCCTCGACCAGGACACGGGGGCCGGCGACGGGACCCGTCGGCGTCGGGGCCGTCGCGCGGTGGACCCCGCCACCCCCGGCCCGCAGCGTGAGGCCCGCCGCCCCGGCGAGCCGTCGCGGGTCGTGGTCGACGAAGACGACGGTGGCGCCCGCCGCGACGCGTTCGGCCACGGCGCGGTCCAGTTCGCCTCGGGCGGCGGTGTCGAGTCCGGTCCAGGCCTCGTCCAGGACCAGCAGATCCGGTTCGGCGAGCAGCGCCTGGGCGACGGCGACCTTCTGGCTGGTGCCCTTGGAGAGTTCGGCGAGCGGGGTACGGGCGTGGTCCGCGGCCCCGAACCGGGTCAGCCACTCCCCCGCCCGCCGCTTCGCCTCGGCGCTCCGCAGCCCGTGGATCCGGCCGAGGTGGACGAGGTAGCCGGTGGCGGTCAGGGGCAGCGCCGCCGGGAAGCGCTCGGGGACGTACGCCGTGCGGGCCCGGCGGCCGGTGATCCGGCCCTCGGCGGGAGCGTCGACCCCGGCGAGCAGCCGCAGCAGGGTGGACTTTCCCGCGCCGTTGCCCCCTTCGACCCGGACCAGCGTCCGCTCGGGCAGCGTGAGATCGACCCCGCGCAGCACCCAGGCGCCCCGAAGGCCGTACCGGTGGCCCACGCCCTTGAGTTCCACGGTCAGTTGGAGGTCTTCTCCGGCCTGGCCTCGCTCGGCCGCACGATGACGAAGCCCTCGCCCTGGAGCATCAGCTGGACGGCCTCGCCGGATCCGCCGCGCACCATCGAGCCGACGCTCTGCGAGCGGTTCAGGCTGGTCGTGAGCTGCTGGCTCCAGCCGACGACCGCGTCCGTGTCCACGTACACCGGCTGGGCGCCGGTCACGGGGATCACGATCGGGGTGCCCTCGCACATCAGGCCGAGCTTGCCGTAGCCCGTGAACACGCTGTTGAAGAGGCCGCCGCCGACCATTCCGGCGCCCTTCACGGTCTTGATCTCGTAGGAGAGGGTGGGGTCGAAACAGAGGACGTTGCGACCGTTGATGGTGATGGAGTCGCCCTGGTCCAGCTCGACGATGAAACAGTTCGCCGCCTCGTGCGCGAACCACGCCTCGCCCTGACCCCGCACGGCCATGAGCGCCAGGCCCTCGCCCGTCACCGCGCGCTTGAGCATGCCGCCGATGCCCTGGCCCTTGCGCTCGAACTGGAGGTTGCCGCGGAAGGCGATCATCGAGCCCTGGCGGGCGTGCATCTCGCCGTTGACGGCGTACTTGATCGATTTGGTGTTCTGCAGGGTCATGCCGGGGGCGGTGGCCGGCTGGGCCAGGTGGTCGCTGGAAAAGAGGTCGCTCTTCATGCGGAGCATCCTCACCCGGACCCGGTCGTTCCGCCAAGCAGGTGACGGGACCGGCCTGGCAGACTGGGACGGTGACCAGCGATGACACCCCCGCCCCCGCCCCCGAGAGCCCGTTCGACGACGGTCAGGCCGACCGCGACCAGGCGCGGCAGTTCGTGCTGCCGCTCGTGCTCCACCTGGAGAAGACGGACCCGCCCGCCCGCACCGACGCGCTGCGGAGCGCCGCCCGTGCGGTGCTGACGATCCTCTCCGACGAGCGGTCCCTGGGCGACGGCGAGTGGTCCGGGGCGATGCGGGACTGGCAGGACGCCCGGATCCGCAAGGTCGTGCGGCGGGCGCGCGGCGCGGAGTGGCGCAAGGCAGCGGTGCTCGACGGCATCACGGTGACGGGTGAGAACGGCGCGGAGGTACGGGTGTTCCCGCCGATCCCGCTGGACGGCTGGCCCAAGGAGCTGGCCAAGCTCCAGGTGACGGGCACCGATCTGGAGGACCCCGAGCCGCCCGCCGACCCCGATCCCTCCGGCCCGGTGCTGTGGCTCAGCCCGGAGCTGGACATGTCGGCGGGCAAGACGATGGCGCAGGTGGGACACGGGGCGCAGCTCGCCTGGTGGGAGCTGTCCGACACCGAGCGCAAGGCGTGGCGCGAGGCCGGTTTCCCGCTCTCCGTCGCCACCCCCGGTGCGGAGCGCTGGCGGGAGCTGACGGTGAGCGGGCTGCCGGTGGTGCGCGACGCGGGGTTCACCGAGATCGCCCCGGGCTCCTGCACGGTGGTCGCCGACCACCCGGCGCTGCGCCGCTGACCCTTCCTCGTTCCTTCTCCGTACCTCCCGGCCTCCCGGTGCCGCCCACGATGATGCCGACGCCCTGACGAGGGCGGCGGTCCGGGAACCTCAAATCCAGCTCTGAACGTCTCCCAGGTCGGGTTCATCGCCGCGTGACGGGGCCATGACCCCTGAACAGAACGAGGTGAGCAGGGGGACGGGGGAACCGCCATGGAACTGGGCATCGGCATCGGCTGGCGGCCGGAGATCGCGGACGAGGTGGAGGCGCTGGCGGGGATCGACTGGGTCGAGGCCGTCGCGGAGAACCTCTGCGCCGACCATCTCCCGGACTCCCTCCTACGGCTCCGGGAGCGCGGCGTGCGGGTCGTGCCGCACGGGGTGGCGCTCGGGCTCGGCGGCGCCGAGCGCCCGGACCCCGCGCGTCTCGCCTCCCTCGCGGCGCGCGCCGAGCTGCTGGGGACTCCGCTGGTGACCGAGCACATCGCGTTCGTACGGGCCGGGGGGCCGCTGACCGCGTCGCCGAGGCTGGAGGCGGGGCATCTGCTGCCGGTGCCGCGCACCTGGGACATGCTGGACGTGCTGTGCGAGAACGTACGGATCGCGCAGGACTCGCTGCCGGTGCCGCTCGCCCTGGAGAACATCGCGGCGCTGATCACCTGGCCGGACGAGGAGCTGACCGAGGGGCAGTTCCTGGCGGAGCTGGTCGAGCGGACCGGGGTGCGGCTGCTGATCGACGTGGCGAACCTGCACACCAACCACGTCAACCTGGGCCAGGATCCGGCGAAGGCGCTGGACGAGCTGCCGGTGGAGGCGATCGCGTACGTCCATGTGGCGGGCGGGGTCGAGAGGAACGGCGTCTGGCACGACACGCACGCCCACCCGGTGACCGCTCCGGTCCTGGAGGTACTGGCCGAGCTGCGCTCCCGGGTCGACCCGCCGGGCGTGCTGCTGGAGCGCGACGACGCCTTCCCGCCGGCCGCGGAGCTGGCAGGCGAACTGGACGCGATCCGGGCGACGCTGCGGAAGGCCGCTCCGCGTGAGGTCCCCGGCCCGGCGCGTGACGGGGGCGGGGACGGAGGCCGTGCGCCCGCGGCCCCGGTGCCGGCCGGAATCCGCGACCGTACCGCCGTCGCGCAGACCGCGCTGCTCTCCGCGCTGGTGGCGGGTACGCCCTCCCCCGAGGGCTTCGACCGCCGACGGCTGCGGGTGCAGAGCCGGGCGCTGGCCGCCAAGCGCGCGGACGTCGTCGCGAAGGTCGCGCCGGAGCTGCCGGAGATCCTCGGCGACGGCTATCGCGCCGCGTTCCTCACGTACGCCGGGGGCCGCCCGATGTCCGGCGGGTACCGGCGCGACGCCCTGGACTTCGCGGAGCACGTGCTCGTCGCGGGCGGTCCCGCCGATCCGGTGGCACGTCGCCGGCTGACGTACTGGTGGCAGGACCGGTCGGGCGCCCGGCCGCCACGTCGTACGACCCGTCTGGTCCGGGCGGCCCGTGCCGCCCTCGCAGGGAAGTGACCGCTGCTCCTGAACCGGTCCCCGTGCCACGGCGGCTGACCGCCCATCAGGGTCACGATCACGGACATGCTCGGGCGGTGCTGGACTTCACGTCCCGCCCGCCCGACCATCCCTCTCCGCATCCGCAGAGAGGCACCGCCTCCGCATCCGCAGAGAGGCACCGCGCGTGAGAACTGCTGCGCTGTACACATCGATCGGCTCCCTGGTCCTGTCCGCACTGGCCGCCGCTCCCGCCGGGGCCTGGGAGGGCCGGGGCTCCGCCGAGGCCCGGGGCACCGCGATCGCCGCCGCCCGCGCCACGGCCGCCGGGATCGATTTCGTCTCCTGCCCGGAGAAGGAGATGCTCCCCGACTCGCTGAAGTGCGGCACGGTGAAGGTGCCCCTCGACTACGCCGAACCGGACGGGAAGCAGCTCGAACTGACCGTCAGCCGCACGCCCGCCACCGGTCCGGCCGAGGAGCGGCAGGGCGCGTTCGTCTACAACCCGGGCGGGCCCGGCGCCTCCAGCATCACCTTCCCGATGGCCGGGGAGCTGCCGGAGTGGAAGGAGATCGCCGAGGCGTACGACCTGGTCGGCTACGCCCCGCGCGGGGTGAACGGCTCCTCCGCCCCGCTGACCTGCCAGGACCCGGCGGCGTACACGAAGGGCCCGACCGACGCGCCGACGCACCCGACGCGGGAGTACAAGGAGCGGCGCGTCGCCCGGGCGAAGGCGTACGCGGAGGGCTGCGCGAGCCACGCGGGCGAGGCGCTGCGGCACTACACGTCACTGAACAACGCCCGTGACCTGGACGTCCTGCGGGCCGCGCTCGGCGAGGAGCGGCTGACGTTCATGGGGGCGTCCTACGGCACGTACTTCGGCGCGCTGTACGCGACGCTGTTCCCCTCCCACGTACGGCGGATGGTCTTCGACTCGGTGGTCGACCCGGACCCGGAGCAGATCTGGTACCGCTCCAACATGGGTCAGTCGCTGGCCTTCGAGGCGCGGTGGGAGGACTTCCGCCGCTGGGTGGCCAAGCACGACGACGTCTACCACCTGGGGACCAGCCCGGAGTCGGTGCAGCAGCACTACGACGAGGTGCGCGCCGAGCTGGCGGAGAAACCGGCGGGCGGGAAGGTCGGGCCGGGGCAGCTGCACGCGGCGTTCCTGGGGGCCGGTTACTACGACGACTACTGGGCGATGCGGGCGACGGCGCTCTCCGAGTACGTCCGGGGCAATCATGAGCCGCTGGTTGCGCAGGCCTCCCCGCGTGCGGTGGCGGCCAAGGACAACGAGAACGCGCGGGCGGTGTACACGGCCGTCGAGTGCAACGACGCGCCCTGGCCCGAGGACTTCGCGGTGTGGGACCGCGACCACACGGAGCTGGCGCGCGTCGCCCCGTTCGAGACCTGGGACAACGCCTTCGCGAACCTGCCGTGCGCCTTCTGGCCCGCGCCCCGGCAGCGGCCGCTGGAGGTCGGGACGCGGTGGGGCGAGCTGCCGCCGGTGCTGATCCTCGCGGCGGAGCGGGACGCGGCGACCCCGTACAAGGGGGCGCTGGAGCTGCGGAAGCGGCTGCCCGGGTCGTCGCTGGTGACCGAGCGGGACGCCGGGACGCACGGCATCGGCGGGGCCGGGAACACCTGCGTCGACGATCATCTGCGCCGGTATCTGCTGACCGGTGAGGTGCCGGGGCGGGGTGCGGACTGTGCGGCGCACCCGGAGCCGAACCCGGTGTCGCTGGACTGAGTCCGGCGGTCGGCGGGGCGGTACGGAGCGGGGGCCGCCGCACCATGACGGTGCGACGGCCCCCGAAGCCGAACCCGGTGTCGCTGGAGGAGCGGACGGCACGATCGGTGCCCGGTGCCCGCCCTTCTGATCTTCCGGGTTGGGGTGGTACGGGACTCGCTGGTTATGCGAGCCCGGCCACCAGGTCTGCGACGCTCTTCCTGCGGCCCGTGTAGAACGGGACCTCCTCGCGCACGTGGAGACGTGCCTCGGAGGCGCGCAGGTGACGCATCAGGTCGACGATGCGGTGCAGCTCGTCCGCCTCGAAGGCGAGGATCCACTCGTAGTCGCCGAGCGAGAACGAGGCGACGGTGTTGGCGCGGACGTCCGGATAGCCCCGGGCCATCTTGCCGTGGTCCGCGAGCATGCGGCGGCGGTCCTCGTCGGGCAGCAGGTACCAGTCGTAGGAGCGGACGAAGGGGTAGACGCTGATGTAGTCGCGCGGCGTCTCGTCGGCGATGAACGCCGGAACGTGCGACTTGTTGAACTCGGCCGGCCGGTGCAGCGCCATGTTCGACCAGACCGGGTCGAGAGCGCGGCCGAGCTTGGTGCGCCTGAAGAGGTTGTACGCCTCCTGGAGCTCGTCCGAGGTCTCGGCGTGCCACCAGATCATGAGGTCGGCGTCGGCCCGCAGCCCGGACACGTCGTAGGTGCCGCGGACGGTGATGTCCTTGGCCGCGAGCTGGTCGAACAGCTCCTGGACCTCGTCGGCGTATCCCGCGCGGTCCAGCGGGAGCACGTCGCGCAGTTTGAAGACCGACCACAGGGTGTAGCGGATGACCTCGTTGAGGTCCTTGGCCTTCTTGCCGGCGTTCGGACTCTTGCTTGATGTCACAGTCTCAGGAGCACTCATACGGCTATTGTCCCGCCTCGCTCCCCGTGCCCCGAACCAGGGTCGACGTGGCGATGATCTCTCCCGTCGTCCCGCCCGTCGTCCCTCCCGTGATCTTCCCCGTGAGCTCCCCCGCGATCTCGTCGGCCGCCCGGCGCGCGCTCGCGACGCAGGCGGGAATCCCGACCCCGTCGTAGACCGCGCCGCAGACCCGCAGGGCCGGCAGCTTGGCGACCTCGTCGCGGATCCGGGCGACCCGGGCGAGGTGCCCGACCGGGTACTGCGGCAGGCCGCCGATCCAGCGGGTGACCTCGGAGTCCACGGGCCGGGCGGTGAGCCCGGTGGCCGCGGCGAGGTCGCGCAGGGAGACGGCGACGAGCTCCTCGTCCTCGCGGTGCAGATGGTCCTCCTCGCCGTACCGGCCGACGGAGGTGCGGAGCACGAACAGGTCCGGGGCGCTGTCCGCGACCCACTGCCATTTGTTGCTGGAGAAGGTGGACGCCTTGATCGTGTGCCCGTCGACCGGCGGTACGAGGAAGCCGGAGCGGCCGCGCAGGGCTTCGTACCGCTCGATGTCGGTCCGCCGGAAGGCCAGGGTGACCAGGGCCATCGAGGCGTACTCGACGCCGGACAGCTCGGCGGACGCGGCCGGGGACTCGGCGGCCAGCAGGGTGCCGGCGGACCAGGCGGGGGTGGCCAGGACGATGCCGTCGGCGGCGATGGTCCGGGTGTCGGTGCGGACGGCCCAGCCCGAGGCCGTACGGGTGAGGCCGAGGACGGGGGTCCGGTCGAGGATCTCGCCGCCACCGGCCCGTACGGCGTCGGCGACGGCGGCCGGGAGGGTGCCGATGCCGCCGTCGACGCCCTGGAAGACGGGTCCGGTCTGCTGCCGGGCGGCGGCCCGCTCCTGGATGCGGCGTACGCCCTCCAGCAGCGGGCCGCCCTCCTTCACCGCCTCGAAGAGCTGGGGGACGGCGGCGCGCATCGAGATCCGGTAGGCGTCACCGGCGTAGACCCCGCCGAGAAGGGGCTCCACCAGCCGGTCCACGACCTCGCGGCCGAGCCGGTCGGCGACGTACGCGCCGACCGCGACGTCGTCGCCGACGGAGGTCGGGGTCAGATCGCGCTCCTCGGCGATCCGGGCCAGGCCCTCGGGGGACAGCACCTCGCCGAGCACCGCCGGGTCGCCGGGAACGCCCATGACGTGCCCCTTGGGCATGGGGCGCAGCGCGTCGCGCGTCCACAGCGAGGCGGTGGCGGTGGCGGGGGGCTGGAGTCGGTCGGCGAGGCCCACCTCGCGAGCCAGGGCGACCGCCTCGGGGCGCCGGGCGAGCATCGACTCGGCCCCGAGGTCGACCTGGACGCCCGCGACCTCGCCGGTCATGAGCTTCCCGCCGAGCCGGTCCGTCGCCTCCAGGAGGGTGACCCGCAGTCCGGTGGTGACCAGGCGGTGGGCGGCCGCCAGGCCGGCGATGCCGCCGCCGATGACGACGACGTGGCCCGGGGGCGTTTCCGCACGCTGTTGAGAACGCTGCATGGGTCCACTCTCTCAAACCCGTTCCGCGTCCTGACCGTGACCACTTCGAAACCGCCCGTCGGCAACCGGTCCCGGAGCGGCCGCGTCGAACCGGCACGATCAACCAGCGTCCTGGGGGGACCCGTTATGGAATGGCACAGCAGAACCGATCGATCCTTCGCCCGCAGGCGGGCGGCGCTCGTGGCCGGGGTGCTCGGCCTCCTGCTCGCCGTCGGCGGCTGCGGGGCGTCGGGCGACGCCTCGGGCAGCAACGAGAAGGCCGCTGACGGCAAGTACGCGCCGTCCGGGAAGCGGGCGGGGGCCGGCACGGACGCCGACGGGGCCGCGTCGTCGGCCGAGGACCGGGCGGACGGGAAACCGGCCGGGTCGAAGGCGGCGCCGAAGCCGGGGGCGGCGGCCACGCACGTCATCCGCACGGCCACGCTCTCCGTCGAGGTGAGGAGCGTGCCGAAGGCCGTCGCCGCCGCGCGCGGTGTCGCGGAGGGCGCGGGCGGCCTGGTGGCGACGGAGAACACCGAGCGGCTCGACGACACCCACGAGACCTCGCACCTGGTGCTGCGGGTTCCGCAGGACCGGTTCCAGGAGGTGCTGCGGGAGCTGGCCGGTTCCGGGAAGCTGCTGTCGCGCACCTCGAACGCGAAGGACGTCACCGACCAGGTGGTCGACGTGGACAGCCGGATCGCCACGCAGCGCGCGAGTGTGGCGCGGGTGCGGGAGCTGATGGACCGGGCGGAGAAGATCAGCGATGTGGTCGCCCTGGAGGGCGAGCTGAGCAGCCGTCAGTCCGACCTGGAGTCGCTGCTGGCCCAGCAGTCGAGCCTGAAGGACCGCACGTCGCTGGCGACGATCACCCTGGACCTGACGCCGCCGGACGCCCCGGACGACGACGGGCGGGACGAGGACACCGGGTTCCTGGACGCGCTGGGCGGCGGCTGGGACGCGTTCGTGACGATGCTGCGGTGGATCGCGGTGGCGTTCGGGGCCGCTTTCCCGTTCCTGCTCACCGCCGCTCTGGCACTGATGGCCGGACGGGTGCTGCGGGCCCGGCGGGCGGCCCGCAGGGCCCCGGCGGCGCCCCCGTCGGAGGCGGAGGGCGCTCCGGCCCCCTGACCGCCGTAGCGTGGGGCTCCGACGTGGTGATGCGCCGAGCCGGCGCATCGGCGAAAGGGGACCCGGCATGGCAGCGGAGCGACTGGTGGTCATCGGCGGTGACGCGGCGGGCATGTCCGCCGCGTCACAGGCCCGCAGGCTGAAGGCGGCGGACGCGCTGGAGATCGTCGCCTTCGAGCGCGGCCACTTCGCGTCGTACTCCGCGTGCGGCATCCCGTACTGGGTGAGCGGCGACGTCGAGGCGCGCGACGACCTGATCGCCCGCACCCCCGAGGAGCACCGGGAGCGGGACATCGATCTGCGGATGCGGACCGAGGTGACGGAACTCGACGTGCCCGGGCGGCGGGTGAAGGCGGTGGACCGGGAGAGCGGGAAGACGTACTGGACCGGCTACGACAAGCTGGTGATCGCCACCGGGGCCCGTCCGGTGCGCCCGGCGCTGCCCGGGATGGACGCGCCCGGGGTGCACGGGGTGCAGACCCTGGACGACGGGCAGGCGCTCCTGGACTCGCTGGACGCCCTGGGCGCGCGGGAGAGCCGCCGGGCGGTCGTGGTGGGCGCGGGGTACATCGGCGTGGAGATGGCCGAGGCGATGCTCAAGCGGGGCTTCGAGGTGACCGTCCTCAACCGGGGCGAGCAGCCGATGGCGACGCTCGACCCGGACATGGGGCGGCTCGTCCACGACGCGATGGACGGGCTGGGCATCACCACGGTCAACGGGGCCGCCGTGACCGAGATCCTCACCGGTCCGGACGGGCGGGTGCGCGAGGTGGCGACGGACGCGCGGACGTATCCGGCGGACGTGGTGGTCCTCGGCATCGGCGTGGAGCCGGAGACGGCGCTGGCGCGCGAAGCCGGGCTGCCGGTGGGTCCGCACGGCGGGCTGCTGACGGATCTGTCGATGCGGGTGGTGGGCCACGAGAACATCTGGGCGGGCGGCGACTGCGTGGAGGTCCTGGACCTGGTGGCGGGCCGGACCCGGCACATCGCGCTGGGCACGCACGCCAACAAGCACGGCCAGGTGATCGGTTCCAACGTCGGGGGCGGCTACGGCACGTTCCCGGGCGTGGTCGGTACGGCGGTGAGCAAGGTCTGCGACCTGGAGATCGCCCGGACCGGGTTGCGGGAGAAGGACGCCCGCGCGGTCGGGCTGCGCTACGTCACGGCGACCATCGAGTCGACGCAGCGGGCGGGCTACTACCCGGGGGCGAGGCCGATGACGGTGAAGATGATCGCGGAGCGCCGTACGGGCCGGCTGCTCGGGGTGCAGATCGTCGGCCGTGAGGGGTCGGCGAAGCGGGTCGACGTGGCGGCGGTGGCGCTGACGGCCGGGATGACGGTGGAGCAGATGACGGCGCTCGACCTCGGCTACGCCCCGCCGTTCTCGCCGGTCTGGGATCCGGTGCTGGTGGCCGCCCGCAGGACGGTGACGGCGGTGCGGGGCGCGGGGAGCTGACGGGGGTCCCGGGGCGCGGGCCCCGGGACCTCTCGCTCAGCGCGCGGTCTGCGTGTGCACGTACTCCACGAGCCGGGTCAGCGCGTCCGGGTCCATGTTCGGCATGACGCCGTGGCCCAGGTTGAAGATGTGGCCCTCCAGACCGGCGGCGGCGTCCAGCACCTCGCGGGTCTTCTCCTCGACGGCCGGGGTCGGCGCGAACAGCACCGCCGGGTCGAGGTTGCCCTGGAGCGCCTTGCCGGGGCCGACGCGGCGGGCGGCCTCGTCCAGCGGGACCCGCCAGTCGACGCCGACGACGTCCGCGCCGGCCTCGCCCATCAGGCCGAGCAGTTCACCGGTGCCGACGCCGAAGTGGATGCGGGGGACGCCGTAGGGGGCGACGGCGTCGAAGACCTTGGCGGAGGCGGGCAGTACCGCGCGGCGGTAGTCGGCGGGGGCCAGTGCGCCGACCCAGGAGTCGAAGAGCTGGACGGCGGAGGCGCCCGCCTCGATCTGCACCTTGAGGAAGGCGCCGGTGATCTCGGCGAGCCGGTCGACGAGGTCGGCCCAGAGCCGCGGGTCGCCGTACATCATGGCCTTGGTGCGCTCGTGGTTGCGCGAGGGGCCGCCCTCGACGAGGTAGCTGGCCAGCGTGAAGGGGGCCCCGGCGAAGCCGATGAGCGGGGTGGCGCCCAGCTCGGCGGTGAGCATCCCGATGGCCTCGGTGACGTACGGGACGTCCTCGGGGGTGAGGTCGCGCAGCCGGGCCAGGTCGGCGCGGGTGCGGATCGGCTCGGCGATGACGGGGCCGACGCCGGGCTTGATGTCGAGGTCGATGCCGATGGCCTTCAGGGGCACGACGATGTCGCTGAAGTAGATCGCGGCGTCGACCTTGTGGCGGCGTACGGGCTGGAGGGTGATCTCGGCGACCAGCTCCGGCATCATGCAGGAGTCGAGCATCGCGATGCCCTCGCGGACCTTCAGGTACTCGGGCAGCGAGCGCCCCGCCTGGCGCATGAACCAGACCGGCGTGTGGGAGACGGGTTCGCGGCGGCAGGCCCGGAGGAACGCCGAGTCGTGGGTGGCGTGGCGGACCGCGTCGAGGCTGGCGGAGGTCGTCGTCTGCTGGCCCGAAGGGCTGTCGTTGGCACTCACGCACAGAATCTTCGCACGCGCGCCGAAGGAGCCCGGCCCCGCACGGGTGTCTCTCCCTGCGCGGGGCCCGGCTTCCGCCTACTCTTCCCCGCATGGCTCCGGCTCAGGGACAATTTTCCGATCATTCCGACGGCGTTGAAAGCAAGGACCACGCGGAGGGACCTCCCGTGCCGCCCGCGTTCCTGGCGGCGGTCGACGCGCTGCGCTCCGCGCGGCTCCGCCCGGAGCTGGAGGTGGAGGTGACCAGGCCGCCCCAGCGGCTCGCCCCGCACGCGTACGCCATGGAGGCGGCGGTGGTGGACGGCGAGGACGATCTCGCGGACGGCAGGCTGGTCCTGCTGCACGATCCGGCGGGGCACGACGCCTGGCAGGGCGCGTTCCGGCTGGTGACGCTGGTCCGGGCGGAGCTGGAGCCGGAGATGGCGGCGGACCCGCTGCTCCCGGAGGTGTGCTGGTCCTGGCTGACGGGTGCGCTGGACGCGCGGGGCCTGTCGTACGGAGAGGCCGGGGGGACGGTGACGCGCGCCGGATCGCACTACTTCGGTGCGCTGTCCACGCGCCGGCCGGCGACGCAGATCGAGATCCGGGCCTCGTGGACGCCGAGGGAGTCGCGCGGCGGTGTGCCGGACACGGCGTCGCACCTGATGGCCTGGGGTGATCTGCTGTGCCAGATCGCGGGACTCCCGCCGTCGGATCCGACGGACGCGGCGGTGGTGACGCTGCCGCAGCGGCGCGGGCCGCAGGTTTCGTAACACTCCGTCACCCGTTTCGCACAAGTGCCGACGCTCTTTTCGTACAATCGATCGCGCGTCCTATTTGCCCGAATTGTTACTCACCAAATAGCGATCTTTCCCTAAAGGAGGACGGGTCCGCTGCCGAAGAGGTCAATGACCCTTCAAGCACGGTTCGCCCCCGGCTTCACCCCCCGAGCCGGCCCGTCCCGCCACTCCCCCCAGGAGGCCTGGTGTCCGTTCTCCTTGAGCAGCCCGCAAGCCTGGTCGCCTACCGCCCGAACAAGCCGACGGCCATGGTCGTCGTGGCCGACCCGCGCGTCCGTTCCACCGTCACCCGCCATCTGTGGGCCCTCGGAGTACGTGACGTCATCGAAGCGTCGTCCATCGCGGAGGCACGCCCCCGCGTCGGCAACCCGCGCGACATCTGCATTGCCGACGTCCACCTGCCCGACGGTTCCGGGCTGACCCTGCTGTCCGAGACCCGCGCCGCAGGCTGGCCCAACGGTCTCGCCCTCTCCGCCGCCGACGACATCGGCGCCGTTCGCAACGCCCTCGCGGGCGGCGTGAAGGGCTATGTCGTCACCGGCACCCGAACCAACATCGGCCACCCCGGCCGCCCCGGCGTCGCCCCCATCGGCGCCAACGCGGCCCGTATGCACCGCAGGCCCCCCGGTTCCCCGAGCCACCCGGGCGGCTACCGCGAACTGTCCGGACGTGAGGTGGAGGTGCTCCGCCTGGTCGCCGAAGGCCAGTCCAACAAGGCCATCGGCGTCTCGATGGGCCTCTCCGCCCTGACCGTCAAGTCCCACCTCGCCCGCATCGCCCGCAAGCTCGGCACCGGAGACCGTGCCGGCATGGTCGCGGTCGCCCTGCGGACGGGCATCATCCACTGACCGCACCCCGCCGGGACGTGCACCGATGCGCCTCCGGCTGGAATACGCGCATGGCCGCCCGTCGACGGAACGTTCCGTCGACGGGCTCCGTGCATACACAGATACCCTTGACACGTGACCGACGCCCAAGAGACCGCAGCAGACACCTCACTGCGAACCACCGGGGGCGCTCCCCCGGACGACGTCGCCCCGGCGCCGATCCCCTTGCTCGAACCTCGCGAGGGCATTCCCCCGGTGGTGACGTCCGACGACGCCCTCGCCCGGGTGATCGCGGCCTTCGCCGCGGGCACCGGCCCGGTGGCCGTCGACGCCGAGCGCGCCTCGGGATACCGCTACGGCCAGCGCGCCTACCTCGTACAGCTGCGCCGCGAGGGCGCGGGCAGCGCCCTGGTCGACCCGGTCGGCTGCCCCGACCTCTCCGGCCTCGGCTCCGCGCTGTCCGGCACGGAGTGGATCCTGCACGCGGCGACCCAGGACCTGCCGTGCCTGCGGGACATAGGCCTGACCCCGACCTCGCTGTTCGACACCGAGCTGGCCGGACGGCTCGCGGGCTTCCCGCGCGTCGGCCTCGGCGCGATGGTGGAGAACGTCCTCGGATACGCCCTGGAGAAGGGCCACTCCGCGGTCGACTGGTCCACCCGCCCGCTGCCCGAGCCCTGGCTGCGCTACGCCGCGCTCGACGTGGAGCTCCTGATCGACCTGCGCGACGCGCTGGAGGAGGAGCTGGAGCGGCAGGGCAAGCTGGAGTGGGCCCGGGAGGAGTTCGACGCCATCGCCTCCGCCCCGCCCGCGCCGCCCCGCAAGGACCCCTGGCGCCGCACGTCGGGCATGCACAAGGTGCGCCGCCGCCGTCAGATGGCCGTCGTCCGGGAGCTGTGGACCGCCCGTGACCAGGTCGCCCAGCGCCGCGACGTCTCCCCGGGCAAAGTGCTCGGCGACGCCGCGATCATCGAGGCCGCGCTCGCGCTGCCGGTCGACGTACAGGCCCTGACCGCGCTGCCGGGATTCGGCCACCGCATGGGTCGCCGTCAGCTGGAGCAGTGGCAGGCCGCCGTGGACCGGGCCAAGGCACTGCCCGAGACGGCGCTGCCCCAGCCCGGTCAGCAGCCGGCCGGACCGCCTCCCCCGCGCTCCTGGGCCGACAAGGACCCGGCCGCCGCCGCCCGGCTCTCGGCCGCCCGCACCGCCGTCTCCGAGCTGGCCGAGCGGCTCCACATGCCCCAGGAGAACCTGATCACCCCGGACACCGTGCGCCGGGTCTGCTGGGAGCCGCCGAAGAACCCGACGCCGGGCGCCGTCGAGGACACCCTCGCCGGATACGGGGCGCGGAACTGGCAGATCCAGCAGGTCGCCCCCCTCCTGGTGCGGGCGCTGGACGCCTCCTGATACACCGCCGTTCCCGTGACACAGCGAACACCCCCGGTCACCGACCGGGGGTTTTCCGCTTCTCCGGCCCTGTCCACGGACCGAACCCATGGTCGAAATCACGCCAGGTTCAGGGCCCGTTCTCCCGCCGCACGGCCGCCGGGGGCGGCCGGTACCGGGCACCCGGGGCGGTGTGACCTTCGACGCTCCGCCCGCGAGGGGTGGGCAGTCTGGTTACCCGCAAGTAGCATGAGGGCAGGCGGCGCGCCCCCGTGGCGCGCCCCGCAGCAGTGCCATCCCGCACCCTGGAGGAGAGCCACCGTGCCTCGTACCATCCGGGACGTCGTCTTCGTCGACGGCGTCCGCACCCCGTTCGGCAAAGCGGGCCCCAAGGGCATCTACCACGAGACCCGCGCCGACGACCTCGTCGTGAAGGCCATCCGGGAGCTGCTGCGCCGCAACCCGGACCTGGACCCCAAGAAGATCGACGAGGTCGCCATCGCCGCGACCACGCAGATCGGGGACCAGGGCCTCACGCTGGGCCGTACCGCCGGAATCCTGGCCGGTCTGCCGCAGTCCGTCCCGGGCTACTCGATCGACCGCATGTGCGCGGGCGCGCTGACCGCCGTCACCTCGACGGCCGGTTCCATCGCCTTCGGCGCGTACGACGTCGTCGTGGCCGGTGGCGTCGAGCACATGGGCCGCCACCCGATGGGCGAGGGCGTCGACCCGAACCCGCGCTTCGTGTCGGAGAAGCTGGTCGACGAGTCCGCCCTGTTCATGGGCATGACGGCGGAGAACCTGCACGACCGCTACCCCACGATCACCAAGGACCGTGCCGACGCGTACGCGGTGCGTTCGCAGGAGAAGGCCGCCAAGGCGTACGCCAACGGCAGGATCCAGCAGGACCTGGTGCCGGTCTCGGTGCGCCGCACGAACGCCGATGTCGGGGAGACGGGCTGGGGCCTGGTCACCGCCGACGAGCCGATGCGCCCGGGCACCACCATGGAGTCGCTGGCCGGTCTGAAGACCCCGTTCCGCGCCCACGGCCGCGTGACGGCCGGTAACGCCGCGGGTCTCAACGACGGCGCCACCGCCTCCCTGCTCGCCGCCGAGGACGTCGCCCGCGAGATGGGCCTCCCGGTCAGGATGCGCCTCGTCTCCTACGCCTTCGCGGGCGTCGAGCCGGAGGTCATGGGCTACGGCCCGATCCCGGCGACCGAGAAGGCGCTGGCCCAGGCCGGTCTCTCCATCGAGGACATCGGTCTCTTCGAGATCAACGAGGCGTTCGCCGTGCAGGTGCTCGCCTTCCTGGAGCACTACGGCATCGCCGACGACGACGCCCGCGTCAACCAGTACGGCGGCGCGATCGCCTACGGCCACCCGCTGGCCTCCTCCGGTGTCCGGCTCATGACGCAGCTGGCCCGGCAGTTCGAGGAGCAGCCCGAGGTCCGCTACGGCCTGACGACCATGTGCGTCGGCTTCGGCATGGGCGCCACGGTCGTCTGGGAGAACCCGCACTTCAACGCTGACGGAGGCAACAAGTGAGCTCCACCACTGAGCTTCTGAAGGGTGCGGCCGAGCTGTTCCCCGGCGAGGTCGTCACCCAGGCGCACGTACGCCACCTGGACCTTCCGGCCGGTGCGGGCAACTTCGCCCTCATCACGCTGGACAACGGCCTGGACCACACCAAGCCGACCACCTTCGGACCGCAGTCGCTGGCGAACCTGAACGCCGCGATCGACCAGGTCGAGAAGGAGGCGTCCGAGGGCACCATCACGGGCGTCGGCATCACCGGCAAGCCGTTCATCTTCGCGGTCGGCGCCGACCTCAAGGGCGTCGAGCTGCTCGGCCGCCACGAGGACGCGCTGGCCATCGGCAAGGGCGGCCACGACGTCTTCCGCCGCCTGTCCGCCCTCGCGGTCCCCACCTTCGCGTACTACAACGGCGCGGCCATGGGCGGCGGGGTCGAGGTCGGTCTGCACTGCACCTACCGCACCGTCTCCCAGGCGCTCCCGGCGTTCTCGCTGCCCGAGGTCTTCCTCGGTCTGGTCCCCGGCTGGGGCGGCTGCGCGCTCCTGCCGAACCTGATCGGCGCGGACCGCGCGGTCTCGGTGATCATCGAGAACTCGCTGAACCAGAACCGTCAGCTCAAGGGCAAGCAGGTCTTCGAACTCGGCATCGCGGACGCGCTGTTCGAGGGCGCGGACTTCCTGGAGCAGTCGCTGCTCTGGACCGCGAACGTGCTGAAGGGCACGGTCACGCCTCAGCGCGCCGAGGTCGACCGCGGCGAGGCCTGGGACCAGGCTGTCGCCCGCGGCCGGGCCATCGCCGACTCCAAGGTGCACGGCGCGGCCCCGGCGGCGTACCGCGCGCTGGACATCATCGCGGCGGCGAAGGACGGTGACCTGTCCGCCGGCTTCGACGCCGAGGACCAGGCGCTGGCCGACCTGATCATGGGCGGCGAGCTGCGCAGCGGCATCTACGCCTTCAACCTGGTCCAGAAGCGCGCCAAGCGCCCGGCCGGCGCCCCGGACAAGAGCCTGGCCCGCCCGGTCACCAAGGTCGGTGTCGTCGGCGCGGGCCTGATGGCCTCGCAGCTGGCGCTGCTGTTCCTGCGCCGCCTGGAGGTCCCGGTCGTCCTGACGGACATCGACCAGGAGCGTGTCGACAAGGGCGTGGGCTATGTCCACGCCGAGATCGACAAGCTGCTCGGCAAGGGCCGTATCAACCAGGACAAGGCCAACCGCCTCAAGGGCCTGGTCTCGGGTGTCCTCGACAAGGCCGAGGGCTTCGCGGACGCGGACTTCATCATCGAGGCCGTCTTCGAGGAGATCGGCGTCAAGCAGCAGGTGTTCGCGGAGGTCGAGGCGGTCGCCCCGGCCCACGCGATCCTCGCCACCAACACCTCCTCGCTGTCGGTGACCGAGATGGCGTCGAAGCTGAAGAACCCCGAGCGGGTCGTCGGCTTCCACTTCTTCAACCCGGTCGCGATCCTCCCGCTGCTGGAGATCGTCCGCGGCGAGCAGACGGACGACGCCTCGCTGGCGACGGCGTTCGGCGTGGCCCGGAAGCTGAAGAAGACCGCGGTCCTGGTGAAGGACGCCCCGGCGTTCGTCGTCAACCGCATCCTCACCCGCTTCATGGGCGAGATCCAGAACGTCATCGACGAGGGCACCCCGGTCGAGGTCGCGGAGAAGGCCGTCGAGCCGCTCGGCCTGCCGATGTCCCCGCTGGTGCTCCTGGAGCTGGTCGGCCCGGCCATCGGTCTGCACGTCTCCGAGACCCTGAACCGCGCCTTCCCGGAGCGCTTCACGGTCTCCGAGAACCTCGCGGCGGTGGTGAAGGCGGGCAAGCGCGGCTTCTACGTCTATGACTCCGGCGCGCCGGTCCTGGACCCCGAGGTCGCCGCCCTCCTCCAGCAGGGCGACACCGTCCTCACCGAGGAGCAGACCCGCGACCGCGTGCTCGACGCGGTGGCGCAGGAGATCGGCCTGATGCTGGACGAGGGCGTCGTCGCCGAGGCCCAGGACATCGACCTGTGCCTGATCACCGGCGCGGGCTGGCCCTTCCACCTGGGCGGCATCACGCCGTACCTGGACCGTGAGGGCGTCTCCCAGCGGGTGAACGGCAAGCCGTTCCTGGCGCGGGGCGTGGCGAGCGTGCCGGCGTAACGCCCGGTTTCACGACGGACCGCGAAGGGTGCGACTCGGCGACGGGTCGTACCCTTCGTGCCTGCCCGGACCGGTCCCGGTGGAGTGATGACAGAATGACCTGATCTCATCCCCGAGCAGCCCCGGAAGTGGACGGTCGCCGTCCATGGGCAGGACGGCGTTCACGCACGGTATGACGGGCACCAGGAATCACATCGGCCGCAGAGCGGTCCTCTTCGCGGGCGGTGGCGCGGCGATCGCCGCGACGGGTGGCGTGCTGGCCTGGGTGAGCGGGCGCGAGGACCGTGTACCGCCCCCGACGGTCGGGATGTTCGCCGTGGACGAGGCGGTGGCGCTGCTGCCGCCGAGTCCGTTGCGCACCGTCAGCGGGCCCCAGTCGTTCGCCTTCGACGCCGCGGGCGACCGGGTGTACGCGCTCCAGGTGATGGCGGACGGGCTCCGGCTCCCCGACGAGGAGGGGCCCGTCTCCGGTCGCGACCGGAAGATGGCGGGCGATATGTGCGTCTCGGTGCTGTCCCTCTCGGGGAGCGCCGCCGGGCACATGTACCTACGGGGGTTCGGCCACGGGGTCTCGATGGGCGTGGAGTCCTCCGGCGGGGACGTGCTGCTGTGGGTGGAGTCCGATGTGGACGAGCGGACCGGTTACGGCCGGGCCGTCGCCCGGGTCCCCTTCCGCGACGGGGCCGTCCTGGACAGTTCGTCGCCGGCCGTGCGGCATCACCGGCCGCTGCCGGGCAGCCGCCAGCTCCATCCCGCGTTCGACCCGGTGGACGGCCGCGTCCTGGTGAGTCACTGGATCGGCGAGGCACACCACTACGCGGTCTACCGGACGGACGACTTCCTCGACGGACGGTACGAACCCCTGCACACCGTCGCCGACGGCGCCCTGCGTGACGGCGAGTGGGTCCAGGGGTGCGTGCTGCACGGGAACCACATCTACCAGCTGACCGGAAAGGGCTACACGGACGAAGCCGGCGCCAACCCTCCGTCGGGCGGGGGCGACACCTTCGTGTCGGCGCTCGATGTGCGCACCGGCGAGGTCGTCGGCCGCCGCAAGGTGACCGTGGCGCCCGAGCTGGAGTACCGCGAGCCCGAGGGGATAGCGGTGCGGGCCGCGCCGGAGCCCCAGCTCTGCGTGGGTTTCTCCGTCAAGACGCCGGAGCGTCGGCGTCTGGCCATCTACGCGTGCCCGGCTCCGACCACCACGACCTGAGCCGGCATCTCCGCCATCACATAGGGCGCAAATCCCCGCGATTCGATCACGTGACAGCCAACCGTTCATAACTGTTCGGTATCCAGACGACAATTGTTCTACTTTTAACCCTTGAAAGTTCTCTGTTGAGTCCGAGCAGTGTCTAAAGTTTGATCGGATGCTTCACAAGTTTCTTACACACCGTCCGCGTCGGAGTCTCATCGCGGCACGGCCCCCACTGTGACGTGCGGCAGTCCCTGTTCTGGCCGGCACCGTAGCCAGCGCCGCACAAGATCATCTGAGGAAGGGGTCGGCAGCCCATGGGCAAGCAAAAACGTCAGGCCGTGCTGGGGGTCCTGATCACCGCTGCTCTGGTGCTGAGCTTCGTGACCATGATGGCCGCGGTCGTGATGGTGTCGCTGCCCGTCTTCGCCGGCGCGGCGGCCGTCAGCTATCTGGCCGACCTGCTCCTGCACACCGCCGAGTCCTCCACCCTGGACCGGCTGCGGGACTCGCGTTTCGGGCTCACCATCCGCTTCCTGATCCGTCAGTTCCTGCTGCTCGCGCTCTGCGGCGCCATCATCGACCTCGACTCGTTCGTCATCCAGATGACGGCGGTGGGGCTGCTGCTGCTCTTCACCCTGCAGCTCGTCTACGGGGCGATGATCAAGCGGGTCAAGTCCGAGCGCGCGGCGCTGCCCTTCACCACCCGCGGCCTGGACCTCGAAGCCCTCGGCATCCGCCGCCTGCCGCATCCGTTCCTGACGAGCAAGCACGTCCGCAAGATGCTGCACCTCGACGTCCCGCTGGTGGCCGGCGCGATCGGCACCGTCGCCACGGACGACTGGAAGTACGTGACCTTCGGCGGGATCGCCACGGTCTGGCTCGCCTTCCTGGCCGTGCTCGTCCTGCTTCCCGGCGCCCGGAACGCGCTGGTCCTGCCCACCCACGACGAGGCTCTCGAAGAGCTGAACTGGCAACTCGAGCAGTACCGGCCGCAGGTCGCCCTGTACTTCACCTTCGCCGCCGTCTCCCGGGACTTCATGTACCAGGTGAACATGTGGCTGGAGTCGCTGGAGGAGCTGGACCTGCGCCCCATCATCGTGCTGCGCGAGCGGGCCACCCTGCGCTTCCTGGACGCCACCTCCGTACCGGTCATCTGCGTCCCGAAGGCCGAGTACCTGGCCCGTGTCGAGATGCCCGAGCTCCGCGTCACGCTCTACCCCGGCAACGCCGGAAAGAACGTGCACATGCTCCAGCGGCACGAGGTCAAGCACGTCTTCATCGGCCACGGCGACAGCGACAAGCTGGCCAGCAGCAACCGGGTCAGCAAGGTCTTCGACGAGATCTGGGTGGCCGGACGCGCCGGACGCGACCGCTACGAGCGCATCAAGCACGCGGTGACCGCCCACCAGATCGTGGAGGTCGGCCGCCCGCAGCTGATGCCCCTGCGCCGCTGGACGGGTTCGGTCGACAACGAGATACCCACCGTCATCTACGCGCCCACCTGGGAAGGCTGGACGGACGACGCCTGCTACACCTCCGTCATCCCGGCCGGCGAGCACCTCATACGCACCCTGCTCGCGTACAAGGAGCAGCTGCGGATCATCTACAAGCCGCACCCGCTGACCGGCACCCGCTCCCCCGCGGCCGCGACCGCGCACCGGCGCATCATCGCGCTCCTCCAGGAGGACAACACCCGCCGGTTCGGGCGCAAGGTCCTCGACTCGAAGACCGCGGGCCGGCGGCTGGCCCGGATCGACAAGCGTCTCGCCGCGCTCCAGGAGCGGGGGGTCCGGTCGAAGTACCCGGACCTGACCGAGTCGGAGCGGACCACCCGTATCCGCAAGTTCCGCCATCAGGCCGGCGCGCTGTACTGGGACTCCCTGCCCGTCGACGCGCACCATGTCGTGACCGACAAGGTGCCCACGCTGTACGACTGCTTCAACCACTCCGACCTGCTCATCGGGGACATGTCGAGCGTGGTCTCGGACTTCGTGGCGACCCGTAAGCCGTACGCCATCTTCAACCTCGAAGGACTCCCCGACGCGGAGTTCCGCAACGAACAGCGCACCGCGTACGCCTCGTACCTCCTCGACGCCGAGTGCAACGGTCTGGAGACCGCGCTCACCGCGATGCTCTCCGTGGACCAGGACGTGATGGCCCCGTACCGGGAACAGCTCAAGGAATACCTGCTGGGTCCGGACAATCCGCCGTCGACCATCCGCTTCGCCGAGGCCGCGAACGCTCTGTACCGGTCCGGGATCCGGGACTTCCCCGTCGAGCACCCGGACCAGCCCGACTTCCCCGGTCAGCAGCCGCGCCAGCCGGCCTGAGCGCATACGGCCGCCGAGCACCCCGCTTCGCCCGGACGCTCCGCGTCCGGGCCGCTTCGCCACCCTCACCCTCGACAGGAAGCAGGCTCCACTTGACCACGCTCGCCCCCCGTCGCCGCACCGTCGCCGTCGTCCTCGCCGGTGGCACGGGGCAGCGCATCGGGCTCGCCATCCCGAAGCAGCTCCTGAAGATCGCGGGGAGGCCCATCCTGGAGCACACCCTGCGGGTCTTCGAGAACGCGCCGGACATCGACGACGTCATCGTGCTGATGACGCCGAGCCACGTGGCCGAGGCCGAGAAGATCGTCGCCGGAGCGGGGCTGCGCAAGGTGTCGGCGGTGCTGGCCGGCGGAGGTACCCGCAGCGAGACGACGAACATCGCGATCGCGGCGGTGTCCGGGCGGTTTGGCGCCGACGAGGACTGCAACCTGCTGTTCCACGACGCCGTGCGCCCGATGCTGTCCCAGCGCGTGGTCAAGGAGTGCGTGGACGCGCTGGAGCGCTACAGCGCCGTCGACGTGGCCATCCCGTCGGCCGACACCGTGATCGTCACCCGGACGCACGGGGACGACGGGGAGTTCATCACCGAGGTGCCCGACCGCGCCCGGCTCCGGCGGGGGCAGACCCCGCAGGGCTTCCGGCTCTCCACCATCCGCACCGCGTACGAACACGCCGCCGCGGACCCGTTCTTCCAGGCGACCGACGACTGCTCGGTCGTCGTGAAGTACCTGCCTGACGTCCCCGTCCACGTGGTGGCCGGCGACGAGTACAACATGAAGGTGACCCAGCCGGTCGACGTCTTCATCGCCGACAAGCTGTTCCAGCTCGCCTCCACGACGGCTCCGGCGCACAGCGGCGACGAGTTCTACCGGGACCGGCTGGCGGGCCGGACCATGCTCGTCTTCGGCGGCTCGTACGGGATCGGCGGCGACATCGCCCGGATAGCGCGGGGGTACGGGGCGAACGTCTACGCCCTCGGGCGCTCCACGACCGGCACCCACGTCGAGAACCCCGACCACGTGGACGAGGCCTTCGCCGCGGCGTACGCCGAGACCGGCCGGATCGACTTCGTCGTCAACACGGCGGGCGTGCTGCGCATCGGCCGGCTCGACCAGGCCGACGACGCCACGGTCCGCGAGGCGATGGAGGTCAACTACCTCGCGCCCGTGAACATCGCCCGCACCTCGTACAAGTACCTGGCCGAGAGCGCCGGGCAGCTGCTGCTCTTCACCTCCAGCAGCTACACGCGCGGCCGCGCCGAGTACAGCCTCTACTCCTCCACCAAGGCCGCCATGGTCAACCTCACCCAGGCACTGTCGGACGAATGGGCCGAGGACGGCATCCGGGTCAACTGCGTGAACCCGGAGCGCACCGCGACCCCGATGCGGACCAAGGCGTTCGGGCAGGAGCCGGAGGGTTCCCTGCTCTCGTCCGAGGAGGTCGCGCGCAGCTCGCTCGACGTGCTCCTCTCCGCCATGACGGGGCATGTGATCGACGTACGGCGGCAGGACCCGACGTCGGCGCCCGACTCCGCCTTCGAATCCGCGCTCTCGCAGGTCCTGAACCACTCCGAGAGTCAGACCGACTGAGCCGCGCCGCACGGCCACTGATCCAGGGGGACCTGTGAAGATCGCATTCCTGATGTACAGCGCGTACGGGCAGGCCGGTACGTCCGTCGCCACGCAGACCCTCGCCAACTCCCTCGCCGCCCGGCAGCACGAGGTCGAGCTGGTGAGCACGTTCCAGTACCACGACACCCCGCCGCTGCGGTTCGACCCGGGCATCACGCTGCGCACCCTCATCGACACCCGTGACGGCTCGCCGGACCTCACCCATCCGCTGCACCAGGTCGCCACCGAGCGCTGCCCCGGCGCCGGCTGGAAGCCCGACGACAAGAACCGCTACAGCCGCCTCATGGACGAGCGCGCCGCCGAGTACCTGAAGAGCGCCGACGCCGACGTCGTCATCGCCACCGCGCCCAGCGCCATCGCGCTCGTGGCCGCCCTGGGCACAGGCAGGTACGTCACGCTGGGCCAGGCGCACACGCATTACCACCACCAGAGCCGCGCCTCACGCCAGATGCTGGACCTCGCCATCCCGCAGCTGGACGGGTTCGTCACGGTGACGTCGAAGGACGCCCAGACACACCGGGACGCCTACGGCGCGGTCGGCACCGACTTCCACGCCGTGCCCAACGCGGTCACCAGCACGTTCATGCGGTCCGACGTACGTGAGTCGCGCATCGTCACCGCGTCCGGCCGCATGGTCGACTGGAAGCGGTTCGACCTCCTCATCGACGCGTTCGGGCGGCTCGGCGCGAAATATCCCGACTGGACGCTGCGCATCTACGGAAGCGGCGTGGAGAAGCCGAAGCTCCGCAAGCAGATCGACGACCTGGGCGCGACCGAGCGCATCCTCCTCATGGGGCACACGAAGCACCTTCGCGAGGAACTGGCCAAGTCGGCACTGCACACCTCGACCTCGACGGACGAGACCTTCGGACTGACGATCGTGGAAGCCATGACCTGCGGCGTCCCGGTGCTCAGCACCGCCGGCCCGCACGGCCCTTCCGAGATCATCTCCGACGGTGTGGACGGCGCGCTGTCCCCCGTGGGCGACGCGGAGACGTTCGCCAAGAACCTCGACTGGCTCATGGGCGATGCCGAGACACGGGCGCAGATGGGCGCCAACGCCGTCGAGAAGGCCCACAGTTACAGCAACGAGTCGCAGGCCATCACCTACGAGTCGTACTTCGCCAGGCTGCTCACCGCCCGCGACTACCGCCCCGAGGCACTCTGCCGGGCCACCTCCTCCGGCGACCTCGAACTCGTCGTCGACCCGACCCGGGCCGCCGGCCACCGGTTCACCGTCCTGTGCGTGAACGCGGCGGACGGCCGGCAGGCCCTCATGACGGGTCCCGCGGAGCAGACGGCCAACGGGCACTACGCGGCCATCCCCGGGCAGCTCCGGCTGGCCACCGGGACCTGGAACGTCCTGCTGCGCCGCGAGGACGACGGAGTGATGCGCCGGATCAAGGTCAAGGAACTCCAGCAGTCCGCGAACTCGCTCATATCCCAAGCGGGCTCCTCCCCGGTGCGGTTCCGGTCGTTCACGCGCTCGCCCGACGGCGGGTATCTCCAGATCGTCTCCCGCGAGGTTCCCGCGCACGCGGAGGTCCTCGGGATCGAGACGGCGGGTTCCCATCTCAACGTGCAGATGTTCGCCCTGGGAGTCGCCGCCGCGCAGGGCGGTCCGCAGGTCGACGCCGACGGGCACGGCGCGCACATCATCGCGCAGAGCCGGAAGAACAAGGAGTCGTTCTTCACGATTCCCTGCGCGTTCTCGAACGGTGGCGCCAGCTTCACCATCGATCTCCTGCAGTACGGCGACCGCATGATCGAGCTCGACTCCATCTGGGACCTCTCCCTGAGCGTCCCGGCCAATCTGACGGTCTCGGGGACGGCGCACCGGCTGCGGATCGGCCGTTTCGCCGACGACATCGTGCAGCGAAAGCCCGTGAACGTCTTCCCTCAGCGGGTCGTCGCCACGCCGCAGGGCCGGTCGGTGCGGTTCCACCCGTACTACACGGACAGCAACTACCTGTCGATCGGGCTGAAGCTCCTCACCTGAGCCCGTAGGGCAGAGGCCCGGCCCGGGTCCGGGCACACGAACGGCGGGAGCGCCCCTCGGGGTGCTCCCGCCGTCGCCGTCTCACACGCGTACGGAGGGCTCCAGAGCGAGTCCGGGCTCGCGCCGCTGGCGGGCGACGCGCAACGCCCCGTCCTCGCCGATCATGGCCAGCACCACACGCCCGTACACGTCGTGCGCGAGCGCGGGGCCCCCCGCACAGCTCTCCCCGGTGGGCGACCACCACACGCCGCCGCCCTCGTTCTCCGTACCGCAGGCCGCCAGCATGACCTGCCCGTCGTGGCCGCGGTGGGCGAGCACCGTGCAGTCGTAGCCGTCGAGCACGGCGCGCAGGGCGGCCACCGGGTCGTTCGAGGCCGAGCCGCCCAGGGAAATGGCCCAGGTGCCCGGACGGTACGCCACGACGCCTCCTGTGCCCTCGTCCGCCCAGTAGAACGTCATCCGTTCCGGCGCGGTCTCCAGTGCGACGGCGCTCCCGGGGGCGTGGCCGAACGGGATGTCCTGCTCGCGCCGGAAGGCGCCGCCGGGCTCGCTCTGGGTCCAGCGCATCGTCAGACCGTCCCCGGGGGCGACCAGCTCGACGCGACCGGTCGAGGTGGCGGCCACGGCCGCTCCGTCCCGGACTCTTCCGACCTTCAGGTCCTGCCATCCCTTCCAGCCGCCGGCGGCGGTCTCGCGCCGCAGGACGAGACTGCCGTTCGCGTTCCGTACGAAGACGTGGAGCGCACCCGACTCACCCACCGCGGCGGCCGGGACGCCGATGCGCGCCGCCTTCTCGGGTTCCTTGTGCTGGTTCCCGAACGACCGCCACTCGGTGAGGGGGCGCCCGGACTGGAACTGGGTGGCGCTCACCAGATCGACGGTCTGGCCGTGGTCCCCCTCGACGGCGCGACGGCCGACGAAGTGCACGAAACCGTCTGAGCCCTGGGCCACGGACAGCTGCGTGAGATGCGGAGCCGGGAGGAGCACCGGGCCGGTCCACCGAGGCCCGCCGGGGGACTCCTCCGTCCAGCGCAGGAGTCCCCGCGCGGCCGTCGCGTAGGCGGTCAGCCTGCCGTCCTTGCCCAGGACGAGCCACCGGCCGCCGGCGGTGGACCGGGCACGCGGGGACTCGGAAGCGTCGTACTGTACGCGGGCGTCGTGGTCCTCGGCACCCGGGTGCGGGGCCCCTCTCCGGGCAGCGCGCTTGGATCTGACCGGCATGACGTGAGGTCGTCCTTCCCAGAAGTTCCCCGGCCCCGCCCTGGACAACGCGTTGGCGTCCCGACAGGCGGCAGACCGATACGCACCCATCATAGAATCTCTGTTCGGCCCGCAGTGCAGCGCTCCCCCGGCGCGACGACGTGGCGTCGGGTCCACGGCGACATCGGGCCACGTGTGACGTTCCGTGCACGGCACCCGAAGAGCGCGTGAAGAATTACATAACATTCGAAAATCTGTCTATAGTGCACGCTCAGCCCCCCACGCGCGTGGACCGGCCCCACCCGAGTCCCCAACTCCACACCGCCCTTCCGGGCCAAGAGAACAAGGGACTCCTGCAGGATGAGCAACGACGTCATACCTCCGGGCCCCCGCGCCTCCCGACGCTCGGCCAAGCCCCGCAAGCGCCGCCGCGGACTCAAGATCACACTCGGTGTCCTGCTCGTCCTGCTGCTCGCCGCCGGGGGCACCGTGTACTGGCTCTACAGCCAGCTCGACGGGAACATCAAGGGCGTCGACATCAACAAGGCGCTCGGCGAGGACCGCCCGGAGAAGCTGCCCACCAGCGGGCAGAATCTGCTGGTCCTGGGCTCGGACTCGCGAGCCGGGGCGGAGAACAAGGAGCTGGGCGGCGGCGGGGGCGTCAGCGGTGCGCGCTCCGACACCGCGATGGTGGTGCACATACCCGAGGGCCGGTCGAAGGCCGTCGCCGTCTCCATCCCGCGCGACACCCTGGTGACCCGGCCCGAGTGCGTCGGGGACAACGGCTCCACGGTGTCCGCCAAGGAACGCGTGATGTTCAACTCCGTCTACGCGCAGGTCGGCCCGGCCTGCGTGGTGAAGACGGTGGAGAAGATGTCCGGGGTCCGCATCGACCACTACCTGGAGATCAACTTCGCCGGGTTCAAGGACCTGGTCGACGCCATCGGCGGGGTCACCGTCGACGTACCGAAGGACATCGAGGACAAGGCCTCCGGGCTGAGCCTCACCGCGGGCCCCCAGAAGCTGAACGGCACCGAGTCCCTGGCGTACGTCCGGACCCGGCACGGCATCGGCGACGGCAGCGACCTCGGCCGCATCGGGCTCCAGCAGCAGTTCATGATGGCCCTGCTGAGCGAGGTCAAGTCGCAGGACCTGCTGGGCAGTCCGGCCAACTCGTACAAGATCGCCAAGTCGGCCACCAAGTCGCTCACCACCGACTCGGGGCTCGCGTCGCTCACCTCGCTGGCGGAGTTCGCCCGCTCGATGAACGGCGTCGACCCTGCCTCGATGGAGACGATCATGCTGCCGGTGGCGTACGACAAGATCGACAAGAACCGGGTGATCGCGGCCGAGCCGCAGGCGGGTCAGCTGTGGAAGGCGATCCGCGAGGACACCACCATCCCCGAGGAAGCGAAGAAGTCCCCCGCCACCGGGGGCTGAGGACCCGTCGTGCCGCACCGCCCGTGACACCCTGCCGGGATGAGCGAGGACGATGCGGTGCTGGTGATCGTGGACGCCGCCAACGTGGTCGGTTCCGTGCCCGACGGGTGGTGGCGGGACCGGCGCGGGGCGGCGACCCGGCTGCGTGACTCGCTGGTCCCGTACGCGGCGGCCGGGCTGCCGGGGCTGCCCGGCCCCGTCGAGCTGGTGCTCGTCGTGGAAGGGGCCGCCCGGGGCATCGCCTCCGTGGCCGGGGTGCGGGTCGACTCGGCCCCCGGCAGCGGCGACGACCTGATCGCCGAGCTGGCGGCCGGGGCCGCCCCGGACCGGGACTGCGTCGTCGTCACCGCCGACCGGGGACTGCGGCAGCGGGTCGAGGCGTACGGGGCACGCTGCGTGGGACCCCGTACGGTACGGCCTTCGCCGGACGCGTAGCACTCCGCCGGGCGCCGGGCCTCCTCAGGCCTCGGCCTCGGCCCGTACCTCCTGGGGCGGCTCCCCCTGCCCGTACCTGACCCCCGGTCCGTACCTTCCGGGGCCGCTGCCTCCGGCCCGGGGGCGCGGCCGCCCTCGTCCCGCGCGGCCCGTCCGAACCCACCGCGCCCGACCTCTCGTCGCGGCCTTCCGGCCGTGCACCGGCGTGCGCCGAGCCCGGCACGATCCGAGCGGGACACCCTGGCCCGCCGCACCGGATTCCGATGCTGCCCGCCCCGTGCCATGGGCCGTATACCGCCGTCGGGTCGGCGATCAGGCGTTTCCATACCACGCATCCGTACGTTCCTTCTCAGCCGGTGCAACCGACACCGTCGACAGAGGAGAAGAACATGCCTGAGAACCAGAGCCAGGAGCCGACCGAGTCCGAGGAGTTCGAGGTCGTCGCGCACAGCGAGGACGGCGAGGACGAGGCGGGCAACTGCCTCACCAACAACAGCGACATGCTGCAGTAACTCGCCCGTCGAGTCCTGTGCACGGCGCGGGCCTCCGACGCTCGGACTGATCGTTCCGAGCGACGGAGGCCCGGCCGCCGTCAGGCCCGCCGGCTTCACACGCCCGCCCCCTGCCGGTCCTCCCGCCCGTTCAGGACCGCCACCGCCCGCCACGCCCCGAGGGAGCACCGAGTGACCCCCGCCGTCCTACCGGCACAGCTCCGGCGCCCGCACCGCGCCCCGGCGCACGCGGTGTGGGAACTCCCGGCACCAGCCTCTCCGCTTTTGCACGCGTCGTCCGGCATCCGGTCGGCGCGTCCCCGCCAGGGGGTGTCGTGAGGATCCTCCTGTGTCCGCTCAGCGACGGCGGTTACCTCTACCCGACGGTCGCGGCCGGTCGTGAACTCCGGCGGCGCGGCCATCACGTCAGCGTGCTGGGCAGGTCCGGCGCAGCCTCGGTCGCGGCCGACGCCGGCCTGCCGTTCGCGGCGGCGGAGGACTTCGGCGAACGGCGCGCGTTCTCCGTCGCGTGGTGGGGAAGCTCCGCCATGGCGCAGTACCGGGCGACCGTGCGCGCCGCTCGCGCGGACCGGGCCGACCTGCTGATCACCTCCGTGCTGTGCCACGGCACCCTGCTCGCGGCCGAAGTGCTCGGCCTTCCCGTGGTGGTGGTCGGGCTCTCGGTCCATCTGTGGGACTACCGGGCCGGCGGGGACGACGAGCCGCCGCTCGGCAGACCACGGTGGAACCGGACCCACGAGATGCGTCAGCAGTACGCCGATGTGCGGGAACAGGCCGGGCTGCCAGCACGTGGGTCCCGGTGGGGGGACGACCCGCTGCCGGGCGACGCCCTTCTGCTGCGCGGCGACCCGGCGCTGGAGTACCCCGGCGCCGAACTGCCCGACCGGGTCGTGCACGTGGGGCCGCTGCGCTGGGAGCCGACACCCGGACCGGGCGAGGTCGAGGCGGTCAGGGACCGGGTGGCGCGGGCCGGGAAGCCCGTGGTGTACGTGCACCTCGGGCGCGTGTTCGAGGGTGGCAGCCGGTGGCCCCACCTCAACGAGACCTTCACCGGCGGCCGGTTCCAGGCCGTGGTCGAGCAGGGCCGCTCCCCGCGCCCCGAACCCGCCCCGGACGCGGACATCCTGACGGTGCGCAAGCCGTGGATGGGCCCGCTGATCGACCTGGCCGACCTGGTGCTGACCAGCGGCACCTCAGCCCCCGTACTCGCCGCCCTGCTGCGCGGCCGCCCCCTCGCGGCCTCGCCCAACGGCTCCGAGCAGCCGCTGCTCACCGGTGCCTGCATGCGCGCCGGCGTGGGCGTTCACCTGCCGAAATCCGCGCCGTCGGACTGGCCGACGCTGCTCGACTCGGCCTGGCGGGACGAGGCCCTGCGAGGCCGCGCCCGGGCCCTCGGCCGGAGGCTGGCCGCGGTGGACGGCGCAGCCCGGGCGGCCGATGTCGTCGAGCGAGTGGCCCAGCACTCCGTGATCCCGAAGGAGGACCATGACTACGCGAACGTCAGCCCCTGACACGGACGGCGGGACAGCCGCCGCCGAGGAGACCGTCGCGACCCTGGCAGCGGATACGGGGCGGTGGCTGGGGCTCCACGCGGGCCGCCTGGACTCCCTGGCCGGCCGTGCCGAACTGCCCGTGACACCGCGAGTGAAGGCCCTCCTCCAACTCGCGCTGCTCTGCCGCTGCTGGCAGAGGGCCGCGCCGGACGACAACGCCCTGAAGCCCGTGCTCTCGGTCGTGGAACAGGCGTGGCGCCGACCGGACTTCCCGCTCCTGCTCACCCATTCCCCCGACAGTGCGAGGCCGTTCGGTCTGGTATGGGCCGCGTTGGCACCGGCCGGGACCGTCACCGACGCCCGACGCGGTGTGCTCGACCGGCTGTCCGCCGACGGCTATCTGACACCGCGCCGCAAGTCGCCCTACCTCCACCTGGGCACCCGGTTCTACGCCGAACTCGCGGGCATCGCGCACCAACTGGCCTCGTACGAAGAGCTGTACGCGTGCAGCATGCTGGCGCGCGCCGACGGTGTGCCGGTGGCCGAACTGGACGTCTGCCAGGTGACGGACACCGTGTTCTACCTCTCCGACTACGGCTTCCGCGACACCGGCCTGGACGCGGAGGCCCGGGAGCGGGCGTCGTGTGTGGTGGAGCGGCTCACCGACCACTGCGTGCGCGAGGACGCGTGGGAGTACGCGGCCAAGCTGCTGCTCGCCCAGCACTGTCTGGGCTCGGACCCGCTGCGAACGCCTTCGGGGACAGCTGCCCTCGGGATGCTCGCGGGGGCCCGGTCGCCGGACGGTTCCCTACCCGGTAAGACCGCCCGGGGACGGGCCCCGGCGTCCGCTCCTCCTCAGCAGTACTTCCGGTGGGCCTATCAGCCGACGCTCGTCACGGCGCTGACGACGCTGCTGCTCGCCAACGCCCGCCGCCCCGTTCCGGTCTCGGCATCACCCACAGCTCGGAGGACGCGATGAGCCTGCAACAGGTCCAACTCCCGGATGGAGCGCGCCTCCTCGAAGGCAAGCGCAACTGGTGGTTCCTCGGCCGGGGCGGGGTCGTCCGCCTCGGCGGCCGGCACGTCACCCCCGAAGGGGGCCTGCGGCCCGGCACGGAGCTCCGGCTGCGCGAGCGCGGCATGTTCGCCGCCCCGCCGGTCCGCTCGTACGCGTTGACCGTCCTCACCAGCACCAACTGCAACCTGGGCTGCGGATACTGCTTCCAGAACACCGCCCAGGACGCCACGGACGGCAGCCGTCCGCCCAGGATCGCCCGGACCCGGCTCACCTCCGAGACCATCACCTCGATCCTCGGGTTCACCGAGCGGCAGATGGCCGCGGCCGAACTGGACAGACTGCGGATCCTCCTCTTCGGAGGGGAGCCCTTGCTGAACCCGCGCGGCTGCCTGGAGCTGCTGGAGCGCGCCGCGGGCATCGGGATGACGTCGGCCTGGATGATCTCCAATGCCACACTGCTCTCCCCGCGGCTAGCACGGCAGCTCTCCGCCCTCGGGCTCGATTCCGTCCAGGTCACCTTCGACGGCGACCGCGCCGACCACGACCGCATCCGGGTCAACAGGGCCGACACCGGCGGCACTTTCGACAAGATCGTCCGCAACATCGTCGCGGCGGGCGAGGTCACGCCGATCCGGTGGACCCTGCGGGTCAACGTCTCCCAGGAGACCTTCGACGGCGTCGACGCGCTCGTCGACCGGCTCGCGGCGGAACTGGACCCCTCCCGGTGCGCCCTGTATTTCGCCCGGGTCGGCGACGTGGGCATCGGATACGCCAACGACCTGCTGCACACGGGCGAGCTCTCCGCCCACTTCACCCGGTGGCAGCGTCGGGCGCTGGAACTCGGCTTCAGGGTGAGCCGTCCGGGCGCGCGACGGCCCTGCCTCACCTGCGGCCACACCGAAGGCCGCTACGGCGCGGTGATCAGCGCGGACGGGACCCTGGCCAGCTGCTGGGAGACCGCGGGCAAACCCGACTGGGAAGTCGGCACGGTGGCCGACGGATACCGGCCCGCGGAGGCGACCCGCGACCGCTGGATCTCCTGTGAGGACCTCTACCGCTACGACGAGGACACCCGCGTCCTCACGCGGTTCCGCGACGACGTGGACGCCACCCTGCTCGACTACCTCGACGAGACGGAGCGCATGTAGCCATGCCGTCATCTCTCGACCAGCTCTCCGCCGGCACGCTCGACTGGTTGGGAGCGAACCTGGACCACTTCGACCCGTACGCGGCCGACGCGGGGACGCCGGCGCACCGGCAGGCCAAGGCCCTACTGGAACTGGCGCTGCTGTGCCACTGCTCAGCGCGGGCCGGCGGAGCCCACGACGAGCGGCTGGACGGAGCGACCGCCCTGCTGCGCAAGCTCTGGCAGCGCCCGGAGTTCCCGCGGCTCTTCGACACCCACCCTCCTTCCGCCCCCACCTACGGACTGGCCTACGCCGCGCTCGCCCCCGACGGGATCGACGACACGGTGTGCCGGGCCACGCTCGGGCGGCTCTCTCCCGGCTTCCTCGCGCCGGCCGGCAAGTCGCCGCTCAAGCGCATGGAGATCCGCTTCTACGCGGACAAGGCGGGTGCGGACCACACCATGGAGCCGTACGCCGAACTCGTCGGACAGAGCCCGCTCGTCACCCTGGCGTCCCCGGTGCCGGGGAGCGCGGAGCAGGAGGACGTGGCGGCGGGGGACGTGGCGGCGGGGGACGTGGCACCGCTCACCGACTCCGAGGGATACTCCCTCACCCACGCCGCGTTCTTCCTCGGCGACTACGGGGGGACCGCGACCGGTCTGGCCGGGGACGCCCTGGCACACGCGCGGAACCTGGTCCGCAGGATGCTGGACCACTGCGTCCGGCAGGACCGGTGGGACCTGGCCGCCGAACTCGTCATCACCCAGTTCATCCTGGGTCTCGAGCCGCTGCGCACCCCTTCGGGGGCCGCGGCCGTGGAGTGTCTGGTGCGGGCCCAGCGGTCCGACGGGGCGATTCCCGGGCGGTCGGCCGCGCTCATGGCGTCCGCGTCGGCGCCAGCCGGGGAATTCTTCCGGAAGGCCTATCACACGACCCTGGTGACCGCCCTCATGACACTGGTCCTCTCCTCGGGGAGGCCGTCATGGCACCACGGCTGACCCTCATCAGCCCCGACTTCACACGGCTCTGGTTCGGACAGGCCGTCTCGTCCATCGGGGACATGGTCTTCAGCACCACCCTGATGCTGTGGGTGGCCACCGTACTGGCGAAGGACGAGAGCTGGGCCCCGGCGGCGGTCAGCGGCGTCCTGGTGGCGGGCGGCACCGCCGTGCTCGTCGTCGGTCCCATCGCGGGCGTCTTCGTCGACCGCTGGGACAAACGCCGCACGATGCTCGGTACCGAAGTGCTGCGGGGCGGGCTGGTGGCCCTGCTGGCCGTCGTCTCCTTCCTGCCGGCCGACGCACTGCCGGCCGGGGTGTGGCTCACTCTCGTCTACGGCACCGTGCTGCTCCTGCACGCGGCCGCCCGGTTCTTCGCACCGGCCCGCTTCACCATCATCGCGGACCTGGTGACCGGGGACGCCGACCGCGCCAGGGCGGCCGGCATCACGCAGGCGACCAGTCAGACGGCGCTGATCGTCGGCCCGCCGCTCGCGGCGCCGCTGTTCTTCACGCTGGGCGTGCAGTGGGCCATGCTCTTCAACGCACTCTCCTACCTGGTGTCGTACGTCGCCATCGCCTCGGTCCGGGTGGCCCCCGCCGAGAAGGCACCGGCCGACGGGAGCGGCACGGGGAAGTCCGCCGGTCACCGCTCCGGCGTGCTCCGGGAGTTCGTGGCGGGCCTCCGCTTCTTCGGGCGCAGCAAGTTCCTGGTCGCGCTGTTGGTCTTCGCCGTGATCGGCCAGTTCGGGGTCGGGGCGCTGAACACGCTCAACATCTTCTTCACGACCGAGAACCTGGGCATGTCGGCCAAACTCTTCGGCTACGTCGGCATGGCCATCGGAGTGGGCGGCATCGTCGGCGCGCTGTGCGCCGGCCGGGTGGTGCAGTGGATCGGGACGCGGCGGACGACGTGGGTCGGTTTGCTGGTGAGCGGCGCCCTGCTGATCGCCTACTCCCGGCAGACAGGATTCGTCGGCGGCATCATCCTGCTCGTCCTCTTCACCATTCCCCTCACCGTGCTGAACACCGCGATGGCCCCGCTGCTGCTCTCGGCGGCGTCCGCCGAGTACCGCGGGCGGGTGGTCGCCGTGTTCCAGCCGATGACACAGCTGGCGGCGATGGTCGCGGCGGCGCTGTCCGGCTGGCTCGCCGGCACCCTGCTGCGGGACTTCGACGGCTCGGTGGCGGGCCTGCGGTTCGGCCCCATCGACACGATCATCGCCGTGGCCGGGCTCTGCATCCTGCTGGCCGGCCTCTACGCCCGCGGCGCCCTGCCCGCCCCCGAGACCGCCGAGGACGGCGGACCCGGCGGAGGACCGGCCAGGGAGGAAAAGCCCGGTGAGCCCGCCGGAGGGGCCGAGGCGCCGGCCACTCGGCCCGCCGCCGTCCGAAGTCCCGCTCCACCACGACGAGGGAGCACCGAGTGAACTCCGACACCCGACCGGCACCGCACGAGTACCCCCGCACGGCCCGGCAGGACGTCGTGGACGAGGTGCACGGGGTGCCCGTCCCCGACCCGTACCGCTGGCTGGAGGACGCGAAGGCGGACGCGGTGATCCGCTGGGACGCCGAGCAGGAGGCCTTCTACACGGCGGATCGGGCGACCTGGCCCGGGCGGGAACGGTGGGAGGCGGAGGTGGCGGCGCTCACCGCCGTCGACCGCGCGACACCGCCCAGGGTCTGCGGCGGCAGGGTCTTCTGGCTGCGGCAGGACGCGGGTCAGGAGCATCCCGTGCTCATGGTGGCGGAGCGCGGAGCGGACACGGAAGCGGACACCGGAGCGGATACCGGGCGGGTGCTGCTGGACACCCAGGCCCTGGACCCGTCCGGGCGCACCGCCCTCGACGCCTGGCAGCCGTCCCTGGAGGGTGATCTGCTGGCCTTTCAGATCTCCCGGGACGGCACCGAGGACTCGCGGCTCCACGTGATCGACGTGGCGACCGGGAAGGTCGTCGACGGGCCGGTGGACCGGGTGCGGAGGTCGTCGGTCGCCTGGTTGCCCGGCGGCGAGGCCTTCTACTACGTCCGGCGGCTGGACCCGCGGCTGAACCCCGGCGAGGAGCAGTACCACCGCCGGGTCTGGCTGCACCGGGTCGGGACCGCCCCCGGCACCGACGCCCTGGTCTTCGGCGAGGGCCGGGACAGGACCCAGTTCTACAGTGTCTCCGGGTCCGCCGACGGCCGCTGGCTCGGGATCAGGGCCACGCTCGGCACCGGCCGCCGCACCGACCTCTACCTGGCCGACCTGACCGCGGGACCGCTGGAGCGGCCGCTGCTGGTGCCGGTCCAGGAGAACATCCCGGCCGCCACCCATCTGCACGTGGCGCCCGGCACCGGTCCGCAGGACCCGGTGTGGCTGCGCACCGACCACGGCGCCGCTCGCGGCCACGTCGTCGCCTGCCCGCCGGACGCGCTGCACCGGGGCCCCGAGGCGTGGCGGGAGGTGGTCGCGGGCCGTCCCGACGCGGTCCTCACCCACTTCGCGGTGGTCTCGGGACCCGAGCTCGACCATCCGCTCGGCCTGGCCGCCTGGACCCGCCACACGGTGGCGGAGGTGACCGTGCACGATCTGACGGACGGCAGGCAGGTGGCCTCGGTACCCCTGCCGGGCAGCGGCACCGTCGACGGCTTCGCGCCCGGGCCGGCCGGCAGCCACGAGGCCTGGTTCACCTACACCGACTTCCAGACGCCGACGCGCGTCCTGCGCTTCGACGGGCGGACGTGCCGCGTGACGCGCTGGGAGCGGGGCGCCCGGCACGCGCCGGAGGCCGAGGGGGCGGTCACCCGGCAGGTCGCCTTCCCGTCCCGGGACGGGACGACGGTACGGATGTTCGTGATCTCCCCCACCGGCCGCCCGGACGTGCCGCGCCCCGCCCTGCTCACCGGGTACGGCGGCTTCGGCCAGGTCATGTCGCCGCGGTACCGGCCCCAGGTCCTCGCCTGGGTCAGGGCGGGCGGCGTCTTCGCCTGGGCGGGGCTGCGCGGCGGCGGCGAGGAGGGCGAGGAGTGGCACCTCGCCGGCAGCGGGGCCAGCAAGCAGAACACCTTCGACGACTTCGCCGCCGCCTCCGACCACCTGCTGGCGGCCGGCTGGACCGAGGAGGGCCGGGTCGCCGTCATGGGCTCCTCCAACGGCGGGCTGCTGGTCGGCGCGGCCCTGACCCAGGAGCCCGAGAAGTACGCCGCCGCGGTATGCCGGGTCCCGCTCCTGGACATGGTCCGCTTCGAGGCGTCGGGGCTGGGGCCCAGCTGGGTGCCGGAGTACGGCAGTGTGCGCGACCCCGCGCAGGCCCGGACGCTGCTGGGCTACTCCCCGTACCACCGCGTCACGCCCGGCGTCAGCTACCCGGCGGTACTGCTGGCCGCCTCGGACGGCGACACCCGGACCGATCCGCTCCACGCGCGCAAGATGTGCGCCGCTCTGCAACATGCCACGTCCGGCGCGGGGCCGGTCCTGCTGCGGCTGGAGCGCGGTGCCGGACACGGCGTCCGCGCGCTCTCGCGCGTGGTGGCGCTGGAGGCCGAGTGCCTCGCGTTCCTGGCCGGGCAGGTGGGCCTGCGGGCGCCCGGCGGGGCCGCTCAGTGAGGACCCCGCCCGGCACGGACGTCAGCGGCCCTCCTTGGCCATGCGGCTGTGGGAGCGCCCGTACACGAAGTAGATGATCACCCCGAGGACCATCCAGACGCCGAAGCGGACCCAGGTCTCCACCGGCAGGTTGAGCATCAGCCAGACCGAGGCGGCCACCGAGGCGATCGGGAGCACCGGCACCCACGGGGTACGGAACGCGCGGGGCAGGTTCGGCTGGGTGCGGCGCAGGACCAGGACGCCGAGGGCGACGACGACGAACGCGAAGAGCGTGCCGATGTTCACCAGGGTGGCCAGCTCCTCGATGCTCGTGAACCCGGCGATGACCGCGATCAGCACGCCGAGCAGGATCGTCGGGCGGTAGGGCGTGCGGAAGCGCGGGTGCGTCTTGGAGAAGAAGCGCGGGAGCAGGCCGTCGCGGCTCATCGCGAAGAAGACCCGGGTCTGGCCGAGCAGCAGGATCATGCAGACCGTGGTGAGACCGACCGCCGCGCCGAAGCTGATCAGCCCGGCGTAGAAGGGGTGGCCGGTGGCCTTGAAGGCGTCGGCGAGCGGCGCGCTGACGGAGAGTTCGCGGTAGTTCTGCATGCCGGTGACCACGATCGAGACCGCGACGTAGAGCACGGTGCAGATGATGAGCGAGCCGAGGATGCCGCGCGGCATGTCGCGCTGGGGCAGCTTGGTCTCCTCGGCGGCGGTGGCCACCACGTCGAAGCCGATGAAGGCGAAGAAGACGATGGAGGCGGCGGTGAAGATGCCCATCACGCCGAAGTTCGTGGGTTCGTAGCCGAACAGCAGCTGCACAAGCGGGGCGTCCCAGCCCGAGCCGGCGGGCTGTTTCTCGGCCGGCGGGATGAAGGGCTTGTAGTTCTCGGCCTTGATGAAGAACAGGCCCGCGATGATCACCATGAGGACCACCGCGACCTTGATCGCCACCACGACCGAGGTGACCCGGGCGGACAGCTTCATGCCGACGACCAGGATGACGGTCAGGAGCAGCACCAGGGCGAAGGCCAGGATGTCGAAGCCGAATCCTTCCGCCACGTCCGTGCCCGAGAGCACCTCGGGCATCGTCCAGTCGACGTTGTCCATCAGGGAGCGGACGTAGCCGGACCAGCCGACGGCGACCACCGCGGTGCCCAGCGCGAACTCCAGCACCAGGTCCCAGCCGATGATCCAGGCGACCAGTTCGCCCAGCGCGGCGTAGGCGAAGGTGTAGGCGGAGCCGGCCACCGGGACGGTGGAGGCGAACTCGGCGTAGCAGAGCGCGGCCAGCGCGCAGACGACGCCCGCCACGGCGAACGCGATGGCGGTGGCGGGGCCCGCCGTCTCCTTGGCGACCTGTCCGGTGAGGACGAAGATGCCGGTGCCGATGATGACGCCGACGCCGAAGACCGTGAGGTCCAGGGCGGAGAGGGACTTCTTGAGCGCGTGTTCCGGCTCCTCGGTGTCCAGGATCGACTGTTCGACGGACTTGGTGCGGAACATGCCGTTTCCGCGGGGTGGTGTGACCTGCGCGCTCACCTGCGATACCTCCACGCGTTCGTTGTGAACGCCATGATGGGGACGCTGCCGCAGGTGAACGCGCCATCTGGCCCGTTTCATGCGAATGGGCCGGGACAACCACCCGTACAGGGGCGGCTCTCCCGGCCCATCGGCCGTACGGAGGCGAGCGCGTCAGTCGCGGGCGGGCTCCACCGCGCGGCTCTCGAAGCGGCCGTCGAGCTTGGCGACCAGGCCGGTGACCTGCCGGGCGATGTCCGGCGCGGTCAGTCCGATCTCGGCCATGACCTCGCCGCGCGAGGCGTGGTCGAGGAAGACCGGCGGGATGCCGAAGTCGCGCAGCGGTACGTCGACCCCGGCGTCGCGCAGGGCCTGGGCGACGGCGGATCCGACGCCTCCGGCGCGGCTGTTGTCCTCGACCGTGACGACGACGCGGTGGCGCTCGGCGAGCGGTGCGAGCGCCTCGTCGACGGGCTTGACCCAGCGGGGGTCGACGACGGTGCTGGAGATGCCCTGGGCGTCCAGCAGGTCGGCGATCTCCAGGCACATCGGGGCGAGCGCGCCGACCGAGACGATCAGGACGTCCGGGCGGGCGGCCTTCGGCTCGCGCAGCACGTCCATGCCGCCGACCCTGCCGACCGCCTTCACGGCGGGGCCGACCGCGCCCTTGGAGAAGCGGACCACGGTGGGCGCGTCGTCGACGGCGACGGCCTCGCGCAGCTGGGCGCGGACCTGGTCGGCGTCGCGCGGGGCGGCGATCCGGAGCGTGGGCACGCACTGGAGGATCGACATGTCCCACATGCCGTTGTGCGAGGCGCCGTCCGTGCCGGTGATGCCGGCCCGGTCCAGGACGAAGGTCACACCGCACTTGTGCAGGGCGACGTCCATCAGGACCTGGTCGAAGGCGCGGTTGAGGAAGGTGGCGTAGACCGCGAAGACCGGGTGGAGTCCGCCGGTGGCGAGGCCGGCCGCGGAGGCCGCGCCGTGCTGCTCGGCGATGCCGACGTCGTAGATCCGGTCCGGGAAGGCGGCCTCGAACTTGCCGAGGCCGACGGGCTGGAGCATGGCGGCGGTGATCGCGACGATGTCCTCGCGCTCGTGGCCGAGCCTGACCATCTCCTCGCCGAAGACGGAGGTCCAGTCGAGGCCGGAGGTGGCGATCGGCAGACCGGTGTCGGGGTGGATCTTGCCCACCGCGTGGAAGCGGTCGGCCTCGTCCTGGAGGGCGGGGGTGTAGCCGCGGCCCTTCTCGGTGAGGCAGTGCACGATGACCGGGCCGCCGAAGCGCTTGGCGCGCTGGAGCGCGGATTCCAGGGCCTCGATGTCATGGCCGTCGATCGGGCCGACGTACTTCAGGCCGAGGTCCTCGAACATGCCCTGCGGGGCGATGAAGTCCTTGAGGCCCTTCTTGGCGCCGTGCAGGGTCTCGTACAGCGGGCGGCCGACGACGGGCGTGCGCTCCAGGATGTCCTTGCCACGGGCCAGGAACCGTTCGTAACCGTCGGTCGTACGGAGGGTGGCGAGGTGGTTGGCCAGGCCGCCGATGGTCGGGGCGTAGGAGCGCTCGTTGTCGTTGACGACGATGACGAGGGGGCGGTCCTTGGCGGCGGCGATGTTGTTCAGCGCCTCCCAGGCCATACCGCCGGTGAGGGCGCCGTCGCCGATGACCGCGACGACGTGGTCGTCCTTCTTCAGGACCTCGTTGGCCTTGGCGAGGCCGTCGGCCCAGCCGAGGACCCCGGAGGCGTGGCTGTTCTCGATGACGTCGTGGTCGGACTCGGCACGGGAGGGGTAGCCGGAGAGGCCGCCCTTGCTCTTGAGCCGGGAGAAGTCCTGGCGGCCGGTGAGCAGCTTGTGCACGTAGCTCTGGTGGCCGGTGTCCCAGAGCACCCTGTCCCGGGGCGATTCGAAGACCCGGTGCAGGGCGATGGTGAGCTCGACGACGCCGAGGTTGGGGCCGAGGTGTCCGCCGGTCTTGGAGACCGCGTCCACGAGGAAGGTGCGGATCTCCTCCGCGAGCTGGTCCAGCTCACCGAGGCTGAGCCGGTCCAGGTCGCGCGGTCCCTTGATGCGGGTCAGCAGATCCACCCGTGCCTCCTTGCGTTTGAGCCGATCGAGCGTGCCGATCCGATGAGTCTAATGTTCCGCTCGCGGCGGCGGGCATCGGGCGGCCCTGTTCGAACACGGAACGCCGGACACGCGCAGGTGCCCGGAGCCCCTGGGGCACCGGGCACCTGCGCGGTTGTGCGGTCAGGCGCGGCCCGCGGTCTTCTGGGTCCTACGGGTGACGGAGTCGATGACGACCGTGGCGAGAAGCACGGCTCCCGTGACCATGTACTGGATCGGGGTGGCGATGCCCTCCAGCGACAGGCCGTACTGGATGGAGACGATCACCATGACGCCGAGCAGCGCGTTCCAGGTGCGTCCCCGGCCGCCGAAGAGGCTGGTGCCGCCGATGACGGCCGCCGCGATGACGTTCATCAGGAGGTCGCCGGTGCCGGAGCCCTGGTTGGCCGCCGCGATCTTGGAGGCCCAGAACAGGCCGCCGATCGCCGCGAAGGTCCCCGCGATGGAGAAGACGGAGATCCGGATCGCGGTGACGTTGATGCCGGCGCGCCGGGATGCCTCGACGCTGCCGCCGAGCGCGAAGATCTTCCGCCCGTAGGCCGTACGGCGCAGCACGAAGTCCGTGCCGACCAGGACGATCAGGAAGAGGACGAGCGCGAGCGGCAGGCCGCGGTACTGGTTGAACATGTACGCGGCGGCGAAGCCGAACACGCCGATGACCGCGGTGCGCACGAGGATGTCGGCGAGCGGGCGGGCCGGGATGCCGGCCGCCTCGCGGCGGCGGGTGTCCAGGAAGGCCGCGGCGAAGTAGCCGACGACCGCGATGGCGGCGAGCCCGTAGGCGGCGGCGACGTCGGTGAAGTAGTACGTGGTCAGCTTGCCGACCACCCCGTCGCCGTCCAGGTTGATCGTGCCGGAGTCGCCGAGCAGCTGGAGCATGAAGCCGAGCCAGAACAGCAGGCCCGCCAGGGTGACGGCGAAGGCGGGCGCCCCGACCCGGGCGAAGAAGAAGCCGTGGATCGCGCCCATCACCGCGCCGCTGACGATGGCGACGAGGATCGCCAGCCATTCGTTCATGCCCTGGGTGACGCTGAGCACCGCGACGAGGGCGCCGGAGACACCGGAGACGGAGCCGACCGAGAGGTCGATCTCGCCGAGCAGCAGGACGAAGATGATGCCCACGGCCATCATGCCGGTGGCGACCATCGTGGTGGCGATGTCGCTGATGTTCTTCGCGGAGAGGAACTCGGAGTTCATGCTCTGGAAGACGATGGCGATGATCGCGAGGCCGACGATCACCGGGATCGAGCCCAGGTCGCCACCGCTGATCTTGCGCTTGAACTCGGTGACGTAGCCGCCGAGGCCCTGCTCGCGGACGAGCAGGCGGGGGTCGGTCGCCGTGGCGGCGCCCTCGGCCGCGTCCGGGTTGCCGACCGGCGGCGCGTCGGCCGGGGTGCCGGCCTTGTCCAGCGAGGTGGCGGAGTTGTCGGTGGTCACTTGGAAACCTCCGCGTTGCGCGCCGCACGTCGGGTCACGGCGTTTTCCGTGGCGCCGGTGATGGCGGAGATGATCTCTTCCTGGGAGGTGGTCTTCACATCGAAGACACCGTTGTTCCGGCCCAGCCGGAGCACGGCGACCTTGTCGGCGACGGCCTTCACATCGGCCATGTTGTGGCTGATGAGGATGACCGCGTGGCCGCGCTCGCGCAGCCGCTCGACGAGGTCGAGGACCTGGGCGGTCTGCTCGACGCCGAGGGCGGCGGTCGGCTCGTCGAGGATGACGAGCCGGGGCTCGCCGAGCATCGACCGGGCGATGGCCACGGTCTGGCGCTGGCCGCCGGAGAGCGAGGCGATCGGGATGCGGACGCTCGGGATGCGGATGGAGAGCGTGGACAGCAGTTCGCGGGAGCGGCGCTCCATCTCCACCTCGTCCAGGATGCCGAACCTGCGCAGCTCCCGGCCGAGGTAGAGGTTGCCGACGACATCGATGTTGTCGCACAGCGCGAGGTCTTGGTAGACGGTCGCGACGCCGAGGTTCTGGGCGTCGTGCGGCTTGGTGATCTGCACGGCCCGGCCCTCCCACTCGATGACGCCGTCATCGATGGGGTGCACTCCGGCGATCGTCTTGACCAGCGTTGATTTACCGGCGCCGTTGTCGCCCACCAGGGCGACCACCTCGCCGGCGTGGACCTCAAGCTCTACATCGGTGAGTACCTGGACGGCACCGAAGCGCTTGGAGACCCCTCGCAACGCCAACACGGGCGTAGCGGACACATGAACCATCTCCTTCGCCGCCTGACCGGCGGGGATGCCGCGCCCGGGGGAAGGCGCGGCGGTGTCGAGCACAGAGGAAAATCGGGGGTGAAGCGTTCCGTCCGACGCCCCGCCCGGTAGCGGGACGGTTGGTGTGCGGGGCGCCGGACAGGCTTCGTGACGCGCGTGCGGGCCGGGGTGCGGCGGGCACGTGCGCGGGCGGTGGGGCCGCCGGCGCCCTCGCGGCATCGCGGCGGGCGTGGCGGCGGGCGGGACCCGGCGGCTCGGGGGCGGGCCGGGTCCCGGGAGGCTACTTGAGACCGATCTTGTCGCAGGCGGCCTTGTACTTGGCCGAGCAGATCTCGTCCAGCGTCCAGATGCCGTCCTTGATGACGGTGTCCTTGATGTTGTCCTTGGTCAGCGAGACGACCGGGACGAGGACCGTCGGGATGCCCTTCTGGCTGGCGTTGTCGACCTTGGAGGTGGCGATGGAGTCGAGCTTCTCGCCCTTGGCGAGGGCGACGGCCATCTCCGCGGCGACGATGCCCTCGGCGGGGTAGGACTTGTAGACGCTCATGAACTGCTCGCCGGAGACGATGCGCTGCACGCCCGCCAGCTCGGCGTCCTGGCCGGTGACCGGCGGGAGCGGCGAGATGCCGGCGGCCTTGAGGGCGGTGATGATGCCGCCCGCCATGCCGTCGTTGGCGGAGTAGACGCCGTCGATCTTGTCCTTGCCGAGCGCGGTGATCGCCGCTTCCATGTTGGCGTTGGCGTTCTCCGGCTTCCACTCCTTGGTGTCGTACTCCTTGCCGTACTTCACCTTGCCGTCGAGGACCGACTTGGCGCCGCTCTTGAAGAGGGCGGCGTTCGGGTCGGTGATCGCGCCGTTCATCATCACGATCGTGCCGCCGTCGGCCTTGTCGCCCAGGGCCTCCAGCAGGGCGGTGCCCTGCGCGCGGCCGACCTCTTCGTTGTCGAAGGAGGTGTAGGCGTCGATGGGGCCCTCGGCGAGGCGGTCGAAGGCGACGACCGGGATGCCCGCGTCCTTGGCCTTCTTGACGCTGTTCTCGATCGCCTTGGCGTCCACCGCGCCGATGATGAGCGCGTCGACCTTGTTGGTGATCATCGTGTCGATCTGCTGCGACTGGGTGGTCGCGTCCTGCTTGGCGTTGTTGTAGGTGACCTCGGCCTTGCCGTCGGTCAACTCGCTGATCTTCTTCTCGATGATCGGCCGGTCGAACTTCTCGTAACGGGCCGTCTGGTTCTCGGGAAGGAGCAGACCTATCTTCAGGTCGTCGCCCTTCTTCTCCGAGCTCTTCTCGGCCTTGTCGCCGGACTCCTTGGCGCTCCCGCAAGCGGCCAGTGAGACCGCCATCGTGGTGGCGGCAACGGCAACGGCGGCACGACGCATACGCGTGTTCATTCTCGAACCTCCCTGACGAGGCCGCGACGTTGCGGCCGAGGTGGCTGGAAGTCAACTCGGCCCCAGCGTCAGCGTCAAGGAGTAAATCCTTAACGAGATGACAACGGTGCCATTCGTTATCTAAGTGAAGGCAGGAGTCGCTGCGGGGAGGGTGCTCTCCAAAAGGGTCGAATCCCCCATCTCGCTGAGCACGAGGGCGAGTGCGCCCAGGACTTCGGCGCGTCCGCCGAGCGCGCCGGGCAGCACCGAGAGCTGCCGGGCGGCGCTGGGGATCGCGTAACGCGACACGGAGTCCCGTATGGGCCCCAGGACCAGCTCCCCGGCCTCCGCCAGCGAGCCGCCGAGCACGACACGGCTGGGGTTGAGCAGATTGCACAGGTTGGCCACGCCACTGCCTATGTGGCGGCCCACGTCGCCGATCACCCGTCGGCACCCCGGATCGCCCTCCCGGGCCAGCTGGACCACCCGTTCCATGGTGAGCCCCGGGCCGTGGCTGGGCTGGAGCAGCGGCAGGACGTAGCGGGCCGCCGTGAAGGTCTCCAGGCAGCCGCGGTTGCCGCAGCGGCACACCGGACCCGACTCGTCGAGCGTGATGTGCCCGATCTCGCCGGCCGTGCCGCCTGGGCCCCGGTAGATGGTCCCGTCGATCACCAGACCGGCGCCGACGCCGCTGGCCACCTTGATGTACGCGAGGTCCTTGACGCCCCGCCCGCTCCCCCAGACCAGCTCGCCCAGCGCCCCGAGGTTGGCGTCGTTGTCGACGTACACGGGCACGCCGAGGCGGCCGGAGAGCTCCTCGCTGGGGTTGATGCCCGTCCAGCCCGGCAGGATCGAGGTGGAGCCCAGGGTGCCGGACTCGACGTCGATGGGGCCCGGCACGCCGAGGCCGATGCCGATCACCTTGTCCGGGCCGATCCCCGTGGCCGCGATCAGCCTCTTGACCAGCACTTCCGCCCGGTCGAAGCCCTCGGCGGACGAGGCGTCCACATCCAGCGGCTCGGACTCCTCGGCGAGCACCTGGTGGGCGAGGTTGCCGACGGCGACGCGCAGATGCGTATGGCCGAAGTCGACGCCGATGACGATGCCGGCGTCACCGCTGAGCGAGACGCTGCGGGCCCGCCGGCCGCCCGCCGAGGTGGGGGTGACCTCGACCGTTCCGCCGTCCTTCAGCTCCCGGACGATATTGGAGACGGTGGCCGCGGAGAGGCCGGTGCTCCGGGCGATCTCCGCCTGGGTGAGCGATCCAGCCATCCGTACGGCGCGTACGACCCGCTCCAGATTGGCCCTGTGCAGCGATGTCTGCGACCCGGGAGTCTCCATCGACTCATCCACTCCTGCCCTTGGCGGGCAGTCCCTGAGGACCGCCCCGGCCGGGGCCGCAGCGATGAGACCCCGGCTTCCTCCAACATGTGAACTCCAAGCTGACCGTTTGGGGGTGCCTCCCGTCAAGACCTGAGCACGCGCACACCCACAACGGCCCGGTGCCCCGGCGGAGGATTCCGCCGGGGCACCGGGCCGTACGCGCGTCGCGGGCTACTTCAGGGCGCCCGCCGTCAGACCGGAGACGACCTGGCGCTGGAAGATGATGTACGCCGCCAGCACGGGCAGCATCGCCATCACCAGACCGGCGAAGAGACCGGAGTAGTCGCCCTTGTAGCCCTGGCTGGCGGCCAGCTCCACCAGGCCCTGGGCCAGGACCCGCTTCTCCGGGTCGGTGTTCAGCACCGTGGGCAGCATGTACTGGTTCCACTGCCCCAGGAAGTTGAAGATGCCGACGCTGATCAGGCCGGGCTTGGCCATCGGCAGCATGACCTGGAAGAACGTGCGGGTGTGCGAGGCCCCGTCGATGATCGACGCCTCCGCCACCGAGGTCGGCAGCGTACGGAAGAACGAGGTCAGGAAGAACACGGTGAAGGGCAGCGAGTACGCGATGTACACGAGGATCAGGCCGTGGATCGTGTTCAGCAGCCCCATGTTGTCCATGACGTAGAACAGCGGGACCAGCGCCAGCATGATCGGGAAGCTCATGCCACCGACGAACAAGAAGTAGATGAACCGGTTGCCCGGGAACTCGAAGCGGGCGAGCACATAGGCGGCCATGGCCCCGAGGACCAGGGTGCCCGTGAGCGACCCGCCCACCACCAGGATGGTGTTCAGGAAGTACTCGCTCATGTGGGCCTGGCTCCAGGCCCGGCCCCAGCTGTCGAAGTTCAGCGAACTGGGCAGCGACCACGGGGTGTTGAAGATGTCCGAGTCGGACTTGAACGAGGACATCACCGCCCAGAGCAGCGGCAGGACGACCATGATCGCCCACAGGATCAGCACCCCGTGCGAGAAGACGTTGAGGACCTGGCCCTCGCCCTTCTTCGCGGGGGCCGACGGGCCCTTGCCCACCGGCCCGGTGCGCTGGGCCGGAACCTTCGCCGCTTCGGCCTCGGAGGGGGACCCGGAGGGCCCGGAGGGAGGGGTGTCAGTGGTCTTCATCAGAACTCCAGCCGCTCGCGCCGGCCCACCCGCATGACGATGGCGGCGAACGCCAGCGTCACGAGGAGCAGGGCGACACCGATCGTGGTCGCGTAGCCCGCCTGTCCGTCACGGAACGCCGACTGGTAGACGTACAGCGGCAGGACGGTGGTCGAGTAGTCGGGCCCGCCGGGACCGACGCTCATGATGTGGACGACCGCGAAGCCCTCGGCTCCGAGCGCCAGGATGCCCATGTAGACCCACCCGGACTGGACCGTGTCCCACAGCAGGGGCAGCGTGATCCGGAAGAAGGTCGTGAAGCGGCTCGCCCCGTCCAGCAGGGCGGCTTCGTAGAAGTCCTTGGGGATGGAGGCCATGCCCGCGGAGAACAGCACCACGAAGAAGCCGGTCGTGGACCAGACGAGGACCGCCACGATGACCCACAGGGCCAGCTGCGGATCGCCCAGCCAGACCGGCAGGTCCTTGACGCCGACGGCCTTGAGCGTGCCGTTGATCATGCCCTGGCCCGGGTCGAAGGCGAACTGGAACAGGATGGCCACGATCGCGATCGAGAGCACCTGCGGGAAGAAGTACGCGATCTTGTAGAAGCCGGAGCCCCGTACGCCGGCGATGGCGGCGCCCTTGCGGCGCCGCCCGCCCACGTTGAGCATGAAGGCGAAGAAGAGCGCGAGCCCCAGCGTCACCAGCGGCAGCAGAACGGCCAGCAGCACACTGTGCTGCAAGGATTTCCAGAAGATGTCGTCATCGAGCATCTTGGTGTAGTTGTCGAACCCGACCATCTTGAAGTCGGGGCTCAACCCCGTCCAGTCCGTGAACGAGTAGTAGATGGACTGGATGAAGGGCCAGATGACGAAGATGACGTACAACGCCATCGGGACCACCAAGAACCCGACTATGAACCGGTATTTACCGTGTTGCATCGCTACCGACTCCGACCTTCCCGTGCCGCCCGCCGCTGGTGACGCGTGGTCACTGGTGCTTGAAGTGCTTGATGGACTGGTCCTTGGCGGTCGCGTCGGCGAAGGCCTGGATCTTCTTGATGGTCTCGGCCGGCTTGGCGCGGCCGGCCATCATCTCGCCGATCGCGGCGACGCCGATCTGCTCCTTCTGGAGCTTCACGTACCAGTCCTGCAGGCGCGGGTTGACCACGTTGGTGCCGGCCTTCTCCAGTGCGGCGACACCGGACTTCAGACCGTCGGACAGCTCGATGCCGTCCGTTCCGCCGTTGAAGGCGGAGAGCGACTTGGTGCTGGTGGTGAAGGACTTGGAGGAGGCCTCACTGAGCATGATGCGCAGCTGCTCCAGGCCGCCCTCGGGGTTCTTCGCCTTGCTCGGGACGATGAACGGCTCGCCGCCGGACGCCCAGATGGTGCCGAAGGGCAGCTTGTCCGAGGCGTCGAGGCTGGAGGGGGCGCCCACGGCCAGCTTGAAGTCCTTGGGGATGATCGCCGCTTCCTCGTTCTCGACCCAGGAGCCGTTCGGGATGAACAGCGCCTTGCCGCGGGCCCACGCGCCCTGGGAACCGCGGTGGTCCATACCCGCGGAGCCATCGAGGATGTAGTCGTTGGCGACGAGCTCGTAGTACGCCTCGAAGGCCGCCTTGACTGCGGGGTGCTCCCAGGCCTTCGGCTCCAGGTTGTCGATCGCGTCGAGGACCTCGACGCCGCCGATCTTGCCGATGAAGGGGTACAGCGAGAAGGGGACGTAGTAGGGGTACTTGCCGGGGTAGGTCCAGCCGGCGATGCCCTGCTTCTTCGCCTTCTTGCAGAGCGCGAGCATCTCGTCCCAGGTCTCCGGGTACGTGGCGTCGAGCTTCTCCAGCGCGGTCTGCGAGTACCAGGCGCCGTAGACCGTGTACGCGTAGTACATGATCCAGACCGGGTCGCCGTCGAACTGGCCCATCTCGACGATGCCCGGCCGCAGGGTGTCGCGGACCTTCTTGGCGGGGTCGTCGATGGAGGGGGCGTCGAGCAGCGGGGTCAGGTCGGTGAGCTGCTTCTTGCCGACCAGCACGCCCATGTCCATCTGCTGGGCACCGGAGTTGTCGATCAGGTCCGGCGGGGTACCACCGTTGAACCGCGGCTGAAGAACCGACTGGATCTTCTGCGTCGCGGAGAACTTGACCTTCGCCTCGGGATAGGTCTTCTCGTAGACGGCCTTGGCGTCCTCGGCGTACTTGGTGCCGAAGCCACCGTCGAAGATGACGATCTCCAGCGGTGCGCTGCCGTTGACGGCCAGCGGGTTCTTCTCGGTCTTTTCGCCCTTTTCAACCTTGTCGTCGCTGCTGCTGTCGCCGCTCGCGCAGGCGGACAGGAAGCTCATCGTCGGAACAGCGATCAGGCCGAGTGCGGCAGAACGCTTGATCAGATCGCGACGGCCAAGGCCCTCATTGTTGTGGGCGGAGGTGGATCCCATGCTCAAGTCCTCGCCTTCTCCAGGACTCAGGCGGTGTACCGGTCACCCGTCGAAAATTCGCCTCAGGCGAAGGGCCCCGCCACCGCGGTCAGTTGCGCTTGGGTTGTGCGGATATGCAGATGTACCGGACGGGCCGGTGCAGTGGGGATGCCGGAAGACCGTACAGCGAGGACACCCGTGGCGTCCTCGCAACCGTCCCTGTTCCCCCCGCGCGCACGTCCGCGTGAAGGCGGCCGTGCAGTGCCGACAGGTATAGTCCACTTGTCGCCAACTGAGCAAGATCGAACGCAGGTTTGGACGACAGTCTTTCCCGAGTTGAGACCTCACGGACACCTCGGCACCCCGCGCCCTCTTCCCGCGGCGACTATTTCCCCATACCGGCCGATTCGCCGGGGGCCCTCCCACCAACACCCTTGACACGTCCCGTCACTTGGATCCCTACTGGACCTTGCATCCCGCTATGACAACGTTGTCCATGCATTTTCCCGGGGAGGAACGGCTCGGCATGCAGCCACCACGCGGCATCGATCACGGATCAGACAAGGCCCCTCAGGGGGTCCCCCGCCCGGCTCGTCGCCGGAGACGGACCCCCACAGCAGCCGCCCTGGCGGCCTCCCTCGCCCTCGTGGTGATCGCCCCCGCGGTCGCCACCGCCCAGCCCTCATCGCCGGACCGGAAGCCTTCCGGCGACCGCACCTTCAGCACCTCGTTCGAGGCGGACGAGAAGCAGCCGGACTGGCGCAACAGCGTCGAGGAGGGCCCCGACGGCAAGAAGCGCTCATCCGGCGTCGACGGGGGCTTCTCCTCCGGAATACCGGGCAATGTCACCGACCGGGTGACGGAGCTTCGCGCGAGCGCCGAGAACACCGCCGGCGGGGAGGTCAAGGAGAACCTCGTCGACGTCGAGCCGGGCTCCAAGTGGCTGACGTTCAAGCCCACCGGCTGGGTCGAGTTCGATCTGGACGAACCCGTCAAGGTCGTGACGTACGCCCTCACCTCCGCCAACGACCACGCCGAGCGCGACCCGAAGGACTGGACGCTCAAGGGCTCGGCGGACGGCGAGAAGTGGACCGACCTCGACACCCGCACCGGCGAGAAATTCGCCAAGCGGCACGAGACGAAGACGTACGACTTCGCGGGTGACACCGCCTACCGGCACTTCCGCCTGGAGATCACCGCGAACAACGGCGCCTCGGACGCCCTCCAGCTCGCCGACGTTCAGTTCTCGAACGGTGACACCTCCGCGCCGGTGCCCGACGAGATGCGCAGCCAGCCCGACCGCGGCCCCTCCGGGTCCCCCACCGCGAAGTCCGGCGCGGGATTCACCGGAAAGAAGGCGCTGCGTTACGCGGGCACCCACACGCCCGAAGGACGCGCCTACTCGTACAACAAGATCTTCGACGTGAACACGGCCGTCACCAAGGACACCGAACTGTCCTACCTGGTCTACCCGCAGATGGGCGAGACGGACCTGAACTACCCCGCCACGCACGTCGCGGTGGACCTGGCCTTCACCGACGGCACGTACCTGAGCGAGCTGAAGGCCACCGACAGCCACGGCGGGCTGCTCACGCCGCAGGGCCAGGCGGACGCCAAGCGGCTCTACGTCAACCAGTGGAACAAGGTCGCGGCCCGTCTCGGCACGGTCGCCGCGGGCAAGACGGTCGACCGGATCCTGGTGGCGTACGACTCCCCCAAGGGGAAGGCGAAGTTCCAGGGCTGGATCGACGACATCACGATCGCCCCGAAGAAGCCCGAGAAGCGCAAGGCGCATCTGTCGGACTACGCGCTGACCACCCGCGGCACCAACTCCAGCGGCGGCTTCTCGCGCGGCAACAACATTCCGGCCACGGCCGTCCCGCACGGCTTCAACTTCTGGACGCCGGTCACCAACGCCGGCACCACCAGCTGGCTGTACGACTACCACCGGGGCAACAACGCGGACAACCTCCCCACGCTCCAGGCCTTCGCCGCCAGCCATGAGCCGAGCCCCTGGATGGGCGACCGGCAGACCTTCCAGCTGATGCCGTCGGCCGCGAGCGGCACCCCGGACGCGTCCCGCACGGCCCGCGCGCTGCCGTTCCGGCACGAGAACGAGACGGCGAAGCCGCACTACTACGGCGTCACGTTCGAGAACGGCCTCAAGGCCGAGATGACGCCGACCGACCACGCGGCCCGGATGCGGTTCACCTACCCGGGCAAGGACGCGAGCCTGGTCTTCGACAACGTCACGAACGACGGCGGCATCACCCTCGACCCGAAGACCGGCTCCTTCTCCGGCTACTCGGACGTCAGGAGCGGCCTGTCCACCGGGGCGACCCGGATGTTCGTGTACGGCGTCTTCGACGCGCCGGTCACCGACAGCGGCAGGCTGAAGGGCGGCGGTGGCGACGACGTCACCGGGTTCTTCCGCTTCGACGCGGGCAAGGACCGCACGGTCAACCTGAGGCTGGCCACCTCGCTGATCGGCGTCGACCAGGCGAAGCAGAACCTGGCCATGGAGATCCCGGAGTCCACCTCCTTCGAACGCGTCCAGCGCAAGGCCCAGGGTGCCTGGGACGACATCCTGCGGACGGTCGAGGTCGAGGGCGCCAACGCCGACCAGCTGACGACGCTCTACTCCAGCCTCTACCGGCTCTACCTCTACCCGAACTCCGGCCACGAGAAGGTGAGGGGCAAGAACAGGTACGCCAGCCCCTTCTCCAAGGCGGTCGGTGAGAACACCCCGACGCGGACCGGCGCGAAGATCGTCGACGGCGAGGTGTACGTCAACAACGGCTTCTGGGACACCTACCGCACCACCTGGCCCGCGTACTCCTTCTTCTCCCCGAAGAAGGCCGGCGAGCTGGTGGACGGCTTCGTGCAGCACTACAAGGACGGCGGCTGGACCTCGCGCTGGTCCTCCCCCGGCTACGCGGACCTGATGACCGGCACCAGCTCGGACGTGGCGTTCGCCGACGCGTACGTCAAGGGCGTGAAGTTCGACGCCGAGGCGGCGTACGAAGCGGCGCTCAAGAACGCCACCGTGGCCCCGCCGTCCTCGGGCGTCGGCCGCAAAGGCCTTCAGACCTCGGTCTTCACCGGCTACGCGGACACCGCCACCCACGAGGGCCTGTCCTGGTCGCTGGAGGGTTACGTCAACGACTACGGCATCGCCCGCATGGGCCAGGAGCTGTACAAGAAGACGAAGAAGGCGCGGTACAAGGAAGAGTCCGAGTACTTCATGAACCGGGCCCAGAAGTACGTCAAGCTCTTCGACGACAAGGCCGGGTTCTTCCAGGGCAAGAAGCCGAACGGCGACTGGCGTCTGCCCTCCGGGGAGTACGACCCGCGCGTCTGGGGTTACGACTACACCGAGACCAACGGCTGGGGCTACGCCTTCACCGCCCCGCAGGACAGCCGGGGCCTGGCCAACCTGTACGGGGGCCGCGACGGTCTCGGCAAGAAGCTGGACACGTACTTCTCCACCCCGGAGACGGCGGGCCCGGAGTTCGTCGGCAGCTACGGCGGCGTCATCCACGAGATGACCGAGGCGCGTGACGTGCGGATGGGCCAGTACGGGCACAGCAACCAGGTCGCCCACCACGCCACGTACATGTACAACGCGGCCTCGCAGCCGTACAAGACGCAGGAGAAGGTCCGCGAGGTGCTGGGCCGGCTGTACGTCGGCAGCGAGATCGGGCAGGGCATCCACGGCGACGAGGACAACGGCGAGCAGTCGGCCTGGTTCCTCTTCTCCGCGCTCGGCTTCTACCCGCTGGTCATGGGCAGCGGGGAGTACGCGATCGGCTCGCCGCTCTTCAAGAAGGCGACCGTCCGCATGGACAACGGACGCAAGCTGACCGTGAAGGCCCCGAAGAACAGCGACAAGAACATCTACGTGCAGGGCGTGAAGGTCAACGGCAAGAAGTGGACCTCCACGGCGCTCCCCCACGACGTCCTGGCCAAGGGCGGCACGCTGGAGTTCGCCATGGGCCCGAAGCCGTCGGCGTGGGGCACGGGCGAGGACGCGGCCCCGGTCTCCGTCCAGAAGGACGACAAGGTGCCGACGCCCAAGGGCGACGCGCTCAAGGGCGACGGCGCGCTCTTCGACGACACCTCGGCCACCTCGGCGACGGTGGAGCAGGTGGAGCTGCCGGTGCCCTCGGCGACGAAGGGCGTCCAGTACACGCTGACCTCGGCGGCGGCCGACAAGGCCCCGGAGGGCTGGACGCTCCAGGGGTCGGCGGACGGCGAGCAGTGGACGGACGTCGACCGACGCTCCGGCCAGTCGTTCGCCTGGGACAAGCAGACCCGGGTGTTCTCGGTGGCGAAGCCCGGCTCGTACACGAAGTACCGGCTGGTGCTGACGGGTTCGGCGACGCTCGCGGAGGTGGAGCTGCTCTCCTGACCCGTACGCGACGTGCGTCGGCGGCCGGTACCCCGCAGGGCGGGGTGCCGGCCGTCGGCGTTCACGTCTCCTGGAGGCGATCGGGCGGGGCGGGATTCAGTGCGGCTGGAGGCTTTCCGGCAGGGCCACGTTGAGCGCGGCGACGACCGGCCGGCCGTGTTCGGTGCCGAGCCTGGAGAGGGCGCCGGTGGCGAGCTGGAAGAGCCGTCCCTCGGCCGGGGTCAGGCCGAGGTAGCGGGCGGTGAGGACGCGCAGGAAGTGCGAGTGCGCGACGAGTGCGATGTCCGCGTTGCCGATGCCGTCGGCGGCGGACCGGACGCCCGCGAGAACCTGGTCGGCCCGCTGCCCGATCTGTTCGGGGCTCTCGCCGGGGTGCTCGTCGGAGCCGGGGTCGACGCCGTCGGTCCACAGGTTCCAGAAGGGCCGGGTGCGGCGGATCGCCGGGGTGGTGACGCCCTCGTAGCCGCCGTAGTCCCACTCCCGCAGCTCGGGGGTGACCCGGGGGTCGGGGAGCCCGGCCAGTTCGGCGGTGCGGCGGGCCCGGATCATCGGGCTGACGAGGGTGAGCCCGATGTTCCGGTCGGCCAGCAGCGGGACGAGCGCGCGGGCCTGGCGTTCCCCGACGTCGGTGAGCGGGAGGTCGGTGTAGCTCGTGTGCTGTCCGGAACGGGACCACTCGGTCTCGCCGTGCCGGATGAGGATCAGCTCGCCCATGGGGTCCGTTCGCTTTCTGTACAGGTGGTGCCGGTGGTGCGGGTGGGGCCCCGTACCGTAAGTCCCTCACCTGATCCTTTTCCCGTGGGGGGACCGCATGTCCGACTACTTCCCGCCTCCTCCGCCCGAACAGCCGCAGCCGGAGCACCGGGCTCCGGTGGGTGCGACGCCGCCTTCGCCGTGGGCGGCCCCCGCGGCGCCGCCGGGCAAGCGGCGTACGGGGCTGATCGTGACGCTCGCCGTGGGCGGCGGGCTGGTCGTGGCGGGGGCGATGGCGGCGCTCGTCTACGCGTTGATGGACTCGGTCTCGGACTCCATCGCGCTGCCGCCCGAGCGGTCGGACGCGCCCTACTCGGAGCCGTACGAGGAGGAGCCGTACGAGGAGGACCCGTACGGGGAAGACCCGTACGACGGGGGCCCGGCGGAAACCGCCCCGGAGCCCGACATGAAGAAGGACGTCACGATCACCGCGTGCACGCGCGATCCGCAGATCGGCTGGCAGTCGGCGAAGGTGAAGGTCGTGAACGGCTCGTCCACGACGGCGAGCTACACCATCATGATCGAGTTCCTCGACAAGGAGGGCGTCAGGGTCGCGGAGGGCGGAGCGGGGGTGGTCGACCTGGAGGCTGGTGCGAGCGCTGTGAAGAAGGCGCAGGGCGTGGGTGAGGTACCGCCCGGCACGACCTGCCGGATCAGCGAGGTCTGGCGCACGCCGTCGGGGTCCGCGGACTGAGGCGGGCCCGGGGCCACGGCCGCGGAAACGGCGCGAGGGCCGCGCCCCGGGATTCCCGGGGCGCGGCCCTCGCGTTGTGGCGCCCACCGTTCAGCGGCGGATCAGGCGGATCAGCTGCGGATCAGCTACGGATCCGGGTGATCAGCTGCGGATCAGGCTGCGGAGCACGTACTGCAGGATGCCGCCGTTGCGGTAGTAGTCCGCCTCGCCGGGGGTGTCGATGCGCACGACGCCGTCGAACTCCACACCGGTGTCGGTGGTGACCTTGACCGTGCGGGGGGTGGTGCCGTTGTTCAGCTCGGTGACGCCGGTGAAGGAGAAGGTCTCCTCGCCGGTGAGGCCGAGGGTCTCGGCGGTCTGGCCCTCGGGGAACTGGAGCGGGAGGACGCCCATGCCGATGAGGTTCGAGCGGTGGATGCGCTCGTAGGACTCGGCGATGACGGCCTTGACGCCGAGGAGCGCGGTGCCCTTGGCGGCCCAGTCGCGGGACGAACCGGAGCCGTACTCCTTGCCCGCGAGGATCGCGAGGGGGGTGCCGGCGGCCTGGTAGTTCTGCGAGGCGTCGTAGATGAACGACACCGGGCCGTCGGCCTGGGTGAAGTCGCGGGTGTAGCCGCCCTCGGTGCCCGGCGCGATCTGGTTGCGCAGGCGGATGTTGGCGAACGTGCCGCGGATCATGACCTCGTGGTTACCGCGGCGCGAGCCGTAGGAGTTGAAGTCACGACGCTCGATGCCGTGCTCGGTGAGGTACTTGCCGGCCGGGGTGTCGGCCTTGATGGCGCCGGCCGGGGAGATGTGGTCGGTGGTGACCGAGTCGCCGAGCTTGGCGAGCACGCGGGCGCCGGTGATGTCCTCGACCGGGGACGTCTCCATCGTCATGCCCTCGAAGTACGGGGGCTTGCGCACGTAGGTGGACTCGGAGTCCCACTCGAAAGTGTTGCCGGTCGGGATCGGCAGCGCCTGCCACTGGGCGTCGCCCGCGAAGACGTCCTGGTAGGACTTGTTGAACATGTCCTCGCCGATGGCGTTCGCCACGACGTCGTTGACCTCTGCCTCGGAGGGCCAGATGTCGGTCAGGTAGACCGGCTTGCCGTCCTGGTCGACGCCGAGGGCGTCCTTGGTGATGTCGACCTTCATCGAACCGGCGATGGCGTACGCGACGACCAGCGGAGGGGACGCCAGGTAGTTCATCTTGACGTCGGGGTTGATCCGGCCCTCGAAGTTACGGTTGCCGGAGAGCACCGAGGTGACCGCGAGGTCGTTCTCGTTGACCGCCTTGGAGACCTCGTCCGGCAGCGGGCCGGAGTTGCCGATGCAGGTGGTGCAGCCGTAGCCGACGAGGTTGAAGCCGACCTTGTCGAGGTACGGGGTCAGACCCGCCTTGTCGAAGTAGTCGGTGACGACCTTCGAGCCCGGGGCGAGGGTGGTCTTGACCCACGGCTTGCGGGTCAGGCCCTTCTCGACCGCCTTCTTCGCCACGAGCGCGGCGGCGACCATGACGTAGGGGTTCGAGGTGTTGGTGCAGGAGGTGATCGCGGCGACGGTGACGGCGCCGTGGTCGATCTCGTACGTCGAGCCGTCGGGGGCCGTGACGGTGACCGGCTTGGACGGGGCGCCGTTCGGCGTGTTGGCCGGGGCGTCGGAGGCCGGGAAGGACTCCTTGCTCGCCTCCATGTCGTCCGTGACGTAGTTGCGCACGTCCTGGGTGAACTGCTGCGCGGCGTTCGCGAGGACGATGCGGTCCTGCGGGCGCTTCGGGCCGGCGATGGAGGGGACGACCGTGGAGAGGTCGAGCTCCAGCTTCTCGGAGAAGTCCGGCTCGGCGGCCGGGTCCAGCCAGAGGCCCTGCTCCTTGGCGTACGCCTCGACGAGGGCGACCTGCTGCTCGTCGCGGCCGGTCAGACGGAGGTACTTCAGCGTCTCGTCGTCGATCGGGAAGATCGCGGCGGTGGAGCCGAACTCCGGCGACATGTTGCCGATGGTGGCGCGGTTGGCGAGCGAGGTGGCGGCGACGCCCTCACCGTAGAACTCGACGAACTTGCCGACGACGCCGTGCTTGCGGAGCATCTCGGTGATGGTCAGCACGAGGTCGGTGGCGGTGGTGCCGGCCGGGAGCTCGCCGGTCAGCTTGAAGCCGACGACGCGCGGGATGAGCATGGAGACCGGCTGGCCGAGCATCGCGGCCTCGGCCTCGATGCCGCCGACGCCCCAGCCCAGCACGCCGAGGCCATTGACCATGGTGGTGTGCGAGTCGGTGCCGACGAGGGTGTCGGGGTACGCCTGACCGCCCCGGACCATGACGGTGCGGGCCAGGTGCTCGATGTTCACCTGGTGGACGATGCCGGTGCCCGGGGGGACGACCTTGAACTCGTCGAAGGCGGTCTGGCCCCAGCGCAGGAACTGGTAGCGCTCCTTGTTGCGGCCGTACTCCAGCTCGACGTTCTGGCCGAAGGCTTCCTTGGTGCCGAACTTGTCGGCGATGACGGAGTGGTCGATGACCAGCTCGGCCGGGGCCAGCGGGTTGATCTTCGCCGGGTCCCCGCCGAGCTCCTTGACGGCCTCACGCATGGTGGCGAGGTCCACGACGCACGGCACGCCGGTGAAGTCCTGCATGATCACGCGGGCCGGCGTGAACTGGATCTCCTGGCTGGGCTGCGCCTGGGAGTCCCAGCCGCCGATGGCCCGGATGTGATCGGCGGTGATGTTCGCGCCGTCCTCGGTACGGAGCAGGTTCTCCAGCAGGACCTTCAGGCTGTACGGGAGGCGCGCGGAGCCCTCTACCTTGTCCAGCTTGAAGATCTCGTACGACTCGTCACCCACGCGCAGCGTGCTGCGGGCGTCGAAGCTGTTCGCCGACACGACAGTCTCCTTCTTCAATGTGCGCGTATCTCCGCGCCGCGCCTCATTGGCAGTCGGCGCCGCGTTTTGCCGTCTACTGCTCCGACCATCCGCTAAGGTAAGGATTAGTTAGGTAACCCTTACCGGGCGGCGGCTGCGGTGCGCCCCGGCAGATATCTCGATGTCGAGATAACTCTAGTACATAGCCGCCGCCCGGTCATGCCCAGGTGCCCCCACCGCGCCGCCGGACACGCCGTCGCACCCCGGTCGCGAGGGGCCGCCCCGCCGGTGGAGTCCGGGTGAGGACGACATCACTGGGCCACGCCGTACGCTTAACGGGGTACTCGGACCACACCCGTACGCAGAACGCGGTCGAGTGCTGTCCGGCCGGCGGGCCCCCAGGTCGGCTTGCCTCCGGGAAGCCCCCGGTCCCCGTTCCGTCCCATGATCATGAGGACCAGGCTCTTCATGGCGGCCAGCCCGCGGGCACGCCGGATCATCGCCTCGTCCGCACGCTCGTACGCGTCGAAGAACCGTGAGGCGGCGCCCGCGGGGAGGACTACCCTTGCGGCCGCGAGGTCCCACGCCGGATCACCGGCGAACAGGTCACCGAAGTCGATCACGCCCGAGAGCGTCCCGTCCGACACGACGACGTTGGCGGGGTGGAGGTCGCCGTGCACCCATACCGGCGGCCCCGCCCACTCCGGGGCCGCGACGGCATCGTCCCAGACGGCCCGGACCTCGTCGGCGATGCCGCCGGGGACGACGGCGTGAAAGAAGTGGTCGAATCCCTCCGTGTGCGCACGGGGATGACCGCCGCGGTCCGAGCCGGCCGGCGCGTCGACGGGCGCCTCCACGTGAAGTGCCCGGAGGAAGTCCGCCAGAGCACCGGCCGCATGGTCGCCGCTCCTGATCGAGGTGCGGTCCAGCGGCTCACCGGGGACCCACGTCATGACCGTCCAGGGCTTCGGGAAGCGTACGGACGGTTCGCCGGCCCGCACGGGGTTCGGCACGGGCAGCGGCAGGCGAGGAGCGAGGACCGGCAGCCACCGGCGCTCCTTGAGCTGAAGTTCCGGGGCGCGTTCCGTACGCGGCATACGGACGGCCAGCTCGTCCCCGAGGCGCCACTGCTGGTTGTCCCATCCGCCCTCGACCTCGCGGACGGCCAGCCGCGCGAGGTCCGGGTGCTGCTCCTGGAGCAGGCCGCGGACCAGGTCCGCCGTGCTCTCGGTCTCGAAGTCGGTCATGCGGAGCCACGGTAGTGCGGTGAACCCCGCCGGACGGGCCGGGGCCCGGGCCTCGCGGACCGGGCCCGGTCGTGTCAGCCGAGACAGAACTCCCCGGGTGTGTCAGTCGAGACAGAACTCGTTGCCCTCGATGTCCTGCATGTTGAGGCAGGACTCGTTCTCCTCGTCGGCGAGCAGCAGTTGTCCGCGCACCGCGCCGAGCGGGATCAACCGCGCGCACTCGGCCTCCAGCGCGGCGAGGCGCTCCTCGCCCACGAGGCCGGTGCCGACGCGCACGTCGAGATGCACCCGGTTCTTGACGACCTTGCCTTCGGGAACGCGCTGGAAGTACAGCCGCGGGCCCACACCCGAGGGGTCCTGGCAGGCGAAGCCCGCGTCCCGCTTCTCGGGCGGCAACGAGAGGTCGTAATCGCCCCACGTGGCGAACCCCTCCGGCGGCGGCGGAACGACGTACCCCAACACCTCGCACCAGAAATATGCGACGCGCGAGGGCGACGCGCAGTCGAAGGTGATCTGTACCTGCCTGATCGGAGCCATCGGGCCACCCTAGTTGCACACCCGTGCGTCGGCCTTCGGTTTTCGCCGCCGCGGGGGTCGCGGTACGGGTCGCCGCCCGGCGGATCGCCGAGCCGCTGACGCCCCTTCGCCACATGCTCGGCCCAAGTGGGCGGCGTGGGGCCCGCGTTCGGCTCGGAAGAACAATGAGGAAGCGGAACGCGGAGCACGCTGCGAGGATGACGTACTCCAGGGCCGGCCCCCAGCACCAGGAGACGCACCCATCGTGACCCGCACCAGCGCCGTTTCACTGATCCGTTCCCGTTCCCTCTCCGACGTGGCCGAGTACGCCTACGCGGCTACCGCGCCCGCCGAGGCCAGGCTCATCTTCCTCGCCGGTGCGTGTCCGCTCGACGAGCACGGCGACACCGTGGCCGTGGGCGACTACGCGGGCCAGGCGGCGAAGGTCGTGGAGAACCTGCGGACGGCGCTCGCCGACGCGGGCGCCTCGGTCGAGGACGTCGTCAGCACCCGGGTCCTCGTGGCGTCGGCCCGGCAGGAGGATCTCGTGGCCGCCTGGCAAGTGGTCCGGGACTCCTTCGGCGACCACGACGTGCCCAGCACCCTGATGGGCGTCACCGTGCTCGGCTACGCGGACCAGCTCGTCGAGATCGAAGCCGTGGCCGCCGTCCTCGACGCCCCGACGCACCGCGAACCGGCCGGCCCCCCGTCGGCGTAATGACGGTGTGAACCGCCGCGCCCCCGCACGCCGAGGCGAGTGACGGGGGCGCGGCGACAGGCGTTGGTCACGCAGCTCGTACGGACGCGGGCCACGCAGCTCGCACGGACGCGGGTCACGCAGCTCGTACGGACGCGGGTCACGCAGCTCGTACGGACGCGTCGGCCGCGCCCTTCGCTCCGGCGCGGGCCACTATGGGAGGAGGCCCCCTCTGCGGAGCCGGTACACACCCGTCACTCGAACGGCACACCCCCACAGCAACCTCATCTCATATCTGAGATAACCTGCCGTCATGTCAGACGACTACCTCGTACGCATCGGCAAGCTCATCCGTGACGCCCGTCAGCACCGGGGCTGGACACAGACGCAGCTGGCCGAGGCGCTCGCCACCAGCCAGAGCGCCGTCAACCGCATCGAGCGCGGCAACCAGAACATCAGCCTTGAGATGATCGCCCGCATCGGCGAAGCCCTCGACAGCGAGATCGTGTCGCTCGGTTACGCCGGGCCCATGCATCTGCGGGTCGTCGGCGGCCGGCGGCTCTCCGGAGCCATCGACGTCAAGACCAGCAAGAACGCCTGCGTCGCGCTGCTGTGCGCCTCGCTGCTCAACAAGGGGCGGACGGTCCTGCGCCGGGTGGCCCGGATCGAGGAGGTGTTCCGGCTCCTGGAGGTGCTGAACTCCATCGGGGTGCGCACCCGCTGGGTCAACGACGGCGTGGACCTGGAGATCGTGCCGCCCGCGCAGCTGGACCTGGAGGCGATCGACGCCGACGCCGCGCGCCGCACCCGCTCGATCATCATGTTCCTGGGTCCGCTGCTGCACCGGACGGAGCAGTTCACCCTGCCGTACGCGGGCGGCTGCGACCTCGGCACCCGCACGATCGAGCCGCACATGATCGCGCTGCGCCGGTTCGGCCTGGAGATCGCCGCCACGGAGGGCCTGTACCACGCGCAGGTCGACCGATCCGTCTCCCCGGACCGGCCCATCGTGCTGACCGAGCGCGGCGACACCGTGACCGAGAACGCCCTCCTGGCGGCCGCCCGTCACGACGGCACCACCGTCATCCGCAACGCCTCCTCCAACTACATGGTCCAGGACCTGTGCTTCTTCCTGGAGGCGCTGGGCGTACGGGTCGACGGCGTCGGCACGACGACGCTCACCGTGCACGGGGTCCCGCAGATCGACGTGGACGTGGACTACTCCCCCTCCGAGGACCCGGTCGAGGCGATGAGCCTGCTGGCCGCCGCGGTGGTGACCGAGTCCGAACTCACCATCCGCCGGGTGCCGATCGAGTTCCTGGAGATCGAACTTGCGGTCCTGGAGGAGATGGGCGTCGACTGCGACCGCACCCCGGAGTACGCCGCCGACAACGCGCGCACCCGCCTGGTGGACCTGACGGTGCGGCCCTCCAAGCTGGAGGCCCCGATCGACAAGATCCACCCGATGCCCTTCCCCGGCCTCAACATCGACAACGTCCCGTTCTTCGCGGCGATCGCCGCCGCCGCGCACGGCCAGACCCTGATCCACGACTGGGTCTACGACAACCGCGCGATCTACCTCACCGACCTCAACCGCCTCGGCGGCCGCCTCCAACTCCTCGACCCCCACCGGGTCCTGGTCGAGGGCCCGACCCGCTGGCGCGCCGCCGAGATGATGTGCCCGCCCGCCCTGCGGCCCGCCGTGGTGGTGCTGCTGGCGATGATGGCGGCGGAGGGCACCTCCGTACTCCGCAACGTCTATGTGATCAACCGCGGTTACGAGGAGCTGGCCGAGCGGCTCAACTCGGTGGGCGCGCAGATCGAGATCTTCCGGGACATCTGACCGGCGCGGTGTCGTGCCCCTTGAAGGCAAGGGGCACGACACCTAAATATCCCAGCTGACCTGCGGTACTCACCTTCACGACCCTCCATTGACCACTGTTGTTTTTCAGCGCCTTGTGCAACACATGTGCAAGATGATCTTGAATCGTTGACGACACGTCAGAGATGTCTGAGCATCCGTCATCCTTCACGGAGAGTTGTCGCCGGAGTGGCCTCGCAACGTCCGAGGAGCGGCGGTGACGGTGGCGTCCCACGTCCCCGTCGGCACCCCGCAAGTGCGGTTCGTGTCCATGCATTCGCCGCCCACGAAGTATCGGGCCATGTTCGATCCGCACCTGGACCTGGCCACCACCACAAAGGTCGTCACGATGATCGGCGGGTAGACGGCCCACGGGACGCCCCGCATCTCCGGGACCTGTGCCATGAAGATCAGGTCGGCCAGGGCGTTGACGAAGCCGACCATCACGCTGCGCGGGACGAACCGCATCAGCTTCCCCACCCCCAGAGCGCCCAGGGCGATCTGGATGAGACCGCCGAGGATCACGGCGGCGATCAGGTAGCCGAGGCCGTACTCATGGTTCACGGGTGCGATGACCAAGGCGGCGTCCGGCGGGGTCCGTGCGGCGGCAACCGGTCCGGCGAGGCCACCGCTTCCTCGCCGGACCGCTCGGCCGGGCCCCGGGCCGCCCGGCCGGCTCGCGTCCGTTGTTGCCCGTTTCCCAGGGGCCGGGCGCAGGTTCCGCCTATGGTGAGCCCTCCTGCACGGCCCGCAGCCGGTGCGCTCCGGCCCGACCCCACGGATCCGCCTGCCAGTCGCCCGTGCAGGGAGCCCGACCGAACCCGCTGTCGGCGACCCCGGCCTCGCCGGACGGGGCGGCGTGCAGCGGCCGGTGGTACGGGCCGTCCAGTTCCGGCAGAGCCAGCAGGATCGGCAGGTCGAGCTGGGTGGCCGCCCGCAATTGCACATCGGCGTTGTACATGCGTCCTCCGCGGGCGCGGACCGCCCACCCAGAGCCGATCAGCCTCGGCAGGCGGACCTGCGGGCCAGGCGCGCCGTCGTGCAGCATCACGGCGGCCGCCCGGATGAACCACAGCCCGTCGGGGACGTTCAGGCGGTACGGGCGGCACTCGTCCAGAATGTCACAGGAGCGCGGCAGTCCCTCCATGATCGGGGTGCTGAACGCGCCCACATAGACCCGGACCGGGCCGACGTCTGCCGGGAAGTGCAGTCGTCCGGCCACAGTGGACAACCCGTGACGGGTCTGGGCGGCCGGCAGGGCGAGCGGTGGCATGCCGCCGCGAGCCAGGAACCGGTACCTGGTCGGCGCGAGGCCGACGCTGCGGGTGAAGCGGCTGGTGAATGTGCCCAGGCTGTTGTAGCCCACCCGGTGGGTGATGTCCGAGACGCTGGCCGCGGTCTCCAGCAGGTGCCGCTTGGCCATGAACAGTCTGATCGCGGCGAGGAACCGGCCCGGCGACGTCCCGGTCACCTCGTTGAACATCCGTGAATAGTGGAACTTGCTGTAAAAGGCAGTGTCCGCCAGTTGTCCCAGGGAGAGCGGGTCGGCGTGGTGATTCCACATGGCTCTTATGCTGCGCTCGATCGCTGCCTCTGTGGCCATCCATATCCCCCGGCTTTGGATGCTAATAATGCATTCGGATGTGCATGAAATCGCCAATTGCCTGTCGGGAATTTCGGAATCCCGATCGGGTTTGTTCCGGTGAGCGGTCGCAGCGCACCTCGACCCACCGACGCGTTCATCACAGCGAGTTACCTTGCAGGTCGACGGCTTCGCTTTGGGGTGCCTGCTCGTTCTGCACCGGTCGCGCGGCGGCTCCCTCATGTGGCGGTACACCTTCCCGAACGTTACGAACCGGGCCTGCGCCGGGGCGGCCGAGTATGGCCGACGGATATCGTTTAACTGTTCGAAACCTTCCGCATCTTCAAAATTGCGGTTTGAGATGGATGTCGAGAGAAGATGGCCGAAAATCGCGTTTACAGTACCGCTTCCGATGGCGGTGTTCAGCGCGATGCGGAATAAATCTCCGGCCCCGAACGGGTTTCACCGGCTTCACCTGCTGGTGGAGCCGGGGGCCGTTCGCGGGTGTTCGAGGGCGGCCCGGCAGAACCGGGACGCGTCCACGCGCTCCCGGCTCCGATCACCACCGCATCGTCGTGGCCGTGATGAGGTGGTTCCTCAAGTCCGGATTTCTGACCGAAGTTGGGGGCCGGAGCTCTTGTCGGCACCGGAACGTCGCGGTGCGGTGGCCTGTCTCCGCCGCTGTTCGACACAGCCACGTCGGCGCTCCGCCCGACGTCGTAGCGTCGGCCGGCGGTTCTCGTGGTCCCGCCGTCCGTCCACGACCCCCTGCCCACGCTCATCGAGCACGGCTTCGTGGTGCTTGTGCACGGCTCTCGCGACGACGCCGAGAATGTGCAGCACAAAATCGCTGAAGTGCTCGAACCACCAGGGCCGCGGCTTTCACGGGCCAGGACCCGGATCGCGCCCATGAGTGAGCAATTCGCAGTGGCCACGGATGAGGTGACGGTGCGGAGGCGCAGCGCACGAGGCGCCCGTGCGTCGAGGAGACATCCGAAGTCTCAACTCATCAACACGGGCGCCCTATTGGTTACCCGTCATGCTCATCGCACTCCACAGGGGCCACCACCGCCGGTGCAAGGGTTCCCGAAGTACGCACTCGACCCCAGGGGGCGGAGCCCCATCGAGGAGCGCGGCTACCCTGACCGGGCCGGATCGCACTGCGAAAGCTCGGCTTCGAACTGGCCCGGCCACACGCTCCGCGCGATGACCGGGCCCGGGAGCCACCGCCCGTCAGCGGCGCCCCAGAGGTTCGAGTGCGCTCGCGGAACCCTCCTCGGAGCCGGCCGGGGCAGCCGCGGTTTCCACATTCCTCAGGAGACCGAAACTCTCCTTGACCGCCCGCTTCTCCTTCCAGAGGTGATAGACGGCGATGCCGAGGACGACCGTGCCCACCGCGTTGGCCACAAAGTGCCACCACACCCGGTACGTCACCAGTGCCGGGCCCGGTTCGATGGCACCGAACCAGGTGGACAGCCCGATGGCCCGGCTCGCGCCCAGAGCCACGGAAGCCGTCAGCACGACGTGCTCGATGCCGTGGATGCCCTGCATCCAGACGCCCATCCTGGCCCACTTGCGTGCCTTCAGCTGCCCGGTGACCCGGCGCGTAATCTGCACGATGCCGACCAGTCCGGCAAGGAAGATGAAGTTGCCGACCAGGTGCAGGATCTCCATCCCGAGGGCGGGCTTGCCGGCGTCGACCTGGCCCATCCCACGGGCAAAGCTGTCAGCCCACGGAGTCATCCACGCCGGGGCGTAGGGATGGGCGATCCAGTAGCCCGCCTGTGTGACATGTTCCTGGAAGTGGCCGATCTGGCCCACCACGCCAACGCCCACAAGCCCTACGGCGAGTTTGTACAGCCACGGCTTCACCGCCTTCCGGTTCCCGACCGCGAGCACGGCGACGGCGGCCCACATCGCGACGGCCCAGCCGATGAAGAGAACAGCGCCGACGGTGTCCACCGTCGAAACGGTGGGTGCCATCCCAGGCATGCCGGAGTGATCCATAGGAAGTTCCTCCCTGATTGTTTCTCGACTGTGCGGAAAGAGCACAGAAACAGTTGTCGGCGTGCGGCAGCACCCTGAGGCAGCGACCGAAATCCGAGACCAGCGAGAAAGCACGTTCTGAGTTCCCCCGGCACGAGCAGAACCAGCACTCTCCCGCTGCTCACGATCTGGAACTGGCCCGCCTACGTGCCTCCCACGCAACAGACTGCCCCCAGCCCGCCGAGCTCGCCTCTTCCCAATTGCTCTCTTCAGTTCTCGGCAAGGCGCGCTGGGATCTCGCCGGTGGCAAGGCCATCCGCGCGCGTGCGACCCCGGAGAGGCACCTTGGCCGCCGGCACCGCTTCGGAGCGCCCCGCAGCGATTCACGGCAAAGCACATTGGGAGAAGTCGACCCGCTACAGAAAGTGTGATGCTCGGATCCGTGGCCGGAGCCACGGACGGTGGACTGGTGAATTGCTGTGCGCGTGCGCACTTCGTCTGGAGAAGAGGCCAAAAAAATGATCACGCTGGACACGGTGAACGTCGAGATCGACGGACCGAAGGCCACGATCTACCTGAACCGGCCGGGCAAGAAGAACGCGATGAATCCGCAGATGCACCTGGATATGAATGAGGCCCTGGACGCGATCGAGGCAGCCGGAACGGTAAAGGCGGTCGTCGTAACCGGCAGCGGTGACAGTTTCAGCTCCGGAATGGACCTCGAAGAGTGCTTCCTGCAGCCTTTCGATGACCCGCAGTTGTTCTACCGGACCAATCTGGTGGCGCTCAATTGGTTCAAGCGGCTGAAGGCCTTTCCCGCGGTGACCATCGCCAAGGTGAACGGGTACGCCTTCGGCGGTGGGTTCCTGGTCGCGGGGATCTGCGACCTGGCCATCACGACGGAGACCGCGAAGTTCGGACTCTCCGAAATCAACTTCGGCATCTTCCCGGCGGGTGGAGCCACCTGGGCGGCCACCCACAACCTGCCGCGCAAGCAAGCGCTGTACTACATCCTCACCGGGGACACTCTCACCGGGCGGCAGGCGGAGACGTACGGGCTGGTGAACAAGGCCGTGCCGGCGGATCAACTGGACGCGGAGACCGACCGGATCGTCGGACGGATCATCAACAAGAACCCGATCACCCTGGAACTGGCGAAGCAGGTCTATGAGCGCACCACGACCATGGACCTCCCGGCGTCGATCGACTACGACCAGGCGAAGCTCTGGGAGCTTTCCCGTCTCAGCGGCAACGAGTGGATCAACGTGGCGCTCAAGCAGTTCGAAAAGCGCGACTACCAGCCCGGCCTGAGCACGTACAGCCGGGTGGAAGCCGCGTCGTGATTTTCACCGGCCCACGTCCACGCGTCCACGTCCCCGAGACCACGTTCACCGCCTACATACTGCGACAGGCGGAGCAGTACCCGGACCGCCTGGCGACGGTCGACATCAACGGGGAGAACGGTCACACCTACGGCCAGCTCGCATCGGCGGTGCGCCGCGCAGCCACCGGGCTTCATGCCCGCGGCTTCGGCAAGGGCGACGTGCTGGCCATCCTCGCGCCGAACGTGCCCGCGTATCCGATCGCGTTTCACGCCGCCGCCCTGGCGGGCGGCACGGTGGTGGTGCTCAATCCCCTCGACACGGCGGACGATCTCACCGCCCACCTGAACGACACCGGCGCGCGCCTGCTGGTGACCATGCCGTCCGAGGTGGTCAAGGCCGCGGCAGTGACCGCGCGAACGAAAGTCGAAGAGATCATCGTTTTCGGTGAGGCGGAGGGCGCCACGTCGTTCTCCGCGCTGCTCACCGACGGTGTGCCGCCCGAGCCGGCCGTCGACCCGGCGCACGACGTGGTGGCCGTGCTCCACTCCAGCGGTAGCACCGGCTACCCCAAGGGGGTGCTGCTGACCCATCGGAACATGATCGCCAACGTCCTCCAGACCAGTCTGGTCGCGCCCCTCGATGAGCACGAGACGGTGCTCGCCGTCCCACCCTTTCACCACGCGTTCGGCCTGATCATGACGATGAACGCCAGTCTGCTCCAGGGCGCGACACTCGTGACGATGCCGCGCTTCGACCCCGAGGCCTACCTCAACGCGATCCAGGACCACCGCGTCACACGCCTCTACGTCGTGCCGACCATCGCCGTCCTCCTCGCAAAGAGCCCGCTGGCGGACCGGTACGACCTCTCCTCGCTCCGCTCGATCGTCTCCGGCGGCGCCGCGCTCGACCCCGGGACGGCCGAGCTCTGCCGGCGGCGCCTGGGCGTGAGCATCGGCCAGGGATACGGGCTCACCGAGGCACTGGTCTCGTTCATGCAGCTCGCCGACCCGGTGGCATCTGGGTCGGTCGGCCCCAACTCCCCCAACATCGAGTGCAAGATCGTCGACATCACCACCGGCAACGAACTCGGGCACAACCAGGACGGCGAGGTCCTCATCCGCGGCCCGCATGTGATGAAGGGCTACCTCAATGCCCCGGAGGCCACCGCCAAGGTGCTCGAACCGGACGGTTTCCTGCACACCGGCGACCTCGGCCATGTGGACGAGAACGGAGAGCTCTTCCTCGTCGACCGCATCAAGGAACTCATCAAGTACAAGGGCCAGCAGGTGTCCCCTGTCGAACTCGAAGCGGTCCTGATGTCGCACCCGAAGGTCACGGACGCGGCGGTGATCGGCGTGCCCGACGAGGAGGCCAGCGAGATCCCCAAGGGATTCGTGGTGACCGGCGAACCGGTCACGCCGAAGGAAATCATGGCCTTCGTCGCCGAACGGGTCGCCCCCTACAAGAAGATCCGGCGGATCGAGTTCATCGATCAGATCCCCCGCACGCCGGTCGGCAAGATCGAGCGCCGCAGTCTTCTGGCCCGCGAGCGGACCGGCCGGTAATCGCAACTCTGAAGCAGACCCCCCAGGGAGAACCGATGAACCTTCCGAAGATAGTTTCCCGATCGGAGTGGCTGGAGGCCCGCAGGGCGCTCCTGGAGAAGGAGAAGGAGGTCACCAACGCCCGCGACATGATCGCCGCGGAGCGCCGGAAGCTGCCGATGGTCAAGGTGGAGAAGGAGTACCTCTTCGAAGGGCCGGACGGCACAGCGACGCTGCTCGACCTGTTCGAGGGCCGCCGCCAGCTCATCGTCCGGCACTTCATGTTCGGCCCGGACGATGACGAGGGCTGCATCGGCTGCTCCATGCAGACGGACAGCGTCGGCGAACTCGCCCACATGTGGGCCCGGGACACCAGCTTCACCCTGGTCTCCCGGGCGCCGCTGGCGAAGTTCGCACCCTTCAAGGCCCGGATGGGCTGGAAGTACCCCTGGTACTCGTCGTTCGGCAACGACTTCAACTACGACTTCGAGGCCGCCACCGAGATGGGCGAGTCGCCCGGGGTGAGCGCGTTCATCCGTGACGGCGACGACGTCTTCCACACCTACTCGGTCTTCGACCGGGGCGGGGACATCTTCAAGAACTTCTACAACTACCTGGACATCACCGCCCTGGGCCGGCAGGAGGACGAGCTCGAGCACCCCTGGGACTGGTGGCGCTACAAGGACAGCTACGACAGCGAGGACGCAGCCGTGCCCGGCAACAACTGGTGGAACGGGACACGCTTCAAGTCGTAGCTCGTCGACTACCCCCTTCCGGCGACAGCCGGGAGGGCCCGTGACTCCGGCTCCGGGACCTGCTGCCTCCCCGCGACAGGTCCCGGTCCGGAGTTCTCGACCGTCCGCGACCGGACACGCCCATCACCTGGAGGACATCATGAGCGACCTGTCCGGCAAGACCACCATCGTCGTCGGCGCGAGCCGCGGCCTGGGCCACGGGATCGCCACGGCCTTCGCCGAGGCCGGTTCCCGAGTGGTCGCCGTCTCGCGCACCGCGGCGCCGATCACCGATCCGGCCGGCAACACCGTTCCCGAACTCGCCGACGCCGGCGACCCCACAGTGGCAGGCAGCCTCCTCGACCGATACCGGCCCGAGGTGGTCGTCCTGGCGGCCGGCGCGAGCCCGCACATGCGTCCGCTGCAACACCAGACCTGGGAGACCTTCTCGGTCAACTGGCAGACCGATGTCAGAATCGCGTTCCACTGGCTGCGCGAGGCCCTGCTCACTCCGCTGCGGCCCGGCAGCAGGGTGATCGTGGTCAGCAGCGGTGCCGCGATGGCGGGTTCGCCGCTCTCCGGGGGCTACGCCGGCGCCAAGGCCACCCAGCGCTTCATCACCGGATACGCCCAGGACGAGGCGAAGCGCGCCGGACTGGACATCACGTTCTCCGCGGTGCTTCCCCGGATCACCCCGGTGACCGAGCTGGGCAGGTCGGCGGCCCGCGCGTACGCGGCTCGCGACGGCCGGTCCGAGGAGGAGTACCTGAAGCAGATGGGGCCGCTCCTCACCCCGGAGATCGCCGGCTCAGCGATGGTCGAGCTGGTTCGGACGGAGGCGGCCGCGGTCGCGCCCGGCTACCTCCTGACCGAGACCGGACTGAAGAAGCTGCCCTGACTCGGTTCCACGTCATGGGTACGGGGCAGGGCCGCTGATCGGCCCTGCCCCGTACGTCGTCGCGCCTCCCGGATACGGCAGGGCAGGGAGAACAGGCCTGCCGAGCCGTTGAGCACGCATGCCCCGAACCCGACGTCCGCCCACCCGGGAACGAGGGAGGGCACGTAGGAAGAGGCCGGGGGGATTCCCATCTTCGATGATGGCTGAGCAGCACCGAGCCCGTGGGCCGGTCCTTCGCACACCTGTTTCGGCCACGACGACGAGGAGTGGGAACAGTGACGACGAACAGCAGCAGTACGAGCACACCGGACACCGGCGGGGAAGCCCCGGGCGTCCCGACCGATGCCGAACTCGCGAGCTCCCTGGACGGCGGCTTCAGCAGCGAATACGCCACCGTGAACGGTCTCCGCCTCCACTACGTCGCCGGCGGCGAGGGCACTCCGCTGGTCCTGCTACCCGGCTGGCCGGAGACCTGGTGGGAATTCCGCAAGGTGATGCCCGCCCTCGCCGCGGCCGGCCGCAGGGTCATCGTGCTCGACCTCCCCGGCATGGGCGGCTCGGACAAGCCCGCCACCGGATACGACAAGAAGACGATGGCCGGGGTAGTCCATGGATTCGTCCGCGCCCTCGGCTACGACCAGGTGGACATCGCGGGCCACGACGTCGGCGCACAGGTCGCCTTCAGCTTCGCGGTCAACCACCCGGAGGCCACCCGCAGGGTCGCCCTGCTCGATGTGCTCCACCCGGACGCGTCGATGTACCAGATCCCCGTGCTGCCTGCCCCGGGCCTGCCCTTCTTCCCGTGGTGGTTCGCCTTCAACCAGGTCGTCGGCCTGCCCGAACAACTGCTGGCCGGACGCGCCCACTTCCTCATCGCCTGGGTCTTCGACAACTTCCTGCTGGACCCGGGCGCGGTGACCCCGGCGGACCGGGCCGTCTACACCCGGGCCTACGACACGGCGGACGGGATCCGCGGCGGCAACGGCTGGTACCAGACGTTCGGCCAGGACATCGCCGACCTCGGCACCTACGGGCAGGTGAGCGCGCCCATGCTCGGCCTGGTTTCCAACCTCGCCGACGGCATGTTCGCCAAGCAGATGGAGGCGACGCTGCCCACCCAGGGGAGCGACGTGCGGGTCGTGCTGGTGCCGGACGCGGGCCACTACTTCGTCGAGGAGGCGCCGCAGGCCGTCATCGACGCGTTCAACGCCTTCTTCGTCTGATCTCTGATCCCACAAGCCCGTTAAGGAGAAGTCATGTCAACTCCCGTCATCCCGACCCGGGAACAGCTGGTGCGGCAGGTGTCCGCGATCGCGCCCGTGCTGCGGGCCAACACCGCGTGGTCGGCAGAGAACCGCCGACTGCACTCTGACTCGGTAGACGCCCTGCGCGACGCGGGTGTCTTCCGGATGCGTATCCCGCTGCGCTACGGCGGGTACGAGAGCGACGCGCAGACCATGGTGGCGGTGGCCGAGGAGATAGCCAAGGCCGACGGGTCCGCCGCATGGGTGGTGGCCAGCTCCTGGATCGCCGGCTGGAGCGTGGGTCTGTACCCGGACGAGGTCCAGGACGAGGTGTTCGCGGAGTCCGGCACAGGGCTCTGCGCCACCATCGGACCCGGGACCGCGACGGCCGTCCCCGTTCCCGGCGGCGTCCTGGTCAACGGCTCGTGGCCGTTCATCAGCGGCGCTCTCAGCAGCACCTGGCAGCAGGTCGCGGCGATATTCCTGGACCCGGACGGGCAGCCGTACCCGGTGATGGGCCCGGTCCCGGTGTCGGAGCTCGAGATCGTCGACGACTGGCACACCGGCGGCCTGCGCGGAACCGGGAGCGTCACCACAACCGCGAAGGACCTGTTCATCCCGCAGGAACGCATTCTGCCGGCGCCCATGGTGCTCGGTGGCCAGTCGGTCTCCAAGTTGAACGCCGACTCGCCGATGTACCGCGCTCCGCTGATCACGGTGGGAGCGGCGTCCACGGTCGGGGTCGCCGTCGGCATGGGCAAGGCGGTGCGGGACCTCTTCTTCGAGCGGCTCCCCGGCCGCAAGATCACCTACACCGAGTACCCGAGCCAGAGCGAGGCCCCGGTGACCCATCTGCGGGTCGCCGAAGCGGCGATGAAGCTCGACGAGGCGGAGTTCCACGCGACCCGGCTGGCCGCCCAGCTGGACGCCAAGTGCGCCTCGGCCGAGCCCTGGGAGATGTCGGATCGCGGCCGCAGCCGCGCGGACGAGGGCTCGGCCGTGCGGCTGACCCGGGAAGCGGTGGAGATCCTCGCCTCGTCCAGCGGCGGCTCCGCCGCCTACACCAAGGTGCCGGTGCAGCAGATAGCCAACGACCTCCAGACCTTCGGCCTGCACGCGATGATGAATCCGGATGTCAACGCCGAGACCTACGGCCGGATCCTCTGCGGCCTGGAGCCCAACACCTACTACATCTGACCGGTGCCGAGCCGTCCCCGGCACGAGAGAGTCCACCAAAAACCCTGAGGAGTCGTCATGTCCACCCTTGGAATCATCGGCAGCGGAGTCATGGGTACAGTGATCGCCCGGCTCGCCGTCGGGAACGGCATTCCGGTCGTGATGTCCAACTCCCGCGGCCCCGAGAGCCTCGCCGGCCTCGTCGCGGACCTGGGCCCGCTGGCCACGGCCGGTACCGTCGAACAGGCCTCACGAGCCGGTGACTTCGTCGTGATGGCCCTGCCGGTCACCGACTACCGGTCCGTCCCGGCGGCGCCGTTGCGGGGTCGGACCCTGCTGGACACCAGCAACTACTACCCGATCCGCGACGGCCGCATCGAAGAGCTGGACTCGGAGAAGCTGACCACCAGCGAACTGATCCAGCAGCACTTCGACGGGGTCCACCTGGTCAAGGCGTTCAGCGGCATCCTGGCCCACCACATCACCCAGCTCGCCCGTCCCTCTGGCCATCCGGAGCGCAGCGCCGTGGCCATCGCCGGCAACGACGCGTCCGTGAAGTCCGGAGCGTCGGCGCTGATCCACACGATCGGCTTCGACACCGTCGACGTGGGCTCGCTGGCGGACAGCTGGCGCATCGAACCGGAGACCTCCGCCTACACCTGGCTCTACATGGCCGACAAGAACACCGCCTTCGAGGACCGGACCGAAGCCCTCGGGGCTCCCCTGCCGGCCGCCGCGCTGCGGGCCGCACTGGAGAACGTCGAGAGGGTCCGGGTGGCGGAGCGCACCTTCTGACCCCTGCCCGACGCCCCGAGAGAACAGGGAAGCCCGCCGACGACGGCGGGCTTCCCGCAGCACAACCGACGGACCGAGAGCCTGGGGACACCAAGATGAGCGAGATCGACCAGCAGCAGACCCGTACCGGCGGCTGCTTGTGCGGGAAGATCCGGTACAGCGCGAAGAGCCAGCCGTTCTATCCCCATGTGTGCAGCTGCTCGCATTGCAGGAAGCTCTCCGGCGGCCCGATGATGGCCTATGTGGGCCTCCCTCTGTCCGCCTTCGTCTGGGACGGTCCGGGCGGCGAGCCCACCTGGTACGCGACCTCGCCGGGCGCCGGGCGCGGGTTCTGCGGCGACTGTGGCTCCCGGGTGTGCGCGCTCGACGACGGCTCGGACGCCGTCTTCGTGACCATCATGAGCCTGGACGACGACGCTGTGTTCGTTCCGCGGAACCAGCACTTCCGCGACGACGCCGTGTCCTGGCTCCCGCAGGTACCGGAGCCCACAGCCGCCGTGTGACCGCGGCCCGCCCCCTTGTGGCCGGGCACGATGACAACAGCGGGCGTCCACGACGCCCAAGAGACAGGACCGAGAGTTCCGCCCGGCGAGAAGGAGCGGTATCCATGAACTACGCCGAGATCCTGCACCTGATGGAAACTGACCCGGTGATCCGGACGCTGATCGAGGCACCGATCCCGATGCGGCTCGGTTACGTGGGGCTGGACGGCCACCCAAGAGCGGTGCCGGTCTCCTACATCTGGAACGGCAAGGCCTTCGTCTTCGCCACCCCGACCGGAGCGTACAAGGTCAAGGCTCTCACGGCGCACCCGCAGGTCGCCTTCACGGTCGACACCACCACCTACACACCGCTGATCATGAACGTACGCGGAACAGCCTCGGTCGAGATCCGGCAGGGGATCCCCCAGGAGCACATCGACGCGTCCCGCCGGAGCATCGGCGACGAGGCGCGGATGGAGGAGTGGATGCGGGTGAAACGGGAGAGCACCAGCGAGATGGCCGTGATCACCATCGTCCCCACTCATGTCGTCGTGTGCGACTTCGTCACCCGCTTCCCGCCACCGCGGACTGTGGACTACGCCCACGCCTACGGCGCGGAGCAGGACTGAGGCCGGCCGGAAACCGGACGCCCCGGCGGCCTCCACCGCCGTCGGCACGAACCGGCGCCGCACGGCTCCGAGGGAAGCGCCGCTGTCTACGCACGGACGCGGCGTGGGGAGCAGCGCACACGGGGCAGCCCCTCTTCCGGTCCGTGTCGGACCGGAAGAGGGGCTGCGAGAACACCCGGCCTCGGGCGTCCTACTTCCACTGGATGATCTGAAGGTAATTCCCGTCGGGGTCGGAGAAGGTACCGAACTTGCCCGGCTCCCGGTCGTCGACCGAGATCCACTCCGCGCCGGCCGCGCTCAGCTGGGCCTCCACCGCGTCGAAGTCGTCGACATGGAAGTTGACGATGGAGCGACCCGGCTGGTCGTTCTTCGCGTCGATGTCGTCGCGCTCGCAGACGACCAGGTGGAAGCCGCCCAGGTCGATCGGGCCTTCGCCGGTGAACCCCGGAGCCAGCGCCTTGATGTACCAGGCCCGCAGTTCCTCGGGACGAGTCGAGCCGACCAGCATGCTTCCGGGCTTCAGTGTCGCCATGTCGAATCTCCTTGATGTGTGATCCGAGGTCACGGCAGCGGCTGTCGCCACGCCACGCCTCTCGGTGCTGTGTGAAGTCGTCCGCCTCGGCGGCGCGCTCGACGCCCACCGCCCGATGGCACCGGCCGGCCGCGGAGACCTCCACCGTAAGGTGCCGTCCGGCCGGGAAGCCGCAGGTTGCCTCACCGCGCGCCCGACCCGTCGCCGAGGACCAGCCGGCCTGCCCGGCGGCTGGTCCGTCGGATTCCGCAACCAAAGTGTTGCACGTGGCCCGACCCTTACGCAACCCAACTCTTGCGCGACGCGCCACCGCTGTCGAAAGCGCGGCAACACGCGTACCCAGACCTGACGAAGCACCCCCTCCGCGGCAGTACCGCGCCCCGCCCACTGAACGCAACCTTTCGATTGCGCCTGACGATCCGATGTGCAACCATCGGGTTGCTGGCAAGAGCACCAATGAAGGAGTCCCTCATGAGCGAACGGTTGATCGAACGCGAAACCCTGATCGCAGCCCCCGTCGGCCGGGTGTGGTCACTGGTGACCGAGCCGGGGTTCTGGGTCGCCGACCCGGCCAGTGCGTCCGGCACCGTGGCCGTCGAGGGCGAATCGACGGTGGCCGAGAACCCCGAGCACGGCAGCTTCCCCGTGCGGGTGGAGAAGGTGGAGCCGCAGACCTACGTCGCGTACCGCTGGGCCAGCGCGTTCCCCGGTGAGGAGCTGAGCGACAACAACAGCACTCTGGTGGAGTTCACGCTCACCGCCGAGGGTGACAAGACGCGGCTGCGCGTCGTCGAGAGCGGGTTTGCGGCGCTGGCCGGATCCGAGGATCTGCGTGCCAAGGCGCACAGCGACAACGCCGACGGCTGGCCCCAGGTGCTCGACGCGGTCAGGACGCGCGTCGAGGCGTCGTCCGTGTGACGGACGAACGCCAGGGCTCCGTCGGGGTGGTGGACAGCGTGCTGGTCGCGCTGGCCGACAACACGCGACGCGAGCTGTTGCAACTGCTCGCCGCACAGGGCGAGGCCACGGCGACGACGCTTGCCGAGAGTCTTCCCATATCACGACAGGCGGTGGCCAAACACCTCGCCGTCCTGGACGCCGCCGGACTGGTCTCCGGCAGCCGGGTCGGACGCGAGGTGCGGTACGCGGTGAAGCCGGCGACCCTCGACGCGACGGCGCGGTGGATGACCATGCTCGCCGCCGACTGGGATCGGCGTCTGGCGAAGATCAAGCACATCGCCGAGGCAGCGGAACGGCAAGACACCCCTTAGCCCCTGTCGTCCGGTTCCCGTCCGTCGCACGGCCTGCCCGCCGGGCGAACGACGGGAACGGGGCGGCAGTTCCCAGCACTCCCCAGCTCCAGGTCACCCCGGCAGGGGCACCGGGCTGACGGCCTATCAGGCGTCGGCCCGGCGCTCGGTGACGCGTGCCGCCGGGCGGCACGGTCGGCCGACGCGGTGACCGTTCACGAAATCGGACTCTCGATCGAGGGAACCATCTCATGACGACCGATGCAGGCAAGAGCGAAGCGAGCTCAGTTCCACGTTTCACCAGCAGGGAACGGATGATCTTATTCCTCCTGCTCGGGTCCGGATTCATGCTGTCCGTCGACTTCTCGATCCTCAACGTCGCGCTGCCCGAAGTCGGCGCGGGCGTCGGGCTGGGGCTGTCCGGGCTGCCCTGGGTCACCTCGGCCTACGCCCTCCCCGCAGCGGGCTTCGCCCTCCTCTTCGGACGGATGGGCGACCTGTTCGGCCGCCGCCGGCTCTTCATCACGGGGCTGGCGCTGCTCGGCGCGGCCTCACTGCTCGGCGGGTTCGCCCAGAACGCCGAGGTACTGCTGGCCGCCCGCGCACTGCAGGGCTTCGCCACCGCGATGGCGATCCCCGCGTCACTGTCCCTGCTCACCAGCACCTTCGCGGAAGGCGCGCAGCGAGACCGGGTCCTCGGCCTCAACGGTGCGCTGCTCTCCGGCGGCTTCACGGTGGGCGCGCTGGTCGGCGGAGTCCTGGTCAGCCTGCTCAGTTGGCGAGCCGCGTTCTTCATCAACGTCCCGGTGGTGGTGGTCATCCTGGCGTTCACCCCATCGCTGATCAGGGAGAGCAGCGTCCCCGACCGGGTGAAGATGGACGTGCCCGGGGCGGTGACCGCGGCCGGCGGTCTGCTCGCCGTCATCTACGCGATCATCGAGACGAACATCTACTCGGCCGTCATCGGCGTGGTTCTGCTGGCCTCGTTCTGGATGATCGAGCTGCGTTCGCCCGCGCCGCTCGCCCCGGTGCGCATCCTCAAGCGGCCGACGGTGAAGTGGGGCAACTACGGGGGTCTCGTAACCTTCTCCATGGGCACCGCCATGATCTTCCTGATGACCCTCTACCTTCAGAACGTCCTGCACTACTCCCCGCTGATCACCGGCCTGGTCTTCGGCGTCCCGGGCCTGGCGGCCATGGTCGCCGGGGTCATCGCCGGGCGCTCCATCGGACGCCACGGCAGCCGGAAGGTGCTGGCCGTGGGCATGTCCGTGCAGGGCCTGGCGATCGTTCCGCTGATCTTTCTCGGTACCGACCGGATGGCGATCGCTATCGTGATCCCCGCGCTGTTCATCGCGTTCTTCGGGCATGTGACCTCCATCGTGGCCTACACCGTGACCGGAACCTCGGGCCTGCCCAATGAGGAGCAGGGCCTGGCCACGGGCATGACCGCGATGACCCAGCAGGTGGCCGTCACGGTCGGCATCCCGATCCTGAGCGCGGTCGCCGCGACCCAGGCGGTGGAACTGGACGGTCTCCACCGCGCGCTCATCGTGAACGTCGTGGTGACCCTGGCGAGCGTGGTCCTGATCTGGTTGGGGTTGCGTGCCCGCGGCGCGGACGCTCCGGCGGCGGTCGTGCCGCTGCCGGGGAAGGCCGACGAGGCGCTGGCCCGTCCGCTGGACTGACACCAGGCCCCACGGAGTCGCACTCGGCCGAGTGCGACTCCGTGGCGTTTCGGGCCGGATCCGCCGAGTTCATACCGGTGGGCCCGGATGATTGCCCGGTGGCCGTCCCCGGCGGGGTCTTCGTGGACCTCCGCGCCGCTCACCGCTCCCCCGGCACCCACTGCGCGTGGAAGCCGTGCGGCACCCGCACCGGCAGCGGGACCACGGCCACGGGCGGCCCGGTGAATTCGGCGGTGTCCAGGACCACCAGTTCACTGCGGTCGGTGGCGGGGTCGTACACCAGGGTCAGCAGCCAGCCGTCGGCCTCCGCGGCTCGCGCCTCGCGCGGCAGGAAGACGGGTTCGCCGGTCAGCCGTCCGCCGGCGAAGACATGACGTTCCGAACGGCCGGTGACGAGGTCGTGCCGCAGCAGTGCCGGGCCGCAGAGCGCGGCGCCCTGGCCCGCGTCGAGTTCGACGGTGAAGGCGTACCGGTACGGCAGCCCCGTGTACCGCTCGTCGATCAGCGGGAACTCCTGCACCCGGCTGTCCAGTTGCCGCTCCGTCACGGCGTTCTCACGCGGATCGAGGGTCCAGCGCCACAGGGTGGGCGCCGACTCGCTGGCGTGCAGCCGGTCACGGTCGAAGGCCCGCTCGTGGCGGATCACATCCACGGTGATCCGGCCGTCTCCCACTTCGTGGGCGTTGACCGGGTGGAAGACGAAGCAGGGTGCGACGTCGAGCCAGGTCGCGGCCGCCTCCGTGCCGCCGCGGGGCACGATCCCGATCCGGGCGCCGTGGTCGTGCTGCCAGGAGTAGGGCACGGGCGAGCCGGCCCGCGCCTCGGCGGGGTCGTGGGTAACCGGCAGGTCGAAGAGGACCGCGTGGCGTTCGGTGAGGGCGAAGGAGTGCATCCAGGGGCGGCCCTTGACCGGGACCGGCAGTGTTTCGCGGACCCGGCCCGCGGCGTCGAGGGTGAGCAGGACCGCCTCGTCCCTCGCGTGGTCGGTCGCGACCGCGAGGAGTTCGCCGGTGACCGGGTCGATGAGGGGGTGCGCGCACAAACCGCCGGGGAGGGTGCCGTCGAAGTCGGTGCGGGCACGGGTGGCGAGGCCGGAGTCGATGACGAGCGGCAGGGCGGTGGCGGCGGCCACGGCCAGGGTGCGGCCGGCGTGCCGGACCAGGTTGGCGTTGACGTTGTCGTCCGGTCCGTTACGGGGTCCGGGGGTGGGCAGCTCGTTGAGCGCACCGCTGATCGCGTCGGTCCGCAGCCAGCGGTTGCGGTACGAGAGCGCCCGGCCGCCGCCCAACCGGATCGCGTGCACCATGCCGTCACCCCCCAGGGCGTGGTCGACGGCGGGGTCGTGGGGGCCCCGGGTATTGGGCCCGATCCGCAGGAAGGTTCCGTCGAGCTGAGACGGCAGCGTGCCGCGCACCGTCAGTCCGGTGTGGTCGGTCTCGGCCGGCACCGGCTGGTAGCCACGTCCGAGAAGGTGCACCGTGCTGTACGGGAGTGTGCCGCGGGCAGGGTCAGTGGTGCGAGGCATGGCCGCCTCCTCCGTTGAGTATCAACGTTACGTAACGCTGTCACGTAATAGCGTCACAGCCGCCCGCCATACTGTCAACGGTGAGCCCACGACCAGTTGACCCGAATCTCCGTCCCCAACTCATCGACGCCGCAGCGAAGCTGCTCGGCGAGGAGGGGCCGGCCGCACTGTCCACCCGCAAGCTGGCAGCCATGGTGGGCACCTCGACCACGGCCGTCTACACGTACTTCGGCGGAATGGACGACCTGGTGCGCGCGATGGTCCATGAGGGGTTCAGGCTGCTCGGCGACCGGATGAGGGCGGTCGAGGAGAGCGACGACCCGGTCGCCGACGTGCTCGCACTCGGCTGGGCGTACCGGGACAACGCCCGGGAGCACTGGCACCTGTACAACGTGATGTTCGGCGGGTCGGGCCTCAGCGGCTTCTCCCTCACCGACGCCGACCGGCAGCACGGCCGCTACACCCTGGACATCCTCGTCGGAGCGGTCAAGCGCTGCGCCGCGACCGGCCGCTTCCGTCCCTTCGACCCCGAACTGTTCGCCCACCAGCTGTGGATCGCCCTGCACGGGCTAGTCACCCTGGACCTCGGCGGCTACCTGGTCGAGCCCAACACCGCGGACGTCTGCTTCGAGGCACAGGTGGGCGCAATGATCCTGGGCGCGGGGGACGACCCTCAGCGCGCCCAGGAGTCCCTGGCCAGGGCCACACAACGGCGGCTCCGGACCCAGTAGGGCCCGGAGCCGCCGTTGGTGGTTCCGCCGGGGTGGAGAGAAACCCGCTACGCATTCCAGGGAGCCGTCGGGAACCATATGTAATCGAGCCTGCCCAGCATCCGGATGTCCCAGTAGATGACCGTGAACGCGCCGGCCACCAGGAACGCGGACGCGGTCAGTGTCGCCACCCGGCCAGGCTTGGTGGCCAGCCAGCGCTGGACGGGCCGGCTGAGGGTGTAGGACAGGAGCAGGAAGAGCACCGCCATCACCACGAAGTTGCCGATGGACTGGAGCGAGAAGGCGACTGCTCCGTAGAGCGGGTTGTGTTCCTCGGCGGCCTGCCGGAACAGGTCACGGAACAGCGGGTAGGGGCGGCCGATCAGGAAGGCGCCGACCATGGCGCCGATCAGCACCAGCGGAGCGTTCGGGTGCCGGCGCGAGACTGCCGCCAGCGGGTCGGGGATCAGACCGGCCGCGGCCAGCCCGAGCGCCAGCATGAACAGGCCGAGCACCCCGTACACGATCATGGCCTGGGCGATCCGGGGTGAGATGCCGTGCGTCTGCGCCGTCGAGAACTGCGGCATGTGGGTGCCGACCAGACCGACCAGCACCCCGTAGGCGGCCGAGACCGGCAGCATGCCGGCCGCCATCCAGCCCAGCGGCCGCAGCGCGTGTGCCAACCGCTGACGGCGGGTCAGGCTGATCTGCCCGACCAGCGGTCCCACCGCTCCGAAGACGGCCACGTTGCAGGCCGTGAAGGAGCCTGCCAGCCCGGACACCAGGGCGAAGAGCACCCCGGAGGCGATGCCGGTCAGCGGCGTGTCCTTGGCGTCATGACCGAGGAGTTGGCTGGCGGTGCGGAAGCCGATCTCGTCGTCCGCCAGCTTCGAGGACCATGCGTAGGCGATCAGTAAGCCGCCGAGCAGGCTGAGCACGAGGAGCAGGACCCGACGGCGCGGGAACAGGCCGTTGACGAAGAGCGACGTGGCGTGTGGCGGTGCAGTCGGGGCCGGAACGGAGGTGGTACCGGTCATGTGAGGCCTCCTCTGGGGTGGGACGGTGCCGGAACCGGTGCACGAGGTCTCGCAGGCGGCCGCTCACGTTCGGGACGGCCGCATGCGAGACCTCGGTGCCGGGACGTGCGGGCGACGCGACTGATTGTCGGGACCCGACCCGTTCCGTGCCTACTCCTGAATTGCCCGGTGCCGGCACGGCAGAAGTAGTACGGCGGGCCGCGGAACCGGAGCATGTAACCGGAGAGCTGCGGCCGTCCGGGCGCGCGGCGGGCTGGAGGGCAACGATGAGCGCGAGCTGGCGAGCGGTCAGGCGCCGTCTGATGACACCGAGCCACAACGAGACCAAGCTGTCGACCCGAGGCTTCCACGAGAAGAGCCCCGAGGCGCGGGAGACGCTCGAAACGGTCGGGGCGACCTTCCTCGACGGGTACGCGTTCGCCGTCGAGGCACGCGACCAGGACGAGACGCACCAGCGGCTGGAACAGGTCCCGGTGCGGTTCCGCGGCTTCGCCTACGAGGGCGCGGCGATGGGACTGGCCATGCTGGACGGACTTCCGGTACCCGGCAACGGCCGGGTGGCCGCCTTCCTGGCGGGCCATGGCGCCCCGCACCGCTACATGGTGCACGTCGGGGTCGGCTGGGCGATGGCCCGGCTGCCCCGCTTCCGGTGGGCGTCCATCGCGCCCACCGACCCACTGCTGCGCTGGCTGGCACTGGACGGATACGGGTTCCACCAGGCCTACTTCCGTACCCAGCGCTATGTGCGCGAGCAGTACCGGGACCCGTCCTTCCGGTGGCCCGGCGACGAGACCCGGCGGTATGCCGGGCACGCCGTCGACCAGGGCATCGGGCGGGCGCTCTGGTTCATCGGCGGCACCGACCCGGCCGTGGTCTCCGACCTGGTGGACAGCTTCGCGGCCGACCGGCGTGCCGACCTCTACAGCGGGGTCGGCCTGGCCGCCTGCTACGCCGGCGGTGCCTCCGAGGCCGAGCTGCTGTACCTGCTCGAACGGGCCGGCCACTACCGGCCGCAACTCGCCCAGGGCATCGCCTTCGCCTCGACCACCCGGGTGGAGTCCGGACTGCTGACACCGCACACCGGGATGGCCGCGCGACTGCTCTGCGGTATGACCCCGCAGCAGGCCACCGAAGTCTGCTCGCGAGCCCGGCCTGATCCCGTCGTGGACGGCCGGCTGACGGCGTACGAGGTATGGCGCCGGGAGATCGCCGAGCGGGTCTCCAGCGACGCCCCCGAGGCGCGGGCATGAACGGCGTGGACTCGGTACCTGCCCCGGCCCTGCCGAGCGGCGGCCGGCCGCGGCGGCCACCGGGGCCGTCGCGGGCCGCCACCCCGGTGCTGCTGGCACGGATGGCCTCCGACCGGCTGACAGTGATGACCGAGGCGGCGGCCACCTATGGGGACGCGGTACGGCTGCCGCTCGGCCCCAAGACCCTGTACTTCTTCAACCACCCCGACCACATCCGCCGGGTGCTGACCGACAACAGCGTCAACTACCACAAGGGCATCGGCCTGGTGCACGCCCGCCGCGCGCTCGGCGACGGCCTGCTGACCAGTGAGGGCCCGCTGTGGCGTGCCCAGCGCAAGGTGATCCAGCCGGTGTTCCAGCCGCGCCGGATCAACCGGCAGGTCGGGACCATAGGCGAGGAGGCGCTGCTGCTGGCCGACCGACTGAGGCTGTCGGCGGGCGCGGGAACGGTGGACATCCGGCAGGAGATGACCGGGCTCACCCTCGGGGTGCTCGGCCGCTCGCTGCTGGACGCGGACCTGGGCGCGTACGAGTCCATCGGCGAGGCCTTCGAGGTCGTCCAGAACCAGGCCGTCTTCGAGATGATGAGCCTGAGTTCGGTGCCAACCTGGGTACCGCTGCCCCTGCAGCTGCGGTTCCGCAGGGCGCGAGCCGAACTGAACCGCATCGTGGCCGCGCTCGCCCAGGAGCGGGAACAGCATCCGGCTTCCGACGGCACCCGCGACGACGTACTCTCGCGCCTCATCGACGCGACGGCCGACGAGCGGGATCCGACGGTCCGGCAGAACCGGATGCGCGACGAGCTGATCACCCTGCTGCTCGCCGGGCACGACACCACCGCCAGTACCCTCAACTGGACGCTGTATCTACTGGACCGGCACCCCGAAGCGGGCGACCGGGTACGCGCCGAGGTCGACGAGGTACTGGGCGACCGGCTGCCGACCATCGAGGACTTCCACCGGCTCACGTACACCTCAATGGTGCTCCAGGAGGTGATGCGGCTGTACCCGGCGGTGTGGCTGCTGCCGCGCAGGGCGCTCGCGGCGGACGAGATCGGCGGCTACCGGGTGCCGGCCGGCGCCGATGTGGTGCTGTGCCCCTACACACTGCACCGGCACCCGGACTTCTGGGAGGATCCGGACCGGTTCGACCCGGACCGGTTCGCCAAGGGCCGCTCCCTGGGCCGGCACAGGTACAGCTACGTACCGTTCGGTGCGGGACCGCGGGTCTGTGTCGGCAGCAGCCTGGGAATGATGGAGGCCACGGTGGTGCTCGCCGTCCTGCTGCGCCGGCTGCGGCTCTCGGTCCCCCCGGGCCATAAGGTACGGGCCGAGCCGATGTTGACCCTGCGGATCAAGGGCGGCCTGCCGATGACCGTGGAGTCGCGGAACTGACGGCGTGCCAGGAAGGATCGGCCACGCCGATGGCCGCCCCGGGCAGCAGTAGCCCGGGGCGGCCGTTCGCGTTCCGGAGTCCGCCGCGAGGTGCTGCGGGCGACGCGGGAAGCCCGGCCGGGGCAGTCGGCCGGGCTTTCTGCTCTAACCGGGGTCAGGCGGCGACGCGGCGGAAGGCCCCGCCCAGGAAGAGCAGCGGGTCCTCGCCCGACGCATTGCCCGCGCCCAGTACCGAGCCCACGAAGATGGTGTGGTCACCCCCGTCGTGGATGGCGCTGAGCCGGCACTCCAGCCATGCCTGGACGTGGCCCAGCACGGGGGCTCCGGTGTGCCGGCCTGGTTCGTGGTCGATGCCGGCGAACTCCGCCGCACCGCGCGGGCGTGAGTGGTCGGCGAAGTGGCGGGCCACCCATTCCTGGTCCCGGCTGAGCACCGAGACCGCGAAAGCCTGTTCGGCCAGGACGAGTTGATGGATGGCCGCCGACTTCACGACGCACACCAGCACCTGGGCCGGTTCGAGGGAGACGGAGGTGAAGGAGTTGGCGGTCATGCCGCGCGGCGCGTCGCGTCCCGCGGTCAGTACGGTCACCCCGGTGGCGAAACGCCCCAGCACCCCGCGCAGTGCGCGACGGTCATGGATGTCCGCCTCGGGCGCCTCCGCGGGAAGTGGCGGCAGGTCGAGCGGACCGGGCAGCGGAACAGAGGCGGATGGGACGATGGACATGTGGATCACCCCGCAGTAGTGGTGAGCGTCCGGGAGGACGCCGTACCGGAGACGCTGTAAGGAACCAGGGCGAGCCGCAGCGGCTCGGGGACCCTGGTCGGGCGGGTGTCGGTGTTGGGGCCGCGCATGCAGGCGATCCTCTGCTGCCCGCGCGCGACCAGGGTTTCGCTTCCGTCAGGCCCGAGCCGCACGTAGTCGAAGGTGAAGGCGACCTGAGTCTGTGTGAGGTCCAGCAGCCGCATCCGGATGGACAGTTCGTCGAAGGCCGTGATCTCGGCGAAGAACTCGCAGTTCACCTTCAGAGTGAACAGCTTGAGGTCGGCCCGGATGTCGGCGAGCACGTCGGGAGCCCGGTCGCGCAGGAACATCTCCCGGCAGCGGCCCTGCCAGCGGAGGTAGTTGACGTAGTAGACGTTGCCGACGAGGTTGGTCTCCTCGAAGCCGACCAGGTGGCGGTACTCGTAGTAGTCCGGTTGCGTCATCGGGTCCCCTCGGTCAGCACGGTGAACGACACCGGATCGGCGACGCCCTCCAGGGCGGTCGCGAAGGACGTGATGCGGTGTGCGCCGCCGCGGAAGGCCACCCAGCCGGCCGGCAGTCCCGCGTCGCCGTCCAGGCTCAGCGCGGCCACCGCGTGGCCCGCCTTGCGCAGTGTCTCCACCGCGCCCCACACCCGGGTGGCGGCCAGGCTCAGCGCCTCGCCCCGCCCCTCGGCGAGCAGCCGTGCCAGCGCCAGGCCGTCGGCGCCGAGCAGCGCCGCCCACGCTTCGGCAGGCCGCTCGGCGGCCACCTCGACGTCGCAGGTGATGGCCTGGGCGGCGACCACGGCGAAGGTGACACCCGCCGCGTGCGAGGAGGACACCCGTCGCATGTCGGCCAGTTCGGGCCGTCCGTCGGGCCGGTGGTGCACCTCGGTGGTACGGCCCAGCGCCCAGCTCACCGCCTGGGCGGTGCGCTGCCGACGCTCGTCAACCGAGGACCCGCCCATCGGGCCTCCGGGCAGCACGACACACCGCAGCGGGTGGCCGAGCGCCGCCTCGGCGCGCCGTTCCAGGAAGGGGCCGAGCAGGGCCGGCAGCCAGGGTCCGGCTCCGTCCTGCTTGCGCACCGCCCGCAGCAGCAGGCCCTCCCAGCGCTCGACCAGCCGGCCCTCCTCGTCGCGGACGTCCAGGTCGTAGAGGTAGCTGTCGCCGTCCCGGGACCGCTCGCGAGCGTCGAGGAACAGCAGTCGGCCGGTGTGTTGCGCCGACCGGGCCGCGAGACGCAGCCGTGCCACGCTCACCGGCAGCAGCGTAGCGTCGGGTACGCAGGCTTGGATGGAGTGCATGAGCGCGTCGCGGGTACCGGGGTCGGCCAGTACCAGTTCGTCCGGGTGGTAGGCGGCGAACCAGTCGTTCCGGGGAGTGTCGTCGATCTCGGCCAGGCAGTGCTTGGCGGCCAGGTCCCGGTAGCCGAGCAGCCGCTGGAAGCGGTCGCCCTGGAAGAGCACCGGCCCGTACAGCTCACCAGGGGCCAGCGGCACCCGCGGCACCTGGTCGGTGACCGGCGCCGGGTGACCGACCGGCTCCGGCACGCCGAAGCGCAGGGTGGCCCGGAAGTGGTCGGCCTGGAAGCCGGTCTCACTGCTGCGCACGACCGCCTCGACGGTGCCGGGTCCGGTGACCAGGGCGGCCACTCGCAGAGTCGTCGTGCCGTTCACCGGCACCACGATGGGCCGCAGGAACCGCATGTCCTCCAGCACCGGCGTGTCCCGGTGGCCGGTCAACGCGGTGGCCACCTGGGTCATGGCCTCCATGCCGAGGACGGCGGGGAAGAGCAGGTCGCCGTCCAGCAGGTGGTCGGCCAGGTAAAGGTCGCCGCCGGCGCCGAGTTCGGCGTCCGCGACCAGTTCGATGCCGGGGTAGTGGACCTGGACGCGTTCCAGGAACCGCAGAAGCGGCGGTTCGCGCTGCTCCAGGGTGAGCGTCGGCAGGCCGCCGGCCCGGCCCATTACCACCAGGGCCGGCGGGGCACCGGTGTCGGCCAGCAGCCGGCCGAGCAGTTCCACGCCCTGGTCGGCGGGGATCGGCTCGATGCCTTCGCGGACCAGCCCCTCCAGGACGCCCAGCCGCTCCCCCATGCCAGCACCGGACCAGACCGACCACTCCAGTGCCAGGCAGCGGCAGTCGGGGTAGTCCTGCTGGAACTGGACGGTCAACTCGGTGAGCCAGTCGTTGGCAGTGGCGTAGTCCGCCTCGCCGCGCAGTCCCGCCCGGCCGATGATGCTGCCGAAGGTCACGAAGAGCCGCAGCGCCGCCGGGTCGATCGCGGCCAGCACGGCCTCCACGCCGTCGATCTTGGTGGCCAGTGTGCGGCGGAACGAGTCCTCGTCCAGGTTGGCGAGTGCCTGCGGCTGGTTGCGGCCCGCACCGTGCAGCAGCCCGGTGACCGGGCCGAGCGCCTTGGTGATCTCGCCGACCGCGGCCTTGACCTGGTCGACGTCGGTGACGTCGGCCCGCGCGTAGTACACCCGGACACCCGCCGCCTCCATCCGGGCCAGGTTGTCCGCGAGTTCGGCGTCCTCGGCGGGGTCGGAGCGGCCCATCAGGCCGATCGCCGCGCCGTTCTGCCCGGCCAGCGAGATGGCGCACTCGGCGGTGATGCCCTTGCCGCCGCCGGTAATCAGCAGGACGTCGCCGTCGTCCAGCGTCTGGTGGGTGGAGTCCGTCGCGAGCTCCACCGCCCGCAGGACCGGCTCCCGCCGCACCCCCTCGGAGTCGTAGTGCACCTCACTGAATCCGGTAGTGGCCAGGACATCCGCGGTGATCCGGACGCTGATCCATTCGGCGGCGTCGGCCGTCATGTCCCCGGGCAACGGCAGGGTGACGACGGTGACCGGGATGTCCGGTGCCTCCAGGTGCAGCGTCTTGGCCAGGCCCGCCGCTCCCCTGCGGTCGCCGACGGCGACCAGCCGGGTTCCGGCGGCCCGCCGTTCAGGGTCGAGTGCGGCTCGGGCGGCGTCGAGCATCAGGCCGATGTGCTCCTGACCGCAGTCGCGGGGCAGGGCGAGCAGGACGCCCGCGTCGGGCCCGGTCGCGCGCAGCTTCCCGGCCAGCGGTCCGGCCAGCGGGTGCCGGTCGGAGGCGAAGACCTCCCAGTCGCCACCGGGCCCGGCGGCGGGGCCGCCGGGCAGCTCGGCCGGTGTCAGATCGACCACGAACGGGCGTACCCAGCTCGCGACGCCGGGGGCGGCGGACGGCTGGTGGTCGTCGGGCGACTGCTCTGACAGCTCGTCGAGGAGTTCGGCGAGTTGCCCCAGCGTGGAGGTGGCGAACGCGGTGGTGACCATGGGGGCGGAGATGCCCAGCTCCTGGGCGGCCTGGTTCATGATCTGGCCGACGGTGATGGAGCTGAGGTGCAGTTCGTCGAGCGGGTTGGCCGCCGGATCGACCGTTTCGACCGGGAGTTCGGCCCGCTCGGCGGCAAGCCGGAGCAGCACTTCCAGGCTGGAGGCATCCTCCCCGTCGGCTGCCGTGGTGCCGGCGGTGGCCGCGAGAGCGGTGAGCTCGGGCAGCGCGGTCGGCATCGACTGCTCCAGCACGAAGTCCTCGCCGTTGGACTCGCAGGGGCTGGCGAAGAACAGGAACTCCTTGTCCAGCGGGAGCGGCCGGGTGAAGCGCCCGGCGAAGAGCCGGCTGTGCCGGACCGGCGCGCCCATCGTCCAGGCGGCGGCGACCGTGCCGAGCAGCCCGGTCAGTGACAGGGCGTCCGCCTCAGTGGCGACCGCGGGCACATCCGGCAGGATCTCGGCGGCCAGTGACTTCAGTACGTGGCCCGGTCCGACCTCGATCAGCAGGTCCACCTCGCCGTCCATCTCCTGGAGCGCCTCGGTGAACCGGACCGGTTGAAGTACCTGGCGGGTGAGCAGGTCCACCACGTCGGTGTCGGCGGGCAGCAGCCCGCCGGTGACGGTGGAGACAAGTCCCTCGCCGACCGGGCCGAACCGCTCGGTTGCCAGGTGCTCGGCGAGTCCGGCCGCGGCCGGGGCGACGGCCGGTGAGTGGAAGGCATGAGAGACATTGATCCTCGCCGTGCCGACGCCCTGTCCGGCCGCCAGTGCGCAGACTCGTTCGACCGCCGCGACCGGGCCGGACACCACGGTCTGCCGCGGGCTGTTGTAGCCGGCGATCACCACCGGCTCGCCGGCGGTCAGGGTCTCGGCGAGTTCGGGGGTGGTCGCGAGCGCGGCCATCGTGCCGTCGCCGTCGCTGGCCGCGGCCATGATCCGGCCACGGGCGCCGGCCGCGCTCAGCACGGTCGGCTCGTCCATCGCGCCCGCCCAGTGCAGGGCCGTAAGTTCCCCGAGGCTGTGTCCGGTGCCCCGGACCGCCTCGATGCCGAGGATGTCCAGGATCCGCAGGCCCGCGACCGAGGCGGCCACGATCCGGGGCTGGGCGACGTCGGTGGCGACCAGGTCGCCGTCGGTGGGCAGCGAAAGCCGGTCGTACAACTCGTCCACGGCGGCGAACCGGCGGCGCAGCGCGCCTCCGTCGCCCCGCTTTCCGGCGCCCTGGCCGGGGAAGAGGAAGGCGATCCGGGGGGCCGATCCGGCGCTGCCCAGGAAGACGCCCCCCTGGGTGTCCAGCAGCGAGCGGGCCCCGGCGGCCAGTTGCCCGGCCAGCTCGGTGAGCCGCTCGGTGCCCTGTTCGGGCGAGGCGACGAGCACCGCGGCGCGCAACGGCCGGCCGTCCAGCTCGCCCTGCAACGTGGCTGCCAGGTCACCGAGTTCGGCGTACGACAGCTGGGCACAGAACTCCGCGAGGCGGGTCGCCTTCTTCCGCAGTTCCTCCGGGTCGGCGCCGTCCAGCAGGAACAGCTCGGCGTCCTGCCGGGAGGCGACCAGTTTGCGGGTGACGCTCGGCACGGCGTTGCGCCGCAAGCCGTCGGCGTGCTCGACCACGACGTGGGCGTTGATGCCGCCGAAGCCCATGGAGGAAACCCCGGCCCGGATGGGCATGTCCTCGGGCCACAGCTCGGCACGGTCCGGGACCCGCAGCGCCGGCTCGGGGCCGAGGAGTTCGGGATGCGGGTCGACGTGGCTGGTGGCGGGCGGGATCACCTGGTGGCGGACCGCGAGGATCGCCTTGAGGAGCCCGGCGACCCCGGCCGCCGCCTTGGTGTGGCCGAAGTTGCCCTTGACGGTGCCCAGGGCGGCCGGGGCGAGAGCCCCGGAGGCGCGGCGGGCCTCGGAGAAGGCGCGCAGTTCGGTGGCGTCACCGACGGCCGTTCCGGTGCCGTGGCCCTCCAGGAGGCCGATGGTCTCCATGCCGAAGCCGGCCGTGCGGTAAGCGCGTCGTATGGCGAGTCGGTGGCCGCTGGCCTCGGGCCGAGTGATGCCGCCCTTCCCGTCGGAGGAGTAGCCCCAGCCGGCGATGGTGGCGTAGCGGAACCGGCCCTGCGCGCGGGCGTCCTCGTCCCGCATCAGGACCAGCATGCCGCAGCCCTCGCCGGGCCAGAAGCCGTTGGCGCCCTTGTCGTAGACCCGCATCTCGCCGGTGGCCAGCGCGCCGGTCTTGGCGAAGCCGATCACCTCGAAGGGGTCGATGCTCAGGTCCACACCGCCGGCCACCGCCACGTCCATCGTGCCGCGGGCCAGCGCGTCGCACGCGGTGGAGACCGACAGCAGGGAGGACGAGCACGCGCCGTCGACGGTGAAACCGCCGCCCTTGAAGTCGAAGTGGTTGCAGATGCGGCCGGCGATGGTGTTGGCGAGGCCGCCGGCCAGGGTGTCCTCGCCGATCGGCGGGAAGGCGCTCTTGTAGCGCTGTTCGAGGCTGTCGAGGAAGGCGGTGAGCGCTTCGTCGTCCCAGCCCTGCTCGCGCAGCGCGGCGCCGACGGTGCGACGGACGTACGGCCAGCGCAGCCGCATCAGATTGGCCCGGCTGAACTCCCCGGTGAGGGTGTTGCCGATGATGACGCCGGTGTTGACGTCCGCCAGCCCCTCGCCGAACGGGAAGCCGGCGTCCTCCAGGGCGCGGGCCGCGGTGTCCAGGGCGAGCCAGTGGGTCATGTCGGTGGAGCGGAAGGTGCTGCCTGCCACCCGGTAGCGGACCCGGTCGAACTCGAATCCCTCGATCACCGCTGCCTTGGCGCTGTAGAAGCGGTCGGGCGCGGCGGGATCGGGTGAGTAGTAGTCCTCGGCGCGCATCCGCTGGTCGGGCAGTTTCCGGAAGGCACGGCGGCCCGCCAGCACGTTCTGCCAGAGCTGTTCGGGGTTCTCGGCGTCAGGGTAGCGGCAGGCGATGCCGACCACCGCGATGCGGCCCGAGGGTGCCCGCTCGTCGTTCTCGGCCGTGGTCACGGGCCTTGGCTCGCTTACGCTCATGCCGCCACCGCCTCGTTGCCGGCCAGGCGCTGTGGCTCGGCGGGTTGCGCCACCGTGCCGCTGGTCGCGTCGTTGCCCCGGCGCCGTTGCAGGCCGTGGGCAACCCACCAGCCGATACCGCGGACGGCACACACGATCGTGGTGGCGAAGAAGAGGGTGTACACGACGTTGAAGACCATCAGCAGCCCGTAGACCATGGCGACCGAGGATCCGAAGATGAACTGGTTGCGCCCCTTCGAGGGGGTGGTTCCGGGGTCGGTGATCATGTAGTTGGTGAAGAGCACGAAGGCGACACCGCTCATCGGCCCGAGCGCGGACCAGATCGCCACGTCCCATATGAAGTGGCGCAGCACCGCTTGGATGACGAAGGCGCCGAGCCAGCCGACGATCAGCGGGATCCGCTTGGTCAGCATGGCGTTGATGACCGTGCCGGCGGTGGCGATGACCAGCGGAATGCCGACCCGGAAGAACGTGTTCGCGTTCTCGGTGAACTCGTACGGCGGGGCGATGCTGATCCAGGAGCCGAACATGAGCAGCGAGACGGTGATTCCGAAGTTGGACGGGTTCATGTAGTGCCGCATGCGGCCGTTGATCGGCGCCTGGAGGACGTGTTTGCCGGCCACGCCGATGAAGACACCGAGCAGGATGGGCAGCAGCAGGTCGTTGGCGTAGAGCAGCATGTTCACCGCGAGCGCGGTGATGTGGGCGGGCAGCAGGAACTCGTACACCCTGCGGAACCCGCCACCCAGGAAGCGGGCCCGGCGCTTCTGGGCCCAGGCGCTGATCACCTCCAGCACCATCTCGACCGCGTAGGCGAACGGCGCGCAGATGATCGGCCACAACCAGGGCTGCTCGAAGCCGAGCAGGGTGTAGCCCAGGATGTTGAACACGGTCATGGAGATGGCGAAGTTGCGCAGTGCCAGGTAGCGGGGGTCCCGGTTGGGCTTCTTCTTCTCGGCGTGGGGGTGAGCGGCGTGCGGAGCCGCATTGACGGTCTGGGAACGGTTGTCGGTCATCGGCTCGTCACCTCCTGGATGTCGTCGGTCAGCATGAGGGTGTGGCTGCCCGCGGAGAGCTGCTGGGTCTTGGTGTGCAGGCCGCCCCCGCTGTCGCGCCACGTGAAGTGCGCCTTCACCGGGCCGGTGTAGGTGTCGAGGCCGAAGCGCACGTCGAAGCTGCGGAAGCCCCCGTGCCCGCCGCCGCCGTCGAGCTGGGCGATCTGCTTCCCCTGCGGCGTGGTGATGCTCACCGTGGTGCCGTACGCGGGCGAGCCGGTCGCGGCCAGCCCCTCTCCGGCGGTGGAGTCCGGCGCGGGCCGGTACAGCCGCAGTGTCAGGTCGTTACCCAGCTTCGGGGCCTGGTTGGCGTAGAAGGCCGGAGGGCCCCACTGTCGGGCTATCGCGAAGTCCAGCGCGCCGCTGCCGGTCGTGTCGGCGGTGGCGATCGCGCGGGTCGGGATCGGGACGTCGAGGCCGAGCTGCTTGCTCACGTTCGCGTACTTGCCGCTGCTGGTACGGGCGTAGAACGCCATCACCTCGTCGCCGGCCAGGTCGTCACCGGGGCCGACGTGCGGCCACATCTTAGGGTCGGAGAGCAGGTTGTCGTTGGTCATGGCCAATTCCTGGAGCCACGGCCAGCGGTCGATGTCGCCCTTGACGAAGCCAGTGGCCTGCAGGATGTTCTGCTGGCCGTTGTTGAGGAAGTCGCCCATCTTGGCGTCCCACCCCCAGCCGCTCCAGGCGACGCCGTTCTTCCGTGCCTCCTGTCTGAACGGGGCGATGCCGTCCTGCAGTTTGGCCTTCGCGGCGGCCGGGCTGTCGGCCTGGTTGACCCAGAGGAAGTTGCTCTCCTCCAGGCCCCAGGCGACAGTGATGTTGCTGACCATCATGTCGAAGCTGCCGTTGCCGTCGACATCACCGAAGTCGACCCCCATGCCCTTGAAGGAGCCGTCGCCGAGCACGAACGACTTCGGGGTCGTCGCGGTGCGCTCGCCCTTGGCCTCCGTGAAGCGGATGTTGCCGGGAGTGGAGCGGTTGTACAGGAGGTGCCCGTGGCCGAAGTCGTTGGCGATGTAGACATCAGGCAGCCCGGATCCGGTCAGGTCGGCGCCGGAGATGGCCAGCGTCCAGCCGGTGGAGTTGGCGTACGGGATGGCGTCCTTCTCCTCGACGAAGGAGACGTCCGGGTTGGGGCCGGCCGAGCCCTTGTGCCAGCGCAGCACGCGGTCACCGCCTGCGTTCTTCGCGCTGGACAGCGAGTCGTTCATCTCGACGTTGTTGAGGCCGTTCGGGTCGAGCACGTCGGAGTCCGGGAAGTAGTTCCCGACGATCATCGACGGGTGGCCGCTGCCGTCGAGGTCGGCGACGTAGACGGCGTCGGTGTTCCACCGCGGCCCGTGGTACTTGCCGTCGAGACTCTGCGAGGCGACGACCTCGCGCGGGACGTACGCGGACGCGGACGGGGACTTGGCGTCGGACTTCGCCAGGAACAGCACCGGAGTGCGTCCCCAGTAGGTGACCAGGAAGTCGTTGCGGCCGTCGCCGTTGAAGTCGCCGGGGGTGCAGCCGGTGGGTGCCATGGCGTCGTCCATCGGCAGCGGCTTGCCGTCCAGCACGAACGGGGTGAACCGGTCGGCGGTAGGAGCGGTCGGGGTGTAGGTGACCACGACCGAGTCGGTACGGGTGTCGACAATGCACATACCGTTGGCGATTCCGTGGCCGGTGACATCGTTGATCGCGATGCTGGCGCCGACCGAGGAGATCCAGGCGCGGATCTTTTCGTAGGCCGGGTTCACCTTACGGATCGTCTTCATCGGTTGCGAGTCGTAGCCGGGCGGCATCGCAATCGGCATCTCCTTGAACTTGTACGCCGCAGCAGCCTGGTCACCGCCCGCGACAGATACCGACGTGCGGACGACGAAGAACAGCGAGGTCGCCACCAATATCGTGACCACCCCTGGTATGAGCCTGCGGAATCGCTGTCGGTACGACATCCCAATTCCCTCCCGTGAACGAGAAATGAACGACTGACCAAGGCCATTGCGAATGCAATTCAGAAATTACTGTCGCAGTACCTGGCACTTGAGGATCTATCACCCGGGCAAGGGTTGCTTCTCTGACGTTGCCACGGTTCGAAGTGAGTACTTGCCTTCAGTTCGGGGGATATCCACGGCCCCGACCATTGAGCAGTCTCGGAGAAGACCGGATGCCGGCGGCCTGAAAAACTCGGGTGTGATCGGACCCTGTCGAATCACAGTCTGGCGAGGTTTAAATCCATGACGCACACGTATGACGCGATCATCGTCGGGTCGGGCTCCGCGGGTGCGGCGCTCGCAGCCCGGCTGAGCGAGGACCCGGCCCGTTCGGTACTCCTCATCGAAGCGGGCCCGGACTTTCCCGATCCCGCCGACATCCCGCACGACATCACCAACGGCAATGCCATGTCGATGAGCAAGCACGACTGGCACTACCGCGCGGAGATCATGGACGGCCGGCGCATCCTTTTCCCCCGTGGAAAGATCACCGGTGGCTCGTCCGCGGTCGGCGCTACCATCGCGCTGCGCGGTGTGCCCGAGAACTACGACAAGTGGGCGGCGGCGGGTAATCCGGCGTGGGCGTACGAGCAGGTGCTGCCGTACTTCCGACGCCTGGAGGACGACCTGAACTTCGAGGGCCGATACCACGGCAAGGGCGGCCCGGTACCGATCCGCCGGTTCCACCCGGACGAGATGACTACCATGCAGCGCGCCTTCACCGAAGCGAGCCTGGCGGCCGGATTCCCCGAGGTCTCCGACCACAACCACCCCGAGGCGACCGGTATCGGCCCGATCCCGTCCAACCGGCGCGACCCTCGCTACCGAGTCTCGACGGCGATGGCGTACCTGACGGGCGAGGCAAGGGCACGGGAGAATCTGACCGTCCGGAGCGGGACGCTGGTGCACGAGGTGCTCTTCGAGGGCGACCGCGCGGTCGGCGTTCTGGTCTCGGCCGGCGCCGGCAAGCCCGAGGAACTGCGGGCGCACAAGATCGTCCTGTCGGCTGGCGCGGTCAACACCCCGATGCTGCTGATGCGTTCGGGAATCGGCCCGGCCGACGACCTGACCAGGCTCGGGATCGACGTCCGGCTGGACCGGCCCGGGGTCGGCGCCCACCTGATGGACCACCCGCGGACCGGCGTGTTCATGCGGCCCAAGGGGGGAGCTCTGGACGAGAACGTGCCGTTCCTGCAGTCCATGGTGCGGACCACGGCCAAGGGATCAACCGACTTCAACGACATGCAGTACTACATGGTCAACCACTTCGACCTGGAGCTCTTCCCCGAGCTTCAGATGCTGGCCGGCGCTTCGAAGATCTTCGGCGTGATGGTGGTGGACCAGCAGCCGGAGTCGGTCGGCCGGCTGCGGCTGGCCTCGGCCGACCCGGCGGCGGGGCCGGACATCCAGCTCGACTTCCTCTCCACCGAACGGGATCTGGAGAAGATGGTCCAGGGCGTCCGGACCTGCTGGGAGCTGGCCAACCACCCGGGGATCGCGTCGCAGGGCGACGGCTTCATCGTGCTGAACGACAAGCTCATCGAGAAGGACGCGATGATCGAGCAGTACGTGAAGGTGAGCCTGGACAGCGGCTACCACCCGGTGGGCACGGCCCGTATGGGCACCGCTGACGACGCGGGCGCCGTGGTGGACGAACAGCTGCGGGTGCACGGGGTGGAGGACCTGTACGTGGCCGACGCCTCGGTGATGCCGAGCATCGTCAACTGCAACACCAACCTCACCTCAATCATGATCGGTGAGCGGCTGGCGGACTGGCTGCGCGCCGAGTGAACTGAACCCGCCCGGCCTCCCCCGACGGCCGTTCCGGCACCTGCCGCGCCGGAACGGCCGCCCGTATGTCCAGATCCAGGACCCGCCGGCTGGCGCACGCAGGGCAATTTGAAAGACGAAACGCTGTCACCATTACTGCCACCATGAGAGAAAACAACGCCGCAATTACCCGCCGGACAACAGACCCGGATATATTCCCGTTCTTCTGAATTGGTTCCCGGGGCGGCTCCCGCAATCGGAAGAAGAGGCGATCATCCATGACCGATCCGAATGTGCTGAGCACGGTCCGCGTACCCCTGGTGGGGGAGGACGAAGCCCAGGGCAGGACCGCCGAGCTGTACGAGGCGATCAAGTCCCGGATGGGCATTCCCTTCGTGCCGGACATGTTCCGCCTGGTGTCCAGCCGACCCGACCTGCTGGAGGTCGTGATCGCCGGCTACGGCGGCGTGTTCAACGACGGCGTGCTGCCGCGTGCGACCCGCGAGATGATCTCCGCCTGGAGTTCCAAGGTCAACGGCTGCCCGTACTGCGTGGGCACTCACAACTGGTTCCTGGCTCAGTTCGGCGGCGACCAGGAACTCACCGACGCGATCGCCGAATCCGCCTCGGTGGAGGACCTGCCGATCGACGAGCGCACCAAGGAACTCATGCGCCTGGTCACCCAGATCTGCACGGGTGCGTTCCGGGTCACCGACGAGGACTGGGCCAGGACCGAGGCCGCCGGCTGGACCAACGCGGAGATGCTGGAAGCGGTGTTCACCGCTTCACTGTTCGCCTTCATCAACCGCCTGGTGGATGGCCTGGGCCTGGGCGATTCGGTGGCCCGCAGCCGGATCGCCTCGCAGCCGGAGGACGCCACGGTGTCCGAGCAGCGGCTGGCAGAACCCCGGTGAGCAGCCCCTCGCGAGCGATCCTGCTGACCGGGGCGTCGTCGAGCACCGGCATGTCCTCCGGCACCGGAAAGGCCGTGGCACTGCGGCTGCACCGGGCCGGCTGGCCGGTCTACGCGACCGCACGGCGGCCCGAGGCACTGGCCGAGCTGGAGGCCGAGGGCATCCGGGTCCTCCAACTGGATGTCAACGACGAGGATTCGATGGCGGCCGTCGTCGACAAGATCACCGCCGAGCACGGCTCGGTCGGCACTCTGATCAACAACGCTGCCTACAGCCTCAACGGCACCATCGGCGAGACGCCGATGGACGAGGTGCGCAGCCAGTTCGAAACGAACCTCTTCGGACTGTGCCGGCTCACCCAGCTCGTGCTGCCCGGCATGCGGGCGCGGGGCAACGGCCGGGTGATCATGATGTCGTCCATCTTCGGTCAGTTCGCTACCCCGGGCCGCGGCTACTACCAGGCCACCAAGCACGCGTTGGAGGCCATCAGCGACTCGCTGCGCCTGGAAGTGGACGCGTTCGGCATCAAGGTGGTGCTGGTGGAGCCGTCGCCGGTACTCGGCGGGTTCGTACCGATGTCGGTCGCCGACCTCGGGATGTCCGGTCAGGAACGTGGCGGTCTGTACGACGACTTCTGGCGGTACTTCGTCGACTGGCACGGCGCCTACCGGGAGGCGGAGAAGCCGAGCGGCCGCGGTCGGATGGCGGTGCGCGCGGAGACCGTGGCGAAGGTCATCGAGAAGGCGGTGACCAGCGACAACCCGAAGATCAGGTACCGGATCGGGATGCCGTCCCGGTTGTTGCCGCGGATGCGGTGGACCATCGGGGACAGGATGTTCGAACGCTTCGTCCGGGCGTTCTTTCCCGTTCCTTAGGGCGTGCCGTCACCGTGGCTCCGCCCGGAACGTCGGCGGGGCCCGGTGGTGCGGCCGCACGAAGACGGAACCTGATGGCAGGCCGCGCCTTCAACTCGTTTGGCGCCGGCCGTCAGACCGCAAGAATGAAGAAGGAGGAACCCCGCATCGGTGTGACGATTGACTGGCGCACCGAAGGACATCCTCCGAGGAGCTGAGGGAAGTGCCACCGATGTTTGAAGGCCACGCGGAGCCACCGCGGCGCGGCGTCACTGGTCGGGGTCCCGGAGCGGACGCATGAAAGACCCGAGACTACTCGTCCAGTCGCCGCTCAGGAGGCTGTCCCTGCTCCAGGTCCGGCACATCGCGACCGTGCAGTTCGGTGAGGCGACCGGCGACACCGCCCGGGTCTACCGGGAGCTCGAACAGGACTTCGGGGTGCTGGCTCCGCCCATCGCCCTGCACGCCCCGGTGCCGAAACTGCTCGCTGCTTCCTGGATGACGCTGCGCGAGACCATGCTGGTCGACGGGCTGGTGCCGCGGGCCGCGAAGGAAGCGGTGGCCGCCGCCGTGTCCCGGAGCAACCAGTGCCCCTTCTGCACCACCATGCACTCCACGATGCACAACTCCCTGGCCACCCGGCCCACTTCGTCCGGGCGGGGCGTGAAGGCAGGACCGAACCGCGGCGCGGGGACGGCGCCGGGCCAATTGACGGCGTGGATCAGCTCGGCGGGCAGGCCTCCGTTCGCACCCGAACTGATGCCGGAGCTGGCCGGTACGGCGCTCTGCCTCCAGTACCTCAACCGGATGGTCAACGTCTTCCTGGGCGCGCAACCTCTGCCGCCGCACGCCCCGGACCGGGCGGTGGGCCCCGTGCTGCGGGTGCTGACCGGCCTGATGCGCAGCTCCGTCCGAGCCGGGCCCCGAGCGGGTACGTCGCTGTCCCTACTGCCCGACGCACCGCTGCCGGCGGACCTGGGCTGGGCGGTGGCCGATCCGCGGATCGCCGCGGCGCTGGCCCGCAGTACGGCGGCCGTCGAGCTGACAGCGACCGAACTGGTGCCGGAGCCGGTCCGGGACCTGGTGGCCGCCGAACTGGCCCGCTGGGACGGCGGCGACCCCGGCCTCGGCCGGGCCTGGCTGGACGCACCGCTGCGGGAACTGCCGCCGGCCAACCGACCGGCGGGCACCCTCGCGCTGCTCACCGCCCTGGCTTCCTACCGGGTGGACGACAAGGTCATCGCGGCGTTCCGGCAGAACGGCGGGGGGGACCGGGAGATCCTCGCGGTCACGTCGTGGGCCGCCCAGCGGGCGGCCCAGCGGCGCAGCGGCCAGCTGCTCCGCGACAACTGAATACCCAGCTCCCCCGGGTCGGAAGCAGTTGTTCCGCCCACCGCCTCGCGGTGGTGTTCCGATATAAGGTCCGTGCGCCCTGAATTCTCCAGGTGTTGATAACCGATGCACCGCAGCGGGATCCGACACTTTCATCGCCCGAAAGCGGGTCCCTTTCCCCCGCCGACCTGCGGTCGGCAGGCGCTGCCCTGCGCGTCCGGTCAGGACGCACTCGCTTCATCGGCACGCTCGGAGAAATACCGTGCAAATTTTTGCGGTACACATTATCGCACCAACAGAGCGTCAGTTCTGAGATGTTGCTCGGCCATTTCCGTCAGGACGCATTCGATTCATCGACAAGCTTGGAGCACTGCCATGCAGGTCGCCGTTGAGCGCGCGATAGCGACGATGTGGGACCGATACGAGGAACCACTCTCGCTCGACGAGATCGCCAACACCGCGATTCTCAGCAAGTTCTACTTCTCCCGGGTGTTCCGCAATCTCACCGGGACTTCTCCGGGCCGATTCCTTTCCGTGGTCCGGCTGCACCAGGCGAAGAGCCTGTTGCTGGAGACCAATCTCAGCGTCACCGAGATCTCCTACCGGGTCGGTTACAACAGTCTCGGCACCTTCACCAGTCGTTTCACCCGCAGTGTGAGCCACTCCCCGGCCCGCTACCGGGCACTGGCCCGTGCGGGGCTGCTCGCGCCGAGTGGCGGGTCCGCCACGGGACCGCAGCACCTCCTCGACGGTGCCCGGCTTACCGGTGACCTCGAAGGCACCATTCGTCTCCCCGGCACCGCACAGCCGGTACGGATCTACGTCGGTGCGTTCCGCGAGTCCATCGTGCAGGGCCGTCCGACCGCCTGCGCGATCCTGGACGGGCCCGGCTCGTTCTCGCTACGCCTGCCGGAGGGCGTCTGGTACATCCGGGCGGCCGTACTCGCCATGGACGACCCGCCCTCGCCGCTCGGTCAGCGGCGCCCGCTGCTGGTGGCTTCGAGCCAGGTACTGAACGTGCGGCGGGACCAGGACACCCGGGTCAACCTGATCGGGCGTCCGATGACCCCCCTGGACCTGCCGATCCTGCTGGCGCTGCCGGAGCTGGACTTCTCGGGTCTGCCGAAGACGGGCGGCGCTCCCTTCGAACTGCCCGCCATCACCGGCACCTGACCGCAGGTGCGAAGGAGACACACAGGCCGGGGGGGGGGGCGGGGGGGCGCGCGGGGGGGGGGGGGGGGGCGCGCCGGCGCCCCCCCCCCCCGGGGGGGGGGGGCCCGCGGCGCCCGGGGGGCCGGGGAGTCGGAACCCGGCCCCGG
>NZ_JBIRKB010000004.1:305653-602646 GCF_044329855.1 Streptomyces sp. NPDC017520
ACCCCCCCCCCCCCCCCCCCCCCCCCGCCGGCGCCCCCCCCCCCCCCCGGGCGGGGGGGGGGGGGGCCGCCGGGGGGGGGGGGGGGGGCCCCCCGCCCCCCCCCCCCCCCCGGCCCCGGCCGGTGCGGTCCTGCCGTGGCCCTCGCGGGGCCCGGTGGATCAGAACCCGTGGACCGGCTCCACCTCGTTCGCGGGCGGCGCGAACGGCCCCCAGACGAAGGCCGGCATCCAGGTCACCGACGGGTCCCCGGACCAGCGCAGGTCCTCGATCTGGTGCCGCGTGCGGCGGCCGGTCAGCGACCGGAACACGTCGAAGGCCGGGCCGTGGACCGTGGCGACGGGCTCCCCCTCTCCCACCACCCAGTTCCGCTCCGGGGTGTCGATCCGCAGCGCCGGCAGGTTCTCGCCGTGCAACGCCAGGCCGAAGCCCATGGTGGCCAGATCCAGCGCGCCGGGGAACGCCGGATGGCCGGACGGCGCGACCGTCTCGCCCAGACCGACGCGCAGGTCCATCTCGTGCGAGAACACGTCGAGCAACAGGATGCGCCGCCGCAGTTCGGGGGTGCGGTCCAGTGCCTCGCGCAACTCGCTGTCCAGGACGTCCCACCGGTCCAGCAGGCCGGGCAGGTCAACGCCCTCCGACGGGCGCAGATCTATCTGGTTGTCCTCCAGGGCGACGAACGACTCGCATATGTGGACCAGGTGCCCGATCAGGTCGCGCACGGTCCAGTCGGGGCACGCGGGCACACCGGCGGCGGCCGTGTCCGGCGTCCGGGTGACCAGACCGGTGATGTTTCTCCTGGTCCGCCGGTAGGCGTGGTACTGCTCGGCCGGATCGTGTCCGGTCCCCGCCGCCGTCATGACCCGCTCCGCTCGCCCGCGGTACCGGCCTGGCGCCGCGTCAGCAGGCCGGCCCGCCGGAGCCAGTGAGCGGTGTCGGCCATCGTCGTCGCGACGGGCCGCGCTGTGAGGACGTCGGCCGTAGCGGCCCGGGCCACCGGCACCGCGTGCACGCAGGTGTAGGCGGCGCCGAACTCGGCGGGTATGTGCCACGGCCACCACCGCTGGACCTCATCGGCGACCCGAGCGGCGGGAAGCATGGCCCGCCCCGGCAGCCGCAGAGTCGTGAGCCTGCGGCCGGTCGCCGCGCGGAGCTCCGTCAGGTAGTCGGCCGTCGTCACGTACCGGTTGGGCCCGAAGACCCGTACCGGCTTGTCCGGCGGCGGGCCGAGGGTCAGTTCCCCGAGTACCGCGGCGGTGTCACGCACGTCGCCCAGCGGGAAGCCGCCGGTGGGCCACAGCGGCATCAGGCCGCGCAGCGCATCGCGCAGCCGACCGGTCTGGTCACCGAGCCTCGGGTCGTCCGGGCCCAGCAGCGCCGGGGGGTAGACGATGTGGACCGGCGCCCCGTCGTCCTGGTGCCGCCGGGCGAGCGTCTCGCAGGCCGCCTTGCTCGCCAGGTAGGGCTCGTCGGGCTCCCCCACCGGGCTTTCGGCGCGCAGTTCGGATTCGGTGGTGGGAATCAGCGCGCCAACGGTCGAGACGTACAGCACCATGCCGGTCCCGGCCCGGACCGCCGCCTTCAGGACCGCTTCGGTGCCCGCCACATTGGTGCGGGTGATGTCGTCACGGCGCCGGCGGTCGAAGGAATAGACCGATCCCAGGTGGAGCACGGCGTCGGCGCCGCGTACCGCGCGGGCCGCCGCCGCCTCGTCGGCGACGTCGCCGGTGACGGCTTCCACCGTGTCCGGGTCGATGCCGAGCGGACCGAGCGCGGGCGCCAGCCGTGACGGGTCGCGCACCAGCAGCCGGATCCGTGCTCCACCGGCCGCTAGGGCGGCGACCGTGTGCGAGCCGAGGAAGCCGGTGCCTCCTGTCACACAGACCAACATGTCGTTCCTCCTTTTCCGTCCCCTGCTCGACGTGCCGCTTCGCCCGCCGGCGCGGCCGGCCCGCAGGCGTGCACAGTCGGTCCGGCAGGAGCTGTCGGGTGATGTCCGCCATGCGGCGGATCGTGCCGTCCGGCCCGGGCCACACGAGGGCGCGTACGGGCGACCGCTGACCGTGCGGGGGGGGCGGCGGGGCCGGCACGGATCTCAGGCGGCCCACCCGCCGGAGGGGCCGTTCTCGCGGCGCTCGGAGTCCGCTTGGACGTCCTTGGCGAAGGAGGCCATGAGTACGGGAACCGCCTCGGCCTGGAAGTCGACCTCGGAGTCGAACTCCTTGATCATTCCTTCCAGCACCAGCAGCGACAGCAGCGGAAAGGCGAACTCGGCAGCGGCGAAGACGCCGTAATCCTTCTGGAGCTTGAACAGCCGCGGAGCGAACGCCCCGAGGTCGAAGTCCTTCGACAGCGCCCCGGCCACCTCGTCCACCAGCTCCGTCACCGCGCTGCGGAAGCCGTCCCGGTCCATGTCCGCGGGGAGCCGCGCGGCGCTGTCGAGCACGATGTCCGCACACTTCGGGCCGTTGCCCTGGGCCATGTTGAGGAAGAAGCCGGCGAAGGAGCGCCGCACCGCGTCGGGCAGCTGCACCACGAAGCCGGCGTCCAGCACCACGACCCGTCCCTCACCGTCCAGGCATAGGTTGCCCGGATGCAGGTCGCAGTGCACCACGCCGTCCACGAAGAGCATCCGGTAGACCGCCCGGAGCACGTCTCGGACCACCTCCTGGCGGCGGGCCATCGACATGCCGTGGGGCCTGAACCGGCCGATGTCCGGGACGAACTCCATGGTGAGCACCGTCGGTCCGCACAGTCCCTCGACGGGCGCGGGGATGCGCAGTTCGGTGTGGTCGGAGAGGTTCCCGCGCAGCGCGAGCAGGGAATCGTGTTCGGCGGTGAAGTCGAGCTGGCGCAGGACGGCGCCGCCGAGCTGTCCGATCATCTCCTCGGCGGGCAGGTCCCGCATGCTCGGCAGCAGCCGGCCGGCCCGCGCGCCGAGCAGGGCCAGCCGCAGATCGGCCTCCAGCACCGGGCGGATGCCGTACCGCTGCACCTTGACGGCGACCTCGGTGCCGTCGGCGAGCCGTGCGCGGTGCACACTGGCGATACTGCCGCAGGCCACCGGCTCCCAGTCGAACTCGGCGAAGGCATCAGAGAATCCGGCCTCGGCGAGGGTGCGTGCCACCGCCGCCCGTCTCGGCTGCCGCACCTCGTCGGCCAGTTCGCCCAACGCGTCGCACCAGCGTTCGGGGACCAGGTCACGGCGCGTGCTGAGCAGTTGCCCGGCCTTGACGAAGAACGGCCCCAGCGCGGTCAGGAGCCGGGGAGCGCGGTGCGCCAGCCTGGCCCGGCCGCCGCGGGTCATCGCGTGCGGCACTGCGGCGATCAGATGTCCGGTGACGATCAGGACGGTGGCACAGGCGCGCTTCGGCAGCAGCCACCAGCTGGTCCGTTGTTCTCGCACGGCAACCCCAGATCCCTCGTGTCGGGCGGACCGAAGAAGGCCCGCCAGCTAAGAAAGCAGCCCCCGGGCCGTGAGCTGTACGTCAAGTTGCTCACTGCGGTGCCCGGCCCGTGCCAGGCGGTCCGACGTAGGACTGTGCGATGTCCAGCCAGTGGCCGGCCTCCGTCCCGACCCCTGTCAGCGCGAGGTCGTCGCGGTGTCTGCGCCGGGTGACGAGCAGGCAGAAGTCCTGGGCCGGGCCGGCGATCCGCTGCCCGGCCTCCGGCGGGCCGAAGGCCCACAACTCCCCGGACGGGGCCGTCAGCTCGAAACGGAACGGTTCGGCCGGAGGCCGCAGACCCCGGGCTCGGTAGGCCAGGTCCCGGGTGCGGGTCCCGAGGAAGACGATGTGGCCGATCCGGTCGGTGAGCACGCGCGGACGCCCGAGGGCGTCGCGGATGTCCTGGCCGTGCGCGAACAGCTCCGTCAGCGCGACCGCAGCGAGCACACTGGCCGACAGCGGCCCGGCCGGCCACGGCACCGGGTCATGGCGCTCCAGTGCGTACAGCCCCTTCTCGGCGGCAGCCCGTTCCTCGGCCCAGCGACGCAGTAGACGGGGGACCGGCTCCGCGACGTACTCGGCGAGCCCGGCATCCATCCCGGACTGGAAGTCCTCCCGGACCTGCGCGGTCTCGGCCGCGAAGGCTTCCTCGTCGCTCACCGCGAGCCGTACCAGACGGGAGACGTACGCCAGGTGAGCCACCTGGTGACGGACCGTCCAGGAGGCGGCGGGGGTCTCCGCCGCCCATTCCTCGGGACTCAGTCCTGACACGAGATCACCGAGTTCGGTGCCCTCCACAGCCAGATCGGCGTACACGTCCTGCATCGCGGTCACGTGGCCATTCCTTTCGACGCGCCGAAGAACGCAGCGGGCGAACCGCGTCCATCCTCCGGGCGCGGGCGGACCGCCGCTTCTTCGCACGTGCTCTCCGCGCCACCTTCGACGCCCTGGAAGTGACGGACTGATTTGTCCTCCACGGCGAGGCGCCGCAGCGCGAGCAGCACCGGTTCCAGCAGGAGAATCACCAGCACGGCGCGTTCGGCGGCCTCCCCGGGCCCCCAGTCGCCGTTCAGCTGCTCGATGTCCAGCTCCGATGCGCGGTCCGCCAATCGCGCGTACGGCAGCAGCGTCCGCCAGTCGATCCCCGTACCCAGCTCCGACAGGGCGTGCAGAATCTCGCCGAGACTCCGGGCGGCGGCGGTACCGGTGTCGACGTCCCAGCCCATCTCGGTAATCAGCCTCCGCGCGCCGGCGACGCCCGGAGCCTTCGCCCGCTCGTGGTCCCCGTCCGGCGACTCTGGCCCGGCGTCGATCGGCGTTCCGAGGATCCGGTGCGCATCCGGCTGCCGCGCCATGGTGCCGAGAACCCTCTTGGCCGCCACGACCGACAGCCGGCGCACACCTATCAGCGCCCTAATCAACCGCAGTCGGTGAAGGTGCGCCTCGCCGTACTCGGCGCGGGTCGCGGTGACACGCCTGCCCGGGGACAGCAGCCCTTCCCGGAGGTAGTACTTGATCGTCGCGGCCGGCACCCCGCTGAGGCTGCTGAGTTCCGCCAACGTCATGGGGGCCCCGCCGATCTGCCGCGATGCCGCCGGAGCGCCGGGTCCCGTCCTCACGTACAGACTCCCCCGGCTGCCGCCGGGCTCCTCGGCGAGGTGGTGCGGGCGTGATGGCGTGGGCGGCTGCCGCCGCTCGTCGTCCGGACCGGGCGGCGGTCCGGTGCCCTCACCCTCGGCCACCGGATCCGCGCATGCCTGAAGTGGTTTCGTCAAAGGGGGTCCCTCCTCGGAGAACGCGTGCCTGACCAGGCCGGTCGACGCGGCGGAACGAGTCTCTCGCCGGACCCGGCGATCTGTCTTCTCGTCCGTTGCTCGGTGCGGATCATCTCCACATCGGTGCGGAACCGACCGGCAGTCACGAAGGAGCGCGCTCTCCGGGGCACGGACGGCTGAGGCGCCCTGCGTTTCTCGGACAGCGACTTCGAGGGATTCCTATGCTGGGACCTGCAACTGTTCTGTCAAACGAGCGGTGTAGCCAGGTGGTTGGGGTTACTGGCGGGCTGCGGAGAGCCGGCCGTCGAAGGTGATGTCGAAGGCGTTCAGGGCGGTCTTCCAGCGCATGGTCCAGCGGGCCTGGCCGTTGCCGGTGGGGTCCAGGGCCATGATGGCCGTGTAGACGCACTTCAAGGCGGAGGTCTCGTTCGGGAAGTGCCCACGGGCCTTGACCGCCCGCCGGATCCTGGCGCTCACGGACTCGATCGCGTTCGTGGTGCAGAAGATGCGGCGGATCTCGGTGTCGAAGCGGAGGAACGGGGTGAACTCCTCCCACGCGTTCTCCCGGAGCCGGACAATCGCCGGGTACTTCTTGCCCCAGGCATCGGCGAACTCGGCGAACCGCTCGGGCGCGGCCTCTTCGGCTCACTCTCCAGGCGCACCCCGCATCGCTCGGCGGCCTGGTCGAGCAGGGCGGTGCCGGCCAGAGCCCAGCCGTGGACGGGTGGCGGCCTCGACGGAGGCACTCGGGACCGTGCGGCCCCGGAGCGTTTCCCGCAGGAACTGACGCAGGAGGTGAGCGAGACAGCAGCAGGGCGGGCAGGCCGGTGAGAGCGAGCTGGACGGCGGTCTGCGGTGAGCAAACTCTTTGGCAGGCCACCGCGTTCCCTGGTCTCTTCCGCGACATCTGACGGGCGGGGTGTTGTGCCCCTCGGGGGCACGGGGCGATGCCCCTGGCCGGCCACGTGCGATGGCGTCACCGACAGACCGACGGATCAAGGCAAGGACACGAGACGCCGGTCAGTCAGCCCAAGGGACAGATCTGTCGGTGACGCCATGAACCATCATCAATGTCCGCCCAGCACTTCAGACCAGCAGCGGCGAGGGCGCCGATGATTCCGTGGGTGCGGGCGGCGGCCAGGTCGTGGGTTGCTCCGGGCAGCGCGGGCGAAGCCCACAACAGACGCCCGAAGGGGTCGGTCAGGACCTGGACGTTCATGCTTCATGGCCTCGGCCAGGGGTCGGCGCGAGGGCGGCAAGTACCTTGACGGCCTCGCGTATGTAGCGGAACACGGTCGCGACTCCGATGCCGAACTCTGCGGCGAGCTGGGCGTACGTATCGCCGCACCGCAGGTGGGCCAGGACCAGCAGTGCCTGGCGGCCCGTCGGCAGACGGCACCACCGCGTCCCGATCTCTTGCCGCCGGGCCGGAATGACCGCGTACGGGCCTCAGGGCAGTATCGTGAACAGCTTCTCGCGTACGGCGATCAACTCCGGAACCGGAATCGGCTCGAAATGCCAGAAGGGACATATCGGTGGTAACGCTTTCAGAGATCATAGCTCTGTTGGGCGAGCCCCGGTTCAACTGGCCGGATCCAGCACCATGGATCGAACTGGAGCGGGACATCGGTGCCGAGTTCCCGGCAGACTTTCGCGAGATCGTGAACGCCTACGGTTCGATCGAGATCAATGGACAGCTGTATCTCAAGCACCCCGCCAGCCATCTACTGCACGACCTCGGGAGATTCATCAGGGAGTATGTCGAGCTCTGGCGCGATGAGGACATGGCAGAATTCCTGCCCAGTCCGGTAGGGGCGAACCCCGGCGAGCTGATCCCGGTGGCGACGGCAACAACAGGGGAAGCGGTATTCCTTCGCGTTCCCGATAGCTCTTCGCCGTCCTGGCGCGTCGTCGTCCAGGAGTTCGACAGTCCGGCCTGGACTCTTTACGAGATGACGTTCAGCGAATGGCTGCTGGATTACCTCAAGGGGCAGGACGTGACGTTGTGCTCTCGCGACCGCGCGCCTGAAGGCCCGTCCTGGGAATTCCTTCCCTGAAAACGAACGCGGCGGCATCTGCTGTTTTGACGAAAGGAGATGCCACCGCGTTCCGTAGCTTCGCATCGAACGCTTCGGGCGACCCTTTCCGCTGATGGCGGGCGATCGACGGCAATGCGGTCGAGTCGCGCATGCGTCCAGCAGCTCACCCCCGGGACGGACTGCTGATTTTCCACGCCGTGACCAGCCCGGCGAGGGCGTCGGCGGCCTCCTCGGTGTCACGGCCTCCTTCCGCGCGGGCGTGCCGGGCCAGTTCGACGTGGACGAAGCCGGCGTGTTCGCGCTGCGCCGAGCGGCCCTGGACGTTGTTCCTGCCCTCCAGCGGGCAGCGTGCCTCCCAGGCCCGGCAGACCCGCAGCCCGTCGTCGTCCATGCGGTCGGCCAAGGCGACCACCTCGGCGGACGCGGTCTCGACGGCGCCGGTGGAGACGACGGCGTCGTAGGGGCGGTCGGAGGAGTCGGTGAAGCCGTGCAGTTGGACGCCGGGCACCCCGCGCTTCTGCAACTCCACGACGACCGCATGGAAGGCGCTGTCCTCGCGGTGGGCGACATCGGCCGCGTCGCCTTCGCCGGCCCGACGGTGCGCGCCGGCAAGGACGAGGGCGCCGCCGGGATTCTGCTCCAGGAGCCGGATGCCGAGGGCCTCCGTGTCGCGGTCGGCGACGGGGTGCGGGACCTGGACGTTCCAGCGGACGGTGGAGTCGGCGTTCAGATACAGGCGGCCCCAGCCGGTGCTCTCGCCGGTGCCGGTGGCGGCGATCTCGTCGTAGCGGCGGCCCGTGTCGGTGTCGGTGAGGCGGGTGATGCCGAGGCCGAGCGGGGCAAGCTGCCCTTCCGCTCTCCGGGTATCGCCCGACAACAGGCTCCCGACAGCCTTCGCGAGCCGCGCACGCTGTGCCCGGCCGGGCGGGGTGTAGGAGGAGTCGGCCTGGAACTTCGCCGTGTACCCGAGGATGCGGCTGCGCACGTCGACCAGCTCCCGGGCGCGCGGAACGGGGTCCTCCGGGGTCGGGGACGTATCGGCCTGGCAAGCGACCAGGGTCAGGAGCAAACCCGCTGGTAGGCAACCGCGCAGAAAGCGTGACCATCCCGTGACGGCGATTGCATGGTCGCTTTTGAGGTTCATGCAAGTATGGATCGGTGACATTCCGTAAGTCTCTCGGTATAGGTCGTTCACTGGCGGTCCTGGCGGTAACCGTTGGCCTGACCGTCTCGTGTGGTTCCGAGGCCGCGCCGCCCCAGGCCAAGGCCGCCGGCCGCAGTTTCACCGTTGCCGCGGCCGGCGACGTCCTCATCCACCCGGAACTCGTGGATCAGGCCGCCAAGGATGCCAAGAAGAGCGGGCAAGGACAGGCCGGACTGGACTTCGGGCCGCTGCTCGCCGGGGTGAAGCCCGTGATCAGCAAGGCCGACCTTTCGATCTGCCACATGGAGACGCCCGTCGGGAAGCCCGGTGGGCCGTTTCAGGGGTACCCGGAGTTCCTGGTTCCGCCGCAGATCCTGACCGCCCTGAAGGACGTGGGGTACGACACCTGCTCGACGGCCTCCAATCACACCTTCGATCACGGACTCAAAGCGGTGCGGCGCACGCTGAACGCCATGGACGAGGTCGGCCTCGGGCACAGCGGGTCGGCGCGGACCCCGGAGGAAGCAGAGCAGATCGACATCCGTGACGTCAACGGCGTCAAGGTCGCCCACCTCTCGTACTCCTGGGAGTCCTTCCTCAACCCCACGCCCGAGAAGCAGCGCTGGGCCTTCAACCGGTCCAGTACGGACGAGGTCAAGAAGGCTGAGAAGCTGGCCCGCGACAAGGGTGCCGAGGTGGTGCTCCTCTCCCTGCACTGGGGGCTGGAACATTACAACGAGCCGAGCGTCCCCCAGTTGGACATGGGCCGGCGGATCACCGAGGAGACCGGGATCGACCTGGTGATCGGGCACCACGCCCACGTCGTGCAGCCGATCCAGAAGGTCAACGGCACCTGGATCGCGTACGGCCTCGGCAATCAGGTGGCCCGGCACTCCTCGCCGACCGGTCTCACCGAGGAGGGGGCCATCGGCTGGTTCGAGTTCCGTGAGACCGACGACGGCTGGGACGTCTCCGCCCGCTACCGCACCACGCAGATGGACATCCCGCCCGAGATCGAGGCCGGGGAGAAGGCGCCCGAGGGTGCGGTCGAGGACCTCAGACTGGTGGACGTCCAGCAGGCGCTGGAGGACCCCGAAGGGCTTTCCGACGACCGAATCGCACGTTACCGGCTGGCCGAGGACCGCACACGCGGCTTCCTCTACAACCGTGGCGCGCCAGGCGGTGACGGCCTGAAGCGGCTGTCACTGGAGAAGTGACCAGGCCCACACACCTCCGCATGCCGACGGACACAACCTTGGCGCCGTTTATCAGTCTCTGCTGTGACGGCGTCTCAAAGCCACGCGACAGCGGTGCTTCCTCCGGGCACTGAGCACCCGCAGCGACCAAGGAAGAAGACCGGTGACATCGACTCCTGCCGCGCCCCTCGTGCCGAGAGGCAGGCGGCGCAGCCGCAGACGCGCGGACATGCCGCTGCTGGGCGGCATCCGGCCCCCGATCGCGCTGCTGTGCGTCCTGCTCCTCGCCCTTGCCGGCCTCACGGCCAAGGTGCTGGGCCCGGACACCGAGCCGGTCGCGTCGAAGGCGGTGCTCTCCTCCCAGGAGTACTTCGCCCAGGACGGCGCCATCGCCCTGCGCGCCTCGATCGACGAGCGGGTCACCGACCTCGAACGCACCGCCACCGCACTGACCGCGGGCGGTCCGGCAGATCCCGAGCGCGTGCTGTCGGACCTGAGCAAGGCGTACCAGAAGTGGACCGGCACGACAGTGCTGGACCTGGGGAGCGGCAAGGTGCTCGCCGCTCGTGGAGAGCGCATCCCGCTCGCCTGGCTGGACGAGGACGTCCTCACCGGTGACAAGGCGCTCACCCCGCGCATGGTGCGGCTGGAGACCGGCGACGTGCGCCTGATGACGATGGCCGTGCTGGACGGGAAAGAAGGGGCGCAGCAACTGCTGATCGCCTCCAACAGCCTCTCGGTGCCCTCCATCAACCTGGGCCCGTTCCGCAGCATGGCCGTCGTCGCGCAGGGTGGCGAGATCCTCGCCACCGCCGGCTTCGAGCAGTCCGAGGCGCTCAACTCGGACGCGGAGCGCAAGGAACTCACCTTCCTGCAGAAGCAGATGACCCGGCTGTCCGACCGAGCCGCCAAGGAGACCGAGCAGAACCCCATCAGCGCCCGGGAGCCCGGGTCCCGCGGCTACCCCGGCGTCAGCGGGACCCTGCTGGGCGAGGACTACAACGGCCGCGTAGCCACCGCGGGATACGCCTCCCTCGCCGCCTCGGACCCGGAGGACGGGGAGAGCGTCGCCGCCGGCCTCGGCCTCACGGTCGTCGCCATGCTTCCCGTGGTCCAGCAGCAGACCGTCACCGAGGACGGACGGCAGCTCTTCGGCCTGCTCGCGGCGGGCGCCCTGGTCCTGCTGGGGCTCCTCGCGGTCGCCGTGCTGTGGATGACCGTGCAGCGTCCGCTGCTCGGGCTGTTCCTGGAATCCCGCCGGCTCGCCCGCGGCGACCTGATCCGCCCTGTCACGGTGCCCCGCTGGGGGGAGGCCGCCCGCATCGGCGCCGCCCTTGAGCGCACCCGCTGCCAGCTCGGCGTGAGCGCCCCGGACGGTGGCGCCGACGCCCGCCCGGCCCGCAAGTTCCGGGGCGGTGCTCGTGGGCCGCTGGTGCTGACGGCGGTGCTCCTGCTGCTGTGGTGCATCCCCGTCGGATTCCTGCTCAACCGCACGGACGGGACCGTCAGCATCCCCGCCGTCATGGTCAACGACCAGCGCGACCGTACCGACCTGGTCGCCGACCGGGCCCGCCGGGCGCTGAACGAGGCCCAGGCGGACCTCGTCTCCATCTCACGTCTGATCGACATCGAGAACCCCGCCGCCACCGAGGCGGTACTGAAGGACGCCCTGCGCGAGCACACCCGCTACCAGGCGCTGTACGTCGTGGGTGAGGGCGGCGGCGTCATCGCCCGGGCCGGCGACGACCCCCACGACTGGAGCGCGGAGAAGGACCTGTCACTGGTCCGTGTCTCCGGCAGGGGCGAGAAGAAGCCCGTCGTCCAGGCCGGGACGCCCGTGCCGGAGCACAAGGGCATGGTCCTCGTCGGCGAGGTGCGGGTGGAGTTCCTCAACTCGCTGCTGAAGCGGCCCGGCCTCGGCGAGGTCCGGATCGTGAACGCCGACGCGCGGACGCTCGCCGCCAGCGACGGTTTCCTCGCCTTCGAGGGGCTGCCGAACGATACGCTGCCCGACCTGGTGCGCGCCGCCAATGTGCAGGTGGGTGCCGGGCCCGTGGAGAACGGCCTGCTCATCCGGGACGGTGGCGCCGTCACCGTGGCCGCGGCGGCGCCGTTCACCGGTGGCGGCGTCGCGTCCGACCTCGGCTGGACCATCGTGAGCTGGCAGGACGCCGGCCACTTCCAGATCACCGCCTACGAGCGCGAGGACCGCAGTGTGCTCGCCAGTCTGCTCGGCATCGCCCTGATCGTTGTCTGCCTGGGCTGGATCCACCTCGTCGTCGTACGGCCCCTGCGGGCCCTGGCGGCCGGTGCCGAGAAGCTCGCCGCGGGCGACCTGAAGACCGTGCACTACCCCCGCTACCAGGACGAGGTCGGCGCTGTCGTGCGGAGCCTCGAACTGATCCGCCAGCAGTTGCAGGCCCGCCGGCAGGACCAGGTGCGCCGGCCCGCCGAGTCCCGGCCCGGCGCCGGAGGAAGGTGACCAAGCGTGCTCTACCTCTACTTCGTCCTGTCCATAGGCAGTCTGTTCCTGCTCGTCGCGGGCATCGTGGAACAGCGTCGGCACTACGCCGCGCTGCACACCATCCCCTCGCGGGTGCTCGTCAACGGCATCCGCGGCAAGTCCTCCATCACCCGGCTCTGTGCGGGCGCGCTGCGGGGCGGTGACCTGATCACCGTCGCCAAGACGACCGGGACGGCGGCCCGCTTCATCCACCCCGACGCCACCGAGGAGCCGGTCTACCGCAAGTTCGGCATCGCCAACGTGGTGGAGCAGATCGGCATCGTCCGCCGGGCCGCCACCTACCGGCCCGACGCGCTCGTCATCGAGTGCATGGCCGTGATGCCGGCGCTCCAGGAGGTCAACCAGAGCAAGCTGATCCGCTCCACCATCGGCGTACTGTGCAATGTCCGCGAAGACCACCTTGCCGAGATGGGCCCCACCCTCGACGACGTGGCCCGCTCGCTGTGCCGCTCGATGCCCCACGACGGCATCTGCGTCACCGCCGAGAAGGAGCGCTTCGACATCCTCCAGGAGGAGGCGGACGCCCGGAACTGCCAGTTGGTGTACGCCGACCCGGAGATGGTCAGCGACGATGAGCTGCGCGGCTTCAGCTGGTTCACCTTCAAGGAGAACGTGGCGATCGCCCTGGTCGTCGCCGATCTGCTCGGCGTGGAGCGCGACGTCGCCCTCCAGGGCATGTACGACGCCCCGCCGGACCCGGGCGTGCTCTCCGTGGAGCGCTACGTGGCCCCCGACGGCAACCGGCTCGCGTTCGCCAACGTCTTCGCGGCCAACGACCCCGAGTCGACGCTGATGAACATCAACCAGCTCCTCGACCTCGGTGCCATCCGCCGCCCTCTGAACGTGGTGATCAACTGCCGCCCCGACCGCGTGGAGCGCAACGGGCAGATGGGCGAGATCATCCCCGACCTCCAGCCCGAGCACGTCTTCGTCATCGGCACTCCCACCAAGAGCGCCATCGACGCCATCCCCGCCGAGTGGCGGGACCGGGCGGTCGACCTGGGCGGCGAGAAGCGGTCCGCCGAGGAGTTCATGCCGACTCTGCTCGGCCGCATGTCCGACGGTGCCTCTCTGGTGGCCATCGGCAACATCCACGGCCAGGGCGAGGAGCTGTTGGAGTACCTCGCCGAACTTCCCGCCGACGAGAGTGACACGGACGAGGAGACACCGGGCCCCGCCACCGCGGCGACCCCGGCACAGGCTCCCCGCCTGGACCCGTTCGCCTCGTACCCCCCGGCGTACGAGGAGCGCTACCAGGCTTCGCAGACGCAGGAGATACCTGTGGTCCGCATCCCGCCCCAGGGGTCAGGGCCGTCCTGGCAGCAGCACGAGCCGCAGGAGCGGTACGCACAGCAGGACCAGTACACACGGCAGGACCAGTACGCACAGACGGACCAGTACGCACAGCAAGAGCAGTACGCACGGCGGGACCAGTACGCACAGCAAGAGCAGTACGCACAGCAGGACCAGTACGAGCCCTCCGGGCGGAACGCCGACGCGCCGTGGCAGCAGCCGTATGAATCCGCCCAGCAGACCTGGCCGCCCTACGAAGAGCCGCACGACGACGCCCGGAGACCCCGTTGACCACCGCCGCACTGACCCCCGAGATGGCCGCCCTGGGTATCGCCATAGGGCTGTTCTTCTCGCTGGTGTGCTACCTCACCACCAACCTCTCCCCCGGCGGCATGATCACTCCCGGGTGGCTCGCGCTGACACTGATCGAGGACGTCCAGCGCGCGGCCATGGTGGTGGGTGTCACCGCTCTCACCTACGGCGGCACCAAGATCATGCAGCGGCTGATGATCCTCTACGGCAAGCGGCTGTTCGCCTCGGTGGTGCTGCTCGGCGTGCTGCTCCAGAGCACGGTGATGATCCTGCTGTCGCTGGAGTTCCCGCTGCTCTACGGCAACCAGACCCTCGGCTTCATCGTGCCCGGCCTGATCGCCTACCAGCTGGTGCGACAGCCGAAGGGCCCCACCCTGCTGGCCACCGGCACGGTCTCGCTCATGGCCTACATCGTCGTCGCCGCCGGGCTGTTGCTCGGCATCATGCCCGTTGTCTGACAAGCCGACCAGAACGACCGAGGAGTAACCGATGGCAGGGAAGAAAAAGTCGCGGCCCGTCGTCTCGGGTCTGGTGGTGCTGGTGCTGGTCGCGACCTCCGGCTACCTCACCTTGGAACTGCGCAAGCAGGAGGCGCCCGGGGTGACGGAGGTCCGCAACGTGGGCGTCCTGGACGGCGGCGAGAGCTCCGCCGCCGCGGACGAGAGCGAGGCCAAGTGGTCCCGACTGGAGAACCCGGCGCGGTCGGTGCTGCGCGGCGCCGACGGCCAGATCAAGGCGGTGTTCACCGACGGGGCGCGCCTGGCCACACTCACCGGCCCGGCCCGCACCTTCGCCGAACCGGCCTCGACCTCGTCCAAGGTCTCCACCACGGACTGGGTGCGGCTGATGCCCGAGTCCTGGGAGAAGGGCGCCGAGAAGGAGAAGTGGTTCACCGAGTGGTACGCCGAGTACGGGGACAGCAAGGAGGACGACCTCTTCGCCACCTCCTTCCAGTACGTGACCGGCGCCCCACAGAAGAAGGACGAACAGGGCCTCGCCTACGCCGGTGACGCCAACTTCGGACCGCTGAACACCAGCGGCGCGGAGGGCGGCGACCTGCGCCTGGAGCAGTCCGACTTCTACGACTACCTCGGCACGCCCTACCCCTTCCGGGACGGCCGGACGGGTACCCCTGAGCCCATGCGCGCCAAGTCCCTGGACTGCTCGGGCTTCATACGGATGGTGCTCGGCTACCGCACCCGCTACCCGCTGATGTCCTCGGACACCTCGGGCGACGGACTGCCGCGCACCGCCAACGGCATGGCCCGCTCCGACGAGGGCGTCGATGTGCTCCCGCTGACCGGGGTGACGCCCGACGACCGGCCGTCCGCCATCGACCAGCTCCAGCCCGGCGACCTCGTCTTCTTCAAGCTGGACGCCCGCACCAAGGACCGGCTCGACCACGTCGGCATAGTCCTCGGCTACGACACCGAGGGGCACCTGATCTTCGTCTCCAGCCGCGAGGAGGTCAACGGCCCGACCATCGGCAACGTCGGCGGGGTCTCCCGGCTCGACGGCAACGGTTACTACGCCAAGACGCTGCGCAGCGCCAAGCGGCTGTGACCGTGCTGCGGGCCGGCGTCCCCCGGGCCCGCAGCACGTGTGGTCGGCAGAGAAGAGCCGGGGCCCTCCTTCATGGGAGGGCCCCGGCTGCCTGCGTGAGGCGTGCGCGCGTGGCGCTCGCTAACGGCTGGAGTCCTCTACGGGTGGAGCACCTTGCCGATGCGCGCGGCCGCCGGAGTGCCCAGTTCGGTGAGGCCGTAGAAAACGCCCGAGGTGGTGACGATGCCCGATGTGCTGCTGTTGTCGAGCTGGAGGACGGTGCCGTTGCCGGAGTCCTCGCCCTCGGCGCCGATCGCCACGTCCGCCCGGCTGTACCCGGACAGGTCGGTCAGCGAGACCGCCGAGCCGAAGCGGTCGTCCTTCTCGGACGTGCCCGGCACACCCTTGGTGTCCTGCGAGTGGATGACGGCGCCCGTGCCGGTAGGTCCGGTGGAGGTGGAGCGCAGCAGCAGCGTCGAGCCGGCGTTGACATACGAGACGTCGCTGCGGGTCACGTTCTCGCCGGGCAGGCCGGCCAGGATGTCGGCGTACCCGTCGAGGTCGACGTCACCGATGGAGACGGACGCACCCATGTCGTCGCCGCTCTCGCCGAGGCCGGGAACGTTGGTTGTGTCCTGGTGCACGGTCTTGGTCCCCGTGGAGGTGAGCCCCGTCGACGAACCGAAGACCGCGGTGACGGCACCGCCCACGGCGGTGTGACCCGACTCGGCGGCGGACGGCTGTCCGACGGCGAGGTCGGTGTAGCCGTCGCCGTTGAGGTCGCCCGAGGCCAGCGAACGGCCGCCGGGCGCAGTCAGCATGCCGACCCGCTGCAGACCGGTCGGTGAGCCCTTCAGCCACACCAGGCGGCCCTTGCCCTCCGTGTCACGGAACGAGACCGCCACGTCGGCGTAACCGTCACCGTTGAAGTCGCCGCTCGACGCCGAGGAGTAGGAGACGCGGCCCGTGTACGACGTGGCCGTGTTCAGATAGTCCCTCGTACCGACGCCGGTCGCGGAGTCCCAGGCGTACCAGCGGCCCGGCGCGCCCGGTGCGACGGAGAAGATGTCCGCCTTGCCGTCGGCGTTGAAGTCGCCGGACGCGACGGTCGTGCCGAGCCCCTCGTCCGCGGTCCGGGTGTCCGAGTTGGTCCAGTACAGCTTGCCCGTGGTGAGCGCGGGGCCGTACAGCGCGGTGACGGAACCGGTGTTGGCCTGCCCGGTCACCCCGTTCTCACCGGGGGCGCCGACGATCAGGTCGGCGAAACCGTCACCGTTCAGGTCGCCGTACGCCGTGGAGGAACCGAACCGGTCGTCGCTCTCGGAGGTACCCGGCACACCCGTGCTGCTCTGGTCAAGCGTGCGGCGCGCCGCGGCGACGGGGCCGTCCGTGCCGCCGGGCAGGATGTGGACGCTGCCGTCGCTGCTCGCGGCCTTCGGCGTACCGATGACGAGGTCGGTGATGCCGTCACGGTTGAAGTCGGCCGTCGGGATCGCGGAGTTGCGGCCCGCGCCGGACGCGAACTTACGGATCGCCGGCAGCTTGCTGTAGAGGTTCACGCCGGGGCAGAGAGTGGCGAAGCCGTCGCGGTGACCCGAGATGGTGTTCAGCGTGGCCTTCTCGCCGGCCTCGTACTTGCCGGTGTCGGCTGCCGCGGTCAGCGTCACCGTGCCGCTGGGGCTGACACCGTACTGGCCGAGCTTCCAGGCGGCGACGCGCGCGGCCGAGTCCAGGGCGGCCCGGCTGGGCTTGCCCGTCTCGAAGTTGCCGAGCAGCGCGACGCTCGTGGAGTAGGAGTTGAAGCCGTAGGTGTGCGCGCCGAGGACGGGCAGGTCGGCGCCGCCCTCACGGCCCTCGAAGATCTGGCCGCACTTGTCGACGAGGAAGTTGTAGCCGATGTCCTTCCAGCCCTCGTAACCCGGGCGGGGCGTCACGTGGTACGCGTAGAGCGCGCGGACCATCGCCGGGGACTCGGAGCAGCTGTAGTTGTTCGAGTCGACCGTGTGGTGAACGAAGACAGCCTGGATCCTGTCGATGTACTCCGGGTCGCTGTAGTTCGTGGCCAGCGACTTGTCCGGGCCCCAACTGGTACGCAGCGTCATGGGCGGCCGCGTCACCGTGGAAGGTGGCGCGGTCGGGGTGGTGGTCGGAGTGACCGTATCCGTCGGCGTGGCGCTCGTGCTCGCCGTCTGCGTGGCCGCGTCCGTGGGCGTCGGGGACGCGGTTTCCGTCTCCGTGGCGGCTGCGGCCGGCGCAGGCGCCGCTGTCTCTTCGAGGGCGTACGCCGCCGGCTGCGCGTCCGCGCCCCGCGCCTTGGCCTCCTTGGCCGTGACACCCGGGTCCACCAGGGTCAGTTCCAGCCCCTTGGGCAGACCGGCGCTCGACGTACCGTCCGCGCTCAGTACGCGTCCCTGAACGGCGTCGGACGGCCCGACCCACAGCGGCTCCGACATGCCGGGCAGATCGGCCTTGGCGTCCCGCTTCTCGGCGAGGTGCTGGTCGAGGTGCACCTCCAGCCAGTCGCCCCACTCGCCGGTCTCGCGGTTGCGCGTACGCACCTCCGCCGTGCCTTCGATTTCCGCGTCCGGGTTCGCCCAGGTGACACCGACAAGTGAGAACGGCTCGGTGCTGGTGCGCGGCACATCGCGCTTCTCACTGCCCGTCCCCTTGAAGTCGAGCGAGTGCACCTCGGCCCTGCGTGGCTTCAGCCCGTCCCCCACCGGGTCCGTGCCGGGACTGGCCACAGCGGTTGTGACGACCCCCGCACCACCGAGCACGACGGCCCCGACGACCCCGACGGTCAGCCAGGCGCGGCGTTTCATGCTCAGCGGTCTGTAGGCATGCGACTTTCGTGAACTCAAATCCCTTACCCCTTATTGGAGTTCTGTTTCGGCTCACCCCCGAAAAGAGGCGTGCCCCTATACCCAGCGCCCCACTCTCCTGAAACGTCACACTGGAGGCCGGGCGGACGGTCAACCGATGGCGCTGCGCGGCCGGCCGGCCGGTGCGACCCCGCCCGTGATCCGGTCCATGGTCGAACGCGGTGAGGAGAACGAACACCCGTCGGCCGTCGACGTGACGCCCGTCGAGCCCTCCGGGGGTGTCAGTCGTATGCCGCTCGGTAGCGGCTCAGATGCCGGAGTCGTCGACCGCCGGTGCGCAGTGCACCATGCCCTGCGCGCATTGCCGAACACACCGATACGTCTACGCCGGCGACGCGGGAAACACGACCACCGAGCCGTCCTTGTCGCGGGCGATAGCAATCGCCACGTCTGTCGTACGACGATTGACGGTGACGCCACGGCCCAGCTGGTGAATCCGGTGCGTCGCGCTCATGAGGCGATCCACTTCACCGGTCGTGAAGACGGGCGCCCGCAAGCCGCTCGGGCGTGCCAGCTCCAGTGCCGACAGGCGCACCAGGACACCGGCGATGCTCGACTCCAAATCATCGAGGCGCTGCTGATCACGCCTGAGTTCGCGGGTGAAGTTCTCGAACGGATTGCCGTCGTTGCTCTGTGCGTGCTCTACGGCCTGGAGGACAACCACCCGCCGCTTCAGCGCGATGGCCAGGAAAGCGAGTTCGATGTGGGTGCGGAACGTGCCGCCATGGTCATCGACTCCGGGGAACGCCTTGGTCAGCGTGCCGAGTTCGACGGCCTCGCCCTCGCGCAGTCCGTCGAGCGCGCCTTGCCACCGGGTAGAGCGGCCGTCGGCCTTGCTCAGCGCCGTGTCGATGGCATGCACCGCCGAGTCGAGCCCCAGGGAAACACCGAGCTTGCCCTGGTCGAGCAGGATGGCCGTGGCTTTGTCGATGGCGCCACGACAGCCGTCGAGTGTGCTGCGCTCGTCGTCGAGCTTCTCCTCGTGAAGTCGCTCAAGCAGTTCCGTGATGTGTTCGACGGCCTGTTGGCGCCTGCGATCGGCGTGCGCGCTCACTCCCACCGCCACGGCCATGAGTACGAGCGGAGCGGCCACGGTGAGCGCCGTGCCGCCGGCGGCCGCGGCACCGGCGGTCGCACCGGCTCCGCCGACCGTGCCCGCCGCTGCCGCGCCTCCGACCGGCACGAACGTCGCTTTGGAGGCGATCCTGCCCGTCGAATCCACGAGCTCACCGTAGATGCCGCCGACCGCCCCCCTCGGCACCATCGAGCAAACGGTGCCCTGCCCGAACTGGGCGGCGACCTTCGCCGGGACCACCATGCGATACAGATTCTCGCCGGAAGCGGTCGCTCTGGCCGCCGTCAGGGAACTCCGCGTCGATTGCGTGATGAACTGCGACAGGTGCTGCGCCAGGGGACTCGCGGCGTCGAGCGGGATGCCACGGCCTCGGGCGATCTTGTCGGGCAGCGGGTGTACCTCAAGGGTGACGATCGGCTCGTCGGCCAGAGCGGCCAGCGCTCCGCGCAGTTCAGCCAGGCGTTCAGCGGTCATCGACTCGCCCGCGGTCAATCCCGGCACTCGGACGTCAGCGGTCGCCAGCGTCCACACCGGCACGGTCGTCTTGCGGTCGTCAGTCATCGTCTCCCCCTTGTTCCCGACAGCAGCCTACGTCTGACATCGAACGCGACGGTCCCGACCCGCGAATCCGCCCATCCGTCCCCCTCCGGACGCCGGACCAACCGGCTCTCCTGCCGGCCCCGCAACAGCCGCTGCCGGGCGCGGGTGATCATGACCTGGTACGCCCCATGCGCAGGGTCGCGGCCGTGGGCGAGGCCGACGCGTTCCAGGAGCCGCATCAAGTCGGCTCGGGCGCCTGGTGGAGCGAGACAGCAGCAGGGCGGGCCGGCCGGTGAGGGCGAGGCGAACGGCGCGGTCCGCGGTGAGCAGCTCCTTGGCAGGCCCTCGCGCTCTCCGGTCTCCTTCCCGACAGGTGAGTCGAGGTGGTACGCGTCCTGGGCCCGGATGTGCTGGAGTCCGCCCACACGTGTCCGGCAGTTGCTGAACGCCGGACTGTTTCGCCGAGGGTGGCCGGGCCCCGTCCCTGGCCGGCGGATCACCGCGTCGCCGGCCAGGGGCGGGGCCCGGCCTACCTGCTGATCCTGCTCTTCGCCTTCGCGATGTCCTGGGTGGGAGCGGCGATCGGGCTGCTGGCCCGCAGTGTCGAGGTCGCGCAGAGCGCGGGGCTGATCTGGCTCTTCCCGGTCACGTTCGTCTCCTCGGCCTTCGTCTCCACGCACACCATGCCCGGCCCGCTGCGGACGATCGCGGAGTGGAACCCCCTGCCCTTGACCTCTTCGTGAGCCTCGCCCGGACGAGGTGCACGGCAACCCTAGAGCCCGTTGACGATGTCAACACGATCGTGTCATGCTGGCGATCAGGTCAAGGTATACGCTCCCCGGGGGTATGTCTGCCTCGTGTGCGACAGGTGAAGAAAAGGGGGAGGCGCGGTGAGCCTGGAGAGGGTCGACGCACGGTTCCGGATCACGGGAATCGTCGGGCGCGGGAACATGGGCGAGGTCCACAGGGCCGAGGACCTCCGGGCGGCGCCCGACTCCCCGCACCGGGAGGTCGCGGTCAAGACGGTGTTGCGCGGCCGGACCGGGATCGCCGTCAACGCCTCGGAATCCTCCGGGGAGTTCGACCGCTTCCGCCGCGAAGTGCGGATCATGCGCATGCTCTCCCAGGGCCACCCGAACCTCACCCTGCTCATCGACGGGGGCATCGACGGGGACATCGACGGCACCCCGGGCGGCAGCGGCCTGCCGTATCTCGCCATGGAACTGCTGGACGGCCACCCGCTCGCCGACCTCATCGACGAGGAACCCCAGCTCCCCGTCTCCTGGGTCGCCGCCATCGGCGCGCAGATCGCCGCCGGGCTCACCGCCGCGCACACGGCCGGGGTCGTCCACCGTGATCTGAAACCCGCCAACGTCATGCTGACCGGGGACGGCACCGTCAAGATCCTCGACTTCGGCATGGGCACGATCGTCGACGACCCCGACCAGACGCGGCTGACGAGCACGGGCGTCAGCGTCGGCACAGCTCGTTACATGGCACCCGAGCAGTTCCGGGCCGAGCGCGTCTCCGGTCTCGCCGATCTGTACGCCCTTGGCTGCATCCTGTACGAACTGCTGGTCGGGCAGCCGCCGTTCTCCGCCAGGACCCCGTACGAACTCTCCGAACAGCACCAGCACGCCCAGCCGCCCCTCCTGACGCTGGTACGTCCGGACCTCCCCGCCGAGCTGGTCCGCCTGGTGGACCGTCTGCTGGAGAAGAAGGCCGAGCTGCGGCCCGAGAACGCGGCCCTGCTCCGTGACGTACTGGTACCGCTCGCGCTGGCGCCGGACGACACGGCGGCCCTGCTGGCGCCGCACTGGGTGGTGATGGACCCGGTGGCGCGGCTGCGGGCCCTGCTCCCGGAGCGCGTCCCGGCCGCACCGGTGCCCGTGCCGCGCAGGGAGCCGCGGCTGCCCGAGACCATGGACGTCTTCGGCATCCATGCCGACCTGATCAGCGAGTACGAGGACTTCACCAAAAGCGCGACGGTCTTCCGGGACGCCCGGATCGAGGCGTTCGTCAAGGACGACCTGGCGGCGAAGTCGCAGTGGCCCGACCCGTGGCTCTCGCTGAACCCCTTCTTCGCCGACGGGGGCAAGGTCACCGACCTCGTCCAGGAAGGTCTGCTGCACCCGAAGTGTGCGGAGATCTTCCAGGCGGGCAAGAAGGAGAGTTCGCGACGCCCGGACGGGCGGCCGCTGACCTTCCACCTCCACCAGCGGCAGGCGATCGAGGCCGCCGGGGCGGGCGACTCCTACGTGCTGACCACCGGTACGGGTTCCGGCAAGTCCCTGGCGTACATCGTCCCGATCGTGAACCACGTCCTGAAGGAGCGTCAGGCGGCGAGCCTGCGCGCGGGAGGGGACAGCACGGGAGGGGCCGGCTCGGGGGGCCGGGTCCGTGCGATCGTCGTCTACCCGATGAACGCCCTGGCCAACTCGCAGCTGATGGAGCTGGAGAAGTACCTGCGCCACGGGTTCGGCGCGGGGCGGGAGCCGGTCACCTTCGCCCGTTACACCGGCCAGGAGTCCGAGGAGCGGCGCAAGGAGCTGCGCAGGAACCCGCCGGACATCCTGCTGACGAACTACGTGATGCTGGAGCTCATGCTGACCCGGCCGGACGACCGGTCGAGCCTGATCCGTCAGGCCGAGGGCCTGCAGTTCCTCGTCTTCGACGAGCTGCACACCTATCGGGGCCGGCAGGGCGCGGACGTGGCGTTCCTGATCCGCCGGGTCCGTGAGGCCTGTGGCGCCTCGGACTCCCTCCAGTGCGTCGGCACGTCGGCGACCATGTCCACCGAGGGTTCCTGGGAGGAGCAGCAGCGCGAGGTGGCCGCGGTCGCCGGCCGGCTGTTCGGTACGCGGGTGCTGCCGAAGCGTGTCATCGGCGAGACCCTCGTCCGGGCGACCGACGAGGCGCCGGTGACCGTGTCCGCCGAGCGCCTGCGGGTTCCGGCGGCGCCCCGTTCCTACGAGGCGCTCACGAAGGACCCGCTGGCGCGTTGGGTGGAGTCGCGGTTCGGCCTGGAGCGTGAGGAGGACACGGGGCGGCTGCGCCGCTGTCCCCCGGGCACGGTCGAGGACGCGGCGGCCGAGCTGGCTTCACATTCCGGGGTGGCCGAGGAGCGCGCCCGCGAGGCGATCCGCACCACCTTGGAGGCGGGTTCGCAGGCGAAGCACCCGGTGACGGAGCGGCCGTTGTTCGCCTTCCGCCTGCACCAGTTCCTCTCCAAGGGCGACACCGTCTACACGACGCTGGAGGATCCGCTCAGCCGGCCCCTCACCCGCACCTACCAGCTGGAGCAGCCGAACAGCGACGGCAAGCCGCTGTTCCCGCTGGCGTTCTGCCGTGAGTGCGGCCAGGAGTATCTGACCGTCTGGCGCACCGAGGAGAACGGTTCGTTCCGTTACGAGCCCCGCCGGGACACGTCCGCCTCGGGCGGCCGGGCCGGCGAGGGCTATCTGTATCTCGGTGTGCCGGGCGAGGACTACGAGTGGCCGGCGGATCCGCAGACGGCCGTGGACGACCGGCGGCTGCCGGAGTCGTGGCTGGAGTCGGACGCCCAGGGCGTGACCGTCGTCAGGAAGTCCTACCGTCCCCGGGTTCCCCGGCATGTCGTCGTGGACGGCTTCGGGAACGAGTCGGGCGAGGGACTGGCGGCTGCGTTCGTCCCCGCACCGTTCCTGTTCTGCGTGCACTGCCAGGTCTCCTACGAGCAGACCCGCGGGCGGGACTTCGCCAAGCTGGCCACGCTGGACCAGGAGGGCCGGTCCTCGGCGACTTCCCTGATCTCCGCGTCGATCGTGAAGTCTTTGCGGGCGGTGCCCGAGGACAGTCTCGGCAAGGAGGCCCGCAAGCTGCTCACCTTCGTCGACAACCGTCAGGACGCCTCGCTCCAGGCGGGCCACTTCAACGACTTCGCCCAGGTGACGCAGTTGCGCGGCGCCCTTTACCAGGCCGCGCTGCGGGCCGGTGAGGAGGGGCTGCACCACGACGACCTCGCCGAGGCGGTGACCGAGGTCATGGGGCTGTCGACGCGCGATTACACCGGGGGCGCCTCGCTGGCTCCCTCCATGGAGCGGCGCGCGACGAAGGCCTTCCGCGATGTCGTCGGGTACCGGCTCTACCGGGACCTGGAGCGCGGGTGGCGCATCACCATGCCGAACCTGGAGCAGACGGGCCTGCTGCGGATCGACTACGAGGACCTGCGCTGGATCGCCGCCGCACCGGACCGCTGGGACGCCACTCATGCCGTGCTGCGCGACGCGGACCCGGCGCTGCGCGAGGAGATCGCCCGGACCCTGCTCGACTTCATGCGGCGTGCGCTCGCCATCGACGTGCAGTACTTCCGCGACGACTTCGACACGCTTCAGCGTGCCAGCGAGGAGCGGCTGACCGGGCCGTGGGTGCTGAGCGAGAACGACCGGCCGGACGTGGGTACCGCCTACCCGTACGGTTCGAGGCCCGGCATGGAACGCTCCGCGCTGTTCGTGTCGGCCCGGGGCAAGTTCGGGAAGTACCTGCGGCGGAACATGCCCGAGCTGCGCGGTCTTCCGCAGGACGACGTCCAGACCGTCATCGAGGACCTGCTGAAGGTGCTGCTCGCGGCGGAACTCGTACGCGAGGTGGACGGGGCCCCCGAGCGCTCCGGCCCCGCGTTCCGTCGCCGGGCGGCCCAGAAGCGTACCGGCTACCGGGTGTCGGCGGCCGCCCTGGTCTGGCGGGCCGGGAGCGGCGAGCGGGGCGCGGTCGACCCGCTGGCCCGCACGTACAACAGCGGTGAGGGTCCCCGCGTCAACCCGTTCTTCCGCGACCTGTACCGGACGGCGTCGGCCGAGCTGGCCGGCCTGTTCGCCCGGGAGCACACCGCGCAGGTCACTCCGGAGGACCGGCTGGAGCGCGAAGGCCAGTTCCGCACGGCGGAGCTGCCCCTGCTGTACTGCTCGCCGACGATGGAGCTGGGTGTCGACATCTCGTCGCTCAACGCCGTGATGATGCGCAATGTGCCGCCGACCCCGGCGAACTACGCGCAGCGTTCGGGGCGGGCGGGCCGCTCCGGTCAGCCGGCGCTGGTGACCACGTACTGCGCCACGGGCAACAGCCACGACCAGTACTACTTCCGCCGGTCCCAGGACATGGTGGCCGGACAGGTCGCCCCGCCGCGCCTGGACCTCGCCAACGAGGACCTCGTCCGCTCCCACCTTCAGGGCATCTGGCTGGCGGAGACGGGGATGAAGCTGGGTGTCGCGGTCCCGGACGTCGTCGACGTGGCCTACGACCCGGACGGCAGCGACCGTCCTGATCCGGACATGCCCCTGCCGCTGCACTCCCACATCCGCGACCGCTCGCTCGACGAGGGCGCCCGCCGTCGCGCGGTCGTGGCCGCCCGGGCGGTCCTCGAACCGCTGAGGACGGAGTTCGCCGCCACCACCTGGTGGTACGACGAGTGGATCGAGGACCGGATCGAGCGGGCCCCGCAGCGTTTCGACGCGTCCTTCGAGCGGTGGCGGGACCTGTTCCGCGCGGCCGTCGTCGACCAGTACGAGCAGAACAAGCGCGTCGTCGACCACACGCTGTCGCAGGGGCAGCAGGTCCAGGCCCGTACCCGGCGCCGCGAGGCGGAGACTCAGACGAACCTGCTGCTGAACCGCTCCTCCGACAGCAAGTCGGTGATGAGCGACTTCAACCCGTACCGCTATCTGGCGTCCGAGGGGTTCCTGCCCGGCTACAGCTTCCCCCGGCTGCCCCTGGCCGCGTACATCCCCCGTTCCGGCAACCGCCGCAACGCCGACGGCGACTACCTGCAGCGTCCCCGGTTCCTCGCGATCCGGGAGTTCGGCCCCGGCGCGCTCATCTACCACGAGGGCGCCCGCTACCAGGTCACCCGTGTGCAGCTGCCGCCGGACGCCTCGGGTGATCTGGCGACGGCGGAGGCGCGGCGCTGTGACGGCTGCGGGTACCACCACGGCGTCAGGGCCGGCGTGGACCGGTGCACGATGTGCTTCGAGGAGCTGCGGAACAAGCGCACCGGTCTGCTCCATCTGCACACCGTGTACACCACTCCGCGCGAGCGGATCTCCTCCGACGAGGAGGAGCGCCGCCGGGCCGGTTTCCGTCTGGAGACCTCGTACGCGTTCCAGGACCACGGAGCCCGCAAGGGCCGCCTCACCTCGCGGGTCACCGACGCCGACGGTCTGCCCGTCCTCGCCGTGGACTACGGCGATTCGGCGACCGTGCGCATCACCAACCTCGGCCGGGTCCGTGACAAGGAGGGCGAGCCGGACGGCTACTGGCTCGACCTCGGCGACGGCCGCTGGCTCAACGACCGGGCCGCGGCGGACGCCATCGAGGGCACCGGCATGCCGTCGCCCGTAGGCGGCATGCCGGTGGTCGACGACGACGGCAACGAGAAGCGCCGTAAGAAGCGGGTCCTGCCGTACGTGGAGGACCGCCGCAACATCCTCGTGGTCACACTCGACGAGCCGGAGCCCGAGCCGGTGGCGCTGTCGTTCCTGTACGCGCTGGAGCGGGGGATCGAGGCGGCGTTCGAGCTGGAGGACTCCGAGCTGACCGCCGAGCTGCTGCCCCCGGACGACGGCCCCCGGCGTCGCATCCTGTTCACGGAGGCCGCCGAAGGGGGCGCCGGTGTGCTGCGGCGCATCCAGCAGGACAGGCGGGCGCTCGCCAAGGCCGCCCGGACCGCCCTGGAGATCTGCCACTTCGACGCGGAGACCGGCACGGACGAGGGCGAGCTGGTCGGCGGCGAGGGGTGTGCCCGCGGCTGCTACGCCTGCCTGCTGACGTACGCCAACCAGACGCACCACCGCAAGCTGAGCCGGCACGCCGCGCGGCCGCTGCTCCAGCGGCTGGCCGGCGCCCTCACGGAGCGGGAGGACCGCGGCGAGTCCCGCAGCGAACAGTTCCGCAGGCTGGCCCCCGCCGCCGCGCAAAACCCCACCGGTGACGCGGCGGAGGAGCCGCCTGTGCCCTCTCCCACCCCGCTGGAGGCGGATCTCGGGGCCCTCGTCGCGAGCGGCGACCTGCTCGGCTGGCTCCGGGCGAAGGGCTACCGGCTGCCGGACGAGGTCAGGAGCCTCGTCCCGGAGGCGGGCGCCTGCCCCGATCTCGTCTTCCGGCTGGACGGCGCCAACCTCGCGGTGTTCGTCGACGGCCCCGGCCGGCCGGCCGACTCGACGCGGGACATCGAGGCGGGCTACCGCCTGGAGGACGCCGGCTGGGACGTCGTGCGCTTCCCGACGGACGCCGACTGGGACGCCATCACCCAGCACAACGCCGCCTACTTCCACCTGCGTTGACCGCCCGCCTCCACCCTCTTCCACTAACAGGAACTGAGACGATCATGAGCCTCACGTACACAGCCGGCTCCCTGGTGGCCGCCCGTGGCCGGGAATGGGTGGTGCTGCCCGAGAGCGCCGCCGACATGCTGGTGCTGCGCCCCCTGGGCGGGAGCGAGGACGACATCGCGGCCGTCTTCCCGGCCTTCGAGGAGGTGCGCCCGGCGGAGTTCGCGGCGCCGAGCCCGTCCGACGTGGGCGACCAGAGGTCCGCCGGTCTGCTGCGGACGGCGCTGCGCATCGGGTTCCGTTCCGGCGCGGGCCCGTTCCGCTCGCTGGCCTCGATCGCCGTGGAGCCGAGGGCCTACCAGCTGGTCCCGTTGCTGATGGCGCTGCGGCAGCGGACCGTACGGCTGCTGATCTCGGACGACGTCGGCATCGGCAAGACGATCGAGGCCGGGCTGATCGCCAAGGAACTGCTCGCGCAGGGCGAGGCGACCCGGCTGACGGTGCTGTGCTCCCCCTCGCTGGCCGAGCAGTGGCAGTCCGAGCTGCGGGAGAAGTTCGGCATCGAGGCCGAACTGGTCCTGGCCTCCACGGTGTCCCGCCTGGAGCGGGGCCTGGATCTCGGCCAGTCCCTGTTCGACAAGCACCCGTACACGATCATCTCGACGGACTTCATCAAGTCGACCCGGCACCGCGAGGACTTCGTACGCCACTGTCCCGACCTGGTGATCGTCGACGAGGCCCACTCCTGTGTGACCGCCGACGACGCCGGGCAGGGGGCGGCGTCCGGTACGAACCAGCTCCGGCACGAACTGCTGCGCAGGGTCTCCGCGGACGCGAACCGGCATCTGCTGCTGCTGACCGCCACCCCGCACTCGGGCAAGGAGTCGGCGTTCCGCAACCTGCTCGGCCTGGTGCGGCCCGAACTCGCCTCCCTGGACCTGGAGTCCCCGGCGGGCCGGGCGAGGCTCGCCGAGCATTTCGTGGCCCGTAAGCGCGCCGACGTCCGCGAGTACCTCACGAAGGAGGACGGTCTCGCCGACGACTCCCTGGTGCAGCGGACGGCCTTCCCCTCCGACCGCTGGACGAAGGACGAGCCGTACAAACTGACGCCCGCATACCGGGCGTTGCTCGACGACGCCATCGCCTACGCCCGGGACCGCGTCGCCGCCGCGGGCGAGCAGGGCAGGCGTGAGGCCCGGATCGCCTGGTGGTCGGTGATCGCCCTGCTGCGCTCGATGGTGTCCTCGCCCGCCGCCGCCGCGCAGACCCTGAGGACCCGCTCCGAGTCCGCGACCGCCCGCACCGCGCAGGAGGCGGACGCGCTGGGCTCCCCGGTGGCCGCCGACTCCGCCGACAGCGACCGGCTCGAAGGCATGGACGTGGCGCCGGGGGCCGCCGAGTCGGAGGAGGCGGGCGCCCGGCTGCTCGAACTTGCCGAGCGGGCCGCCGAGCTCGTCGGCCCGGCCGGCGACGCGAAGCTGAAGGCGCTCACCCGGCATCTGAAGGGCCTCATCGCCGACGGCTACAGCCCGATCGTCTTCTGCCGCTACATCCCCACCGCCGAGTACCTCGCCACGCAGCTGGAGGGCAAGCTCGGCCGGCGGACGAAGATCGCCGCGGTGACCGGGACGCTCTCCCCGCAGCAGCGTCTGGAGCGCATCGAGCAGCTCGCCGCCGAAGCCGCCGGGGAGGCCGGGGGCGCCGGGTCCGGCGGGGAGGCCCCCGGTCCGGCGGCCCGGCGGGTCCTGATCGCCACCGACTGCCTCTCCGAGGGGGTCAACCTCCAGCATCACTTCGACGCCGTCGTCCACTACGACCTGGCGTGGAACCCCACCCGGCACGACCAGCGCGAGGGCCGTGTCGACCGCTACGGGCAGAAGCGCGACCAGGTCCGCGTCATCACCATGTTCGGCGAGGACAACGGCATCGACGGCAAGGTCCTGGAGGTGCTGTTCATGAAGCACCGGCAGATCATGAAGGACCTCGGCATCTCCGTGTCCGTGCCCGACGAGACCGCCTCCGGCGTCACCGACGCGGTGGTGGAGTGGCTGCTGCTGCACGGGCGGCAGGGCAGCCAGGAGAGCCTGTTCGACCTGGACGGCCACCAGGAGTCGCTGGACCGTATCGAGCGCGAGTGGAACTCCGCCGCCGAGCGGGAGAAGACGTCCCGTTCCAAGTACGCCCAGCGCGCGATCCACCCCGAGGAGGTGGCGCGCGAGGTCGCCGCCGTCCGGGCCGCGCTCGGCGGCGCCGAGGAGGTCCGCGACTTCGCCGTGGAGGCGCTGCGCGACCTGGACGCGCTGGTACGCGACGCGGGAGACGGCACCGGTGACTTCACCGCCCAGGCCGGCGGGGCCCCGGCCGGTCTGCGGGACGCGCTCGCCGCGACGCTCGGCGGGCGGCTGGTCGAGGAGGACCGGCAGATCCCCTTCCGCACCACACCGGCGATCGGCCGCGGCGAGGCGGCGCTGGTCCGCACCGACCCGGCGATCGGCACCATCGCCTCGTACGTGCTCGACTCGGCGCTCGACGCGGACACCCCCGGCCCCCGGCCGGCCCGCCGCTGCGGTGTGGTCACCACGGACGCGGTCACCGTGCGCACCACGCTCCTGCTGGTCCGCTACCGCTTCCACCTGACGCTCCCGTCCCGCACCGGCGAACGGCAGCTCGTCGCCGAGGACGCCCGCCTCCTCGCCTACGAGGGGATGCCGTCGCGCGCCCGCTGGCTCGACGACGACGCGACCGCCGCCCTGCTCACGGCCCGCGCCACCGGCAACACCCACGAGCAGCTGGTCCGCAACCAGATCGCCCGGGACCTGGGCGCGCTGCCGGACCTGGCCGGGCACCTCACCGAGTACGGCACCCGTCTGGCCTCCGAGCTCGACGCCTCGCACCGCCGGGTCCGCAAGGCGAACGAGGAGATCGTCCGCGGTCTCAAGGTCGTCCCGCAGGAGCCCGCCGACGTCCTCGGCGTCTACGTCTACCTGCCGCAGCAGCCCGCCGCCGTGCCCGCTTCTACCGTCTCCGGAGCCGAAGCCTGATGTCCGCCGCCACCCGCACCGCCCTGGCCTTCACCTCGATCACCACGGTCGGCGGTCTGCTCCCCGCCGACATGCTGCTGCGCGTCGCCGAGGCACGGAACCTGCCGGGCACCCGGCCCGCCGACTACGGCCTGCCCGCCTCCGTACCCGTGCGCGACGAGGCCGAGCGGGCCTGGGAGTACCTCAAGCCGCTCTGGCGCGAGCTGCGCGCCGCGCTGCCGTCGGACCCGAAGACCGGCGTGCCCGCCGCCGACCCGACGGGCCGGGCCGGCACCGACTGGCTCGCGCAGCTCTTCCGCAAACTGGACTTCGGCGCGCTGACGGAGATCGGCGCGGCGGGCGTCGCCGCCGACTCCGAACCGGACAAGCGGTTCCGGATCTCCCACCGCCACGGCCCCGCGCTCGTCCACCAGGTCGCCTGGAACCAGGAGCTCGACAAGCGCCCGGCCCCCGGCCAGGTGCCGCCGCAGTCCCTGGTCCAGGACTGCCTCAACCGCACCGAAACCCACCTGTGGGCGATCGTCACCAACGGCCGCCACCTGCGGCTGCTCCGCGACTCCTCGTCGTTCTCCACGGCGGCCTACGTCGAGTTCGACCTGGAGGCGTTGTTCGACGGTGAGCTGTTCAGCGAGTTCGTCCTGCTGTACAGCCTGCTGCACGCCTCCCGGTTCACGGTGGCGGAGGGCACGGCGGCTTCGGGGTGCTGGCTGGAGAAGTGGCGTGCCGAGGCCGTCACCTCGGGCACCCGCGCCCTGGACCAGCTGCGCCTGGGCGTGCAGAACGCCCTGACCGTCCTCGGCACCGGCTTCCTGCGCCACCCGGACAACGCCGCGCTGCGGGAGGAGACCGACCCCAAGGCGCTGCGGGACGCCCTGCTGCGCCTCGTCTACCGGCTGCTGTTCGTGTTCGTCGCCGAGGACCGCGGTGCGCTGCTCGACGGGGAGCCCGACGACCCGCGGCGCACGGCGTACGAGCGGTACTTCTCCTCCGCCCGGCTGCGCGAGCGCGCCCGCCGCCGCCAGGGCACGGCCCACGGCGACCAGTACGAGGCGCTGCGCATCGTCCTCGACGCGCTGGGCGCCGAGGGCGGCCGTCCCGAGCTGGCGCTGCCCGGCCTCGGCGGCCTGTTCTCCCGCACCGACGCGGACAGCCCGCTGGACGGCCTGAAGCTGTCCAACGAGTCGCTGCTCGCCGCCGTCCGCCACCTCGCCCAGGTCCGCGACCCCGGCGCCCGCCGGTGGCGGCCGGTGGACTACCGCCACCTGGACGCCGAGGAACTGGGCTCGGTCTACGAGTCCCTCCTGGAGCTGGAGCCGAAGCACTCCGCCGCCGACCGCTCCTTCGAGCTGGTGGAGGTGGCGGGCAACACCCGTAAGACGACGGGCAGTTACTACACCCCGTCGTCCCTCATCGAGTGCCTGCTGGACACCACCCTCACCCCGGTCATAGACGACGCCGTCAAGCGGGGCGAACAGCGGGCCACGACGGCCGGCCGGCCGGACCCGGCCGACGACATCGTCGCCGAACTGCTGTCCCTGACGGTCTGCGACCCGGCCTGCGGCTCCGGCCACTTCCTCGTCGCCTCGGCCCGCCGCATCGCCAAGCGCGTGGCCTCGGTCCGCGAGCGTAACCCCGAGCCGACGGCCGGCGCGATGCGCCACGCCCTGCGCGAGGTCGTCTCCCGCTGCATCTACGGCGTCGACCTGAATCCGATGGCCGTGGAGCTGGCCAAGGTGTCGCTGTGGCTGGAGGCCATGGAACCGGGCCGGGCGCTCGGGTTCCTGGACGCGCACGTCAAGCGTGGCAACGGCCTGATCGGCACGACACCGAAGCTGCTCGGGGAGGGCGTCCCCGACGACGCGTTCAAGCCGATCGAGGGCGACGACCGAAAGCACGCCTCGGCGCTGGTCAAGCGCAACAAGGCCCAGCGGGGCGGCCAGGACGAGCTTCTGTTCGACACGGAGACCCTGCCGGGCAACGAGCGGTACGCGATGGAGCTGGCCCGCATCACGCTGGCCGCCTCGGACCGCCTGGAGGACGTGCGGGCGCAGGAGTCCGCGTACCGGGCGTACATGGAGTCGGCGGCGTACGTCCACGACCTCCACGCCGCCGACGCGTGGTGCGCGGCGTTCGTGTGGCCGAAGTACGCGGGCGCGCCGGAGGCCCCGACGGACCAGGTGTTCCGGGCGCTGCGGAGTCGAGACCAGTCGGCGGTGCCGGACGCGACGCACAAGGAAATCCTGGAGCTGCGGGACCGCTACTGCTTCTTCCACTGGCACCTGGAGTTCCCGGAGGTGTTCGCCGTCCCGGAGTCGGGGGCGGGCGTGCAGCCGGGGACGGGGTGGGCGGGTGGGTTCGACGCAGTGGTGGGGAATCCGCCGTGGGAGCGGGTCGAGATGGTGGAGCACGAGTTCTTCGCCCAGCGGGACCCGCGCATCGCCGGGGCCAAGAACTCCGCTGCGCGGAAACGGCTTATCGCCGAGCTGCGGGATGACCGCGACGGGGCGCGTTTGTACGCCGAATTCGAGGCTGCGAAGCGACGCGCGGAGGGGGAGAGCCACTTCCTGCGGAGCAGCGACCGCTTCCCGCTGACGGGGCGGGGGCGGATCAACACTTACGCCGTTTTCGCGGAGACGGACCGCGCGTTGACGGGACCGAGGGGACGAACGGGTGTAATCGTCCCGTCGGGGATCGCGACGGATGCGACGACACAGTTCTTCTTCAAGGACATCGTTACCAGGGGGCAGCTCGTCGCCCTCTACGACTTCGAAAACGAAGACAAGGTCTTCCCCGAGGTACACAACCAGCTCCGGTTCTGTCTGTTCATGCTGCGAGGGGCGGGCACCCTACGTGAGCCGATCCAGATGGTCTTCAAGGTGCGACAGCCTCAGCAGATCACCGATCGGAGCTACCTGCTGACGGGCGAGGACATCCTGGCCATGAACCCGAACACCGGTACCTGCCCCGTGTTCAGCAGTCAGCGAGACGCAGAAATCACCCGGGGCATCTACCGCCGCGTTCCGGTGCTTTTCAACGAGACGAAGAAGGCGGGCGGGAATCCTTGGGGCATCTCATTCACGCAAGGCTTGTTCAATATGGCGAGCGACTCGTCTCTGTTCCGCCCCGCCGCGCAGAGCAATGAGACCCTCGATGATTTGCTCAAGACGGGTTGGACCCTCATCGGCAACGTGCTCGTGCGCGGTGAGGAGCGCCTGCTCCCGCTGTACGAGGCGAAGATGCTGCACCACTACGACCATCGCTTCTCCACCTACGAGAACGCCACGGAACAGCAGCTCAACAAGGGCACCCTCCCGCGCTTCACGGCGGAGTGGCATCAGGACCCCTCCGCCGTACCTCTACCTCGCTACTGGGTGCCAGAGCATGATGTCCCGACCGGAGAGGTCGACAAAAACGACAAGCCGATCATGGAGTTCGGCGTTCGCAGTCGTCTGGCCGCCAAAGGATGGGACCGGGAATGGGTCTTCGGTTGGCGTGACGTCTGCCGAGCCAGCGACGAGCGCACGCTGATCGCGGCTGCCGCTCCGGCCCACGGCTTCGGTCACAAGTACCTGCTGGCGCTGGCCCCGCAGGCAGCACTACTCGCGGCGATCTGGTCCTCGTTCGTGGTCGACTACGTAGCTCGCCAGTCCGTCGGCGGCACCTCAATGAGCTACTTTGTCGTCCGGCAGGTGGCAATCCCTACCCCTGGGCAGGTAGCGCCCCACTCGAAGTTCATCACGGGCCGCCTACTTGAACTCACCTACACCGCAAATGACATGCATCCGTTCGCCCGCGACCTCGGCGACACCGGCGCCCCCTTCCGCTGGGACCCCGACCGCCGTGCCGTGATCCGCGCCGAGCTGGACGCCCTCTTCTTCCACCTCTACGGCATCACCCGCGACGACACCGCGTACATCCTGGACACCTTCAACGTCACCCGGGACAACGACGTGAAGGCGCACGGCGAGTACCGCACCAAGAACCTGATCCTCGCCGAATACGACCGCATGGCCGCCGCCGGTCTGACGCTGGAGAACCCGCTCACCGAGGGCGAGTCCGGAACCTACCGCTCCACCCTCACTCCGCCCCCCGGCCACGGCCCCCGCCACGCCTGATCCAGCCCGAGGAGCTGAACACTCCGTGGTACGCCTCAACCAGAGCAGCAACCCGCGCACATCCGTCGTCCTGTCGGCCGGCGCGGACTGGCGTACGCGCGCCGCCGGGCAGCGCCGGGTCAGCGGGGCCGAGTTCCCGATGCCCCGGCGGCCGGCGGCGAGGCTCAAGGCGTTGCGGCAGTGCCTCGGGGTGATTCGTACGGCGATCAACACCAAGCACTGGGCGCAGGCACGCCACGGTCTCAGCCGGGCCCGGGCTCTCGTCAACGCTCTGCCCGCCGACCTGACCGCCAAGGAGCGCGAACAGCTGTCGCTGCTCCGGAAGAGGTTCGAGGCGCGGGGCACCACGGCCGCCAAGAAGAGCGCGGCCAAGAAGAAGAAGGCCGCTCCGAAGCCCGCAGCCAAGAAGGCCGCACCCAAGAAGAAGGCCGCACCCGGGAAAGCCACGCCGCAACCGGTGCCCGACCTCGGTGACCGGCTCCTCAACCGTGCCGCACTCGGCTACGGTCCCGCCGGCGACGCCTGAGGCGTACCACCTCACGTCGCACATCTCTGGGAAAGGACCACCTATGGAACCACGCGGATACCGCATGGTGGTGTCGACCGAATCGGACTACGTGGAAACCTGCGCGATAGCCGAGCGGGAGTTAGTCGAATGGCTCAAGTCCAAGCGGTACGATCCGTCCGGGCTTGACGACGGACGGACCGAGCTCGCGGCCCACGCGACCCTCGACCGCGACTCCGAATCGGGCAGGAACGGCGCGCACAGCCGGTGGCGCATGCGCGAGACGCGCTCCGCCACCTCCGGCACCTGGCAGTCGACGCTCATCGTGCGCTCCGGGCTCCCCGAGGACGAGGGCCGCACCTGGGTGCAGGTCGACATCGAGCACCAGCCCGCCCGGGCCGACGAGTTCCCCACCCGCGCCAACACCCCGGGCATCGCCCGGTCCCTCCTCGATGCGCTCGAAGCGCGTGACGGCCAGGCCGACGTCACTACCTCGCCGGCCTTCATCGAAGCCGACGAGGTCGACGACCTGGTCGAAGAACTCTGCGACGCCAACCGCCGGTTGCCGGTCGTCATCGCCACCGTGCCGTACGGCAAGAACCCGGACGACTGGTCGCGCTCGGTCGTCGAACCGCTGTTCCGCAATCTCCACGGCCTGGCCGTGCTGTACGTCCTCACACCGGGGGCGCAGACAGCCTTCAACGCCGCGCTGGAGTACCACCCCGTGTTCGGCGGGGGCGTCCGCACCTACCTGCCGGGCCTCGATCCGGCCTGGAAGCCGGACTCCCAGCGGCATCCCGTGATGTCCCGCCGGACGATCGAGGCCGGCGTCCACCGGGCAGCCGCGATCCTCGCCGTTCTCCCGCAACGGATCTCCTCGCGCCACCTGCTGCCCCCCGCACTGCTGAGCGTTTCGCTCCAGCGGATGCGCCTTCGGCCGAGCCCGGCCGGCACGGACATCACCCAGCTCCGGAGCGAGAACACCGCGTTGGTCTCCCTCCTGGGCGAGGCGGAACAGGCGGAGGCGGTGCGCGTCAAGGAGATCAACGATCTGTACGTGGAACTCGGAAACGCGGAGCGGGGAAGCGACGAGCTGCGGGGTGAGAACGAGGAGCTGTACGACAAGTTCCAGGAGTCCCAGCGGCTCATCCGCTTCCTGCGCGAACGTCTCGAAGAGGCCGGACAGTTCGCCACGGCCTACGGCGCGGCCGACGCTCCGGCCATCACCTATCCGGAGACCTTCGCCGATCTGCTCGACCGGCTGAAGGATCTTCCCTTCATCGCGTTCACGGGCAACGCCAAGACCACCCGGGGGCTCGACAGCCAGTCGGTGGACAACTGGCTGTCCGTGGCCTGGGACGGCCTCCTGGCCCTCAACCGCTTTGCTCAGGCCTCGGCCGAGGGCCAAGCCGCCGGTGACTTCCTGAGCTGGTGCAAGTCCGAGGCGTCCGGCGACTTCCCCTTCCCCGCCGCCAAGGTGGCCATGCGGGAGTCCGACGCCGTCGCCAAGAACGGAAAACTGCGCGGCGAGCGCATGCTTCCCGTGCCCCGGGCGGTCGACCCGAACGGCAAGGTCTTCATGCAGGCCCACTTGAAGATCGGCGGGGGCAACACCGTCGCCCCGCGCCTCCACTTCTACGAGGACGGGCCCCGGTCGGGGAAGGTCTACGTCGGCTACCTGGGCCCGCACCTGCGCAACACGCTCACCTGAGGGACGGGCGGTGCGCCGCTGTAAGCGCGGGGCCAACAGCGGCACACCGGTCGGTCAGTCCCCCGCGACGAACCGCACGAAGGGTGCCCACTCCGCGCGCCCCACCTCGAAGGCCGGACGGGCCAGGTTCTTCGAGTCCCGTACCTGAACGGCCTGTTCGGCCATCGCGACCTCCACGCAGCTGTCGCCCTGGGTGCCGCTGTAGCTGGACTTGAACCAGGCGAGTCCCGTCGTGCCGCTGCTCACAGCTCTCCTCGCAAGCGCTTCAGCAGGCCCCGGGATTCCTTGGGGTTCAGAGCCTGCGAGCGCAGTGATTCACAGCGCTGACAGAGCAGGCGCACCTCCTTCAGGTCGGTGGTGGGCCGCCCGTTCTGCTGCCCTTCGGAGTAGCCGAGTCGCTGGCCCTCCGGAGTCTCCAGAAGCTGCGCCGGCCCGTCCAGGCGCGCGTGGAACTCCAGCTCCAACGGCACCACTGGGAGGATCACGTTGTGCGGCTCCGTCAGCTCAAGCACGTGGCCCGACATGCCCGCCTGCACCTGCGCCCCACCTAGCCTGCGCCGGAACACCGACTCCTCCACGATGAAGCCGAACGGTACGGTCGGCCGCTCCCGCAGCATGCTCTGCCGCGCCATCCGTGCGGCCAGCTGGGTCTCGGTCTGCCCATCCGTCAGCAGCGGGATGCCGTTGCCGAAACACCGCCCGCGCGTACCCCTCCGACTGCAACAGTCCCGGCACCAGTCGGCACTCGTACGTGGTCAGGCTCACCGCCTCCCGCTCCAGCCGGGCCCAGCGCCGGAACCAGGCGGCGAAGACGACCTCGCCGCGGCTGAGGTGGGGGCGGCCCGCCGCAGCGCGCCCGTGTTGCCGAGGGCCGACTCCGCACGCTCGACGAAGCCCTCGTCCGGCATGCGGCGGCCCAGCTCGACGGACTCCACCGTGTGCTTGGAGAACCGGACGATGTCCGCCAGCTCCGCACGGCTGATCCCGGTGTGTTCACGTAACCCGTGGACGACCGCGCCGAACGTGCGCAGACCGTCCGACGGGTGGGGTTCGCGCTCCCCTCCCCGCCGACACCGTCCGGGCCTCGGCCGCCCCGGCCGCCCCTCCTCCTCGGAGATGCTCATCCGCTGCCCCTTTCCGGCTGCTCACCGTCTCGGCGCTGCGCTCCTGGGACGCACCGCCGGATCTCACGGAGCGTGCCGAGCTGGCCGCCAACCCGGTGGTCCACGGATGCGTGCGGGGCCGCGCGACTTCCGGCTCGCGCTCGACTTCGACCTGGTGGCCGGTGCGCTCCGCACGGAGGTCACCGACGCCCGGGGCGACCGGCTCCCCTTCCTGCCCCCGGCGCCGGGCGCGGGAGGGGCGCCATCAGGCCTGCTCCCCGCCTCCGGGTACGGGCTCGCCCTCGTCGCCGCGCTCGCCGAGAGCTGGGAGACCGTTCCGTATCCGCCCAGCGGCAAGACCGTCCGGGCCCTGTTGACGCCTCCGGCGCGGAGTCACCGTCCGGACCGGCCGAACGCGTCATCTCAAGGCGACTTCACGCCAAGATCCATGACCTCGTATCAGTCGCGTTGACACCGCCAACACGCCTCCATACGGTGGCCTTCCGTACATGGGGGATCAAGGGGGCGGCAGCGCGTGCTGATGGAGGAGACCGGTGGAGCCGACCGGGCCATCACGGCGGACTCCCTGCTGGATGCCGCCGAGCAGGCTTTCCTGCGCGCCGAGTTCGACGTCGTACGACCGCTTCTGCAGCGGCTCCGCACCGAGTTCGGGGCACCTGACGCCTTCCCGGCCGCCGTGCGGTACGACGCTCTCCTCGGCGCACTGGCCGGACGGGCGGGCAACTGGCCCGAAGCGGTCCGGCTGTGTCCGGACGAACCTGCAAGGGCCAAGGCCGGGGTCGTTCACTCGCTCGCCGTCAGCGCACTCCGTGAGCTGGCGCGCGAGGGGCGGCACACCGATGCCGGTGTCGCGGCGATCGTGGTCGTGCTGTGGGCATACCTCCTGAACGCGGAGGACCCTGGCGGCTTCCGCGCGCTGCTCACCGAACGGCGAGGCGCACCCGTGCCCGACGCCCTGTGGGAGCAGGGCCTCGGGCAGCTGCGCGGGCGCGTCTCCGACCTGTTGCACGCCTTGGACGTACGGGCCGGGCGGGACGTCCTCTCCGCCTGGAGCACGGCCTGGGAGGCCGAGTGCAAGGACGCTACGGTCATCTTCGCCGACGTTCCCACGGACGCCGGACCGCATGCCCTGATCTCTCTCGAAGAAGCCGCCTGGTATCTCGTCGACTACCACCGGGGCGCGGACTTCCTGGCCGCCTATGGGGCCCGCCACCCAGAGGCCGACGGGTGGCCGGCCGCTGTGCCTGGCCATGACGCGCTCACCGCTCCGCTGGCCCGGGCGATCGCGAACCGCGGGAGGGAACTGGTGCTGGCCGGCGAGTGGAGCGAGGCGCTCGCCGAACTCGACGCGGCAGTATGGCTCGGGCACACGCTCGTGGCAGACGAACGGGCGGCCGTCCATGAGGCGGGGAAGAACATCGGCCGGAGCCGGACCGGGCACGGCGACTCCCCGGCCGTACGGATCGCCGGTCTCGAACAGGCCCACCGTCTGCTGCCCGGGGACGCCACGCTGGCCGCCGAACTCACCGCCGTACTCGTGGCGGAGGGCCAGAGAAGAGCCCTCTCCGACCCGGCCCGAAGCCGGAGCGTCTTCGCGCGTGCCCTGGAGGTGACAGCCGGGGACCCGGACGCCCGCGCGGGCCTCGACCGCCACCTGAGAGCGGACCTGGTCAAGGTCCTCGACGGTACGCACACGGGGGGCGAGCTGTCCGTCGACGAGGTCCTGGATCTGCTCGCGCGGGAACCGGGCTGTGCGGAGGCACGGTCATGGCTGGGAGACCACTACCGGGATCAGGCGGTGGCCGCCGGCGCTCGCGGGTGCGGGGACGAGGCGCTGAGCGCCGTCCGCGAGAGCCTCCGGTACGGCGAGCCGGCCCGGTCGCGCGGCGGGCCGGGAGTGGACGAGCTGCTCTCGGATCTTCTGGTCGTCGCGGCCCGGCGCTCCGACTCCGGCACCCGCGCCGACCTGGAACGCCGCGTCGAACTGCTGCACACGGCCTCGGCGGTCACACCCCAGCACCCGGACCTCTTCGGTGAGGACCTCGAAACGGCTCTCCTCGACCTCGCCGAGCACCTGGAGACCACCGGCACCCCGACCGACGTCATCCAGCTGTTCCTGCGGGACCGGATGCCGACCGGGGTCAGCGCCCGCTTCGACCAGATCGTCGAAGCCGCCTATCGGGACCGTGCCCGCACCCGCGAGCGTGCGGGCGATCCCGGCGGGGCGCTGCGCGATCACGCCTGCGCGAAGCGGGTCGGCGCCGGGCTGCCTGCCCAGGGCTTCCTCTTCGGCCCCGGCCCCGCTCCCCTTAGGCCCCGGCGGGCCCCCGACGAACAGGACACCCTCTTTTGACCACCGGCAGACCCTCCCCGATGACCACGGACTCCGGACCTCCACCGCTCCCCTGGGTCGGGCCGACGCTCCACGAACTCCTGCCCGGCACGCCACTGGGAAGCACGCCCCTGACCCTGCGCGGACAGGCCGGCCGCGCTGTTGCCGCCGCGGGCCGACAGGACCCGGTCCGGCGCGAACTGGTCCGCCAGGCCGATCGGAACTCCCATACCCCCGTGGCCGCGCTCATCGCCGAGATGCTCACGCCGCCCCTGCCCCGTCACCACACCGAGGAGTGCCCGTGACCGGCCCCGGTCCCACCGCCTCCGCCGACGGCCCGCCGTCCGAGCTCGACAAGCTGCGGCGCAGGGTCGCAGCCCTGTCCGCCAAGCGCGACGAGGCCGAGGCCCGGTTGCACACCCTGCTGGGCTCGCTGCTGCCGCTGGACGACCTGCTGGCCGACACCCGCCGGCGGGCCGACGCCCTGCACACGGCGCGGACCGCCCGCGAGACGGCGTCGGCCGCCCTGGCGCTGGGGGAACAGGTCGAGGCGGCCCAGCTGATGCTGCGCGGCGAGTTCGCCCGCAACGACGTCAGCCCGATGGACGTCTTGGGCAGGCCGGCCGACCCCGCCGAGATGCGAGTCATCGGCACGGAACCGCATCCCACCCGTCCGGAGGGGACCGTGCTGCACGAGAGGGTCACCGGCTTCCGGCTCGGTTCCGCCACTCTGCGGCCCGCGCAGGTGGTCGTCTCGGTGCCGGGGCCCGCACCGGACCCCGCACCCACGCCCGTACCGGAACCGGCTTCCGTACCCCCGGCCGGAGGTGGCCGGGCCCAGCCCCGGCGTACGACGCGGTCCCAGCGGCGCCTGCCCCGCAAGCCGTCGGCCCCACGCCGCCGTTCCCGCCGCGGCTGACCTGTAAGCCGTACGCCTTCGCCTCACCCGACAATCAGGAAGCGCCCAGCATGCACCGGACACTCGGTATCGACCTCGGCACCACCAACTCCGTCACGGCCTGGATGCGTGACGGCGTTCCGGTCGTCCTGCCCAACCGTGACGGAGGCCGGTCCACTCCGTCGGCCGTCGGGATCGACGCCACCGGCGCTCTGCTCGTCGGACAGGAGGCACTCAACTGGCGTAAGGGCGACCCCCGTGCCGTGATCACTGAGGTCAAGCGGCTGATCGGGCGGCGCTGGGACGACGAGTTGGTCAAGCAGGCACTGGCTTCGCGGCCCCAGGACGCCCCGCCCGTCCGGGAGGGCTCCGACGGGTCGGTGGAGATCCGGCTCGGCGCGCACTACCTCTCCCCCGTCCAGGTCTCCGCGATTCTGCTCCGCCGGCTGAGGAAGGACGCCGAGGACACGGCGGGGGTGCCGTTCCGGCGCGCGGTGATCACTGTGCCCGCGTACTTCGCCGAGCCGCAGTTCGACGCGGTGCGCGAAGCGGGGCGGCTCGCCGGGTTCCATGTGTCGCGGATCGTGCAGGAACCGACCGCCGCCGCACACGCCTTCGGCGTCCGGCCGGGCGAGGACGGCCTCAAGGACCATGCCAACCTGCTCGTCTTCGACCTGGGCGGCGGCACCTTCGACGTGTCCCTCCTGGCGCTCGGCCCCGGCTACTTCTCGGTGGCCGCACTGGGCGGGGACAACCTGCTCGGAGGTGCCGACTTCGACGCGCTGCTCGACGGTCACCTGCGGGAGCGGTTCGACGGCCGGGATCACGACGGTGACGGCGACGCCTTCCGCATCCGGAACGCGGCCGAGCGCGCGAAGGTCGAACTGTCCGCGCAGGACTTCTCCGACGTGGTCCTCTCCCCGCTCGGCCGCCAGGGCGGATCCTGGTCCGGAGCGGTGCACCGCGCCGACTTCGAGGAACTTCTCGCCAAGCACCTGACAAGGATGCGCGAGACCGTCAGGACCGTGCTGAACGAGTACAGCGCGACTCCCGAGGACGTCCAACGGGTCCTCCTGGTCGGCGGGTCCACGTTCATTCCCGCCGTCCGGCGCGGCCTCCACGACGTCTTCGGCGAGGAAAGGGTGTCGGACGCGATCGACCCCATGACGGCCGTCGCCCACGGCGCGGCGGTGGAGGCCGGCCTCCTCGACACGCTCGACTGCCCGTCCGGAAACTGTGGCGCCGAGAGCATCCCCGTGGGCTCCGACGCGTGCCCGGACTGTGCCACCACCCTGCTCGGCCCGGCCACGGTCGACTGCCCGGGCTGTCACGTACCCGCCCCCGAGCTCACCTCCGCCTGCCCGGTGTGCGCCACGGACCTGTCCGGGCTGCGCGCGGACGCCCCGGCCACCGCCCTCGCCGAGTGCGGGGAATGCGGCCGTGACGACAACCCGGCCACCGCCGCCGTCTGCCTCGACTGCGACGCCCAGCTCGACACGGGCGGGCTGAAGTGCCCCGGCTGCTCCATGGTCAACGCCCCCGGCCTCAGCGCCTGCTCGTTCTGCGACGGCGACTTCGGCACGGCCCTCCCCCAGCAGATCACCGCCCAGGACATCGGCATCCAACTGGCCGACCACAGCATGGAGGTCCTCTTCCCCGGAGGCACCCCGTACCCGACCCCCTGGGAGCGGATCGACCACCTCATGGTCCGTGGCGCCCACGGCAGCTCGGTGTCGTTCACCCTCTGGGAAGGGCCTCATTCGAGGTCCGCCCAGCGCAACGAGTTCTGCGGTAGCTACCTCGACGAGCACCCGGACGGTCTCCGCGGCGATGTGCCGCTCGCCCTGGAAGTGCGGCTCGACGCCGACCGGACCGTCGATCTGCGGTACCGCATCGGATCCGGTGACCTGCGCAGCGCCCGCCTCCAGCGCCATACGCTCATCGCCGTGGGCCGTAGGGCTGCCACGCTCCGGAACGACTACGCCGAATTCCTGAAGACCTGGGAGCATGAGCTGACCCACGCCGAACACGACGCGCTCGGCGAGATCTCGGCCGACCTCGCGGCCCTCGGCCGAGGCGAGAGCGTGGGCCGTTCCTTCGACGGGCTGCTGGACTCCGCCCGCGAGACCCTGGAGCTGTGCCGGCGGGCTCGCAGCGCTCAGGCCGGAGCCGGGATCTTCTCCGAGGGCGGACGCGGACTGCTGCCGCCGCCGCTCCTGAAGGATCTGCGACGTGGGGCCGAGGCCGTCAGGGACGCACGTGAGGCGATGGACACCGAGGCGATGCTGTCGAGCACGGAAGAGGTGGACGACCTCCTGAGCGGGATCGACCCGGCGGTCCGTACCGCGCTCTACACCATCCGCCTCGCCGAACAGGGCGCCTACCCCGCCACTCTGCGCAAGGAGGTCATCGAGGCCCGAGACGGCCTGCGCGGTGCCGTGGGACGCGGCGACCAGGCCGCTCAGGACGCGCGGCTCGTGCTGCTCGGGCGGCTGGGCGCGCAGGGCCGGGGGCAGATGGTGGCAGGAACCGACCCCGGAGCCGACGCGCTCGTCCTGCCGTCCCGGCGGTGAGGCAGGGCCGGCCCCCGCGGCGGTGGCCGGCCTTCACCCCGTTCCGACGAGCCCGCCCATCTGCTCCAGGTGACGGGGCGGCCGACCTCCCTGCCAGCCCAGGACGACCTCCTCGCGGGCGCGGGTGATCATGACGTAGTAGGTCATGCGGAGGGCGGCGGCCGTGGGGTCGCACGCCGCGTCGGACTCGGCGTCGGGGATGAAGACGGCGTCGAAGTCCAGGCCCTTGGCGCTGGCCCGGTGGACCAGGACGACACCGGGACGGGCGAGGTCGAGGTCCCGGTAGCGACCGGAGACGGCCATCGAGCTGTACAACTGCGGCTCCTGGGCGAGCCCGGCGCGCTCCAGGCGTCCCATGAGGTCGGCCCCGGTGCGCGCGGAGGCGACGATCACGCCGATGCGGTGCCCGGGTCGCCGGGCGGCCAGGGTGACAATGTCGTCGACGACGGCCTGGGGGCCGGTGTACTGGCGGACGAGGGGGAGTTTTCCCCTGCGCCCGGGCGGCTCCGGGAGGGGGCCGCCGGTGCGGAAGTGTTCGGCCAGGGCGAAGATCTCACGGGTGTTGCGGTGGTTCCCGGCGACCTCGACGTGGCGTGTGGCCCGGCCGAGGGCGGTGGTGATCTCGGTGAGCGTGGAGTGCGTCTCGGTGAGGCGCTGACACTCGTCGGCGAAGACGGAGACCGTGGTGCCCAGGAGGCGGGCCAGTCGGTAGAAGTCGGGAGGCAGGTCCTGCCCCTCGTCGACGACGAGGTGCGGCGTGGCCGGATCGTCGTTCCTGAAGGTGTCGGCCGCCCGGTTGATGAGAGCCGGCCAGTCGAACCAGCCGTCTTCGTTGCTCCGGGCGTCCCGCCCGAAGTGGCGTTGGATCCAGCTGTGGACGGTGGCCGCGACCGCGGGGACGCCGGGGACGGTGAGGCCCTGGAGCGTGCCGTCCAGAAGCTGGCGGAGCAGGTTGGAGCGCGACAGGAGGAGCGTCGGGCGGCCGGTGAGGGCCAGGTGGACCGTGCGGTGTGCGGCGAGCAGGCTCTTGCCGCTGCCGGGCGGGCCGCTCACCACGTGGTGGCCCGCCAGCGGCAGTGCGTCGAGGCAGTCACGCTGGGCCTGGGTGAGGTCCGGATGGAGGACGGGGGCCGGGCCGGTGGCCATGGCCTTCGTCCCGGGGCCGTCGGTCACGGGCTTCGTCCCGGGGCCGTGGTTCACGGGCGTCCTCCCAGAGCCGTGGCGGCCGCGTACTCGCGGCTCGCGGTGAGGACGTCGGCGAAGTAGCCGGGTACGCGGGCCGAACCGACGAGCAGGGCACGGTCCAGGAGGGTGTTCCCGGTCTGGCAGCTCGTCTCGGGCAGCAGGGTGCAGGCGTGGCAGGCGGCCCTGTTGAGGTTCCCGAATCCCTGGCCCGTGTGCTCCGCGCACAAGGGGTCGGCGGAGCACCAGGCCGCCGCTTCCAGCATCCGGATCAGCGTCTCCGGGAAGTGCGGCTTCTCGCCCTGCCGGACCAAGCCTCCCAGGGTGCCTTCGGCGTCGCCGGCGGCCGTGTAGATCAGCAGCCCCCGCTGGCCGTACTCGGGACGGCCGTAGACCCGTTCGCGCAGGCTCGCGGTGGTGTATCCGGAGTCGAAGGAGAGCTGGCGGATGAGCAGGTGGGCCAGTGTGTGCAGGAGAAGGAAGCGTGGGGAGAGTTCCTTCCCGACGGTCTCGGCGAGCTGTTCGTCGCGGAAGGAGGCGTCGAGGTCCGCGCGGACCCCGTGCACATGGGCCCGGACGCGGGGGTCGTTCTCCCAGTCGGTGAGGCGCTGCTCGCCGAGGGTGAGGACGATGCCCTCGCCGTACACCTCGGTCGCCGGCAGCCAGCGCAGCCGTGCGCCGGTGTCGGCGGGAACGAGCGTGCCGTTCACCGAGTGACGGCGGAACCCGGTGAGGGCGCGCACCTCGCGGAGGCGGTCGACGAGGACCACTCCGCCGACGTGGGCGTCGAGGGTGGACCAGGGCTCCTCGGTCTCGCCGTCGAGGCCGAGGCCACCGCGGCGTACGGCGAACTCCTCCGTGGCTTCGGGGAGCTGGTCGGCGTCGAAGGCGTACCACTCGTCGCGGCTCAGGTCGAGCTTCGAGGGACCCGGTCGGGGGGCCGCCGACGACGCCGGCGCACCCGTCGCCTCGGCTGCCAGCTGGTCGATGAGGATGTCGGGCGCCTCGGTGTCGCTCCTGATCATCGTGCGGAACACCTCTTCCCGGTCCGTGCCCAGCGCGCCGAGGAAGACGGTCCAGAGTCCGTGCCCGAGGACGGACTCCACCGCGTCGCGTTCGGCGCGCGGGGGTTCGGCGGACCGCGGGATGTCGAGCGCCGAGTACACGACCGGGTAGTAGACGTTGCCGGCGGTGCGCTGGACGTTGTGGACCTGCTGGCCGCAGGGGGCGCGTTCGTCCCAGCGCTGCCAGGGGTTGCGGCCGGAGCAGCGGCCGGCCTGCGGCCCCAGGAGGTCGAGGAGGTCGCGCTCCGCGCCACAGGTACGGCCGGTCGCTCCGATCGCTCCGCAGCTCACCGTGAGCGCTTCGAGGCCGGAGGCGCGGTCGGCGACACGGAAGGCCAGCCGTCGGGCCTGCCACGCCCGTTGCCCCTCGGAGCACCCGGCCCGCTGTTCGGGGGTGAGGCCGGAGTGGGCCCAGTACCACCAGTCGATGTCGTCCAGGTGTCCGTCCGGGCAGATGCGGACGAAGCGCATCGGAGTGAGCCGGGGAGCGGCGGCGCACGACGCGCAGACGGGTGGTTCGCCGGGCTTCTCATCCGCACGCAGGAAACGGACCATGGTCCGGCAGGATCCGCAGAACAGCCAGCCGGGGAAGCGGACATAGGGGACGCCGGGGTGGTCGGCATCGTCGTACCGGTCGTTGAGGGTGTGGGGGGCCGCGAAGAAGCCGGTGACACCGAGGCGGGTGGCGAGGCGCTCGGATGCCACGGCGGTCTTGGTCCCCGGCCAGCTTCCGATGCCGGCGGCCACGAAGGACTCGCCCTGGACGTCGAGGACGGCTCCGACGCCGAACGGCAGTACGGTCTGCGCCTGGCGGACCCGGAGTTTACGCTTCACTTTCCCGCTCCCGTCACGGTGATCTGGCACTCCCGGTCGACGCTGCGCATCGAGTTGAGGGTCTCCCACAGGCCGTAGCGCTGCTCGAACCCCTTGAGCAGGTTGTAGTGGCCCTTGCCCTGGCCTCGGTAGTAGAGGTCCTTGCCCTCCGCCCCGGCCAGCGCGGCCTGCCGGTACCAGTCGTCCAGCAGATATCCGAGTTCGGTGCGGACGTCGGCACGCAGCGCGTCCGCGGCGCGTCCCGTGGCTCCGCTCTCGGCGATCGCCGCCCGTCCGGCGAGAGCGTCGGCGATGCTCTCGGCCTCCTTCCGGTGGCCGGTGATGTGTCCGGCCCGGTTCTCGGCGGCCAGACCGATCCGGTGGCGGACCAGGATGACGAGCGCGGCGTGCAGGGCCCGGCGGCGGGCCGGTACGGACCAAGGGGTGACGCTGGCGGGTTCGACGTACCGGTAGAGCGCACGGTGGTAGTCGATGAAGGTCTCGTAGTGGGAACGGTCGCGCGGGCGGGTGGCGTTGAAGTAGGTGAGGACGAGTCCGGGCACGTGGTGGCGGCCCACGCGGCTGGTGGCCTGGATGTATTCGGCGGTGGTCTTGGGCTGGCCCTGCATGAGCATGTAGGCGAGCCGCTTCACGTCGACGCCCACGGAGAGCATGTTGGTGCACGGCAGGAAGGAGATGGCCTGGGAATCCTTCCAGGGCTTCTCCAGCCGGTCGAGGAGGATCGGCTGATCGGCGCGGGCGACCGTGCTGTCCAGCTGCTGGACGTCACCGCTGCCGAGCGGGCGGACGCCCGCGCCCTCGTCGAGTGCGCGGAGCTGGGCGGGAATGTCGTCGCCCGCCGCGGTGACGGTCCTGCCGAGTTCCCTCAGGCTGTGGTGGTAGGCGACGAGCGTCCAGTAGTCGTCCCGGTGCTCCTCCGGCAGTTGGTGCACGCCTTGCAGCATGGCGGCCGTGGTGGCGACGGCCCCGCGGCCCGCGGTGTGGCCCTGCGCCATCACACCGAGGTAGAGGCGGCCCGGCCGGCCGGTGTCCGGAACGGCGAAGAAGCTGTCGTCGGCGTCGAGGCCGGGCGGGGGGAACAGCTGGACGTCCTGGTGGTGCAGCGCGCGGACCTGCTCGGCCGAGCGGCGGATGGTGGCCGTCGCCGCGACGATCTTCGGCGGGCGACCGTCCGGCCCGGTGCACAGTTCGAGGATGGCCGCCTCGTACAGCCCCACGGTGGTGCCGAGCGGCCCGGTCAGCAGGTGCAGCTCGTCCTGGATGATCAGGGACGGGGGCGGATGGGGGGTGCCGGCGCCGAACAGCCGCCCGGAGAGGGGTTGCCAGGCGAGCTGGGCGAACTTGTCGACCGTTCCGAGGACGAAGGTGGGCGGCTGCTCGTACAGGTGCTGATCGACCACGGCGACGGGCAGGACGTCGTGGAAGGCGCACGCGTCGCGGACACAGTTGAAGGCGAAGGCGTCCGGGTCGGCCTTGATCCCGTAGTCGGACCGGACGGTGGACCGGGTCGGCGGCAGAATGCGGGTGCCGCACCAGGGGCAGCGATCGAGAATGAACACGTCCCCGGGGTGGCTGGCCTCACGCTGCTCGTCGAAGGCGGTCCCGGCCGCCTCGAAGCTGTTCGGCGTGGTGGTGTCGCCCACCCACAGGCCGACGGTGATCGGGTCGGCTCCGAGCCCCAGCTCCGGTTCGCGGCGGCGGAGGTACTCCAGCGCGCAGGCCGTCGTCGCGGCCCGCTGGAACTGCTGTGTGGTCAGCAGGCTCAGGGTAACGAAGGCCGACGCCAGCCAGTCCCGTACGCAGCCTGCGGCGCTGCTCCTCGGTGCCGAGCCCGAGCCGCTCGGCCTCCCTCTCGAAAACCGCCCGGCTGATGACGCCATCACTTGAGGCGCAACTCCGCAGTCGCCGGATCACATCAGGCAACTCAGCTGCGATCAGACGCCGTTCGGCCTCGGACATGGCCGACTCCCCGTTCATACCGCCCCCACCCCACGACCGCGCACTCCTTCCATCCGGAAGTGCCGTGGCCGTGCCCTCACCTTAGCCTAGTGTGTTTACACCGCCAACACATCCGTAGAATCTGTGTACTGGCCAGTACGAGTGGCTTGACAGTGTCAACAGCTAGGCTGTGCGGTGTTCGGCAAGGCCCGCCCCGGAAGGTGATTCATGACGCAACCCCAACACCTCCCCGGTGCACCGGAGTTCCACATCAGACTCCCCAAGGACGGAGCACTGGCGCTCGGCCGCCTCCTGGTTGAGTTCGGCGGCAACGGCACGCACAAGTTCCTGCTGCGCGAGGGCTCGTCGGTCGCCGCCGAGGCATGGCCGGGCCTGGGCCGCCACGCGCGCCAGTCGCGCGCGGAGCTCCGTGCGAGTGGCGCCCTCGCCGACGCCCCGGCGACGCACGGCACGCCGGGTGCGCCGCCGCGCTGGGTGACGACCCGGGACATCACGTGCAACTCCTCGTCCGCGGCGGCCGGGCTGGTCTACGGATACGACGCCTCCGGGCCCGAATCCTGGCGCACCGCCGAGGGCCACCCGCTCGCCGACTACCTCTCCACCGGGTGGCGGGCGCCGAGGAAGGCCTGGCTGGTGCGCGGTTCCAACGTGTCGGGACACAATCTGGTGCGGCATCTGTGGCTGCAGGGAGGGTTCGTCTCCCTCTCCGGGGCCCATCTGCCGCCGCTGGACGAGAGCGACCCGACCAAGAGCGCGCTGCGCCGCTTCGTGGAGGACGGCTACGAGGGCGCCGCCTCGTACAACCAGAAGCGCGGCCTCGTCGACGAACTCCACGGCTTCCTCACCCAGATGCGGGTGGGCGACACGGTGGCCACCATAAGCGAAGGGCAGTTGTACCTCGGGCGGATCGACGGGGAGGCCGTGCAGACCGCGTCCCCGGGCGGGCTGTCGAATCTGCGGCGTGCGGCCTCCTGGAGGCCTGACGGTCTGGCGTACGAGGAGCTTCCCGAAGCCGTGCAGCAGAAGCTGTCCGTGCAGCACGACATCGTCGACCTGACCGTCGTCCTGGACACGCTGGACGCACTGACCGGGCCCGCCGGGCCGGACGAGGACGGCGCATCCGACCTGCCGGCCTCCGCCGAGATGAGGGAGCTGGTCCTGCCGGAGGTGACGGACGTCCTGGCGGACAAGCTGCTCGTGCACGACCGGGCCTGGCTGGACGAGGTGCGTGAACTCCTCGCCGACGAACGGCAGATGGTGCTGTACGGACCGCCGGGCACCGGAAAGACCTATCTGGCCATGAAGCTGGCGGAGCACTTCGGCGGCGGCCCGGAACAGGTCAAGATCGTCCAGTTCCACCCGTCCTACGCCTACGAGGACTTCTTCGAGGGGTTCCGGCCCGTGGAGGACCCGGAGACGCGCGAGGCCGCGTTCCGGCTGACGGCGGGACCCCTCCGGGAGCTGGCGGACCTCGCCTCCCGCGAGGGCAACACCCACGTCCCCCACTTCCTGATCATCGACGAGATGAACCGCGCCAACCTCGCGAAGGTCTTCGGTGAGCTGTACTTCCTGCTCGAATACCGCGAGCGGTCCGTCCGGCTCACCTACTCGGGGGACGACTTCGGGCTGCCGCCCAATCTCTTCGTGATCGGCACCATGAACACCGCCGACCGGTCCATCGCCCTGATGGACGCGGCCATGCGGCGCCGGTTCGCCTTCGTGGAACTGTCTCCCCGCACCGAGCCCACCGCCGGTCTTCTGGCGCGCTGGCTGGAGCGCGAGGGCAAGGGCGACGAACCCGCCCGCCTCCTGGACGCGCTCAACGCCCTCATCGACGACCCCGAGTTCTCCGTCGGCCCGTCGTATCTGATGAAGCCGGGCGTCTACCGCGACGGGGGCCTCGGCCGGACCTGGCGTACGAAGATCCTGCCGCTCCTGGAGGAGCACCACTACGGTGAGGGACTCGACGTCGCCGCCCGTTACGGCCTCGACGCGCTGCGGGCAAGGCTCCCGTGAGCCCGCGGGAGGTGTCGCTGCGCGAGTACGGCCCCGCCGTCTCCGTGCCCTTGCCCGTCGAGGCCGGCCGGGCCCTCGCCCGCGCCGGCTTTCTGCGGAGCGCCACCCCCGATCCCGGCCGGGAGGGGCACTGGCTCCTGCGGGCGGGAAACAGCGTCGGCGCGGTAAGCGTCCCCGGCGGCCCCGTCGTGCGCATCATGCCCAAGACGCCCGTGGCCAGGCTCTTCTTCCTGCTCGGATTCAGTCTCGACCCGGCCAGGGCCTGGCGGGACAGCCAGGAGGGGAACATCGACACCGGGGGCCACGAGGACATCGTCCCCGCGCTCGCGCACGCCGTGGAGCGACAGATCGACGTGGCTCTGCGGCAGGGCGTTCTCCAGGGCTACCGGACCGTGGAGGAGTCCGCGTTGTTCGTGCGTGGTCGCATACGGGAAGCCGACCAGGTCCGGCGGCGCTTCGGCCGGACACCGCCGGTCGAGATCAGTTACGACGCGTACACCGCCGACACCGCCGAGAACCGCATCCTGCGTGCCGCCGTCGAACGGCTGCTCCGGCTGCCCGGGGTGACCGCGCCCGTGCGGCGGCTCCTCGCCCGCCAACGTCTCCGCCTCGCCGACGCCCTGCCTCTGGTCCGGGGCCGGGAACTGCCCCTCTGGCAGCCGTCGCGCCTCAACTCCCGCTACCGGCCGGCCTTGCGACTGGCCGAGGCCGTCCTGCGCGGCACGTCCCCGGAACACCGGCCGGCCGGAGCCGACCCGCTCTCCATCCATGGCTTCCTCCTCGACATGAACAAGCTGTTCGAGGACTTCGTCACCGTCGGGCTGCGGGAGGCCGTGCGGGAGCACGGACTGACCGCCCGCTTGCAGGACGCCCACCACCTCGACGCCGCCAAACGCGTGGGCATACGTCCGGACCTCGTCGTGCGCGGCGGCGACGGCCGCGCCCCGGTCGCCGTCGTGGACGCCAAATACAAGGTCGAGAAGGCCGATGGCCTCCTCAACGCCGACCTCTACCAGGCGCTCGCCTACGCGACCGTCCTCGGGCTGCCCGAGGCACACCTCGTCTACGCGGCCGGCCGGGAACCGGTACGCGTCCATGAGGTGCGCGGGGCCGGAATCCGGCTCTTCCAGCACAGCCTCGACCTCTCGCTTCCACCGGCGGCGCTCCTGGCAGCGCTGGAGCGCATCGCCGGGCAGCTGGCCGGGGCGCGGCCGTCGCCGCCGCCACGCACACGAACCTGAACCACCGTCAGGCACACACGGGAGGACCCCATGCCCCGGCTCGCTTTCGCCCAGAGTTTCTGGGACGGCTACGAGACCCTGGAGAAGCCGGTTCGCGCCGGTGTACGCAAGGCCATGGCCAAGTTCCAGGCTCTGAGCCCCGCCGAGTTGAACGCGGACAAGGGACTGCATCTGGAGTCCGTGGAGAAGGCGCGCGACGGACGGATGCGGACCATCCGCATCACCGACTTCTGGCGGGGCGTCGTCCTCGCGCCCGACGACGGCAGCGACGTCTTCCTCCTGGTCAACGTGTTGCCGCACGACGACGCCTACACCTGGGCCGCGAAGCGCCTGTACAGCGCGAACTCCGCGACCCGGGCGCTGGAGGTGCGCAACGCCGTCGCCCTGGACGAGCTGACACCGGTGTACGAGACCGCCGCACGCCAGGCCCCTCGGCTGCTGTTCGCGAAGGTGTCCGACGGCACGCTGCGCGAGCTGGGCATCGACGACCAGGTCCTGCGCGCCGCCCGCTCCATGGTCGACAAGCAGCAGCTCGACGCCTTCGCCACGCTCCTGCCCGAGGACCAGCTGGAGGTCCTCCAGTACCTCGCGCTGAACTTCAGCCCTGACGAGGTGTACCGGGACGTCGTGGCGGTCCGCCGTCCCGCGGACGCGCCGGCCGACCCGGTCGAGGACCTGGCGACGGTGATCGCCAACACGACCGCGCGTATCCGCCTGGTCACCGGACCGCAGGAACTGGAGGAGGCCCTGGAGAAGCCCTTCGAGGCCTGGCGGGTCTTCCTCCACCCCTCCCAGCGGCGCGTCGCCTACCGCACCTCGTACGGCGGTCCCGTCCAGGTCACCGGCGGACCCGGCACCGGGAAGACGGTGGCCGCCCTGCACCGGGTACGGCATCTCCTGGGCCGGTCCCCGGACAGCCGCATCCTGCTGACCACGTACACGAACGCGCTCGCGGCCGGACTGCGCTCCATGCTCGGCCTGCTCCTCGACCAGGACGGGAAGGCGCTCGCGCGCGTGGACGTGACGACGGTCGACGCCTTCGCGAACGGCGTCCACCGGGCGGCGTCGGCGACCACGCCCACGCCGATCGGGGACCGGGAGCAACGACAGCTGTGGGAGAAGACGGTCAAGCAGCTCGGTCTGCCGTTCACCGCGCAGTTCCTCGCGCAGGAGTACCGGCACATCGTTCTCGGCCAGGACCTGCGCGGTCTCGACGCGTACCTCGGCGCGAGCCGTCGCGGCCGCGGCACCGGCCTCGGCCCCGCGCGCCGGCGCGAGGTGTGGAGCGCGGTGGAGCGTTTCGAACAGTTGCTGCGCGACCGGGGAGAAACCACTCACCTGCGGATCTGCTCACGCGCGGCCGAGCTGCTGGAGGGCGGGCCGGCCCCGTACGCCCACGTCGTGGTCGACGAGGCGCAGGACCTGCATCCCGCGCAGTGGCGGGTGCTGCGGGCCGCCGTCGCCCCGGGCCCCGACGACCTGTTCCTCACCGGTGACCCGCACCAGCGGATCTACGACTCCCGGGTGTCCCTCGGCTCCCTGGGCATCGCCACGTCGGGCCGCAGCTTCCGGTTGCGCGTCAACTACCGCTCCACCGAGGAGATCCTCACCTGGTCGGCCGGGCTGCTCTCCCCTGTCACGGTCGGCGCGCTGGAGGGCGAGGGAACGGACTCCCTCGACGGATACCGCTCTCTCCTGCGCGGGAGCCGTCCGCTGCTGGCGGGGCACGCCACGCGCGCGGACGAGGGTGAGGCCCTGGTGGACCGGGTCCGGTCGTGGGTCGCCGAAGGGCTCCAGCCGCACGAGATCGGCGTCTGCGCGCGCTTCAACCTCGCCCTGGACACGGCGGAGGAGAAGCTGCGGGCCGCCGGCATACCTATCGTGCGGGTCAAGGGCCAGGTGCCGCACGGGTCCGGGGGCGTTCGTCTGGCCACCATGCATGCGATGAAGGGGCTGGAGTTCCGCGCGGTCTCGGTCCTCGGCGTCAGCGACGGCACCGTACCGTTCGCCCGCGGGGTCACCGCCCGGGAGTCGGACCCGCTGCAGCACGAGGCCGATCTGCTCCGGGAACGCTGTCTGCTCTTCGTCGCCTGCACGCGCGCCCGCGAGGCCCTGTCCGTCACGTGGAGCGGGGAGCCGAGCCCCTTCCTGTCTCCGGCACCGGCCCCCCGTTCCGTCTGACCGGTCCCCGAACGGGCCGGGGCGGAGCCCGGACGCGGCCCCGCGCGACCACTCAGTCCTCGGGCACCAGTCCACCGGTGGCCAGACCGTCCCGTGCGAGATCGGCGAGCCGTCTGCTCAGCTCGCCGATCTCGCGCGCGTCCTGCTCGAACGCGGACAGGGAGCGGAAGGCGGAGCCGTAGCGGCGCTGCTCCTCGATGCCCATCCTGGGCAGACGCGCGCCCCGCGTGTCGAGGCGGTGGGTCCCGCTGGCACTCGTGGAGCGACGGGTGTTCGCGGAGCTGCGGAGAAACCCCCGCAAGTAGTCCGTGTCGAGCTGGTCACTCGCCGAGACGGGCTCCGAGTCCTCGTAGCCGACCAGCCCGGCCCGGGCGAGGTCGGCGATGCTCGTGGTCGCGCCGTCCAGCGATCCCGGCTCACCGCCCTCGGCCAACTCGGGCAGGAGGGCGACCAGTCGGGTGATTCGTTTCTCCACTTCCTCGCGCAGGGTCGCGTACTCCTCGGGGAAGTCGCGGTGACGGGGCCGCAGGTGCGTGCCGGGGGTGAGATCGACGGTGTCGTCGAGAAGTTCGATCAAGGGCACTTCCGCGACCTGGTCCGGGCCAGGGTCCAGGCCGTCGTCCGGGCCGTTGCCCGTCAGGTCGACCATGCGCACGGCCTGCCGGGCGTCCGCGTCCTCGGTGCCGTGGGGACGTCTGAGGCACCAGATGTGCACAGGCAGGGAGTGCGAGGTCGCCACTCCCGGTGGCAGGGCGACCACTTGACGCAGAATGCCGCGGCGTACGAGCTCCGCCCGGATGCGACGCCCCGCCTTGCGGTAGGCCACCGAGGCCGGCATGACCATCAGGACGTGGCCGCCCGGAACGGTATGCGCGTAAGCGTGTTGCAGCCACGCCAGCTCGCCCTCGGCCTTGGACGGTGTGCCCAGCTCCCAGCGGGCGTCGAGCAGCAGCTCCTCCCGCCCCCACTCGGTGACGCCGGCCGGCGGATCGCAGACCACGAGATCGGCCCTGAGGTCGGGCCACGCGTCGGCGCGCAGGGAATCCCCTGCCACGACGGTGACCCGGCCGCACTCCAGGAGATCGGCACGGAGCTGGGCGAAACGAGCGCTGTCGGCATCCGACTCCTGACCGCAGCAGCGCGCGTCGGTCCCCGAGGCGACCGCCAGGAACAGCAGTCCGATGCCGCAGGCGGGGTCGAAGACCGTCGCGTCCGCGGGGAGTGCGGGGGCGAAGTGGCTCACGGCCCGCACGATGCGTTCAGGGGTCACCTGGTCCGATCCCGCCCGCCGCGCCGAGTCCACGAACCGCTCGGTCAGGCCGTTGACCAGGTCGACGGGCGCTTCACTCCCGGCCAGGCGCCGCACTCGGTCCATCACCTCGTCGGGCAGGCCGGGTGAGGGGTTCCCGGTCAAAGCGGCGGCCACCTCCGCCAGGCCCGCGACCAGCTGTTCTCCGTAGACGGACCGCAGCGCCTGCCACAGCTCGACCTCGGGCGAGATCTCCTGGCCCTTGCGCTGCTTGTCCAGCCAGGCCTGGACCTCGACGAGCGAGAAGAGCGGGCTGTTGGCGGCGCCTCCCCCCGGCGCGGGGAAGTCGTCATAGCGCCGACGCCAATTGGAGACTGCCGCCCGGGTGACACCGGCCAACCGAGCGATCTCGGCTCCGGTGACCAGGGCGCCGACCGATGCAGCGGCATTCTCTGTCATCTCCCCAGCGTACACGGGTGCCACTATCACGGCGGAGCGCATGTCGTTGACACCGCGCACAGGCATATGTCGGCATTCGATGATGCACAGCCCGTCTTGGCCGCGTTCGCGCAGACACGGCCAACGCCGTCCACCACGAGGCCGTCCGCCTGGCCGCCCAACAGGTGTGTGCGCGTGAACAGTTGGCAGAGAGGCACTGGCCGGCGATCGAGTCGGGGATCGGGGCCACCGCCCGCACCGCGCACAACGTGGCGCACATCCTGGCGGAGCCGCTCGACGACGTGACCCGCGACTCGCCCCCGGACGAGCAGGCCGGGGTCGTCGCCTGGCGGCTGCGGGGCCGGGCGGTCGTGCAGATCGTCGACGAGCAGGCCGTGCTCGGCCTCGCCGTCCCGCACGCTCCACAGCCGCCGGGTCAGCGGGGCCCAGGGCATCCCCGGGGCGACGCACCCGGCCTCCCTCGACTCATCCCGCCCCGACGCGGTGCCCGTTCAGCGCTTCCGGAAGGCGGCGTCCAGGTTGGGGACCTCGACGGAGGCGTGCAGGGTCACGCCGTCGGCCGGCTCGACCCGGGCCGCGATCAGATCGAGTACGGCGTCCGCGAGGCGGGTCTTGGCCTCGTCGGTGCGGCCGTGGAGCAGGCGTATCTCGATGTGCAGGACGGCGTGGCCGTCTGCCCGGTCGCCGATGACGAAGTCGTCGACGCGGCGGAAGCGGGTCTTGCAACCCTCCGGGCGGGCGTCGACGGTGGCGGCGACGATCGGATGCAGGGCGAGCGCGAAGGCCTGACGGTCGAAGGCCGCGGCGAGCGTGCCGGAGTAGTCGACGGTGATCTGCGGCATGGGGGCAACTCCTCGGAGAACAGCGTGGGGTGAAGACGTCCGCTCGTACGGAGGGAACGGTAGCCGAACGCGCGTGCAGGTCGGAGCTCGCCTGACGTCCATGCGGAGGGCTCGCCCACCGTCCCGGCCGGCGCCTGATCCGGTCGACGCCCGATCCGGTCGGCACCTGATCCGGTCAACGCCCGATCCCGTCGGCGCCTGATCCCGTCGGCGCCGCCCGCACTCCACACCCGGGCCCCCGGGGGCGCTATTCGCACACCTGCTCGAATAGCGCTACGCTCTCCTCATGGCCGTACACCTGCAAAGCTCGCTTTTCGACCAGGGGACCGAGGTCGAAACCGCCCCCCTGAGCGGACTGCGGCGTACCGACCTGGGACACGGGGCCTGGATCGACGTCCTGCCGCAGTGGCTCCGGGGCGCGGACACCCTGTTCGAGTCGCTGGTCCGCGAGGTCGACTGGCGGGCCGAGCAGCGCGTCATGTACGAGCGCGTGGTGGCGGTCCCCCGGCTGCTGGCCTTCTTCGGCCGCCGCGACCCCCTTCCGCACCCGGCCCTGGAAGCCGCCCGCGCCGGGCTGGGCGAGCACTACGCGGCCGAGCTGGGCGAACCGTTCACCACGGCGGGGCTGTGCTTCTACCGGGACGGGCAGGACGGGGTGGCCTGGCACGGGGACACCATCGGCCGGGGAAGCGCGGAGGACACGATGGTCGCGATCCTCTCGCTGGGAGCCCCCCGGCACCTCGCGCTGCGGCCTCGCCATCCGGGCCCCGCTCCCCTCCGCAGGACGCTCGGGCACGGCGACCTGATCGTCATGGGCGGCAGCTGCCAGCGCACGTGGGAGCACGCGATCCCCAAGACCGCGCGGGCCGTCGGACCGCGCATCAGTGTGCAGTTCCGGCCCGACGGGGTGCGCTGAGCCCGGCCCGCGGCGGGCGCGGCCCAGGTCACCGCGGTCGCGCCGGCCTCGGACAGGGCGGACCCCGAGGGTGAGGAACCGGGCTTACGAACCGGGTTCGGCACCGCCCTCGGCGCCGCGGGTCAACAGCCCCCGCCGACAGCGCCGTTGTTGACAACCCCACAGACATTAACTTAGGCCCCCGCACCTCGGCCGCGACGCCCACCGTCACGGCGGCGGCTCCACCACCGGGGGCTCCGGCTCCACCGGCACGGCCGACGGCTCCGGCGCGTCCGGTGGCACCGGCTCCACGGTCAGCGGCGGCACCTCAGCCGTCACCACGTCCGCCGGCGGCGGCCTGGCCGCCACCGGGGTCACGGTGATGTCGGCAACTCTCGCGGCAGTGGCCCTCGTTGGCACTGGGCTGTTGCTCCACCGGCGCACCAGGAGGCGCACGGACGGCGCGTCCTGACCCCGTAGCGGCTCCCCCACCTCTCGGGACGGGCCGGCCGATCCGCGAACCTCCTGGCCCGGCACGCCGCCGACCAGGGGGTTCGCGCGTTTCCGCCGGAGCGCACCGGAGCCGGGGCTCCGCGAGTCGTTCCCGGGCACCGCCCGGCACAAGCGCTTGCCGGTCTGCCCCTCCCCTAACATCCGTACCCACAAGGCGACATCGGATGGTTCCGGCCGATCAACGGCGTCTGGAACGAGCCGTCTGAACTTCACGGGAACTCCAGCGAAATGGCACGTGTGTGGATATCGTGCACCGAGCGAGGGCGCATCCGTCAGTCCATGGGATCGGCGGATGCGTCCCGTTTGTGGGGGTGCGACTGTGACTGGGGGGTTCATGGGGCATGTCGAAATACCTGATACCGACCTGACCGGGCCGGTGGGGCTCCGGGGCGCGCCACGCCCTCGCACCGCCGCGTCCCGGAACCGCACGGCGGCCCTGGAACAGCTGTGGAGGGCCCCGACAGCACAGCGCGACCCGGCCGGCCGGGCGCCGGCCCGGCGGAAACCGGCCGCCGGCCCGGCCCTCGCCGCGCTGACCGACCTGCTGGGCCTGGCCGGTCCTGCCTGGCTGCTGCTGCGCGCCGGCGACCAGCCGCGCCCGGTGGCGGCCGCCGTGGTGGCGGGGCTGGTCTGGGCCGGGCTGCGCGGCGCCCGGGGGCGGTACACGGACCAGCCGGGGACCGGGCCCGGCGACGCGCTCGGCCCGGTCGGGGACTGGCTCGTGCTCATCGGCCTGCTGGCCGTCCTGCACACGGCGGCGGGGAGCCCGGTCGACCCGGCCACGGCCGTCGTGGCCGTGGCGCCGGGGCTGCTCATCGCCACGGCGGGGGCGGGGCTGCGCCGGTGGCAGCGCTCCGGACGACGGGGCCACCGGGCCCGCAGGGTGCTGCTGGTCGGCGAGGCCCCGGCCGTGGGCCGGGCGGCCGAGCGGCTCAACTCCGGTACGGACCACGGCTATCGCCTGGTCGCCGCGATACCCGTTGGCACCGCCCGGCTGGAGCTGGACGGTGTGCAGGTGCCGGGGCGCCTCGCGTCCTGCCCGGCCGACGACGACGTGACGACGGTGCTCGGCGGGGTCTACGCCCACGCGGCGGACCTGGTGCTGGTGGCCCCCGGGCCCCAGCTGACCGGGGACCGGCTGCGCCGGCTCGGCTGGGGGCTGCACGAGGGGGGCGTCGCCCTGTCCGTGGTCTCGGAGCTGACCGGGGTGGCGGCCGAGCGGGTACGCCCCGCCACCGCGGCCGGGCTCACCCTGCTGCACGTCGCACCACCGCTGCGCGGGGGGCCGCAGGCGGTGCTGAAGAACGTGCTGGACCGCACGGGGGCCCTGTTCGGGCTGCTGATCCTGGCGCCCCTGTTGCTGGCGGTGGCACTGAGCGTCCGGCTGTCCTCGCGGGGGCCGGTCTTCCATCGGCAGGTCCGACAGGGGCAGCACAACCGGCCGTTCACCATGTGGAAGTTCCGCACGATGGTGGCGGACGCGGAGAGCCTCAAGGCGCAGCTCGCCGCGAGCAATGAGGTTGACGGACCGCTGTTCAAGATGCGCGGCGACCCTCGGGTGACGCCGGTCGGGCGGCTGCTGCGGCGGACCTCGCTCGATGAACTCCCGCAGCTGGTCAACGTGTTGCTGGGGCACATGTCGCTGGTGGGCCCGAGGCCGCCGCTGCCGGAGGAGGCCTCGCGCTACGACGAGCGGGAGCACCGCCGGCTCGCCGTGAAGCCGGGACTGACGGGCCTGTGGCAGGTGAGCGGCCGCTCCGATCTGACCTGGCAGGAGACCGTCTCGCTCGATCTCTGGTATGTCGACAACTGGTCGGTCGCCGCCGACCTGGGACTCCTCGCCCGTACCGTGCGCGCCGTCGCCGACGGCCGCGGGGCGTACTGAGGGTGGCGGGCGCGAGGATGCGAGGAGCACAGCGGGTTCGCCGCCGCGAGACACCTCCCGGCGGCGGCGAACGGTCACTGACCGGGCTGGAGTTGGCCGAGCCACCAGGCGTACGTGCGGGCGATGCCGTCGCGCAGCGGGATCCGCGGCGTGAAGCCGAGGGAGGAGAGGCGGGTGACGTCGAGCAGCTTGCGGGGCGTCCCGTCGGGCTTCGAGGTGTCCCAGTCGATGCCGCCCCGGTATCCCGTCACCTCCCGTACCGTCTCCGCGAGTTCGCGGATGGTGAGGTCCTCGCCGCAGCCGATGTTGACGGGCTCGTCGCCGTCGTAGCCCTCCAGCAGGGTGACGCAGGCGGCGGCGAGGTCGTCCACATGGAGGAACTCGCGGCGCGGGGAGCCGGATCCCCACAGGGTCACCTCGGGGGCCCCGTCCCGCCGCGCCTCGTGGAAGCGGCGGATCAGCGCGGGCAGCACGTGCGAGGTCTCCAGGTCGAAGTTGTCGCCGGGCCCGTAGAGATTGGTGGGCATGGCGCTGATGTAGGCGGCGCCGTACTGCCGCCGGTAGGACTGGATCTGGACGATTCCGGCGATCTTGGCAAGGGCGTAGGCCTCGTTGGTGGGCTCCAGTTCGCCGGTGAGCAGCGCGTCCTCACGGATCGGCTGGGGCGCGAGCCGGGGGTAGATGCACGACGAGCCGAGGAAGAGCAGCCGCTCGACCCCGGCCGTGTGCGCACCGGCGATCACGCTGAGCTGGATACGCAGGTTGTCCTCCAGGAACTGCACGGGGTACGTGCTGTTGGCCATGATCCCGCCGACCTTGGCGGCGGCCAGCACCACGGCGTCCGGGCGTACCTCCTTCAGATACGCCCCGGTCCCCGCGGCGTCACGCAGGTCGAGGAGGTCGCGGCCACGGGTGAGCACCTCATGGCCGTCGTCGGCGAGGCGGCGGGCCACCGCCGAGCCGACCAGGCCGCGGTGTCCCGCGACGAATATGCGGGAGCCGGGACGCAGTAGGGGGCGATCGGATTCCTGGGAAGAGGCGGGAAGTTCGGTCGTCATGGCTCGGATTGTGCCAGCAGAAGGGAACTGTGGTGACACTTCACCACAGAACGCCCCAATTCAGATATGTCGGTGAACGTCGCCGCCGAGGCGATCAGCAGAGAAGGGGGAATCGTGGCGAAGACCGCGCTCATCACCGGAGTGACCGGCCAGGACGGTTCGTATCTGGCCGAGTTGTTGCTCGACAAGGGATACACGGTGCACGGCCTCATACGCCGCTCCTCCAGCTTCAACACCGAGCGGATCGACCACATCTACCAGGGGCCCGAGGAGCCGGAGCGCTCCTTCGTGCTGCACCACGCGGACCTGTCCGACGGGGTGGCCCTGGTGAACCTGCTGCGCGACATCCAGCCCGACGAGGTCTACAACCTGGGCGCGCAGTCGCATGTGCGGGTCTCCTTCGACGCCCCGCTGTACACCGGTGACGTCACGGGCCTCGGCACCGTCCGGCTTCTGGAAGCGGTCCGGGCCAGCGGCATCGAGACCCGGATCTACCAGGCCTCGTCCTCCGAGATGTTCGGCGCCAGCCCGCCCCCGCAGAACGAGAACACCTCGTTCCACCCGCGCAGCCCGTACAGCGTGGCGAAGGTCTACGCCTACTGGGCCACGGTCAACTACCGCGAGGCATACGGCATGTTCGCGGTGAACGGGATCCTCTTCAACCATGAGTCGCCGCGCCGGGGCGAGACCTTCGTGACCCGGAAGATCACCCGGGGCGTCGCCCGGATCAAGGCCGGGCTCCAGGACCGCCTGCACCTGGGCAATCTGGACGCGGTCCGGGACTGGGGGTATGCGCCGGAGTACGTCGACGCCATGTGGCGGATGCTCCAGTGCGACACCCCCGACGACTATGTGGTCGCCACCGGTGAGGGCGTCAGCGTCCGGCAGTTCGTGGAGTTCGCCTTCGAGCACGCGGGCCTTGACTGGCGCGAGCACGTGCGTTACGACCCGAAGTACGAACGCCCCAGCGAGGTCGACGCGTTGATCGGGGACGCGTCCAAGGCCGGGGAACTGCTGGGCTGGAAGCCCGAGGTGCGCTCGCGCGAGCTGGCCCGCATCATGGTCGACGCCGACATCCGCCGCCTGGACGACCAGCTGAGCGGCGCCGCCGTCCGGGTGGACAGGTGAACGGGCCGGGCGGCGCGTTCCCGCGCGTACGCCCGGCGGACCCGTCCGGCCCGATGGCCGCCTCCACCGACGACCGCCGCGCGATGCCGTTCACCGGCGCCCGGACCAGGTCGTCGGTCACCCCCAACTCCCGGCCGGCGCCAGCCGCGCCCGTGCCCGGGACGATCACCGGCGCGACCGCCGTCTCCACCGGCCCCTCGGTGGAGCTCACCGCGCCGGCACCGGGCGGAGCTCTCCGCTCCGCCTACTCACTCGCCCGACCGGCGGCGGGAGCGACAGTCCGCCCGTCCGGTCCGGCGAGGCAGGATCCGCGGCCTCCAGGCCGCAGCTCGAATCTCACCTTCGGAGCTGAATGATGAACGGAAGTACGGGGCGGAGAACCGGAGGACGCGGCCGTGTGCGGGCCGCTTCCGCCGCTCTCGGCCTGCTGGCCGGAGCCCTGACCGCGACCGCGGCCGGGACCTCTCCGGCGGCGGCGCTGACACCACCGGTCGCCATCACCGCGGACGACCTCACCACCTGGCAGACCAACGGCATCGTCTGGTCGATGGCCGCCGGAGACGGCGTCGTCTACGCGGGCGGCACCTTCTCGACCCTGCGGCCCCCCACCGCCGCCCCCGGAACGGACGAACAGCCCGCGGTGAACTTCGCCGCGTTCGACGCGGCGACCGGGGCGCCCACCGACTGCTCGCTCTCCTTCACCATCTCATCGGGGACCGCGACCGTCCGGTCCCTGGCACTGTCCCCGGACGGCGAAACGCTGTACGCGGGCGGTCAGTTCGGGGCGGTGAACGGGGTCGGGGTGAGCAACATCGCGGCGATCGACACCGAGACCTGCACGGTCAGCAACACCTTCAAGATCGGGGTCTCGGCGACCGTGCGGGGGCTCGCCGTCACCGACGACACCGTCTACCTGGCGGGCGACTTCACCACGGTCGGCGGGCAGACCAGGAACCACTTCGCCGCCGTCACGACCGGAGCCTCACTGCTGCCCTTCACGGCCGACGCCGACGAGGTCGCACGGGCGGTCGAGGTGACTCCGGACGGGCGACACGTGCTGCTCGGCGGGGACTTCTTCCGGATCAACGGAACGAACACCCACGCCCTGGCCGTGGTCGACGCCACCACCGGACAACTCACCAAGTCCTACCCGGGGTTCATTCACAACAACTCCACCGTCCAGGACATCGCCACCGACGCCACCGGCTTCTACACGGCCAACGAGGGCACCGGCGGCGGGGTGTTCGACGGGCGCATCGCACTGGACCTCGACGACTTCGACCAGCGCTGGCGGGACACCTGCCTCGGCGCGACCCAGGCGGTGCTGGTGCACTCCGGCGTGCTGTACAGCGGCAGCCACGCCCACGACTGCTCCAGCATGGGGGCCTTCCCCGACCAGCCGCGCAAGCATCTGCTGGCCCAGTCGGTCGACGACCCCAAGCTGCTCCCGTGGTTCCCGGACACCAACGACGGCATCGGTGAGCCCGTCGGACCACGGGTGATGAGCCAGACGAGCAGCGGCGGCCGCCACTACCTCTGGGTGGGCGGCGAGTTCACCACGGTCAACGGCGACCGGCAGCAAGGGCTGACCCGGTTCGCGGACGGCCCCGACACGGGCGCGCCCTGGGTGCCCAACGTCAGCCTGTCCACGCTGACCCCGGGGCGGATCGACGTGAACTGGCAGACCAGCTTCGACACCGACGACGGTGAGCTGACCTACCGGATCTACAAGGACGGCTCCAACACCCCGGTCCACACGACGACCGGCTACTCGGTCTTCTGGGACCGGCCCCAGCTGACCTGGACGGACACCGACGTCGCGCCGGGCGAGACCCACTCGTACCGGATCACCGCGAGCGACGGCATCAACACCAGCGCCAAGTCCCCGGCCCGGTCCGCGACCGTGGAGAACGCGACGGAGGCCTATCCGGCCCGGGTCAGGTCCGACGGGGCGAACCTCTACTGGCGCTACGACGAGGGCACGTCCACGTTCGCCCACGACAGCAGCGGGAATCTCGACAACGGTTTCCTGCGCAACGGCCCCGCCTACCGGCAGACCCCCGCCGCGGTCGCCGGGCCCTCGACGGCGATCGGCTTCAACGGCACCGACGAATACGCGTACAGCAACCGGCTGCACGCCGCGCCCGCCCGGTTCTCGGTGGAGACCTGGATCAGGACCACCACGACCCGGGGCGGGAAGATCATCGGCTTCGGGAACAGGACGCAGCAGAACAGCACCCGCCACGACAAGCACGTCTACATGCGCAACGACGGACGGCTCGTGTTCGGCGTGCAGAGCAGCGGGGCGCGGACCGTCACCACCCCGGGCGCCTACAACGACGGCCAGTGGCACCACGTCGTCGCCACCCAGGGCCCCCTGGGGCAAGGCATGGCGCTGTACGTCGACGGGCAACTGCGCGCGTCGAACATCCTGGTCTCCGGCAACGACGGCAACCCCGGCTACTGGCGGGTCGGCGGGGACAACCTGTCCGGCTGGTCGAGCCGCCCGACGAGCAACTTCTTCGCCGGGCAGATCGACGAGACCGCCGTCTACCCGACCACGCTGACCGCTTCGCAGGTCAGCGCGCACTACGCCCTGAGGAATGACTGATCCGATGAGGAACCCGTTCCTGGCCGGCGCCGTCGTCGTCATGACGACGGCGGCGCTGGCCGCCTGCGGTTCGTCCGCCGGCGGGAACGGTCCGGAGGCCGCGGGCGCCCAGCGCCCCGCGGCCTCCGGGCCCGCCGCCCCCGGCCCGTCCGCCGGCACGCCCACCCCATCCGCGACGCCCCGGACCGGGAAGCCCGAGGCGCCGGCCGCCGCCGGCCCCTCCGCTACCGCCACGGGCCCGAAGACACCGTCCGACGGGATCACCCCGGCCACCGGGACGTTCACGAAAAAGCAGAAGGAGTACCTGGCGGACCGGGTGCCCGAGGGCATGGACCCGGCCGCCGTGCTCCAGACCGGCCAGGAGGCGTGCGACAGGCTCCGCTATCTGGTCAAGGCCGACCGGGACACCGCCGTCGGCGCCATCGCGACGGACGAGATCCCGGACGCGGCGGACGCGGTCACGGGGCTCTGCCCCCAGCACCAGGACCTGGTGGACGAGGCCGCGTACACCTACCCGGACGGCACACACACCGGGAAGAAGCTCCGGCCGGGCGTCTACCGGTCCGCCTCCCCCACCACGGGCTGCTCCTGGCAGATCACCGGGGCCGGCGGCAAGGAACTGTCCTCGGGCACGTCCGACACCGGCACGTCCCGCACGATCACGATCCCGAAGTCCGCCCGCACGTTCACCTCCACAGGCTGCTACGCCTGGCTGCCCGAAGGAGCCCAGGGATGACCGCAGGAAAGCCGAAGCTGCCGATAGCCGTGGCGATCCCCACGAAGAACGAGGGCCTGAACATCGCGGAGGCGGTGAGATCGGTGCTCGGTCACTTCGAGGCGGTCGTGGTGGTGGACTCCCACAGCACCGACGACACCGTCAAGATCGCCGAGGAGTGCGGGGCCGAGGTGATCACGTACACCTGGGACGGAGGCCACCCGCGGAAGAAGCAGTGGTGCCTGGAGAACGTCCGCACCGACCTGGACTGGATCCTGCTCCTGGACGGCGACGAGCGGCTCAGCCCCGGGCTGCTGGCCGAGTTGCGGCAGACCTTCCGGGACCCGGCGGCCCCGAAGCCGGCCGCGTACGACATACCGCTCGGCTACTGGTTCTCGGGGAAGCGGCTGCGGCACGGATACACCATCCGCAAACGGTCGTTGACCGACCGGACCCGCTCCCACTACCCGGAGGTCGGGGACCTCGACGCCCCCGGCATCGGTGAGGTGGAGGGCCACTACCAGCCGGTCGCGGCGACGGTGGGGACGCTCACCCACCCGATCGAGCACCAGGACCTCGATCCGGTGACCGCCTGGTTCGAGCGGCACAACCGCTACTCGGACTGGGAGGCATGGCTGGAGCAGCACCCCGAGGTGAAGGAGCAGGTGCGCCAGGTCAAGTCGCGCCAGGGGCAGTTGTTCCACAAGGCTCCGTTCAAGCCCGTGGTGTCCTTCGCCTACATGTATCTCTACAAGCGGGGCTTCCTGGACGGCCGGGCGGGTTTCGACTTCGCGCTGGCGATGAGCTTCTACCGCTGGCAGATCGCGCTCAAGTCGAGGGAGAAGCCGCCGCGTTGACGATCGGCGCGGTCACCACCCCCGCCGCCGGCGGACCACGTCCTCGTAGGTCCGCCGGAGGGTGGCGGTGACGGCCTCGATGGTGAACCGCTCGTTCACCAGCTCCCAGGCGGCCTTGCCCGCCTGCTCGGCGGCCTCCGGCTCCAGCAGCTCCAGGATCGCGTCGGCGACCTTGCGGGCGTTGGCCGCGTCCTCGCCGACCCGGCTGTCGATGACCCGGCCCGACCCCGCCCCGGCCACATCGGGGGCCTGCCCGCAGGTGCGGGTGATGACGACCGGAGTGCCGACCGACATCGCCTCCAGCACCGAGACCGGGAACGGCTCCTCGATCGCCGGCAGCACATACACATCGGCCTCGCGGTCGGCGGCGAGCACCTGATCGTGCTCCAGCGGACCCACATGGTCGAGGGAGCCGGCCACACCCAGCTTCCGGGCGAGGGCGAGGGTGGAGGCCAGCGCGCCGGTGTCCGGCCCGGCCAGCACGAACCGGGCGTCCGGGTGGCGGGCGAGGACGTGCGGCATCGCGGCGACGAAGTCCTCGGGCCGCTTGCGCTCCTGGATCCGGGCGAGGAAGAGCACGGTGGGCGGGCGGCCGGGGTCGCGGGCGGGCTTGCGCTCCTGCGGGCGCACCCCGTTGACCAGCCGTACGGTGCGGGTGAGCGGGACGGGGGCGGCGACGGCGTTCACATCGACCCGCTCCATCTCGGTGAGGTGCAGGACGGCGTCGGCGTCGCGCAGCACCTTGCGGACCCCGAGCAGGTCGGTGAGCTGGGCGACCTTCTTCTCGGTGGGGTCGATCATGCCGTGCGTCTGGACGACCAGGGGCGTCCGGGTCGCGAGCGCGAGGAGCGCCGCGGGCAGGGTCACCAGGTCCCGCATCAGATGGACGTGCACGAGGTCGGCGCCGCGCATCATGCGGCGCGCGGTGTTCAGCAGCGCCCCGGAGGTGATGCCGCTGACCTCGAACATCGGGAGCAGGTGCCGCGCCTGGAAGAGGTGGACCGGAACTCCCTCCACCTGGCGGGGCAGTTCGCCGTCGGGGAAGCCGTCGCCGAGGGCCATGACGCGGGCGTCGTCCCCGGCTGCCCGCTGGACCCTGGACAGGTTGAACGCCACCCGGGTCGGACCGCCGAAGGCGTGGTCCGGAGTGTGGAGCGTGACAACATGCAGGATTTTCACCGGAGTTCCCCTCGATCACGGCCACTTGTTCACAGAGTAGCCATCGACCTTCCTCACGTGGGCGGATTCGTTAGAGTGTTCAGCGGTTCACTGATCCCTGGGGGGCGCATGACGTCGGTGCACACGTCGGCGCGGGGGGAGGCCGACCGCGTGGCCGCTCGTCCGGCGTGGCCGGGAGGCCCGGGCGGCCCCCCGGAGCCGCCCGAGCGGCCGATCGCCTGGTCGATGCTGTCGCGGGCGCTGTCCGTGCCGCTCGTCCTGGGGCTCGTCTGCTTTCTGCCCGCGGTGATCGCCGCCCAGCCCGGCCCCGGGGTCCGGGACACGGCGTACTGGCTCCAGTTGGTGCTGACCTGCTATGCGGGGGCCCGGCTCGCGACGATGATCCTCTCGACCCGGCGGCGGCTGCTCCAGGGCGTCTTCTGGATGTTCGTGTACATCGCGATGGGCGTGGCGCCGTTCGCCCAGGTGGTGATCGGGCAGACGCCGACGCCGATGGTGGGGCCGCGCCAGGACCTGGTGACCGCGATCGCGATGATCCTGGTGGGGTGTGCGGCCTACGACCTGGGGGCGCTGCTGGCGTCGCGGCGTCCGCTGCGCCGCCGTACCCCCTCCGCACGGGGCCCGGGCGGCGGGCCGGCCCGGGCGCATCCGGTGCGGCTGCGGCTCCTGGTGCTGCTGGCCTTCGCGGCGAGCGCGTTCTACGTGCTGAAGCTGGGCGGGCCCGCGGTCTTCTTCTCCAGCCGGCAGGAGATCAACGAGACCGTCGCGGCGAGCGGGGTGGTGACGGAGGGGTCGAATGTGGGCTCGGCGTTCATCAAGGGCTTCGGCCAGGTCCCGGCGCTGCTGGCGCTGCTGTTCTACACCCGCCGGCTGGCGACCTCCCGGCGGGCCCGGCGCACCCCGTCGACGGTGCTGGTGTGGGTGGCGCTGGCGGCGTTGAACCTCGTGGTGAACAACCCTGTCTCCAACGCCCGTTACTGGTTCCTGACGGTGCTGATGGCGTTCGTGTTCACCGCGTTCCCGAGCAGTGCGGCGTTCTACCGGACGGTGCTGACGACGGGGGTGGTGGGGGCGCTGGTGGTGTTCCCGTACGCGGACAAGTTCCGGTACGAGGAGGGGGGCGAGCGGCCCGTGCAGTCGGCCTCGGTCTTCGATCCGCTGGTGACCAAGGACTACGACCAGATGGTGATGTTCGCCAACACCATCTCCTGGGTCGATACCCGGGGGCACACCTACGGCCGCCAGCTGACGGGCTCGGCGCTGTTCTTCGTGCCGCGTGCGGTGTGGAGCGGGAAGCCGGAGGACACCGGGGTCCGGGTCGGGCAGTGGATGGGGCTGCGGATGACCAATCTCTCGGCCCCGCTGTGGACCGAGTTCTGGGTCGATCTCGGTCCTGCCGGGATGGTCGGCGGGTTCGCGCTGATCGGCTACGCGGCGGCCCGCACCGACCGCAGGTACGCCCTCGCGGTCACCCGGGCGGGGCCGGGGCCCGGCAGTGTGCTGGCGATCGCGGCCCCGCTCATCGCCGGGTACACCTTCATCCTGCTGCGCGGTCCGCTCCTCCAGGCGGTGGGGAAGCTGGCCATCGCGGCCCTGTGCCTGGTGCTGATCACCACGTTCAGGGAGCAGCGGGCAGCGCGTCGGCGCTGACGGGCTCCTCGGGCGTGGGCCCCCGGCGGCGGAGCCGGGCCACCCTGATCCAGGTCGCGACGGCCTTGCAGAGCGAGCCCAGGGCCAGTCCCCAGGCGGCGCCCGGGACGCCCCCGACGACGTAACCGCCCGCGAGAAGCGCCACGGCGGTGAGCGAGAAGACGACCTGGATGGTGAGCGTGGTGCGCGGGTCGAGCATGCGCAGGGCGAGCAGTCCGCAGGTGCCGGCGGCCATCGCCGCGTACTGGCTGCCGGTGGCGGGGAGCAGGGCGGCGGCCGTGGGCCAGGTGTCGCCGAGCAGTGCGCGTCCGGCGCGCGCGGGCAGCAGGGCGAGCACGGTGGCCCAGAGGGCGGCGGTCGCCGCGAGGACGGCGGCGAGGGCGGCGGTGGCCCGGACGCGGCGGCGTTCGTCGCCGATGCGGCCGAGCAGCGGGGGGCCGAAGGAGGTGGCCGAGGTGTAGAGCACGTTGAGCGGTCCGAACAGGGTGGTCGCCCCGCGCAGCGCGCCGACGAGCAGCGGGTTGCCGACCGCGCCGAGGCCGAGCACGGACAGCTGGCCGGTCGCGTTGCCGACGCCGAACTCGACGGTGAAGCGCCGTCCGAGATGGCCGCGCCGCAGCATCGGGCGCAGTCGGACCGGGGCGCCCGCAGTGGCCCGGTGGAGGAGGGCGGCGGACAGGAGCAGGGCGGGCAGCGCGGAGAGGCCCCAGACGGCGATCAGCCGCGCCGGGGACGCCCCGTACTCCTGCGCGGCGAGCGCCCCCAGCACGCAGGCGAGCCGCAACAGGTCTCCGGTCAGGGCGAGATGGGGGCGTTGGAGGGTGGCGAAGGCGTACCGTCCCGCGTCCTGTCCCAGCACCACGGGGAGCACGAGGCCGAGTGTCGTCAGCGCGCGGGCGGTGTCGCCGGGGACAAGGGCGCAGACCGCCGCGAGCAGCGCGCCGAGGGCGGCCGAGGCGAGGACGGTGAAGGCGAGCGCGGACCGGCAGGCGGACCGGGTCTCCTCCCCGGCGCCGCGCTTGAGGACCAGCGGCTGCCCGGTGTACGCGCCCGCGACGCCGAGGAGCACCGTGAAGACCAGGTAGACCGCGGAGAAGCGGGCGAAGTCGGTGACGGTGGAGAGCCGGGCGGCTGCGAGGAGCACCAGGATGTTGGTGAGCGCCGCCACACCTTGGTCCGCGACCGAGCAGAGGACGGCGGTGCGGGCTCTCACCCGCGTGCGGCCGGCTGGGTGAAGGCGCGCAGGCCGAGGGTCTCGGTGGGATCGCCGGTGGTCTCGGGAGCGTCCGGCCCGGCGGTGGGGGCGGGGCCGCCGCCACCGCCCCGGCGCCGGGCCGGCTTCGCCCGTCGCTCCGCGCGCCGCAGCCGCCTGCGGCCGGGGTGGAGCAGCGCGCCGAGAACGGAGCCTCCGGAGGCGCCGATGATCTCGCGGATGCGTTCGAGGTCGCTGCGGTGCACCTCGCGCGGGTCGCAGACGATCATGACGCCCTCCACCCGGTCGACCAGGGCGACGGCGTCCGCGTAGGACAGGACGGGCGGGGCGAGGACGATGACGACGTTGCCGGGACGGTCGGCCTCGGCGACGATGCGGCCGACGGGCGGGGAGGTCAGGGCGCGCGGGACGTTGTCGACGGTGGTCCCGGGGATCAGGGCGAAGGCCCCGGAGCCGGGCACGTCCACGTTGGTGCGACCGCCGACGGGCCAGCCACCGCCTTCCTCGCCGGCCCAGCGTGGCGGGCGCACCCCGTGGGAGCCGGAGCCGAGGTCGCGGGCGAGCGAGGGGGTGCGCAGGTCGGCCTCGACGAGCAGGACGTCGCGGCCCATCTCGGCGAATGCGGCGGCCAGGTTGGCCGCCGCGGCGGCGGCGGCCGTGTTGTCGCCGCGGGGGGCGGTGACCAGCAGACGGCGGCTCTCGGCGAACGACGGGTCGTAGGCGAGCCGGAAGGCGACGGCGCGGTACTCCTCGGCCAGCCGGGAGGCGCCGCGCCCGATGGCGAGCAGGCTGCCCGCGGCGGTGCGTTCCCGGGGCAGGGTGCCGAGCAGGGGCGCGCCGAGCGAGCGGACCAGTTCGCGGGGGGAGCGTACGGCGGGGTCGAAGACGAGGCGCACCCAGGAGAGCAGCAGTCCCAGGGCGAGGCCGACGACGCCGCCGAGCCCGAGGAGCAGGGGCAGTCCCGGGCCGGTGGGCGACGTGGGGGCGACGGGCTTCTTGTTGAGGTAGCCGGGGGTGGTGTCCAGGGCCTTCAGTTCGGAGATCTTCCGGCTCAGCTCGGAGATGGAGACGATGATGTTGGCGCGGGCGCTGCTGACGTCGTCCTCCGCGCCCGTTCCTGTCTGGTCCTCCAGCAGGTCGCGCTTCTCCTCCAGCGGGCGGAGCTGGGCCCGGTAGCCGTCGGACATGTTCTGGATGCTCTCCAGGGTGCGCGCCTTGCGGTGGGCCAGGTAGGCCCCGGCGAGGGCTTCGGCGCGGGCGCGGGCCTGCTCGGGGGTGGCGGCCGTGTAGGAGAAGCGGAGGGTGAGGGTGTTGGGCGGGTTGGTGACCTGGAGCCCAGTGAGCAGCTCGCGGGCGGTGACGTCGTCGCCCGCCTTGAGGAGGGTCCCGGCGGCCAGGGTGCCCACCGTGTCGCTGACGGCGGTCTGGCGCTCGGAGCCGATGTTGATGCCCTTGTCCGCGGTGGATCCGGCGGCGAAGGGGTCGGAGATCGCGGAGCGGACGAGCACCTCGCCGGTGGCGGTGTAGGTGTCCTCGCCGCCGAGGGCGAGATAGCCGCCGCCGAGCAGGCCGACGACGACTCCGCAGGCCAGCAGGGAGCGGTAGCGCAGGAGTTGGCGGAACTGGTCGCGCAGGAGCGCCGGCTCGTCGTGGTCGTCCGGGGTGCGGTGGTGCGACGTCATCGGCGGGGGCTCCCTTGTGCGTCCGGCAGGACCTCGGCGAGCAGGTCGTCGAAGCGGGCGAGGCCCGCCTCCCGGCTCAGGTGGCGGGCGACGTAGCGCGGTCCCTCGGCCCCGAGGGCGTCGGCGGCGGCCGGGTCGGCGACCAGCTTCCGCACCGCTTCGAGCAGGGCGGCCGGGTTTTCGGGGGCGACGAGGACCCCGGTGCCCGAGCGGCGGACCTCGTCGGCGGTGCCGCCCTCGTCGGCGACGGAGGCGATCACGGGGCGTCCGGAGGTGAAGTAGGAGGTGAGTTTGGAGGGGACGCTCATGTCGAGGACCGAGGCGCGCTGGGTGACCGCGAGGACGTCGGCGGCGGCGAGGACGTCGGTGAACTCCTCGGCCGCCGCGGGCTCCAGGAAGTCCACGTTGGCCAGTTGCCCGGCGCGGGCGCGCAGGGCGTCGCGCTGGTTGCCGTCGCCCATCAGGACGACGCGGACGTCGGGGGCGAGGCGGGCGGTGTCCACCAGGACGTCCAGACCCTGCTTGAGCCCCATGTTGCCGGAGTGCAGGACGACCGGGGTGTTCTCGGGCCAGCCGAGCCGGGCGCGGGTCGCGGCCCGGTCGGCGGTGGGGCCCTGCACATGGGTCCAGTTGGGGACGAGGCGGATACGGCCGGGGTCGACGCCGAGGGCGGTGACGCCGGGGACGAAGCTCTCGTGGATGACGCCGACGAGGGCGGCCCCGCGCAGTGCGTGCCGCTCGGCGGTCGCGGCGACGGTGGCGGCCCTGCCTCCGCCCCGGATGCCGCTCTGCGCGGCGGCGGCGCCCATCAGGTCCTGGACGACGGGCAGGTGGGGGACGCGGTGGCGACGGGCGATGCGGGCTCCGATGACGCCGCCCGCGAGGCTGGGCAGCTGGGAGATGACGGCGTCGGGGCGTCCGGGCGGTGGGGCGAACAGTCCGGTGGCGAGGACGCTCGCCTCGAACGCGGCGCGTCTCAGCGCGGACTGACGGGACGGCACGTAGTGCCTGCGCCGGTGCACGCCGACGCCGCCGCGTATCTCCACCGTCCTCCAGACGCCCCGGTACGCCTCCTCCAGCCGCCATGAGGGGTAGTGCGGCATACCGGTGAGCGCCCGGACCCGGGCCCCGGACGCGGCCCAGTGCTCGGCCAGCTGGGTGGCGTACGGGCCTATGCCCGTGAGCTCCGGTGCGTAGTTGGTCGAGACCACCAGAAGTCGGCGGCCTCGGATCGGACTGGGCCTTGACGCTTCGGACATCGGATGATCGCCTTCCCCCACGACAGCCGCTGCCCCCACCGGGGAACAGCCCCTGCCGAGCTTATCCGTTCACGGCTTGCACAAGTGTTCTTCACAGTAAGGTCGTTGCAACATCACCGGATCACGTTCACCGTGGGGGGAGAGATACGGATGGTGCAGCACAGGGTGGGTTACGCACCCGGGGTGTACGACCTGTTCCACGTCGGGCACCTCAACATCCTGCGGCACGCCCGCAGTCAGTGCGACTACCTGGTCGCTGGGGTCGTGTCGGACGAGATGGCCGCCCTCGCCAAGGGCCACACGCCGATGATCCCGCTCCGCGAACGACTGGAGATCGTCCGCAGCGTGCGCTTCGTGGACGCCGCGTTCGTGGAGACCGTGCCGGACAAGGTCGAGACCTGGCAGCAGGTCCGGTTCGACGTGATCTTCAAGGGAGACGACTGGCGGGGCACGGACAAGGGGGAGAAGCTGGAACGCGACTTCGCCGAAGTGGGCGTGGAGGTCGTCTACTTCCCGTACACCGTGCACACGTCCAGCACCCAGCTGCGCCGGGCGCTGGACGTGCTCGTCAACCGGCCCGGAGCGCTTTCAGCTCCCTGAACCACTTGGCGAGGAAGGCCGCCAGGAACACCGCTTGCACCACCGCGAGCACGGCGTACCCGGCGCGGAAGGCCCCGGGTGCGCCGAGCAGCAGGAACACCAGGCAGAACACCCCGTAGTCGGCGGGCAGCAGCGCCACGGCCCGCACCCGTGAGACGGGCGCCGCCGCGTCCGGCGCCGCCCAGGACGGACCCCGGGCACTCACCGCCGCCTTGCCGAGCTGTTCGCGCAGCAGCCCCGCGCAGAAGGTCACCACCGCCGCCAGCTGAAAACCCAGCGGGAGCAACAGCCATGCCTCGGAGGGAAGTTCGCCGAAGCGGTAGAAGGAGATCAGGACGGCGGCGTGGACGAGCAGCAGCTTCCCGCAGTCCACTACATGGTCCAGCCACTCCCCGTCGGGCCCTCCCCTGCCGGTGAGCCGGGCGAGCTGCCCGTCGGCGGAGTCGAAGGCGAAGCCGACCGCCAGGGCCGCCCAGACCAGGACGCCGAGCGCCCAGGACGGCTCGACGAGCGCGACCGACGCCACCGCTCCGTACGTGAAGAGCGCGCTCGTCAGGGTGACTTGATTGGGCGTCATACCCATGCGATACGCCCCGGCCGCGAGCACCCGTCCGGCGGGCCGGTTCACGTACCGCGAATAGAGCGAGACACCTTTGGCGCTCTTCTGTGCGCCGCGCAGTTCGCGCAGCACTGTGCCCGTGCTTCCCATACGCCCCCCAGCGTCCGGCATTGCCCGCATCATGGCATGCGCACACGGGTCCGTGGGCGCTTTGGCGGGGACAGGGCGGTAGGGGATCAGACGCGTTCCAGCGGGCGGTGCGGACCGGCGGGGAGTTCGGCGGCGACCGTGTCGCCGGGGCGGACCACACCGCCCCGGCGGACCACGCTCATGACACCCGCCTTGCGCACGACCGCGCCCGTCGTGTCCCGGCCGACGACCTGCTTCAGCAGCCCTTCCTGGAAGGCGTCGATCTGGAGGCAGGGGTTGCGCAGGCCGGTGACCTCGACGACCGCGTCGTCGCCGATCCTCAAGCGCGTGCCGGTGGGCAGGGCGAGCAGGTCGATGCCCCGGGTGGTGAGGTTCTCGCCCAGCTCCCCGGGAGCCACGGTGAATCCGGCGTCGGCCAGCTCCGTGAACAGTTCCTCGTGGATCAGGTGGACCTGCCGCAGATTGGGCTGGGTGGGGTCCTGCGCGACCCTGGACCGGTGCTTGACCGTCTCGCCCGCGTGGGCGTCGCCCTCGACGCCGAGTCCGGCGAGCAGCGTCACGCTGTCCCGGCTCTCCTTGCTGAACGTGTGGCCGTCGCTGCTGCTGACCGCCGTGACCGTTCCGTACGTCATGGTTCCCCGCCCCCGCTCGTCCTGCGCGCGATGCGCGATTCTCTTCGACCCTACGCCCGGCGGCGGAGCGGCACACGGAGCCCCCTTACCTCCGGGGTAATCGACGGTGCCCCACCCCCCGGGCCAAGGTGGTGCCATCACCCCGGACCCACGGGGCGCGGAAGGAAAGGCACACCATGACCGCGTACGACGAGGCCGTCCAGCGCTACTTCGCCGCCTGGAACACCACCGGCGCCGAGGAACGGGCGAAGGCCGTGGCCGCCGCGTTCACCACCGACGCCCGCTACACCGACCCGCTGGCCGACGTCCAGGGACACGAGGGACTGGCGGCCGTGATCGGCGGCGCGCACGAGCAGTTCCCCGGCTTCCGGTTCCGGCCCGCCGGGACGGCCGACGGGCACCACGACCTGGTCCGGTTCTCCTGGGAGCTGGTCTCCCCCGCGGACGGCTCCGCGCCGGTGGCCGGGTTCGATGTGGTCCGGCTCGCCGACGACGGCCGGATCAGTTCGGTGAGCGGATTCCTGGACCGGGTACCGGGGGCGTGAAGCCCGACGGGCGCTCACTTGCCGTCGGTGAGCTGCTCGTCGAGTTCGTCGAAGAGCAGGTCGCCGTGTTCGATCTGCCCGGTGCGGTACGCGGAACGGGCCACCAGGTGCGAGGCCACCGGTCCGGTGAGCATCTGGAAGAAGGCGATGAGGCCGAGGGTGGCGAGTTCCATGCCGCCGCGCAGCCGCAGCGCGACCCCGGCCAGGACCAGGATCATGCCGAGGGTCTGCGGCTTGGTCGCCGCGTGGCTGCGGGAGAGGACGTCGGGGAGCCGGATCATGCCGATCACCCCGAGCAGACAGATCGCGGCGCCGACGAGGAGCAGTGCGGCGCCGGCCGTGTCGGCGATCTGGTGCCAGAGATTCATCCCGGGCCCTCCTCGGTGTCGTCGGGGCGCGGGGAGCGGGGCGTGTGGCGGGGCCGGTCGCGTACGGCGATGAAGCGGGCGATGCCCACCGAGCCGGTGAACCCGAGGAACGCCAGCACCAGCATGATCGGGAAGTAGAACGGGTCCCGGGCGAACGCCGACTTGGCGGCGAGTCCGGCGATGATCAGGGCGGCGCAGACGTCCAGCGAGATGGCCCGGTCCAGCATGGAGGGGCCCCGCCAGATCCGGGCCAGCAGCAGGGCCCCGGCGAGCAGGATCAGGACGACGGCGGTGGTCAGCAGGATGTGGTCGACCTGTTCGGGCGCGGTCATGGCGCGGGCCTTCCTGCGGCGAGCTGGGGCGGTGGCGGGGGTTCGGCGACCCGGGCGATCTCGTCGGGGGTGCCGAAGGCCCGTACGGTCAGTTCCTCGATCCGCCACACCTGGCGCCGGGCGGCTTCGAGCTCCTCGGGCCGGTCGGCGTCCAGGACGTGCAGGAAGACCGTGGCGGTGGCCCGGCGCACCTCGATGATGGAGCCGCCGGGGACGTTGGAGACGGCGACGGCGGTGGCCGCGAGCATCAGGTCGCTGCGGCAGCGCAGGGGTACCCCGATCACGGCGGCCCGGTGCGGCAGGCCGAAGAAGGTCTGCCGGGTGACCTTCACCCCCGATGTGTACATGTCGCAGAAGAGGTAGCCGACCAGGCGCAGGATGCCCCACAGGTGGAGCCGTAGTCCGAGGTCGACCCGGGGCAGCGGGAAGGCGAGGCAGACGGCGACCGAGACGACCAGGCCGGTGATGACGTTGGCCCAGGTGAGGGTGGACCAGAGCAGCACCCAGATGACGGTGAGCCAGGCGATGAGCGGCAGGTCCAGCACGCGTCGGCGGGTGCCGAGTTCGCAGCTCAGCGGCGGCAGATCGGCGCTGCGGAACGAGAGGCGCAGGATGCGTTTCACCGGCCCAGCACCTCCTGGACGTAAGGGGTCCGCCGGAGGATCTCGGCGGCGGTGCGGTCGGTGAAGGCGGTGAGCGGGCCGGCGAACACCGTGAAGGCGAGGCCGATCGCGACGGTCGCCGCGGTGGCCGCGATCATCGGGCGGGGCAGCCGGACGGTGGTGATGACAGCCCGTTCGTGCAGGGTCGCGGCGACGGCCTCGCCTGCCGGGCGGGGGGTCGCCACGCCTTCGTCACCGGTGCCGTGGATCCGGTCGGGGCCCGCGTCCGTGTCGTCGTCACTGTCGTCGCCGGACTCCAGGACCGTGCCGGCGACGGCCTGGCCGGGCGGGGCGGCGCGCCAGAAGGCCAGGTTCCAGACCTTGGCGACCACGTACAGCGTCAGCAGGCTGGTGGCCGCCGAGCCCGCGACCAGCAGCCAGGCCCAGCCGCCGCCGTCGGCGACGCCGGCGCGCATCAGCCCGAGCTTGCCGATGAAGCCGGACAGCGGGGGGATCCCGGCGAGGTTCATCGCGGGGACGAAGAACAGCACGGCGAGCATCGGCGCGGCCCTGGTTAGACCGCCGAGCCGGGTCAGCTCCGTGGTGCCGCCCCGGCGTTCGATGAGCCCGGCGACGAGGAACAGGGTCGTCTGGACGGTGATGTGGTGGGCGACGTACACGATGGCCCCGCCGTACGCCTCGCGGGTGGCGAGGCCGATCCCGAAGACCATGTAGCCGATGTGGCTGATCAGGGTGAAGGAGAGCAGCCGCTTCAGGTCGGTCTGGGCGACCGCGCCGAGGATGCCGATGACCATCGAGGCCAGTGCGATGGCCATCAGGAGGTCGCCGATGCGGTTTCCGGGGAAGAGGAGGGTCTCGGTGCGGAGCATGCAGTAGACGCCGACCTTGGTGAGCAGTCCGGCGAAGACGGCGGTCACGGGGGCCGGGGCCGTGGGGTAGGAGTCGGGGAGCCAGGCGGCGAGCGGGAAGACGGCCGCCTTGATCGCGAAGACCGTCAGCAGCAGCGCCTGGATCAGGGTCTGTACGCCGATGGGGAGATCGGCCAGCCGGCCCGCGAGCTGGGCGAAGTTGGCGGTGCCGGTGGCCGCGTACGTCATGGCGATGGCGGTGAGGAAGAGCATCGAGGAGAACAGCGAGATGATCACGTAGGTGGAGCCCGCCCGCATCCGGGGTCCGGTGCCGCCGAGGGTGAGCAGGACGAAGCTGGCGACCAGCATGATCTCGAAGCCGACGAAGAGATTGACGAGGTCGCCCGAGAGGAACGTGCAGGAGACCCCGGCGACGAGGATCAGATAGGCGGGGTGGAAGACGGCGAGCGGGGTCTCCTTGTCCCGGTCGGTCATGCCCTGGCCGAGGGAGTAGACGAGCACGCAGAGCGTGATGGCCGAGGAGACCGTGAGCATCAGCCCGGACAGCCGGTCGGCGACCAGGGTGATGCCGAGCGGCGGGGCGAAGTCGCCGAGGTGGACGGAGAGCGGGCCCTGCCGGTCGGCGGCGATCATGAGGATCACCGAGAGCGCGAGTACGGCGGACAGCACGGCGACGCTGATGAAGCGCTGGAAGCGCCCCAGACGGGTGCCGAAGGCGAGGCTGAGACCCGTGGCGCACAGGGGCAGCAGCACGGGCAGCGGGACGAGCGCGTTCATCCGTCGGCTCCTCGGTCACGGGGGTAGCGGTCGTCCGCCTTGGCGTCGCCGTCGCGTGCGTAGTCCTCCGGGTCCGCGCCCAGCACGTCGTTCCACAGGTTGCCGGAGGCGTCGCGGCCCCGGGCCTGGCGGGCGCGGTCGGCGCGGAGCCGGTCGCGGAGCCGGCGGCGCTCCTCGCGGTAGCGTTCGCGCTCCTCGGCGGTGGGTTCGGCCCCCGACCGGAACTGTTCACGCAACTGGGCGCGTTCGCCGAGCACTTCGGCGCGCAGCACGATGCGGCGGTCCTCCAGGTCGTCGTGGACCTCGTCGGTGCCGGTGATCTGGTGGCTGCGGTAGGCCATGGCCAGCAGGAAGGCGGTGGTGGCCAGGGTGATGACGATGGCGGTCAGCGCGATGGCCTGGGGCAGCGGGTCGGTGACCCGGCTCAGGGACACCCCGTAGAGCAGGGGCGCCGCTCCGGCCCGGCCGGTGGAGGAGAGGACCAGCAGGTTGATGCCGTTGCCGAGGATGACGGCGCCGAGCAGGATGCGGGTCAGCGGGCGGGTGAGCATGAGGGTGCCGCCGACGGCGCAGAGCACGACGGCGGTGGTGAGGAGCGAGGCGCTGACGATCACCGGGGGGCCCCTCCCGCCTCGGGGCCGCCTTCGGGGGTGAGGACGCCCGCCGCCCGTTCGATCTGCCGGTCGATCTTGGCACCGAGGGCCCGCACGATGTCGAGGACGACGCCGAGGACCAGCAGGTAGACGCCGAAGTCGAAGAGGACCGAGGTGCTCAGGTGGTAGGTGCCGAAGACCGGCAGGTGTCCGTAGTACGTGAAGGCGTGCAGGACGGTGCCGTCGGCGAGTCCGAGGAGGCCCACGCCGGTGGAGATGAAGAGACCGAGGCCGGTGAAGAGGCCTGGTTGCAGGGGGGCGGCCTGGGCCAGTTCGAAGCGGCCGCCCGCCAGGTAGCGGGTGATCAGGGCGAGTCCGGCGACGAGTCCGGCGACGAACCCGCCGCCGGGCAGGGACTCGGCGCAGAACAGCAGGTAGAGCGAGAGCACGAGGATCGGGTGGAACAGCAGCCGGGCCACCACTTCGAAGACGATCGAGCGGTGCTCGGGGGCGAGGGTGGCTCCGGCGGCCAGCCAGCCGCGTTCGGGGGCCGCGTCGTCGCCCTGCGGCAGTCGGGAGGCGTGGTGCGCCGAGAGGGACCAGGCGGTGCGGCCCCGCAACTCCTCCTGGACCATGGTGCCGTCGCTGCGGCGGTGCAGGTAGATGAGGCTGGTGACGCCGACCGCGGCGGCGGCGAGCACGGCGGACTCCCCCATCGTGTCCCAGGCTCGCAGGTCGACGAGGATGGTGGCCACGACGTCCTTGAGGCCGTGGTCGGCGACCTCCTGGACCATGGCGGCGCCGGCCGGTTCGGCGGTGCGCGCGGCGGCGGCGACCCACATGCCGACGCCGACGGTGGCGGCGGCCGCGAGCGCCGTCGGGATGCGGACGGCCCGCCGCCAGGTGCTCACGGTCTCGTGGAAGTGGACGGGCATCCGGCGCAGTACGAGCACGAAGACGATCATCGAGACGGTCTCGACGCAGAACTGGGTGAGCGCCAGATCGGGCGCTCCCTGGACGACGAAGAGCAACGCGGTCCCGTATCCGGTGAGGCCGGCCAGGACGACGGCCTTCATGCGCCGTCGCACCGTCAGACAGAGCAGGGCGGCGGCGCAGGTGAGGGCGGCGACCGCGCCCTGGAGCGGGTTGTCCCAGAGCCGGGGGCGCACGGCCCCGTTCCAGGGGGTGTCCACCATGAGGACGGTGAGCTGCCCGGCGAGCATGACGAGGAGGGTGGTGGCGAGGTACACGGAGAGTGAGCCGCGCTGGATGAAGCCGGTGACCTGGAGGGCGAGACGTTCCTGCCCGAGCAGCAGATGACCGAAGACGCTGTCGGCGGTGGGCCAGGCGATCCGGCGGGAGAGCCGGGTGACGTGGGCGCGGCCGAGGAAGAGGACGGCGCCCGCGGCCCAGGCGAGGGCCGACAGGAGCAGCGCGGTACCGAAGCCGTGCCAGAGGGCGAGGTGGTACGGCTTCCCCCCGGCCGGGAACGTGTCGGCGTACGCGCCCAGCAGCCGGTCGGTCCAGCCGACGCCGGGGCCGAGGACCAGGCCGAGGGCGGCGAGCAGGGCGGGCGGGGCGAGGAAGGCCCACCCGACGCGGTGGACGGGGGTGTCGGGGACGCCGGGCTTGCGGGCGAACGCGCCCCAGACGAACCGCAGGCTGTACGCGGTGGTCAGCGCGGAGCCCGTGACGACGACGGCCAGCGCCCACCGGTCGGCGGCGGAGCCGTGCAGCAGCGCCTCGAACGCGGCCTCCTTCGCTGCGAAGCCGAGCAGCGGCGGGAGGGCGGCCATGGAGGCGGCGGCGAGGGCGCCGACACCGGCGACGTACGGCAGGGAGCGGCCGACTCCGGACAGTTGGCGCAGGTCGCGGGTGCCGGCCGCGTGGTCGACGATGCCGGTGACGAGGAACAGCGGGGCCTTGAAGAGGGCGTGCCCGAGGATCAGCGCGGCGGCAGCGAGCGCGGCGTCGCGGTTGCCGGTCCCGGCGAGCAGGGTGAGGAAGCCGAGCTGGCTGACGGTCCCGTAGGCGAGGACGAGCTTGAGGTCGTTCAGGCGCAGCGCCCGCCAGGCGCCGAGCAGCATGGTCGCGCCGCCGAGGACGAGCACCACGGGTTTCCAGACAGGGACGTCGGCGAAGGCGGGGGCGAGCCGGGCGACCAGGTAGACACCGGCCTTGACCATCGCGGCGGCGTGCAGATAGGCGCTGACGGGGGTCGGCGCGGCCATGGCGTTCGGCAGCCACATGGAGAACGGCCAGATCGCGGACTTCGACAGGGCCCCGCACAGCACGAGGACGACGGCGACGGACACGGCGAGGGTCGTCTCGGGCGGGTCGGCGACGATCGCGGAGATCCGGTAGGTGCCGGCGGCCTGACCGAGGATCAGGAAGCCGACGAGCATGGCGAGGCCGCCGAACGTGGTGACGACGAGGGCCTGGAGGGCGGAGCGGCGGCTGTGCCGGTGTTCGCTGCCGTGGCCGATGAGCAGGTAGGAGAAGACCGTGGTCAGTTCCCAGAACACATAGAGCGTGATCAGGTCGTCGGCGAGGACGAGGGCGAGCATCGCGCCCGCGAAGGCGAGCAGGTTCCCGGCGAAGCGGCCCAGTTGCGGGGTGTCGTCGGTGAAGTAGGAGGCGCAGTAGAGCAGGACGAGCGCGCCGACCCCGGCGGCGAGCAGCACCATCAGTTCGGCCAGCGCGTCCAGGCGGAGGTCGAGGGCGACGCCGTAGTCCGGGATCCACTGCCAGGACCAGGTGTCCGCGCCTCCGGACGCGGCGGTGCTCCAGCGGGTGAGGGCCCAGACGGTGGCCGCCGCCGGGGGCAGGGCCAGCACGACGAAGGCCCGTCGGCCGAGCCGGTGCACCAGCGGGCCCGCGCAGGCCGCGAGCGCGAAGTGGGCGACGATGAGCGCGATCACCGAGGGGTGTCCGGTTCGGGCGGCGGGGCATCCGGAATAAAAGGCACTAAATACAGATATATCGCTCAGGCTGATTCACTCGACCGGCGCGCCGCACGCCTCCCGGCCGCTGTCCCCGGGGGGTGCCTCAGCCGTGTCCGGCGCAGGGTCCGCGGTGGTCGCGGTACGGGGTGTCAGCCTCGCCCCGCCGCCCGCCCGCCGCTACTCGGACGCCCGGCTCACGGCAGGACCGCGACCCCGTCGATCTCGACCATCGCCTGCTCGTCCCAGAGCCGGACCACCCCGATGACGGCCATCGCCGGGTAGTCGCGCCCCGCGAGCCTGCGCCAGATCCGGCCCAGCTCGGGGGCGTGGGAGCGGTAGTCGGCGATGTCGGTGGCATAGACGGTGACCCGGGCGAGGTCGGCGGGGGCGCCGCCGGCCGCGTGGAGAGCGGTGAGCAGATTGCCCAGGGCGACGGCGAACTGGTCGGGCAGGGTGGCCCCGACGACCTTTCCCTCCGGGTCGAGTGCGGTCTGCCCGGCGAGGAAGACCAGGTGGCCGCCGGTGGCGACGACGGCGTGGCTGAATCCGGTGGGCGGGGAGAGTTCGGCGGGGTTGATCCGGTGGGACGGACTCATGCGGGCGGCTCCTGGGTGAGGCCCGCGGGCTCCACGGGCTGCTGGGCTACGGGCTGCTCGGTGCCGGGCTGCTCGGTGCCGGGCTGCTGAGCGGCAGGCTGCTGAGCGGCGGGCCGCTCGGCGGCGGGCTCGGACCGCTGGGCGGCGCTCGCGTACAGCTCCTTGGCGATGATGGTGCGCTGCACCTCGCTCGCGCCCTCGTAGATCCGCGGCGCGCGGACCTCGCGGTAGAGGTGTTCGAGCGGATGACCCCGGCGCAGGGCGCGGGCGCCGTGCAGCTGGACGGCGGCGTCGACGACGTACTGCGCGGTCTCGGTGGCGTACAGCTTGGCCATCGCCGCCCGGCGCGGCACGCCGCTCTCCCCCGCGTCGTACGCGGCGGCCGCCGCGTACACCAGGAGGCGGGCGGCCTCGGTGCGGGTGGCCATCTCCGCGACCTGGTGCGAGACGGCCTGGAGGTCACTCAGCGGGCCGCCGAACGCCGTGCGGTGGGCGGTGTGGTCCAGGGTCGCGTCGAGGGCGGCACGGGCCATCCCCACGGCGAACGCCCCGACGCTGGGCCGGAAGAGGTTGAGGGTGTTCATCGCGACGCGGAAGCCCCGGTCGGGCTCGCCGAGCACGTCGTCGGCGGTGACCGGTACGCCGTCGAACTCCAGGGTGCCGATGGGGTGCGGGGAGAGCATGTCGAGGGCGGAGCCGGTGAGTCCGGGGCGGTCGGACGGGACCAGGAACGCGGTGACGCCGCGGGATCCCGCCCCGGGGGTCGTCCGGGCGAAGACCACGGCGAAGTCGGCCTCGGGGGCGTTGGAGATCCAGCACTTCTCGCCGGTGAGCGCCCAGCCGGCCGGGGTGGGTTCGGCGGCCAGGCTCAGGGCCGCCGCGTCGGAACCCGCGCCCGGCTCGCTCAGCGCGAAGGCGGCGACGGCCCGCCCGGCCCGCACCTCGGGGAGCCAGCGCTCGCGATGGGCGGCGGTGCCGGCCTGGACGATCGGGGTGGTGCCGAGGCCCTGGAGGGCGAGGGCGGTCTCGGCCTCGGTGCAGCCCCGGGCCAGGGACTCGCGCAGCAGGCACAGGTCCAGCGCCCCGGAGCCCAGCATCCGGTCGAGGAGGCCCAGCTCGCCGAGAGCGGTCAGCAGCGGGCGGTTGACGCGCCCGGGCTCCCCCTTCTCCGCCAGCGGGCGCAGTTCCTGCGCGGCGAGGGTGCGGAGCTCCTCGCACCAGGCGGTTTGTTCCGGTTCGAGGGAGAATGCCGTCATGGCGGCGCCTCTCTTGTCGCGTCGTGTCGGTCGTACCACGTGCCCTGTCGCATCGCATCGTCGCGTCGCGTCGCAACGCATCGCACGTCATGTCTTATCGCGGACCGTTGACTACCGTCACCCAAACGATACGCTCCAGAGGCGACAAGGGGGCGATCCTTCATGGAGCCGAATTCCTCGCCGAACACGCCCACAGCCGCCGCCGACGCGTCCGTACGCGTCCCCGGCGCGCATCCCGAGCCGTCCGGTCACGCCGCGGGCGCCCACGCCGACACCTTCACGCGCGACCATCTCCCGCCTCCGGAGCAGTGGCCGGAGCTCCTTCTCGACGATCCCGCGCCGCGCTACCCCGACCGGCTGAACTGCGGCCACGAACTGCTGGACCGCACCGTCGAGGAACGGGGCGCGGACCGCCCCGCGCTGCTCTCCGGCGACGGGAGCGTCTGGAGCTACGGAGAGCTGCGGGAGACGGTGGACCGCATCGCCCATGTGCTGACGGACGACCTGGGCGTCGTGCCGGGCAACCGGGTGCTGCTGCGCGGGCCGACGACGCCCTGGCTGGCCGCCTGCTGGCTCGCCGTCATGAAGGCGGGCGGGGTCGCCGTCACCGTACTGGCGCAGGCGCGCGCGAGTGAGCTGGCCACCATCTGCTCGCTGGCGCGGATCGGCCACGCCCTGTGCGACGCCCGGTCGGTGCGGGACCTGGCGGAGGCGGACGTGGAGGGTCTGCGGATCACCCTGTTCGGCGGGGACGCGGCCGGGGACCTGACCCGGCTGGCCGACGCCAGGACCGGGCCGTACCGGGCGGTGGACACGGCCGCCGACGAGGTCGCGCTCATCGCGTTCACCTCGGGGACCACCGGACGCCCCAAGGGCTGCATGCACCTGCACCGGGACCTCCTGGCCATCGCCGACACCTTCTCCGAGCACGTGCTGCGCCCCTCGGCCGACGACGTGTTCGCGGGCAGTCCACCGCTGGGCTTCACGTTCGGCCTGGGCGGGCTGCTGGTCTTCCCACTGCGGGCCGGGGCCTCGACGCTGCTGCTGGAGCAGGCGGGCCCGCGGCAGCTGCTGCCCGCCCTGGTCCGGCACCGGGTCTCGGTGCTGTTCACCGCGCCGACGGCCTACCGCACGATGCTCGGGCAGCTGGACGGCCACGACCTCCCGGCGCTGCGGCGCTGCGTGTCGGCCGGGGAGAACCTCCCCGAGGCGACCTGGCGGGCCTGGTACGAGGCGACGGGGCTGCGCATCATCAACGGCATCGGGGCCACCGAACTGCTCCACATCTTCATCTCCGCCGCCGACGACGCGATCCGGCCGGGCACCACCGGGGTGCCCGTGCCGGGGTGGCAGGCCCGGGTGGTGGACGAGCGCGGGGACGAACTGCCCGACGGCGAGGCGGGGCTGCTGGCCGTGCGCGGTCCGGTCGGCTGCCGCTATCTCTCCGACCCCCGGCAGACGGAGTACGTCCGGCACGGCTGGAACATGACCGGCGACACCTTCGTCCGCGAACCGGACGGCTACTTCCGCTACGTGGCCCGCGCCGACGACATGATCATCTCCTCCGGCTACAACATCGCGGGCCCCGAGGTGGAGGACGCCCTGCTGCGCCATCCGGAGGTCGCGGAGGCCGCCGTGGTGGGCCGGGCGGACGAACTGCGGGGCGAGATCGTGGTGGCGCACGTGGTGCTGACGGAGGGCTCGGGCCAGACCGCGGACTCGCTGCGCGCTCATATGAAGGCCAGCCTGGCCCCGCACAAGTGCCCGCGGGTCTTCGTCTTCCCGGCGTCCCTGCCCCGTACGGCCACCGGAAAACTCCAGCGGTTCCTGCTGCGGGACCAACGCCCCTAAAGTGATCACGTGGCCGAGTTGCGCACCCCCCGTTCCCTGATCGTCACGCTCTACGGCGCCTACGGCCGCCCGCCGGACGGGGCGCCGTTCGCGGTGTCGGAGCTGATCCGTCTGCTGCACGCCGTCGGCGTCGACGCCCCTTCCGTACGCTCGTGCGTCTCGCGGCTGAAGCGGCGCGGACTGCTGGTGGCCGCCCGTGCGGCGGACGGTTCGGCGGGGTACGCGCTGTCGCCGGACGCCCGGCAACTGCTGGACGACGGGGACCGGAGGATCTACGGGCGGCCCGGGCCGCGGCTCTCCGACGGCTGGGTTCTCGCGGTGTTCTCCGTGCCCGAGGCGGAACGCAACAAGCGCCATCTGCTGCGCTCCCGGCTGGCCCGGCTCGGCTTCGGCACGGCCGCGCCCGGGGTGTGGATCGCGCCGGCCGGGCTGTACGAGGAGACCCGGCACACCCTGGAGCGGCTCGGACTCGCCCCGTACGTGGAGCTGTTCCGCGGCGAGCACCTCGGTTTCGCCGCCACCCGCGAGGCGGTGGCCCGCTGGTGGGACCTGACGGCGGTGGCGCGGCTGCACCACGAGTTCCTGGAGCTGCACGAGCCGGTGCTGCGGGACTGGGAGGCGGCCGGGGACACCGGCGACCCGCCCCGCCCGCAGACCGCCTACCGGGACTATCTGCTGGCCCTGGACTCGTGGCGGCAACTCCCGTACGCCGACCCGGGTCTGCCGTCGGAGCTGCTGCCCGGGGACTGGCCGGGCGGGCGGTCGGCGGAGGTGTTCGGCCGGCTGCACGAGCGGCTGCGGGACGCCGGGGAGCGGTACGTGCGGCCGTGACCCCGCCGGGGTGAAATCCAGGTGCCCCGGGCCCCGGCCGACGGGCAGGATGAGGCATGACCTGGACCTTCACGAGCGACGTCGCCACGTTCCTCGGCGCGGCCGGCGCGTCGCTCGCCGCGCGGCCCGTCGAGCACACGGTGGCGCTGACCGTCACCGAGCGGCTGAGACGTGCGGGCCCGCACCACTACGGCGGGGGCGATCGGTGCTCGGCTGGTGGTGCGGGGCGGACGGGACGGTGGCGGGGACCGTGCTGCGCACTCCGCCGCATCCCGCGCTGCTGAACGCCGTGCCGGCGGAGGCGGTGGGTCCGCTGGCCGAAGCCCTGGGAGCGGGGCCGGATCTGGACGCCGTCAACGCGGACCGGGACACCGCGGCGCGGCTGGCCGCCCGGCTCCCCGGCTACCGGACCGAGCAGGAGCAGCGGCTGTACCGGCTGGGCCTGGCGCGACCGCCCTCCCCCGCGCCGGCGGGCCGGGCCAGGGCGGCGACGCCGGCGGACCGGCTGCTGTTGAGGAGGAACCCGTGACGGAGCAGCACGTGGACGGGGGGCCCGCCAGGGCGATGCCCATGGCCGAGGCGCCCGTCACGGCGATGCCCATGGCCGAGGCGCCTGTGACGGCGGAGCCCGTGGCGGCGGAGCCGTTGTGGCTCGTCGCCGCGAACGTGGTGCGGTGGCGGCGGTACGGGGACGGGGGGCGGGAACTGCGGCCCGGGACCAAGTCGTACCGGGGCGGGTCGAAGGTGCACGTCGTCAGCACCTATGGGGGCATGGGGCACGAGGAGCTGACCACCATCGGGCGCGGCCGGCACACCGGCGCGTACATCACCATCGACATGGCGACCCGCAATCTCCACACGTTCCGGCCCGTCGCGGTGTACAGCCCGGCGGTGCTGCGCCGCGCGGCGGCGGTGGGCGTCGACGGGTCATGGGCCACGCGGGAGGACGCCGAGGAGCTGGCCGCCCTGCTGGCCCGCCTGGCCCCGCGCTACCGCGAGGAGCACTGGCACGGAGCACCGCACCCCGTCCCGTGCCGCTGCCACGACTGCCTCAGCCCAGCGTGAGCCGGGGCTTCGGTCCGTCGGTGCGGCCGGTGGGCGGGGGGCGGCTGCCCGCGCCGTACGGAAGGGGCCAGGGAGCGCCGGGGCCGCTGTAGCCCTGCTCGGCCGCCGCGTGGAGGGTCCAGTGCGGGTCGTACAGATGGGGGCGGGCCAGGGCGCAGAGGTCGGCGCGGCCCGCCAGGAGCAGGGAGTTGACGTCGTCCCAGGAGGAGATCGCGCCGACGGCGATGACGGGGACGCCGACGGTGTTGCGGATCCGGTCGGCGTACGGAGTCTGGTAGGAGCGGCCGTACTCGGGGCGTTCCCCGGCCACGACCTGGCCGGTGGAGACGTCGATGGCGTCGGCCCCGTGGTCGGCGAAGGCGCGGGCGATGGTGACGGCGTCCTCGGCGTCGGTGCCGCCCTCGGCCCAGTCGGTGGCCGAGATCCGTACGGTCATCGGCCTTTCCCGCGGCCAGACTTCACGGACGGCGTCGAAGACCTCCAGCGGGAAGCGGAGCCGCCCGGCCAGGGACCCGCCGTGGGCGTCGGTGCGGCGGTTGGTGAGCGGGGAGAGGAAGCCGGAGAGCAAGTAACCATGGGCGCAGTGGAGTTCGAGGAGGTCGAAGCCGGAGTCGGCGGCGCGCCGGGCGGCCGCCACGAACTGCTCACGCACGGCGTCCAGTCCGGCCCGGTCCAGCTCCGCGGGGACCTGGCTGACGCCCGGTTCGTACGGGAGCGGCGAGGCGGCCGTCAGCGGCCAGTTGCCGGACTTCAGGGGCTGGTCGATGCCCTCCCACATCAGCTTCGTGGAGCCCTTGCGGCCGGAGTGGCCGAGTTGCACGCCGATGGCGGCGCCGGGCGCGGAGGTGTGGACGAAGTCGGTGATCCGCCGCCAGGCGACGGCCTGTTCGTCGTTCCACAGACCCGTGCAGCCGGGGGTGATGCGGCCTTCGGGGCTGACGCAGACCATCTCGGTCATGGTGAGCCCCGCTCCGCCGAGCGCCCGGGCCCCGAGGTGGACGAGGTGGAAGTCGGCGGGCAGCCCGTCGGTGGCGGAGTACATGTCCATGGGCGAGACGACGACGCGGTTGCGCAGTTCGAGGCCGCGCAGGCGCAGGGGGGTGAACATCGGCGGGGCGCCCGGTGGGCAGCCGAACTCCTCCTCGACGGCGGCGGTGAACGAGGCGTCGCGCAGCCGGAGGTTGTCGTGGGTGACCCGACGGCTGCGGGTGAGGAGGTTGAACGCGAAGCGGCGGGGCGGCTGGTCCACGTAGGTGGCCAGCTCCTCGAACCAGTGCAGGCTGGCCGCCGCGGCGCGCTGGGTGGAGGCGACGACCGGGCGGCGTTCGGCCTCGTACGCGGCGAGGGCCGTCGGCAGATCCGGCTGCTCCTCGACGCAGGCGGCCAGCGCGAGGGCGTCCTCGACGGCGAGCTTGGTGCCGGAGCCGATGGAGAAGTGGGCGGTGTGGGCCGCGTCGCCGATGAGCACGGTGTTGCCGTGGGACCAGCGGGAGTTGGCGACGGTGCGGAAGGCGAGCCAGGAGGACCTGTTGCCGCGCAGCGGGCGGCCGTCCAGCGCTTCGGTGAAGAACTTGGCGCAGCGGGCGGTGGATTCGGCCGCGTCGCAGGTGTCGAGCCCGGCGGCGCGCCAGACCTCCTCGCGCATCTCGACGATGACGGTGGAGGCGTCCGCCTTGTACGGGTAGCCGTGCAACTGCATGACGCCGTAAGGGGTTTCGGCGATCTCGAAGCGGAAGGCGTCCAGCGCGAAGTCGGCGGCGAGCCAGATGTAGCGGTTGCGGTGCTCGGTGACGCTCGGGCCGAAGGAGTCGGCGTGGGCCGCGCGGGTGGCGCTGTGCACCCCGTCGGCGGCGATGACCAGGTCGTGGTGGGCGGCGAGCTCGGCGGCGGGCGGGGCCGGGGCGCGGAAGCGGAGGTCGACGCCGAGGCCGGCGCACCGTTCGTGCAGGATCTCCAGGAGCCGGCGGCGGCCGAGGGCGGCGAAGCCGTGGCCGCCGGAGGTGTGGGTCCGGCCCCGGTGGACGACGTCGATGGTGTCCCAGCGGACGAACTCGCGGCTCAGCGCCCGGTACACCTCGGGGTCGGCGTGTTCGATGCCACCGAGGGTCTCGTCGGAGAGGACGACGCCGAAGCCGAAGGTGTCGTCGGGGGCGTTTCGCTCGAAGACGGTGACGGCGCGGTCCGGGTCGAGCCGTTTGAGGAGGGCCGCGGCGTAGAGCCCGCCGGGGCCGCCGCCGATGACCGCGATCCGCCGCACGCGGTCCGGCTCAGCGGCGCCCGGGCGACGGGTCGCTTCGGGGGCAGGCACGGCGGTGCCCGGGCTCCGGGGCTCCTCGATGGCCGGCACGGCTACCTCCCCTGCCACTTCGGCGGCCTCTTCTCGGTGAAGGCGGCGTGGAACTCGGCGTAGTCCTCGCCGTGCATCAGGAGGGCCTGGGTGTTGGCGTCCAGCTCGACGGAGGCGGCGAGCGGCATGTCCAGCTCGGCGGTGAGCAGGGCCTTGGTCTGGGCGAGCGCGAGGGCCGGGCCGTCGGCGAGGCGGCGGGCCAGCTCGGCGGCGCGCTCGTCGGCCTGCCCTTCCTCTGCCAGCTCGCTGATCAGCCCGATGCGCTCCGCCTCCGGGGCGCGGACGGCGTCCCCGAGCATCAGGAGACGGGTGGCGTGGCCGAGGCCGACGATCCGGGGCAGCAGATAGGCCGCGCCCATGTCGCCGCCGGAGAGGCCGACCCGGGTGAAGAGGAAGGAGAAGCGGGCCGACGGGTCGGCGATCCGGAAGTCCGCCGCCAGGGCCAGCACGGCTCCGGCCCCGGCGGCGACGCCGTGGACGGCGGCGAGGACGGGGAAGGGGCACTCGCGCAGGGCCCGGACGACCTGGCCGGTCATCCGGTTGAAGTCGAGGAGCTGTGCGGTGTCCATGGCCAGGGTGGCGCCGATGATCTCGTCGACGTCGCCGCCGGAGCAGAAGCCTCGCCCCTCACCGGCGAGGACGAGAGCGCGGACGGAACGCTCCCGGGAGAGCTCGGCGAGGAGGTCGCGCAGATCCGCGTAGGCGCCGAAGGTGAGCGCGTTGAGTTTTTCGGGGCGGGCGAGTGTGACGGTGGCCACACCGTCGTCCCGGGTCAGCCGGAGATGACGCCATTCCTCGGTGCTCGGGGCCGAGCTGGGAAACGGGCTCATGGAGGGGTCCCCTTCAGCGATCGGGCTGGTGCCGGCCGTGCGCGGGTCGCGTTCCGGTCCGAAGTTATCACTCCTATGTGACCGCCGTCACGAGGTCGCAATACGGCATCCATGAGACCGTTGTGGCGAAAGTCCCTTTTGCTCCGACCGACCGCCTCTATGGCCGGCCCGGAGCGGTTCGTAAGGTTGAAACCAGGAAGTCCCGACACGAGTACCGCGTGAACCCCAGAAGTCGAGACCTCCCGCTTCGAGGAAGACCCGCTCCCGAACGGAAACCCGCCGTGTCGCCCGATGTCCCCGTCCCCGCCTCCTGGCGCATCGCCCTGCCCCACTCCACCGCGGCCGTGCCGATCGCCCGCGCGCTCATCCGCACGGCGCTGTCGGACATCGACGCCCCGGCCGACAGCGACACCGCCGAGCTGCTGACCGCCGAGCTGGTGGCCAACGCGGTCGAGCACACCCTGGGCGGTGAGCCCATCGAGCTGGTCGTGGAGCTGCTGCCCACCGGCTGCCAGGTCGAGGTGCACGACCGCGACCCCGCCCCGCCGGGCGATCTGTCCCGGCCGCAGCCGGGGTGCGAGGTCGACCCCTGGCAGGAGCACGGCCGCGGCCTGCTGCTGATCCGGACCCTCAGCTCCGCGTGCGGTCACCGCACCACGGAGCACGGCAAGGCCGTCTGGTTCACGCTTCCGGCGATACCGGCGCAGCCGGGTCCGTCCCCGGGGAGCTGACCAGCCGGGAGCGCTTGCGCCCGTAACCGGCGTACAGCAGCGAGCCGACGGCGAGGAAGACCGCGAACTGGACCCAGGTCGTCCAGCCGGTCCCGTACATCAGATACAGGCAGAACGCGACGCCCAGCACCGGGCTCACCGGGTAGAGCGGCACCCGGAAGGTCCGCTTCAGCTCGGGGGCGCTCCGCCGGAGCACCAGCACCGCGACGTTGACGGCGACCATCGTGGCGAGCGTGCCGATGGTCGTCAGGTTCACGACGACGTCGAGCGGGACGAGGGCGGCCGGGACCGCGAAGACGCAGGCCACGATCCAGGTGTTGGCGACCGGCGTGTGGGTCTTGGGCGAGACCCGCTCGAAGACGCGCGGGATGAGACCGTCGCGGGACATCGACATGAGGATGCGGGTCTGCCCGTACATCACGGCGAGCACCACCGAGGCGATGGCGACGACCGCGCCGAAGGCGATGACGCCGCCGCCGACCGTGGAGTCGGTCACCTGGTTGACGGCGATCGAGAGGGCCGCACTCTTGTTGGCGACGGCGTCCGAGCCGATCGCGCCGATGGCCGAGAGCGCCACCGCGCAGTAGAGCAGGGTGACGACGCCGATGCAGATCAGGATGGCGATGGGAACGTTCCGCCGGGGGTTCTTGACCTCTTCGCCGGCGGTGGTGATGGCGTCGAAGCCGATGTAGGAGAAGAACGCCAGCGAGGCGCCGGCGGTGATGCCGCCGAGCCCGTGGGTCGCGAACGGCATGAGGTTGCCGTCCTCGAACGCGCTGAACGCGACGGCGCAGAACGCCACCAGGATGCCGATCTTGAGGATCGCCATGGCGGCGGTCGCGGTGGCACTCTCCCGGACGCCGCGCACCAGCAGTGCGGCGGCCATGGCGATCACCACGATCGCGGGCAGATTCACCACACCGCCTTCGGCGGGACCGGCGGACAGTGCCTCGGGGAGGCGCAGGCCGACCACGCTGTTCAGCAGCTCGTTGACGTACTGGCTCCAGCCCACCGCGACGGCGGAGACCGACACGCCGTACTCCAGCAGCAGGCACCAGCCGACGAGGAACGCGGTGCGCTCGCCGAGCGCCGCGTACGCGAAGGAGTACGAGCTTCCGGAGACCGGGATGGCGCTGCCCAGCTCCGCGAAGGACAGCGCGGTGAAGATGCAGGTGATCGCCGCGAGGAGATACGAGATCCCCACGGCCGGGCCGGCCTTGGCCACGCTGTCGGACAGCCCGACGAAGATGCCGGTGCCGACGATCGCGCCGACCCCGAAGCAGACGAGCTGGAAGAGGCCCATCGTGCGCTTGAGGCCGTGGCCCTCCAGGTCGCCGCCGGACTCGGCGATGAGCTGATCGGGGCTCTTGCGGCGCAGCCCCGGCTTCGAGGGGCCGGGGGGCTGCGGGGTGCCGGAATGCGGCAGACCGGTGCTCATGCGGGACGTTCTCATCTCTGGTGGTGCAGTGGGGGGACGTCTCCCGGTGCGCACGGCGGCCGTGGGGACCGCGAGCGGCGCATGGGAAGGGGGTCCGGGCATCGCGAGCCCGAACCCCCCAAGAGGCGACATCGTAGCCACCACCGCGCATGTTCACCCAATCAGGTGCATGAGCATGCGAACCCCTGCTCCGTGCCCCTACCACCCGTACCGGGGCCCGTACCCGTACCCGTACCCGTACCGGGGCCCGTACCCGCGCCCGTACCGGCGGGGCTACTTCCCCGCGAGCGTCGCCACCAGCACGGCCTTGATCGTGTGCATCCGGTTCTCCGCCTGGTCGAAGACGACCGAGTGCGCGGACTCGAAGACCTCGTCGCTGACCTCCAGCTCGGTCAGCCCGTACCGGTCGTGGATGTCCCGGCCGACCTGAGTGCCGAGGTCGTGGAAGGCGGGCAGGCAGTGCAGGAACTTCACGTCCGGGTTGCCGGTGGCCCGCAAAACGTCCATCGTCACGGCGTAGGGACCGAGGGCGGCGATGCGCTCGGCCCACACCTCCTTGGGCTCCCCCATGGAGACCCAGACGTCGGTGGCGACGAAGTCGGCGCCCCGGACCCCCTCGGCGACATCGCCGGTGAGGGTGATCGTCGCGCCGCTGACCTCGGCGAGCTCCCGGGCCCGCGCCACGACGGCCTCGTCCGGCCAGTACGCCTCGGGGGCGACGATCCTGACGTCCAGGCCGAGCAGGGCTCCGGTGATCAGGTAGGAGTTGCCCATGTTGAAGCGGGCGTCGCCGAGGTAGGCGAGGGCCGTCTCCGCGACGGGCCCCTCGCTCCACTCGGTGATGGTGAGCACGTCGGCGAGCATCTGGGTGGGGTGCCAGTCGTCCGTGAGCCCGTTGAAGACCGGCACGCCGCCGTAAGCGGCCAGCTCCTCGACGGCCTGCTGGCTGTCGCCCCGGTACTCGATCCCGTCGAACATCCGGCCGAGCACCCGGGCGGTGTCCCTGACGGACTCCTTGTGGCCCATCTGGGAGCCCGACGGGTCGAGGTAGGTGGTGGAGGCGCCCTGGTCGGCTGCGGCGACCTCGAACGCGCAGCGCGTACGGGTCGAGGTCTTCTCGAAGATCAGCGCGATGTTCTTCCCGCGCAGCCGCTGGACCTCGGCCCCGGCCTTCTTGGCCGCCTTGAGCTCGGCGGCCAGGGAGACCAGGCCGAGAAACTCCTCGGAGGTGAAGTCCAGCTCCTTGAGGAAGTGGCGGCCGGTGAGGTCTATGGCCATGATGACTGCTCCTGGGTCGGACGGGGTCGGCGCACTGCGCGCGGGCAGAACTGGAAGTCTATACGATTACCCGCATCTCTATACAGGGCCGGGCCTCGCGGTCCGCGCGCTTCTCAGGCCACGGGGTCCCGCTCGACCGGACAGCTCATGCAGCGCGGCCCGCCACGTCCCCGGCCCAGCTCGCTGCCCCGGATCTCGATCACCTCGATGCCCTGCTTGCGCAGATAGGTGTTGGTCGTGGCGTTGCGCTCGTACGCGACGACGACCCCGGGCTCGACCGCGAGCACGTTGCAGCCGTCGTCCCACTGCTCGCGCTCGGCCGCGTGCACGTCCTGGGTGGCCGTGAGCACCCGGATGGAATCGAGGCCGAGGGCGGCGGCGATGGCGCGGTGCATGTGCTCGGGCGGATGGTCGGTGACCTTCAGCTCGCGGGGGCCGCTGCCGGGCTCGATGGTGTACGAGCGGAGCATGCCGAGACCGGCGTACTGGGTGAACGTGTCGCCGTCGATCATCGTCATCACCGTGTCCAGGTGCATGAACGCCCGGGCCTTGGGCATGTCGAGCGCCACGATCGTGCGCGCCGAGCCGGCGTCGAAGAGGCCCCGGGCCAGCATCTCCACGGCCTGCGGCGTGGTGCGCTCACTCATCCCGATGAGGACGGCGCCCTGCCCGATGACCAGGACGTCACCGCCCTCGATGGTGGAGGGGTAGTCGTCCTGACCCTCCGACCAGTGGTGGAAGACGCCCGCCTCCGCGCCGGTGAAGAGAGGATGGTGCCGGTAGATCGCCTCGAAGTGGACGGTCTCGCGCTGCCTGGCGGGCCAGCGCATCGCGTTGATGGAGACCCCGTCGTAGATCCACGCCGAGGTGTCCCGGGTGAAGAGGTGGTTCGGCAGCGGGCCGAGCAGGAAGTCGTCCAGGTCCATCACGTGGAAGCGGACGGAGGTCGGCTCGCTGTGCCGCTCCAGGAACTCCCGCTTGGTCATGCCGCCGACCAGCGCCTCCGCCAGCTCGTCCGAGGACAGTTCCTCGAAGACGGCCCGCAGATGCTCGGTGGCGAGCGGACCGTACTCCTTCTCGTCGAAGACCCGGTCGAGCACGAGCCGCCGGGCGACCGGGATGTCGAGGGCCTCCCGCAGGAGGTCGCCGAAGAGATGCACGGCGACCCCCCGGTCGCGCAGGACGTCGGCGAACCCGTCGTGCTCCTCCCGGGCACGGCGCACCCACAGGACGTCGTCGAACAGGAGCGCGTCCTTGTTCCTGGGGGTGAGCCGCTTGAGCTCCAGATCGGGGCGGTGCAGTATGACGCGGCGCAGCCGCCCGGCTTCGGAGTCGACGTGGAATCCCATGCCTTCATCCTCACCGCGCGGAGCGCCGTTCACCCCGCGAATCGCCCACGGGTTGGACGGCTCTCAGAGGCGGGGGTCCACCGGCTCCGACTCCAGGGCCAGGACGGCGAACACCGCCTCGTGGACCCGCCACAGCGGCTCCCCCTCCGCCAGCCGGTCCAGGGCCTCCAGACCGAGCGCGTACTCCCGCAGCGCCAACGAGCGCTTGTGGCCCAGAAACCGGGAGCGCAGGCGCTCCAGATTCTCCGGACGGGTGTACTCGGGACCGTAGATGATGCGGAGATACTCCCGGCCGCGCACCTTGACGCCGGGCTGGACGAGCCGGCCCCTGGCGTCCCGGACGAGGGCGCCGAGCGGCTTGACGACCATGCCCTCGCCGCCCCGCCCGGTCATCTCCAGCCACCAGTCCACGCCCGCGCGCACGGAGGCCTCGTCCCCGGTGTCGACGACGAGCCGGCGGGTGACCTGGAGCAGCCCGGTCGGGTCGTGCTCCACGAGCCGGTCCAGCCAGGCGAGCTGCTCGTCGTGCGGCACGGAGGCCAGGGAGCGGCCCTGGACGGCGAGGACCTGGAACGGCGCGAGCCGCACCCCGTCCAGCCCCTCGGTGGGCCAGCAGTAGCGCCGGTACGCCTCGGTGAACGCGGCGGCGTCCTGCGCGCGGGCACGCTGGTGCCCGGCGAGGCCCGCCACCTCGACGCCCCGGGCGACCGCCTGCTCCAGAGCGGCGACGGCCGGCGGGAAGACCGCGCCGGACGCGGCGCCGACGGCGGCGTACTGCGAGCGCAGCAGCCCGCCGGCCTTGAGCGACCACGGCATCAGCTCGGCGTCCAGGAGCACCCAGTCGGTGTCCCACTCCTCCCAGAGCCCGGCGGCGGTGACGGCGGTGCGGAGCCGGCCCAGGACCGCCTCGGTCATGGCCGGGTCGTCCAGGAACGGGCGTCCGGTGCGGGTGTACAGCGCCCCGGTGCGGCCCGCCGTGCCGAAACGCGCGGTGGCGGCCCCGGTGTCCTTGCAGACCAGGGCGACGGCCCGGGAGCCCATGTGCTTCTCCTCGCACACGACCCGCTCGACGCCGTCGCCGGCGTACTGCGCGAAGGCCTCGGCCGGGTGCTCCAGGAAGCCGTCCTCGCGGGAGGTGGCGGTGGGCGCCATGGTGGGCGGGAGGTAGGCCAGGAGCTGCGGGTCGACGGCGAACCGGCTCATGACCTCGAGCGCGGCGGCGGCGTTCTCCTCGCGCACGGCGACGCGGCCCAGGTGCCGGGTCTCCACGACCCTGCGGCCCTGGACGTCGGCGATGTCCAGCGGCCGGCCTTCCCTGCCCCCGGGCGCCTCGGTGGTCAGCGGTTTGACGGGCTCGTACCAGACCTTCTCGGCGGGTACGTCGACCAGTTCGCGCTCCGGCCAGCGCAGCGCGGTCATCCTCCCGCCGAAGACGGCCCCGGTGTCCAGGCAGATGGTGTTGTTGATCCAGGAGGTGGTGGGCACCGGGGTGTGGCCGTAGACCACGGTGGCGCGGCCCCGGTACTCCTCGGCCCACGGGTAGCGCACGGGCAGGCCGAACTCGTCGGTCTCCCCCGTCGTGTCCCCGTACAGCGCGTGCGAGCGGACCCGGCCGGAGGTGCGGCCGTGGTACTTCTCGGGCAGCCCGGCGTGACAGACCACCAGCTTGCCGCCGTCCAGGACATAGTGGCTGACCAGCCCGTCGATGAACTTCCGCACCTGCCCCCGGAAATCGGGGTGTTCGGCGTCCTCGCGCTCCAGCTGCTCGACGGTCTCGGCGAGCCCGTGGGTGAGCTGGACCTTGCGGCCCGCGAGGTAGCGGCCGAGCTTGTTCTCGTGGTTGCCGGGGACGCACAGGGCGGTACCCGCCGACACCATGGACATGACGCGGCGCAGCACGCCCGGGCTGTCGGGGCCCCGGTCGACGAGGTCGCCGACGAACACGGCCGTACGTCCTTCGGGGTGGGCGCCGTCCACGTAACCGAGCTTGCCGAGCAGGGTGTCCAGCTCGGAGCGGCAGCCGTGGACGTCCCCGATGATGTCGAACGGGCCGGTGAGGTGACGCAGGTCGTTGTAGCGGCGCTCCAGGACCACGCGTGCGCTCTCGGCCTCCTCCTCGGTGCGCAGGACGTGCACCTTGCGGAAGCCCTCGCGCTCCAGGCCGCGCAGGGAACGCCGCAGCTCGCGGCGGTGTCGCTGGATGACATGGCGCGGCATGGAGGCGCGGTCCGGGCGGGCCGCGTTGCGGGCGGCGCAGACCTCTTCGGGGAGGTCGAGGACGATGGCGATGGGCAGGACGTCGTACTTCCGGGCCAGCTGGACCAGCTGCTTGCGGCTCTCGGACTGGACGCTGGTGGCGTCGATCACGGTGAGCCGCCCGGCCTCCAGGCGCTTGCCGGCGATGTAGTGCAGCACGTCGAAGGCGTCGCGGCTGGCGCTCTGGTCGTTCTCGTCGTCGGCGACCAGTCCCCGGCAGAAGTCCGAGGAGATGATCTCGGTCGGCTTGAAGTGCTTGTGGGCGAAGGTGGACTTGCCCGATCCGCTGGCGCCGATGAGGACGACGAGGGAGAGGTCGGTCACCGGCAGGGCGCGCGCGGCGGCGGTGGTCGTGGCTGTAGTGGTCGTGGCGGTAGTGGTAGTGGCGGTTTCCGCGCCGGTGGTGCTGTGGTCGCTGTTCATGCGGCTGCCGCCTCCTTCTTGCCGGTGTTCCTGTCGGTGTTCTCGTCAGTCTTCTTGTCGGTGTTCCTGCCGGTGTTCCTGTCGCGGCTGCCGGTGGTTTCCGTGGTCCGGGTGAACACGGCCATCTGGGTCGGCGGCCCCACCTCGGGGTCGTCCGGCCCGACCGGTACGTACCGGACGGTGTATCCGTGCCGCTCGGCGACCTTCCCGGCCCAGTCCCGGAATTCGGCCCGGGTCCACTCGAAACGGTGGTCCCCGTGCCGGACGTGCCCGGCCGGAAGGGTCTCCCAGCGGACGTTGTACTCGACGTTCGGCGTGGTCACGAGCGCCGTCGCCGGTCGCGCCGCCCCGAACACCGCGTACTCCAGGGCGGGCAGCCGGTCCAGGTCCAGGTGCTCGATCACTTCACTGAGCACGGCGGCGTCGTATCCCACGAGCCGCTTGTCGGTGTAGGTGAGCGAACCCTGCCGCAGGGTGACCCGGTCCGCCCGGCGCTCTCCCATCCGGTCCAGCTTCAGCCGCCGCGAGGCGATGGTGAGGGCGCGCATCGAGACGTCGACGCCCACGATCTCGGTGAAACGCACGTCCTTGAGGAGCGCCTGCACCAACTGGCCCTGGCCGCAGCCGAGGTCGAGTACCCGGCTCGCCCCGGCGGCGCGCAGCGCGTCGAGGATCGCGGTGCGCCGCTGTTCGGCGAGCGGGACCGGCTTCTCCTCGGTGTCGGTGCTCTCGTCCACCGCGTTGTCGACGCTGTCGACGTCGAGGTCGTCCGACTCGGCGAGCCGGACCAGCTCCAGGGCCTGGTCGGCCTGGCGCGTGAGCCCCCAGCGGTGGGAGAGATAGCGCCGGGTGATCAGCGGCCGCTGGGGGTGGTCGGCCAGCCAGCCCTCCCCCGCGCGCAGCAGCTTGTCCACCTCGTCGGGCGCGACCCAGTAGTGCTTGGCGTCGTCGAGCACCGGGAGCAGGACGTAGAGCTGGCGCAGCGCGTCCGCGAGCCGCAACTCGCCCTCCAGCACCAGGCGTACGTAGCGGGAGTCGCCCCACGCGGGGAACTCCTCGTCCAGCGGTACGGCCGTGGCATCGACCCGCGACCAGCCGAGCGGCGCGAACAGCTTGTGCACCAGCTCGGCGCCGCCCCTGGCGGGCAGGGCGGGCACCTCGATCCGCAGCGGCAACGGGCTGTCGGCCCGCTCGGGCATGGCCCGGCAGACGCCGCCGAGCGCGGACTTGAACACGGCGGCGAGAGCGACCGACAGTAGCGAGGAAGCCGCGTAGGGGCGGTCGTTGACGTACTGCGCGAGCGCCGCGTCGGGCGCGCCGCCCCGGCCCTTGCCCTTGCCGCGCCGCACCAGCGCCACCGGATCCACCTCCAGCAGGAGCGCGGCCGTGCAGCGCTCGGCGGAGGCCTCGGGGTAGAAGACGTGCGCGGAGCCGTGCGAAGTGGAGAACGCCTGTGCCTTGTCGGGATGCTTGTGCAGCAGAAAGCCCAGGTCCGTGGCGGGACGCTCTTGGGTGCCGGTCGTACCGATTGTCAGGAACACCTGTCCGAGTATGGTCGTCACCCTCTGCCCCCACCAGGCATTTTCGCTCCTCCCGCAAGGCAGCGATCTCCGGGACGGTCCCACAAACGCCCCCTACGGCGGACCTTGACTCTCCAGCCGCCCTTCCAGCTCCGTGATGAGGTCCGGCCCCACCCGGCAGCACCCTCCGACGAGTCTGGCCCCGGCCCTCGTCCAGGCCCGCACCCGCCCCGGGTCGAAGGTGCCGCGCCCGGTCCACCCCCGCGCTCCGGCGTCCCATCCCTCCCCGCTGTTCGGGTAGACCACGGCAGGCCCGCCCGTGACCGCCACCGCCTGCTCCACCGCCCCCTGCGCCTCCTGCGGATCGCAGCAGTTGACCCCGACCGCGAGGACGGAGTCCCGCCCCGCCGCCACCGCGAACGCCCCCTCCAGCGGCTGGCCGGCCCTGGTCCGGCCGCCCGCCACGCTGTACGAGAGCCAGTACGGCAGTCCGGTCTCCTCGGCCACGTGGACCAGGGCCTCGGCCTCGTCCAGGTCCGGCACCGTCTCCAGGGCCAGGGCGTCGGGCCCGGCAGCGGCCAGCGCCGCCACCCGGGGGCGGTGGAAGCGCTCCAGGTCCCGGACGCTCAGCCCGTAGCGGCCCCGGTACTCGCTGCCGTCCGCGAGCATCGCCCCGTAGGGTCCGACCGATGCGGCGACCCAGGTCTCCCGCCCGGGGTCGGCCCGGCGCGCCGCGTCGGCGGCGCCCCGGGCCAGCTCCACGCTGCGGGCGAGCAGGGCGCCGGTTCCGGCCCGGTCGATCCCGTACCGCCCGAACCCTTCGAAGGTGGCCTGATAGCTGGCCGTGATCAGCACGCGCGCGCCCGCCCGAAGGTAGGCGAGGTGAGCGGCCTCGATCTGTTCCGGCGCGTCGGCCAGCAACCGGGCCGACCACAGCGCGTCGGACAGATCGCAGCCCTGCGCCTCCAGCTGGTTGGAGAGCCCGCCGTCCAGCAGGACGGGTCCGGCGTCCAGCGCGTCGGCGAGCGTGCGCTCGGTACGCACGACCACCTCCTCCTCGTCAGGTCAGGTCAGGTCAGGTCAGGTCAGGTCAGGTCAGGTCAGGTCAGGTCAGGTCAGGTCAGGTCAGGTCAGGTCAGCTGGGACTGGATCTGCGAGGAGATCAGTTCCAGATGGTCCAGGTCATCCAGATCGAGGACCTGGAGGTAGATCCTCGACGAGCCGATCGCCTCGAAGCTGCCGATCTTGTCGACCACCTCGGCGGGCGATCCCGCCAGCCCGTTCGCCTTGAGCTCCTCCACGTCCCGGCCGATGGCCGCCGCGCGTCGGGCGACCTCGGCGTCGTCCTTGCCCGTGCAGACGATCAGCGCGTTGGAGTACACGAGGTCGTCCGGAGAGCGCCCGTGCGCCTGCGCGGCGGCCCGGACCCGGCCGAACTGCTTCTCGCTGTCCTCCAGCGAGGCGAACGGGATGTTGAACTCGTCGGCGTACTGCGCGGCGAGCCGCGGGGTGCGCGTCGCGCCGTGGCCGCCGATCAGGACGGGCACCTTGGCCTGGGCCGGCTTGGGCAGCGCGGGCGAATCGGTGAGTTGGTAGTAGGTGCCGTCGTAGCTGAAGGTCCCGCCGACCTCCGTCGCCCACAGGCCCGTGATGATCGCGAGCTGCTCCTCCAGACGGCCGAACTTCTCCTTCGGGAACGGAATGCCGTAGGCCTTGTGCTCCTCCTCGAACCAACCCGCGCCCAGGCCCAGTTCGACCCGTCCGCCGGACATCTGGTCGACCTGGGCCACCTGGATGGCCAGCACTCCCGGCAGCCGGAACGTGCCGGCGGTCATCAGCGTGCCGAGCCGGATCCGCCGGGTCTCGCGCGCCAGTCCGGCCAGGGTGATCCAGGCGTCCGTCGGCCCGGGCAGACCGTCGCCGGAGCCCATGCGGAGATAGTGGTCGGAGCGGTAGAAGGCGTCGAAGCCCAGGTCCTCGGCGGCCTTGGCGACGGTGAGCAAGGTGTCGTAGTCGGCCCCTTGCTGGGGCTCGGTGAAGATGCGAAGATCCATGCCCTCCATCCTGCCTCTCCGGCACCCGGTCCCGCCCGCCGGCCAGGCCGGACCTCCCCCACATCTCCCCCTGCCCCCCTGCCCCTGCCTCCCCTCGGACCGTCGCCTCCCCTCGGGCATCGGCACCGGCGTCGCCTCCCGGCGCTCCGCCGCCTCCCCCTCAGGGACCTGCCGCCGATGCCGCAGGGCCGCGTATACCGCCGTAGGGGCCGTCGCGCTCCCTCTCCGCCAGCCGCCTCAGCATCCCGTGCACGCGCTCCAGTGATTCGTCCGCCGCGTCCATGGCCTCGATGCACTGCCAGTACAGACCGTCCTCCCCCGTGTCGCAGGCCACTCCGACCAGGGCGATCCCGGCCTCGCTGAGCAACAGTGCGAGCCCGGCCAGGGATCGCCGCACATCGGCGATCCCGGACAACTGGGCCGCCCTGGCACCGCCGGAGAGCACCGTCGGGTGATCCAGCGCCGAGCATCCCGCGCCGATCTCCCCCAGCGCCCGCGCCTCGCTCCGTAACTCAACAGGGCCGTACAGCGCCAGCCGACTGCCGACCGCCCGGGCGAGGGCCTGTGCCTGCCAGGCCTCCGCCATGACGTCCAGCGCTCCCCGGCTGCCCGCGAGAGCCCGCCGCCCCGCCTCGATGACTCGCTCCGCTTCCATGTCTCTCCCCCGTCCGTACGAAAACCCGCTCACCTCATTCATTACCCACAGTGAGGTAGACAGCACCGTAAGGCCAGAGGAAATCGGAAATCTGTGGACAGGAAGTCGACTGTGGATATCTCCCTCACTCCGAAGAGTGACGATCGAGGGGTTCTGGAGCGCTCGGCAGGGGGAAGCGCTTCTCGTTCCGCTCCAACTTGTCCGCCAGGGCCGCCGTCGGATCGATGCCCAATACCTCGCAGAACTGCAGGAGATAGGCGAGCACATCCGCGACCTCGTCGGCGACCCGGTGGGCCGATTCGGGGTTCTCCATGACCCCCGCCGACTGTTCGGGCGTCAGCCACTGGAAGATCTCCAGCAGTTCGGAGGCCTCGACGCTGAGCGCGGCCGCCAGGTTCTTCGGGGTGTGGTACTTCCCCCAGTCGCGCGCCGCCGCGAACGCGGCCAGCCGCCGCTGGAGTTCTGCCACATCGATGTCTGTCACGGCCTCAGGTCTATCACCGGCCACCGACAGTGCCTCCCCGCGCGTCCACCCCGCACGAGAGGCCGGGCGGGCCGGGCCGGAGAACGTGGGCGGCGCGGCCGGGGGCGACGGTCCGGTCCGGCTGCCGCCCCCCGACTGCCGCCTCCTACGACTGGGCGAGACCCGCGGGCGTGACCCCCTCGACCTCCATGCCGACCGGCGCGAGCAGGAAGACATTGCGGTCGACGCGGTGCATGCCGCTGCCGAGGCCGAAGACCACACCGCTGCTGAAGTCGAGAATCCGCTTCGCCACGTCCGTTTCCGCCGCCGTCAGGTCGAGCAGCACCGGAACCTGGGCCACCAGGTACTCGGCGACCTCGCGAGCGTCCGCGAAGACCTGCACCCGCAGCACCACGAGGCGCCGCTGTTCGGCCGCCCGCTCGTCCGGGACGGTGCGGTGGTCGATGCGGGACGGCCACTCGTCGCGGCCACGCAGCGGTACGACCTGCGCGAGCCCCTCCCACTGTTCGTCGGTGGCGTCATATCTGTCATACCTGTCGTACCTGCTCACAGGGCCACCCCGTCGTCGAGCCGGTCGGGTTCCCGCCGGCTGCACTCACTGTTCATCGGGCAATCCTCTCGCCCCTCACCCGTTCGGCGTACCAGCGACACGGCGAAGTCTCCGTCCGTGTCGCTTCCGGTACCCGAAGGGCACCCGTTCATGACGTCGCGCGCCCTCGGGCGCGATGAGCCGCACCGCACCGCACCGCACCGCACCGCGTCGAGCCGCGCACCGCACCGCACCGCGCCGAGCCGCGCCGATCAGACCGTGACGACCTGGACCCCCGCCTCGCCGAACCGGTCCTTCGCCTCCGCGCCGATACGGGAGTCGGTGACCAGGACGTCGACCAGTCCGAGGTCGCAGACCCGGGCGAACGCCCGCTTGCCGATCTTCGACGAGTCGGCCGCCACCACCACCCGCTGGGCCCGCTCCGCGAGCAGCCGGTTGACGCTGGCCTCGCCCTCGTGGTGGACGTACGCACCGCGTTCGATGTCGATGGCGTTGACCCCGAGGACGGCGACGTCCAGGGTGATCTCGTTCATCACCCCGACGGCGAGCGGGCCCGTCAGCTCGTACGACTGGGGCCTCGCGACCCCGCCCGTCACGACCATCTTGATCTGCGGCCGGATCGCCAGCTCGCTCGCGATGTTGAGGGCATTGGTCACCACGGTCAGCGTCGGCTGACCGCCCGCCGCCGCCGTCTCGCCCACGATGTCCGGACGCACCGCCAGCGCCCTGGCCACTTCGGTCACGGTCGTCCCACCGGTCAGGCCGACGACCTCCCCGACGGCGACCAGGCCGGACACGGCGCGGCCGATGGCCTGCTTCTCCGGCGCGTGACGGCCCGTCTTGTAGCGGAGCGCCAGTTCGTAGGAGACCCCGTGCGCGACCGCGCCGCCCCTGGTGCGGGTGAGCAGGTGCTGTTCGGCCAGCTGGTCCAGGTCGCGGCGGATGGTGGCGGCCGAGACGTCGAGCGTCGACGCCGCCTCCTCGACGTCCACCCTGCCGTGCTTGCCGACCAGTTCCAGCAGCGCGTCCCACCGGGCGTCCCTGGACAAGAGCGTCTCCTCACCGTCCGGCGCGGGCACCGCGTTTCGCGGGAACGCGGTCGCCGGGGGCCGGACCGCCGCAAGCGTCGCACAGGGCCTTCCGGGAGCCCTTCACCCGCCTGTGAGTTGCTTGTTTTTGCTCGATAAGTGCATGTAACGTGCAGAATTCTACATCCGGGCTGGTCGGCCCCGCTCAGCCCCGTTCCCGTGGTCCACCCCGTTCCCGTGGAGTGCAGACGTGTCGTATGCCGAGACCGAGACAGCCAGTCAGCCCGCCTGCTGGCGGCGCGCCGCCGCCCTGGCGGGCGGCCCCGAGACCGCCGCACTGCCCGTCGCGGGCGAGCGGATCGCGGTCGTCGGCTGCGGTACCTCCTTCTACATGGCGCAGGCCTACGCCGGGCTCCGCGAGGGCTCCGGCCAGGGCGAGTCGGACGCCTTCGCCGCCTCCGAGTTCCCCTTCGGCCGCGGCTACGACCGCGTCGTCGCGCTGACCCGCTCGGGGACCACGACCGAGGTGCTGGAACTGCTGAACCGGCTGCGCGGGACCACCCGCACGGTGGCCGTCACGGCGGATCCCCGGACCCCGGTCAGGGCGGCGGCCGACGATCTCGTCGTCCTGGACTTCGCCGACGAACGGTCCGTCGTCCAGACGCGCTTCGCCACGACCGCCCTCACCCTGCTGCGGGCCCACCTCGGCCTGCACTCCGAGTCCGTGGTCGCGGACGCGGAGACCGCGCTCGTCGAGCCGCTGCCCGACGGACTGCTGGAGAGCACCCAGTTCTCCTTCCTCGGCCGGGGGTGGACGGTCGGGCTGGCCCACGAGGCGGCGCTGAAGATGAAGGAGGCCTCGCTGTCCTGGACGGAGTCCTATCCCGCGATGGAGTACCGCCACGGCCCCATCAGCGTCTCCACCACGTCCACCGCGACCTGGATGTTCGGCGAGGCCCCCGAGGGCCTGCCCGAGCAGGTGCGCGCGACGGGCGCCCAGTGGGTGGACGGCGCCCTCGACCCGCTGGCCGATCTCGTACGCGTACAGCGCCTCGCGCTCGCCCGTGCGGCCGCGCGGGGGCTCGACCCGGACCTGCCGCGCCACCTGAGCCGTTCGGTGGTGCTCGACGGGGCCTGAGGGACCATGGACACATGCACCTGACGCTGTCAGCCGCCCGGGAACTGCTCGCCGCCCCGGAGCCGCAGGGGGGCATCGTCGGCTGGGCCACCGGGCTGGTCGAGACGTTCGGTGGCCCCGGCGCGGGTGCGGCCATCGCGCTGGAGAACCTGTTCCCGCCGCTGCCCAGCGAGGTGATCCTGCCGCTGACCGGGTTCGCCGCCTCGCAGGGGGTGCTCTCCATCGCCTCGGCCCTGTTCTGGACGACGCTCGGCTCGGTCGTCGGCGCGGTGGTCCTGTACGGGATCGGAGCCGTGTTCGGCCGGGAGCGGATGCACGCCTGGTGGGCGAAGCTTCCCCTGGTCAAGGCCTCCGACCTGGTGCGGACGGAGGAGTGGTTCGCCCGGCACGGCACCAAGGCGGTGCTGCTGGGCCGCGTGGTGCCGGTGTTCCGGAGTCTGATCTCGGTGCCCGCGGGCGTGGAGCGTATGCCGCTGCCGGTGTTCGTCGGGCTGACGACGGCGGGCAGCCTGGTGTGGAACACCGTGCTCGTGATGGCCGGGTACTGGCTCGGCGACCAGTGGGACGTGGTCGGGGCGTACGTCGGCGTCGTGACCAGGATCGTGCTGGTGCTGGCCGCGGTCGCCCTGGTCGGTTACGTCGCGATGCGCGTCAGGGGCCGCAACCGTGAGCGGCCCTGATGGCAGGCGGGGCCGGGCAGGGCAGGGCGCGAAGCGTCACGAAGCGCCCCGGCGCAGCCGGAACCGCCGTCCGGCCCCGCCCCGTCGGCGGGACCACCCGTGAGACACCCCGGCGGGGTGTCTCACGGCAGACGGCTCAGGACTCCTCGAAGTAGGCGTCCAGGACGGTGTCCAGCTCGGCCGGCCAGCCCTTGAGCTCGGCGCGGCTCGCCGCCTCGACCTCGGCGTTGAACCAGCGGCGGCTCGACAGATGGACGGTCACCGTGAACCGGCGGCCGAAACGCGCCGGGGTGGTCTCCACCGCGCCGATCTCGTCCCAGTGGAAGTCGGCCTCCTGGTCGTCGAGCGTGAAGCGGACACCTTCCCGGGCCACCCGGATCGAACCGCGTCGGTCGCTGACCTCGAAGACGGGGCCGTCCTCGCCGGCGTCGCCCTCGTTCTCGGCCTTGTCCTCCGTTGTGGCATCGCCCGCCGCCGCTTCCGGTTCCTGGTCGGCGTCGTCGGCGTCCGCCACGGCCTCGTCGTCGCGTTCCGTCTCCTTCTCCGTTTCCGACTCCGGAGCAACGTCCTCCGGACCGGCCTCCGATTCCGGTTCGGGCTTCCGGGTCGCGACGGGCGCCGCCAGTCCGGGCAGGGGGATGAACGCCGGGTCGGTGCCTGCGGCGAACTCGGGCTTCTTGTTCGAATCTATGCTCTGCTCCACGGCGGGCAGTATGGTCGACGAACCTGTACGTGACCAGTCGTCACCGCCCCGACGCCGCTCAGAGCACGCCCTTGCGCCATTCCCGTACCAGCAGATAGCCGAGGTACGCGCCGCCGATCGCCATCGTGTAGATCCCGACCGGCAGGTCGTCGAAGAGCGCCAGCTGCTGGGAGCAGAGGTCCGCGAGCACCAGCAGGAGGCCGCCGGTGAGGGCGGAGAGCAGCAGGTGCGGGCCGGAGCCGCGGGTGAGGCGTCTGGCGATCTGGGGCGCGGTCAGGGCGATGAAGGCGATGGGGCCCGAGACGCTGACCGCGGCGGCCGAGAGGGCGATGGCCAGGACCACGGCGAGGGTCTTGGCCTTCTTCGGCTCGGAGCCCAGCCCCTCGGCGATGTCGTCGCCCATCTCGCCGATGTCGAGCCGCCGGGAGATCAGCGCGGTCAGCGGGGCCGCGGCGAGGAGGACCAGCCAGATGGTGGTGGCGTCGGTCCAGGAGCGAGCGGTCAGGCTGCCGTTGACGTAGGCGGTGAGGACGGAGGCCTTGTCGCGTTCCAGGGCGTAGACGACGTACTGGGTGACGGCCGCGCCCATCGCGGCGACGCCGATCCCGGCGATGACGAGGCGTGCGGGGTTACGGAAGCCGGTGCCGGTGGAGATGTACACGAGGGCCATCGCGAGGACCGCGCCGAGGAGCGCCCCGATGGCGACCGGGACCGTGTCGGGGAACATCAGGGCGCAGATCGCGGCACCCGCGCCGGCCCCGGCTGAGAGCCCGATGACGTCCGGGCTGCCGAGCGGGTTGCGGGTGACGGACTGGAACAGGGCGCCGGAGAGGCCGAGCGCCGCGCCGACCCCGATGGCGACGGTGAGACGGGGGCCGCGCAGCCGGTTGAAGACGAACCGGTCCTTGCCCTCGGCGTCCCCGACGAGCGCCGCGGGCAGGTCGGCGAGGTCGATGCCGAGGCGTCCCCAGGCCAGCGTCGTGACGGCGGCCGCGAGGAGGAGGACGAAGAGCCCGGCGCCCGCGAACACGGAGGCCCGGCGCATGGGTATCGCCACGGTGCTGCCCACGGTCAGATAGCCCTGGGGCGCCTTGCGGACGGGTGCGGTGCGGTCGGTGACGGTCATGAGGTGCCCCGCATCCTGCGTACGGCGATGAGCAGCGCGGGTGCGCCGATGAAGGCGGTGACGACACCGACCATGAGTTCGGTGGGGCGCATGACGACCCGGCCCACCACGTCCGCGAGGAGCAGGAGGGTGGGGCCGAGCAGGGCGGAGAAGAGGATCTGGGCGCGGAAGTCCACGCCGACCAGGGCCCGTACGACGTGCGGGACGGCGAGGCCGACGAAGGCGATCGGGCCGACGGCGGCGGTCGCGGCGGCGCTGAGCAGCGTGGCGGCGAGCAGTCCGCCGCCCCGGGTCCGCCCGGGGTGCGAGCCGAGCGCGACGGCGGTGGCGTCGCCCAGGGCCAGGGCGTTGAGGCCGGGGCCGAGGGCGAGGGCGAGCAGGAAACCGACGGCGGCGAAGGGCAGAACGGACCAGAAGACGTCGAAGTCCCTGCCGCCGAGCGCTCCCACGACCCAGTAGCGGTAGCTGTCGAAGACCTGCGGTTTGCTGAGGGTCACCGCCTGGATGAACGCCATGAGCACGGCGGTGAGCACGGCTCCGGCGAGCACCAGGCGCACCACGCTCGTCCCCGTGCCGGCGGAGCCGATGACATGGACGAGGACGCCGGCGACCAGCGCTCCGGGCAGCGCCCACCACATGGTGTCGGTGGCGCCGGAGGCCCCGAGCCAGGCGGTCGCGGCCACGATGCTCGCGGAGGCGCCGGCGTTGATGCCGAGGAGGCCCGGCTCGGCCAGCGGATTGCGTGAGACGCCCTGCATGAGGGTGCCCGCGACCGCGAGGCAGAGTCCGGCGAGCACGCCGAGGACGGTGCGCGGATAGCGGCTCTCGATAATGACGGTGATGTTGGGGTCGGCGGTGCCTCCGAGGACGCCGACGACATCACCGAGCGAGGTGCTGCGACTGCCGAACATGACGCTCGCGCAGAGCGCCAGGGCCAGCGCGGCCAGGCCGAGGAGCAGGAGGAACGCCAGCCGAGCGGCGCCGGTACGGGAGGTACCGGCGCCGCTCGGCGGTGCGACCGTGGTGGTTGCCATGGGAGTGGAGTGTGCCTTGTGGGCTCGGCGGTTCGGATACCGGTCCGCCTTGTGGGTTCGGCGGTCCGGATGCCGGTCCGGAAATTACTTGCCGGCGGTCTTGACGGCCTTGTCGATGATCGGCAGGTAGCGCTCGATCGTCCAGGGCACGGTCAGCGGGTTGATGATCGAGGAGGCGGTGACGAAGGAGTTGTCGTTGCTCGCGACGACGGCGCCCTTCTTGATCGCGGGAATCGCGCCGTACAGCTTCTGGCCCTCGATCTCCTTGCGGTTCTTCTCGTCCGTGTAGAACGTGAAGACGAGGTCGCTGTCCTTGAGCTTCTCGGCGTTCTCCAGGCCGATGAGGGCCGAGTCGGTGCCGGGGGTCTCCTTGAAGCCGTTGACGACCGGGTCGACCTTCAGGCCGAGCGAGGAGACCATCTTGACGCGCTGCTCCTCGGGCTTGAAGACGCCGAGGGTGCCGGGGCCGGAGTTGTAGATGTAGGAGAAGGTGACGTCCTTGTAGTTCGGCCGGGTGGCCGCGGCGTCGGCGAGCTGCTTCTCGATCTTCGTCTTGAGACCGTTCGTGTCCTCGGTCCGGCCGAGGGCCTTGCCGATGATGTCGATCTGCTGGTCCCAGTCGGTGCTCCACGCCTGGTCGGGGTAGGCGACCGTGGGGGCGATGTCCTTGAGCACGTCGTACTGCTTCTGCGTGATGCCCGACCAGGGGGCGAGAATGACGTCCGGCTCCAGCTCGGTGATCGCCTCGAAGTCGATCTCCTCGCCGCCCGTGAACTGCTTGGGCAGCTTGTCGCCGGACTTCTTGACGGCCTCGTTGATCCAGGGGAGATAACCGGACTTGTCGCTGCCCCAGGGGTAGCTCTCGATGCCGACCGGGGTCTGGCCGAGGGCAATCGCGGTCTCGGCGGAGCCCTGGCCGAGGGTGACGATGCGCTCGGGCTTCTCCTCGATCTTCGCGGTGCCGAGCGAGCTCAGAATCGAGACGGGGAAGGCGCCGCCGCCCTTCGCCGAGTCCTTCGCCCCGTCCTTGTCGCCGTCGCCGTCCGAGGAGCAGCCGACGAGGGCGACGGCGAGGGCGACGGTGGTGGCCGTCGCGGCGAGGGTGTGGCGGCGCACGCGGGTGAAGCCGAGCATGGAGGGTCCTCAGGTTGGCCGAGCAAAGGAAGGTTAGGCAAGCCTAAGCCAGAGAGGTCGACGCCTCAACAAGACCCCTCCCGTACCGCCGGGCACAGGGGCCCCACAGCGGGGCCGGCGGACCTCCCGCCCCGTCTCGGCGCGTCGCCCCGAGGTGGAGCGGATCCGTGGACTGGCCCCGCGGGCAGGGCTGTTGGTCATCGGGACGGTGGGTGGGCCCCCTCCGCCCGCCCGGCGGGACGCGCTCCGCCCGTGTGCTGATCGTTATGGACCCACCCGGGGCGCACCGGCAAGCTCAGTGTCCGTGCTCGGCGGATTCCTCGTTCTCCGGCACGGGCTCCCCGGCCGCGGCTCCCCCGGCGTGCACGGTGAAGGCGGCCGTACGGACCTTCCCCTCGTGCCGGAAGTCGAGGAAGAGGCGGTAGGCCCCCTCGCTCGGGGCGGTCGCGGTGAAGGAGACCTCCGGCCCCGGCTTCGTCCGCCCGTCGCCCGGTTCGCCGTTCGGGTGCACGTGGAGATAGGCCAGGTCTCCGGCGCGCAGCGCGACGAGGTGGCCGTACGCGCCGAGGTGGGGCTGGAGGTCGGTGACCGGCTTGCCGTCCTTCTCGACCTCCAGCTTCAGCTCGCTGCCCGCGCCGGGGCGCAGCGCCCCGTCGAGCGTCACCTCGTACCCGTCGACGGTCACCGTCCGTTCGGCCTCCGGCAGCGCCTCGGGGCGCGCGTCGCCCGATACGGCGAGGTCCGCGCCCAGGGTGACGCCCTCGGCGTTCTTCACGTCCGGGGTGAAGTCGGCGAAGATCCGGTAGCCGCCGGCCTCGGGGAGCTCGACGGGGGTGGACCAGGTGCCGTCGGCGGCCCGCTCGGGGTGCAGGTGCCGATAGGTCGTGAGGTCGCTCGACGCCACGACCAGGTGCAGTTCCTTGTCGTGCTCGCGGCGGAAGGCCGTCACCTTGCGGGAGGAGTCCTCGTCCACGACGGCGAAGCGCAGCTCGGCGGGCTCGCCCGCCTCCACGCGCGGGGTGTTGAGATCGAGGGTGTAGCCCCCCTGGGAGATCTGCAGGCCGCCCGGAAGCTCCGGGGTTTCGCCCGCGCTCTTCTCCGCCGCGCTCTTCTCCGCCGCCCCCTCCTCCGCGGCCGGGCGGCCCTTCGCGCCGTGACCGTCCCGTCCGTGGGACGGCGCGTTCTCGGCGACAGCGGGATGCATGGCTCCGCCCACCGCGTACGCCGATCCGAAGGTCGCCGCGAGCCCTGCGGCGAAGGCCGTGATCTTGAGACCGGTTTGCATGGCTCACTCCTCGTCAAGGTCGCCGGGGCGCGACCACTCACCGCCCAAGATACCCCCCAGGGGTATGAAGTCAACCGGAGGGCGACCTTGCGGTGGGGGCTCGGGGCAACAAGAATCCCGCTCACCGGCTCGGCCGAAGCGGATGGGAGCAGATTTCCATGGGGGCATTCGTCGCACTGATGACGGGACTGGGCGGGGCGGCCGTGTGGTGTGCGGTGGTGCTGGTCCGACGCGGGCGCCGCGGGTCGACCGAGAACGCGGACGGGTTGCTGATCGAGCAGGCGGCGCGGCTGCGGGCGCAGCAGATGAAGACCGACGGACGGGCCTTCCGTGCCCACCCCCACGGGGACGGAGGCTCAGGACAGCGCCGTCACTGACCCCCGGGGCCCATCGCCGCCAGGGAGCGCAGTAGCGCGTCCGTCTGCTCGTCCATCGGGAAGAACGACTCCACCGCGAGTTCCGAGAGGGTCACGTCGGCGGGGGCGCCGAAGGTGGCGATCGTGCTGAAGAACGCCATGTCGCCTAGCGGCGTGCGGATGCGCAGCGGGACGACGATGCCCGTCGGGTCCACCGGCCCGGGGTCGGTGTCGAGGTCCGGCGGGGCCGGGTAGGCGGACACCTCCTCGTACAGCTCCCGCAGATCGCGGTGGCCGGTGGTGTCGGCCTGGTGCCGCAGTCGGCCGAGGGCGTGGGCGCGGACCTGGGCGAAGTTCAGGCACTGGGAGGCGAGGCCCTCCGGGTGGAGGATCAGCCGCATCACATTGCCGCCCGACTCCGTCAGGTGCGGCGGCACGGTGCCGAGCAGGAGGGACATCGCGTCGTTGCGGTCGACGATGTTCCAGAGCCGGTCGATCGCCGCGGCCGGATACGGCTCGTGGCCGGCCAGCATCGCCCTGACCGCGGAGCGGACCATGGCCATCCGCTCGCTGCCGAGCGGCGACTCCCGGTAGGCGGGGGCGTAACCGGCCGCCAGCAGCAGGCCGTTGCGGTCCCGCAGCGGAACGTCGAGGTGGTCGGCGAGGCGGAGGACCATCTCCCGGCTCGGCCTGGCACGGCCGGTCTCCACGCAGGAGAGGTGCCGGGTCGAGGAGTCCGCCCGCAGCGCCAGGTCGAGCTGGCTGAGCTTGCGGCGGCGGCGCCACTCCCGGAGCAACAGGCCCACCCGGGGCGGTTCTTCGGTCTCCATGACCTCACCGTATCCGTGGCCCGCCGTCCACGCAGCCATGACCTGGGAGGTCATGGAGTGCGGGCCCCTGCGCGTGGCACGGTGTCACCGACCCCACCGGCCGAAGGAGATCCGAGATGACGTACACCCTCGCCCCGTCCGCGACGGTGGCTCCCGCACGGGACGCCGCCCGGTTCCTCCGTCTGGTGCTGCGCGTCGACAGTGTGAGCACCGCCGTGATGGGCGTCGTGCTCGTCGCGGCCGCCGTGCCGCTCGGCTCCGCGACCGGGATGCCGGTGGCCTTCGCCGTGGCGTTCGGGATCTTCCAGATCGGCGGGGCGGCCTCCCTCGCACTGATCGCCGGCTATCCGGTGATCCCGCCCGCCCTGGCCAGGACCGTCGTCGCCGTGAACGCCCTGTGCGCGGTCGGCTGCGTGGTGACGGCTTTCGCCGACTTCGTGCCGCTCAGCGGGTTCGGAGTGGTGTTCATGCTGATCGGCGCCCTGATCGTGGCGGTCTACTCCGCGCTCCAGTACACGGGGCTGCGGAGGATGACCGGGGCGCCCTCGCCGCGGTAGGGCCTCTCGGGGAACGGCCGTAGTCGCCCGCCCGGCAGACGGCTGCTCCCAGGGCCCGGCGTGGGCCTCGCCGGGGCCTCCCCGGCCGCCTCCGGCCCCCCTCGTCCTCGCCGCGATGCGGCGCCGGGCGGCCGGCCCAACCGGGCGACCGCGTCCGCCCCGTGCGGCCGAGACGTGCGCGGACGGCCGCCGGACTGTGCGACCGGATGGCGACCGGATGGCGACCGGATGGCGACCGGATGGCGACCAAGCCTCACTCCCCCGCGAAGTCCTCCGGAGCCGACCGGGCGAGGTCGGCGAGGGTCGCGAGGGAGCGGGAGAGGGTTTCCCGGGTGGGTGACGCCAGGCCGAGGCGGATCGCCTGCGGGCCCCGGTGTCGGCCCGCGGCGAACGCCGCGGCCGGGGTCACCGCGATGCCGTGCCGCGCGGCGGCGGCGACGAAGGTGTCGGCGCGCCAGGGGCTGGGCAGCTCCCACCAGCGGTAGTACGAGGAGGGGGCGCCGCGGGTGCGGAAGTCGCCGAGGTGCCGGTGGGCGATCTCCTGACGGGCCCCCGCCTCGCGCCGCTTGGCCCGTACGAGGACGTCGACGGCGCCGTCCGCCTGCCACTGCGCCATCGCCTCCAGCGGGAACCGCATGGGCGTCCACCCTCCGGAGCGCAGGGCCCCCGCGACCCGGCCCGCCGTCGCGGCCGGGGCCACGGCGAATCCCAGGGACAGCCCCGGGGAGAGGCGTTTGGAGAGGCTGTCGACGAGGACGGTCCGCTCGGGGGCCCGCGAGGCGAGGGGCGCCACGTCGTCCCGGAGGAAGGCCCAGACTGTGTCCTCGATCGCGTGGATCCCCGAGGTCAGCAGCACGTCCGCCAGGTGGTCGAGCCGCCGCGCGGGCATGGTGAGCGACAGGGGGTTGTGGAGAACCGGTTGTACGTAGACGGCGTGCAGCGGGTCCGCGCGGTGCGCCTCCTCCACCGCCTCCGGGATCAGCCCGTCCCCGTCCATGGCCAGGGGCACGAGGGTGACGCCGAGCCGGGCGGCGATGGCCTTCAGCACCGGATAGGTGAACTCCTCGACGCCCAGCCGGGCGCCCGGCCGGGTCAGCGCGGCGACGGCGGCGGAGATGGCCTGCCGGCCGTTGCCCGCGAACAGGAGCCGCTCCGGGTCGGGCCGCCACCGCCCGCGCGCGAGGAGATCGGCGGCGGCCTCGCGGGCTGCGGGGGTACCGGCGGGCCCGACCGGGCGGAGGACCGACTCCAGGCGGTCGGCGCGCACCAGCTTCTCCAGGCCGGCGGCGAGCAGCCCGGCCTGCTCGGGGACGACGGGGTGGTTGAGCTCCAGGTCGACCCGGCTGTCCGCGGGCTCGGAGAGGGCCGGGGCGGGAGCGGGAGCGCCGGGCGCCTCCGTGACGAACGTGCCGCGTCCGACCTGGCCGACGGTGAGGCCCCGGCGGGCCAGCTCCTGGTAGACGCGGGCGGCGGTGGAGTCGGCGATGGCGTGCCGCCGGGCGAACTCCCGCTGCGGAGGCAGTCGTTCCCCTCTCTTCAGCCGCCCCGTCGCGATCTCCTCCGCCACCGCGTCGGCGACGGACCGGAAGTCCTTCACGGGCTTCGTCTCCCTGGTAATCGGTTTCACCTCCCTGATGAACAGCGTCGAATCCCTGGCGAGCGGCATCCAAGCACGTCATTGCACCGAGAGCAATGACACCTATTGAACCGAGCAGAACGGCGACCCTAGACTCCGATTGCACCGAGTCACGGGCGGTCGGAGCGCCGGGCGCCGGAACCGACCGGCACCACCTGAACAGAGCGGCGGACGAAGATGGTTGAGCTCAGCGGGGTGCTGGGGGTCGCGATGGTCGCCCTGGGCATGGTGCTCACCCCGGGCCCCAACATGATCTATCTCGTCTCCCGGAGCATCACCCAGGGGCGACGCGCGGGCGTGGTCTCCCTGGGCGGCGTGGCGGTGGGCTTCCTGGTCTATCTGTTGGCCACCAATCTCGGTCTTTCGGTGGTCTTCCTCGCGGTGCCCGAGCTGTACGTGGCCGTGAAGCTGGCCGGCGCCGCCTACCTGGCCTATCTAGCCTGGAACGCCCTGAGGCCCGGGGGCGTGTCCGTCTTCGCCCCCGAGGAGCTGCCGCACGACTCCCCGCGCAAGCTGTTCACGATGGGCCTGATGACGAATCTGCTCAACCCGAAGATCGCCATCATGTACCTCTCGCTCATCCCGCAGTTCATCAGCCTGGAGGCGGGAAACGTCCTGCTCCAGGGCTTTCTGCTGGGCTCCGTCCAGATCGCGGTGGCCCTCACCGTCAATCTGGGCATCGTCCTGGCGGCGGGAGCCATCGCCGTCTTCCTCGCCCGCCGCCCCTCCTGGCTGCGTGCCCAGCGCTACCTGATGGGCACGGCGTTGGGCCTGCTCGCCGTGTCGGTGGCGGCGGACACCTCGGCACCGGCCAGAGCGTGATCAGACCATGATGAGCAGGCGCGTATCGGCCTTGAGCTTCCTGTTCACCGAACGGCTCTGCACATAGACCTCCAGCTTGGGGTTGTTGCCCGCCTTCACGGAGACGGTCCCCCGGACTCCCGCTCCGAACAGGAGGTTGCGCGCCGCCTCGCCCGTGTAGGCGCGGTCGGTGTCCTTCTCGACGACGATGACCTCCTTGTCGGGCTGCACCTGCACTCGGGTGCCCAACTGGTAGTAGCAGGAGCCGCGTTCGTAAGTGACTCCCGGATGCGAGTCGACGAAGGCGCGGATCTCCATCTCCTTGTCGACCTTCAGCAGCCGGTACTTGTCGGCCGCGACCGGTTCGAGGTTGGCCCGCACGTCGTCGACCGATATGTCCTGGCCGACGGCGAACAGGTTCTTCGTGCCGCGCACGCCCTGCTCGCGACCGCGCAGGAAGCTGGTGGCGGCGGCGCGCACGGTGCCGATCGCGTCCTCGACGCCCTTCTGGGAGTCCGCGTCCCAGATGGCGATGTTGCCGGCCGGGAAGCCGTAGTTCTGGGCGGTGCGCTTCGCCAGGGAGTTCGGGACGAGGATCGCGGAGGTCCAGTGCCCGGGAAGTCCGTTCATCTTCGCGGTGATCCGGTCGAGCCAGGGGCCGAGGATGGTCATGTCGCCGTCGTGCCGGCGGTCGCCGCCGGAGGCGTTCTCCTCGCCGTCCGTCACCACGATCTGGAGGAAGCTGTGCTCGCCGTACTCCTCCCAGATGTGCCCCAGGTCGTCCAGGGACTTCAGCGAGGCCTCGATGAGGGCGGTGGCGCCGTTGTTGACCTTGTACAGCCCCCGCATGGACGGGAGATGCTTGACGTCCATGTCCCAGACCAGGTTCTCCACCCGGTGGTCGAAGGAGTAGAGGCTGATCCGCGTCTCATGGCCGAGGCTGTCCGACTCGGCCTTCAGCCCCGCCACGAACTCGTCCACGACGCGGATGAGCTGACTCTGGTGCTGGTACATGGAACCCGAGGCGTCCACGACCAGAGCGACGTGATTCACCTTGTGCTGGATCCTGTTGGCGGACATGGTTCTGCTCCTTCGTCCGGTGCTCCCCGGTGCTCCCCCGAGTGATGCTTCGACTCTATGGGGAGGCACTGACAACGCCCTTCGGCCGACGGTCACCCGCCCCCGGGGCACGGCCGAGCCGGGGCCGGCGCCGATGGCGCCGACCCCGGCCGGGGGGGGTGAAGCAGCGGATCAGTACGCGGTGGTGACGGTGGCGCCGCTGAAGGCGGCCGCCGCGTGGAGGCTGATGTAGTTGGCGCCGGACGGCGGGTTGCTGATCGTCAGGGTGTGGGAGTTGCCGGCGCCGGTGGCCCGGTTGGTGTGCGAGCCCGTGGTGGCCCAGGTGCGGTTGCTGTAGTAGAGGTCGGCGTTGCCGGTGCCACCGCTGACGGTGATCTTCAGCGTCCTGGTGCCGGCCGGGATGTTCAGGTAGTGGTAGGCGTAGTTGCCGGTGGTGGCGGAGAGGTTGCTGCGGCGGCAGTTCTTGCCCAGCACGCGGATGTCGGAGGCGGTGCACTCGCCGACGGTGGAGCCGCCCGTCACGGTGACCGTCCGGATGGTGGTGGCCGTGGCGCGCTTGTCGTCGGTCACGGTCAGCCGGACGGTGTAGCTGCCCGCGGCTCCGTAGGTCTTGGCGGGGTTGGTCTGGGTGGAGGTGGTGCCGTCGCCGAAGTCCCAGGCCCGGGAGGCGATGGTGCCGTCGGCGTCGGTGGAGCGGTCGGTGAGGGTGACCGTCAGGTCCTTGACCGCCGCGGTGAAGTCGGCGGTGGGGGCCTGGTTGCCGGGCTGGCCGCCGCCACCGCAGTCACCTGCGGCGCACGCCGCCAGCCAGGTCTTCCAGTCGCTGTCGTAGCGGGTGCCGATGGTGCTGGTGAGGTAGGTGCGGGCCGCGCTCCACTCGCCGGCGCGGTAGTGGGCGAGCACCTGGTCCAGGTCGGCGGGGTGCTTCTCCAGCATGTACCGCACGGCGAGGTAGCCCCAGCGGTACACCCGGTTGGGGTCGTGGCTGTAGTCGGTGCTGAAGAGGGTGGACAGGGCGTAGGTGCCCTTGCCCGCCTCGGTCATCGCCGCCGTGTAGGGCTCCTGGCGGTAGTGGTAGGAGATGTACTCCGCGAAGCCCTCGACCCACCAGATGGTGGGGGTGGTCATGTTGTCGGCGAAGTCGCCGTACATGGTGAAGCGGCCGTCGAGGTAGTGGGTGTACTCGTGGTTGAGGTTCCAGATGTGGAAGTCCGGTCGCAGCCACTCGGCCTCGTAGGCGATGAAGCGGGGCTGGTTGCCCACGACGGAGGGGTCGCCCTCCAGGTACATGCCGCCGTTGTTGGTGTCGATCCCGTACATCGCGCCGGCGTAGGTCTGGTAGTCGGCGCTGGAGTCGTAGGCGATCACCTCGATGGCGGTGTTGTTGTCGTCGGCGACCGGGCCGTTGTCCTTGGCGACCCGGTGGAAGTAGGCGTCCTGCTCGATGAGGCTGGTGCAGCTGGCGCTCAGTTCGGCGGACGTCATCTGCTGGGCCAGGATGCGGATGCTGGGGCTACAGGTGTGGCGGACCGACAGGACCTCGCGCTTCAGGCGCTCCTGGAGGTCGCAGACGCCGTACGTGGCGCAGTTCGCCTTGTCGTAGTAGTCGGCCATCTCCGCTATGCCCACCCAGAGCGGGGCCGTGGGGCCGGTGATGGAGGTGTCCCGGAGCAGGGCGGTGGCCAGCGGCCGGGCCTTGCCCCGCAGGCTCGTGTGCTGGAGGAAGCGGCCGAGCTCCCGTCCGGCGTTGGAGGTCAGATACGCGTGGTCGCCCTCCAGCAGCGTGAGGTGGTCGGCGGCGAAGCGGTGCAGCGAGTCGATGAGGCTCGGGTCCGACTCGACGGCGCTGACGAACGCGGGCACCTGGTGGCCCCGGAAGGTCACCGTGTACACGTTGTTGAGCGCGGCGAGCATCCGTGAGGACGCGTTCCAGGAGGAGTCGTAGGCGGCCAGCATCCGCTTGACGACGGGGATGTACCGGGCGTTCTCCTGAGCGCTGTCGATCAGGATGACCGCCTCGGAGAGCGTGTCGCCGTTGTCGTCGGTGACGTCGCGCGACCGGGGGCTGGCGAAGAACGCGTCGAGGCCCGAGCGGATGGCGGTCCGGAGGGTGGGCCCGTACGGTCCGACGACGTCCGGGTTGTACCACTGCACGTAGTACCCGGCGCGGAGGTACAGCACGAGCTGCGGGATGCCGGTGCTCCCGTCACCCGGGTAGTAGGCGGCGTTGTCGCGCAGCGCGTAGGCCACGGAGGTCATCTGGGCTTCGCGGAAGGCCAGTTGAGCGTTGCTGCCGGTCAGGCTGAACAGGGTGTTCACGCACTCCGTGGTGGACGCCCTGATGAAGCGCACCAGCTCGCTTCCGGTGCGTCCGGTGAAGTCGGCCGGGTCGCACGCGGCGGCCGCCTTCGCCGAGGACGTCTTGCCCGTACTCTGCTTCGACGGGGCGTCGTGCTCCCCGTAGGCCTCCTTCAGGGGGGACTTGTCGGCGCTCAGCGGGGGGAGCTGGGACGCCTTCAACCGGTCCTTGGCCTGGTGGCCGGTGTCCGAGGTGGGGGACTGCTGCGCCTGCGGCGCGGGGTCGGCCGACCCGGCGGGGCGGGACGGCTGGGACGCGTTCGATGCCGTGGCGGCCGAAGGGGAGTTCGGCTGCGCCTGGGCCGGCTGCGCGAGCAGCGCGACGCTCATCGCCCCGGCGAGAGCCAGGGGCAGGACGGCACCCACACCTCGGCGGACGAGTGTGGTTCTCACGTTTTTTCCTCCCATGAGGGATCGGAGGCACGCGCATGCGTGACCGATGGGATGTACAGGGCGTGGGACAGGGGGTGTTGTCGTGCCGTGCCGTGTCGTGCCGTGCTGTCGGCCGGACGGAATGGGGTCGATGCCCGGAGTTGACATGCCCACGCCCTGTGACATGTACAATGGCACAGGTCACACATCACTGGGAAGGCATGTGACGGAATCCGATACGACTTTCCGGTGAACGCGACCCGGCGGGGAGGGGCGGCCCGGCGGGCGGAGGCGGCCCGGCGGGGAGGGGCGGCCCGGCGGGCGGAGGCGGCCCGGCGGGGAGGGGTGGCCCGCCGGGGTTGGGACGGCCCGCCAGGGTTGGGACGGGCCGCCGGAGCCTCTCAGCCCGTTTCGGGGAAGTGGCAGGCCGCCGTACGCGCGCCGGAGCCCACGACCTGGAGCAGCGGCCGCTCGGTACGGCACACGGCCTGCGCCTTGGGGCAGCGCGGATGGAAGCCGCAGCCGCTGGGCGGCGAGGCCGGGCTCGGCGGGTCGCCGAGCAGGAGGATTCGCTCCCGGCGGCGCTCCGCCGCCGGGTCGGGCAGCGGGACAGCCGAGAGCAGCGCCCGGGTATAGGGGTGCGCCGGCCTGTCGTACAGCTCGCGCTTGTCGCCGATCTCGACGATGCGGCCCAGGTACATCACCGCCACCCGGTCGCACACCCGCTTCACGACGGACAGGTCGTGGGCGATGAAGAGGAACGACAGGCCCAGTTCCTCGCCCAGACGCTCCATCAGGTTGACGACCTGGGCCTGCACGGACACGTCGAGCGCGGAGACCGGCTCGTCGGCGACGATCAGGCGGGGGCCGGTCGCCAGGGCGCGGGCGATGCCGATGCGCTGGGCCTGGCCGCCGGAGAACTGGTACGGGTGCCGGTCCAGGTGTTCGGAGCCCAGCCCCACCAGGTCGAGCAGTTCGGCGGCCCGGTCCCGGGCCGCCCCGACCGTGGCCCCCTGCACGAGCAGGGGTTCGGAGATGATCCTGGCCACGGTCTGCCGGGGGTTCAGGGAGGCGTGGGGGTCCTGGAAGATGATCTGGAGGTGCTGCCGGACCGGCCGCAGCTCGCGCTGGGACAGATGCGTGATGTCGCGGCCCTCGAACTCGACGGTTCCCGCGGTGGGTTCCAGGAGCCGGACCAGCATCCGGCCCGTGGTGGTCTTGCCGCAGCCGGACTCTCCGACCAGCCCCAGGGTCTCCCCCGCGGCCAGCTCCAGATCGACGCCGTCCACCGCGCGGACCGGAGCGGCGGCGCGGCCCAGGACGCGGCGCCCGGGGAACGTCTTCACCAGGCCGCGTACGGACAGCAGGGGCGCGGCTCCAGCCTCCGTAGAACGCGCCGTCGGGAGAGGGGATGTGGAGAGCGTGGGTTTCATCGGGCCTCCTCGGCCGGTACGGGGGCCCCGCCGGGCGGACCGGGGTGCGGGGCGGTCGGGGCGGCCGGCAGGGGCAGGTGGCAGGCGACCAGCCGGCCGCCGCCGGGCACCACCCCGGGACGGGGGCTCTCCCCGGCACAGCGGGCCCGCTCCCGGGCGGTGGCGGCGGCCGCCCGGGGGCAGCGCGGCTCGAAGGGGCAGCCGGGTCTCGGCTCGCCGGGTGACGGCGGGGAGCCGGGGATCGCGCGCAGCGGTGCGTCGTCCCGGTCGTCCAGCCGGGGCAGGGAGTCCAGGAGGCCACGGGTGTAGGGGTGCGCGGGGCTGTGGAACAGCTCCTCCACCGGGGCCTGTTCGGCGCCGCGCCCGCCGTACATGACGAGCACCTCGTGGGCGACGCGGGCCACCACGCCCAGGTCGTGGGTGATCATCAGCACTCCGAGTCCGCGTTCCTGCTGGAGCCGGGCGATCAGTTCGAGGATCTGCGCCTGGACGGTGACGTCCAGCGCGGTGGTCGGCTCGTCGGCGACGAGGAGTTCGGGTTCGCAGGACAGGGCCATTGCGATCATGGCGCGCTGGCGCATGCCGCCGGAGAACTGGTGCGCGTACTCCCCCGCCCGGCGGGCCGGTTCGGGGATGCCGACCTCGCCGAGCATCTCCACGGCTCGTCTGCGCGCGACGCGCCGGCCGCTGCCGAAGTGGTGGCGGTGGGCCTCCGCGATCTGTTCGCCGACGGTGTACGCGGGGTGCAGCGCGGACAGCGGATCCTGGAAGACCATGGCCATCCGGCGACCGCGCAGCCGGCCGAAGCGGCGGTCGGTCAGGCCGATGAGCTCCTGTCCGGCGAGGGTGATCGATCCGCTCACGTGGGCCCGGCGGTGCAGACCCATCACGGCGAGGGAGGTGACCGACTTGCCGGAGCCGGATTCGCCGACGAGACCCAGGGTGCGGCCGGCCTCCACGGTGAAGGAGACCCCGTCGACCGCCTGGACGGTTCCGGTGGGGGTGTCGAAGGCGACCCGCAGGTCGTGGACGCGCAGCAGGGGGTGGTCCGGTTCGGTGGTGGGCGGCACGTCAGTTCCTCACCCTCGGGTCGACGACGGCGTACAGGAGGTCGATGACGACGTTGGCCGCCACGATGAAGAAGGCGGCGAGCAGGGTGACGCCGAGCACGACGGGCTGGTCGGAGCGTTGCAGGGCGTCGTAGAAGAGCCTGCCGACGCCGGGGATACCGAAGATGGACTCGGTGATGACCGCTCCGGCCAGCAGGGCGCCGAGGTCCATGCCGAAGAGCGTGAGGACCGGCATCATCGCGGACCGCAGTCCGTGTTTGACCACGACGGTCCGGGCGGGCAGGCCCTTGGCGCGGGCGGTCCTGATGTACGGCTGCGCCATCGTCTCGATCATCGAACTGCGGCTCTGGCGGGCGTACATGGCGGCGTAGAGCAGGGCCAGGGCGATCCACGGCAGCAGCAGGTTGGCGGCCCAGGCGAGGGGGTCGTCGGTGAGCGGGACGTAGGCGGGATAGGGCAGCAGACCGGTCAGCCGGACCAGGCCGTACAGGAGCATCACCGCGGTGAAGTAGACGGGCAGGGACGCGGTGGCGACCGCGCCGACCATCAGGGTGCGGTCGAGCAGCCCGCCCTTGCGCAGGGCGGCCGTCACCCCGGCGCTCAGCCCGAGCACCAGCCACAGGCCGGCGGCGCCGAAGGCCAGGGAGACGGAGACGGGCAGGCGGTCCATCAGCAGGTCCCACACCGGCAGGGCGTTCTCGTAGGAGTAGCCGAGGCAGGGGAAGCCGCATTGCAGCGCGTGGGGGCCGCTGCCCAGCTCGCGGCCGGCGAAGATCCCGATGAGGTAGTCGCCGAACTGTCGGTGGACCGGCTGGTCGAGCCCCATGAAGTGGCGTACTTCCGCGAGGCGCTCGGGGCTGCACGTCTTGCCGCAGGCCGCCGAGGCGGGGTCGGCGGGCAGCAGGTAGAAGATCACGAAGGTGACGGCGCAGATGGCGAGCAGGACGCCGGCCACGCCGAGGAGTCTGCGGACCAGGTAGGCGATCACGGGCGTCCTCCCTGGGGGTCGAGGATGTCGCGCAGCGCGTCACCGAGGACCGTGAAGGCGAGGACGGCGACGAAGAGGAAGACGCTGGGGACGATGAAGTACATGGGGTCCGTCTCGTAGTAGGCGACGGCCTCGGCGATCATCTGGCCCCAGGAGGGGGTGGGCGGGCGCACGCCCACCCCGAGGAAGCTGAGCGCCGCCTCCGTGCTGATCATTCCGGGGATCAGCAGCGTGGTGTACGCGATGACGGGCCCGGAGATGTTGGGCAGCACCTGCCGGGTGAGAATGCGCCAGGGCCCGCTGCCGCAGGCGCGGGCGGCCTCGACGAACTCGCGGTTGCGCAGGGAGAGCGCCTCGGCGCGCACCACGCGGGCGATGCCGGGCCAGCCGAAGACGCCGATGACGACGGTCATCAGCACGACCCGGTTGACGTCCTGGGCCACGGACATCATCGCGATCATGAAGATGAGCGAGGGGAAGGACATGGTGAGGTCCATCAGCCGGCTCAGTACGGTGTCGACGCGCCCGCCGAAGTACCCGGCGGTGATGCCCGCGGCGGTGCCGGTGACGACGACGATCGCGGTGGCGGCGAAGGCGATCAGCAGGGACACCTGCGCGCCGTGGACGACGCGGGCGAACAGGTCGCGGCCGGTGACCGGTTCGACGCCGAGCCAGTGTTCAGCGCTGATGCCGCCGAGGGCGCCGTGGGGCAGGCCGCCGAGGTAGGGGTCGATGGCGTCGGCGTCGAAGGCGGTGGGCGACCAGCCGCCCATGCGGCTGAGCAGGGGCGCGGTGAGGGCGACCAGGATCAGCAGGGCGGCGGCGACCAGGGCGGTGCGGCTGCCCCGATCGCCCAACAGGCGGCGCCAGGTGGTCCGCCAGAGGGCGTCGGGCAGGGCGGGTGAGCCGGGTCCGCCGGCTGTCGGGGCGTCGCCCGGTCCGGTGGCCGGGGCGGTGACGATGCTCATGGGAATGCGTCCTCGTCCTCTCAGCCCTTGCTTCGGGACGGGTCCTTGAGACCGATCACGGCGAAGTCGAACTGGCCGGTCCAGGAGGGGTGTCCGAAGGCCCCGGCGATGTTGTCGCCGACGAGCAGCGGCTTGCGCTCCCAGAGCAGGGGGACGGCCGGGGAGGTGCGCTGGATCTCCCGGTCGAGCGCGGTCCACGCCTTGTTGGCGGCGGTCGCGTCGGCCATCTCGGCGATCTCGTCCATGCGGCGCTCGACGGTCTTGTCGCGGAACTGGGAGACGTTGCCCTGGTTCCCCTTGGGCTTGATGGTGCGGCCGTCGAAGACGAACGGCAGGAAGGTGGCGGCGGACGGGTAGTCCGGGCACCAGCCGCTGATGGCCATGTCGGGGGCGTTGGCGGTGTCGCCGATGGTGTCGTAGTAGACCGAGGGGTCGACGGTCTCGATCCGCAGCCGTATGCCGACCCGGGCCAGGCTCTGCTGGAGGGCCTCGGCGCGGGTCTTGTCCCCGGTGGACACGGTGATCGTCGTGTCAAAGCCGTCGGCCTTGCCCGCATCGGCCAGCAGCTTCTGGGCCTTCTTCACATCACCGGTGGCGGGCCCGCCGTGGACCGGGGCGGCGGCACGGCCGCCCGTGAGGGACGGCGGCAGATAGGCGGTGGCGACGTCGTTGAGGGCCGGGCCGCCGTTGGCGGTCACCTGGGCCTCCTTGTCGACGGCGTACTGCATCGCGAGGCGGAGCTTCGGGTCGTCGAACGGCGCCCGGGAGGTGTTCAGCGCGAGCATGTCCGTACAGCCGGTGCGCTCGGCGGAGAGCCGCTGCCGGATCTCCGGCTTCGGCAGGACCTTGGCGACGCTGGAAGGCTGGAGGTCGGACCACTCGACGGCGGAGGCGTCGGCGCCCGCGCTCTCGATGATCCGGTCGTCGATCTGGCCGCCCTTGAGTCCCTGGATCACGACGATGCGGTCGGGGTAGGCCTTGCGCACCGGGTCGGTCGCCGCGTCCCAGTGGGTGTTGCGGACCAGCACCAGCTTCTTGCCGCGTGCGTAGCTCTCGATGCGGTACGGGCCGGAGGAGAAGGGCCGCAGGTCGTACTGGACGCCCTTCTCGCGGGAGGCGGGCACGGGCGAGAAGGTGGGCAGCGTGACCGTGTAGGAGAACTCGGCGACGGTTCTGCGCAGCGAGAAGACGATGGTCCGGTCGTCGGGGGTACGGATCGAGTCGAGGTGCTTGCCGTCCAGCGGGCCGGCGTACCCCTCGGTGCCGGCCAGATAGCGCTGGGCGTAGTCGGGTCCGCCGGCGAGGTCGGGGGCGAAGGACCGCTCGACGTTGTACTTGATGTCGCGAGCCCGGATCGGGGTGCCGTCCTCGTAGACGAGGCCGGGTTTGAGGGTGAAGGTCCAGGTGCGGCCGCCGTCGGAGGATCTGCCGAGGTCGGTGGCGAGGTCGGGGACGATCTCGCTGCCCTTCTTCCCGGGTTCGGCGCGGAAGGTGGTCAGGGTGCGGTAGATCAGCCGGGTGCCGAAGTCCATCGTCGGCATGACCCAGTTGCGGGCCGGGTCCAGGTGGGCGAAGTCCTGGTTGGACAGCACGGTCAGGGTGCCGCCCCGCTTGGGCGTGCCGCCGATGACAGTGCCGGTCGCCACACCGGGCTGTCGCTTGTCCGGGTCGCGGTCGTCACCTCCCTGGGTGGTGCAGGCGCCCAGCAGGGCCAGGGCGAGCGAGGTGCTCAGGGATGCGGACAGCATCCGGGTGCGACGGGACATGGGTGCACTCCTCGTACGGGGAAGGGTCGCGGCAGAAGCGGTATCGGGCCGGAGGACAGAAGCGGGAACGAGCCGGAGGACAGAAGTCGGAACGGGCCGGGAGGACGAACGCGGGAACAGGCCGGGAGGAAAGGAGCGGCCCGGGAGGGCCCGGTGATCCGGGCGGCCGAGCGGCCCGGCGGGCGACTGCTTGCGGAACGCGAAGCGGAGTGGAGTGGAGTGGGGCGGAGTGGAGCGGAGTGGAGCGGAGTGGGCCGGGAAGATTGCGCCCGCATCCATGCTGTGTGACCCGTAACATAGTAATGTGAAATTGCACAGCCAAGCGGTGCGTCATCCCGTTACCGAAACGTGTCCACGACGTGAACCGCCCAGCGGCCCGAAAGGGTCAGCGACACGAGGGCGCTGACGGATGCTCACCCGCCCGCCGCCACGGCACCCTCCACTCACCCTCGAAGACCCTCGACGGAGACGCATGACCGCGCAGTCCCCGGCCCAGCCGCACACCGGCAGCCACGACCTGCCCGTCCCGGCCGCCCTGGACGCCTTCATGGCGACCGGCTGGGCGCCGCCCCCCTGCCCGCCGGCGCACAGGTCCCGGCCGCGCCCTGCTGCCGGGCCGCCTGGAGCGGCTGTCGGCCCGCTTCCCGGGTGAGCGGCTCGTCACATCCGCCGGGACGCTCAAGGTCCGCTCGAACGACACCGACCACCGCTTCCGCGCGCACAGCGCCTGCGTCCTGCACTGGATCCGCAACGACGGACCGCTCGACCCGTCCCAACTGCTGCTGCTCGACGCGGGGGTGGAGACCGACACCCTCTACACCGCCGACGTCACCCGCACCCTCCCGCTCGGGCGGCAGCGTCTCGTCGTCCGGCTGGAGGTGGAGCCCGGGCTCGACGGTGAGGACATGGCCCTCCTCCAGTACGCCGTCGAGACAGGTCTCCGCGCGGGCCCGCGCGCAGTCGTGCACGTCGATGCCGAGCGTGTGCCCGCTGCTGCACAGGGTGTAGCGGCGGCACAGACCGCTGTCGTCGGCGTCGAGGCGTGGATGGCCCGCCTGCTGGACAGCTGCCAGCTGACAGCGCTGACCTTGGATGACCGATGAGGCGTCGCGCAACGTGACATTGTATAGTGCGGTGCCACATCATTGAAGGGGAACGCATGAGTGAGCTGAAGTCCCGCAAACTCATCTCGGTGCAGGAGCATCTGCGCGACCAGGTCGCCAACGCTCTGCGTGCCGCGCTGATCGCGGGGGAACTCCAGCCCGGCGTGATCTACTCGGCGCCCACGCTCGCCGCTGAATACGGCGTCTCCGCGACGCCCGTGCGCGAGGCCATGCTGGATCTGGCCCGCGAGGGCCTGGTCGAGGCGGTGCGCAACAAGGGGTTCCGCGTCACCGAACTCTCCGAGCGCGACCTGGACGAGTACACCGAGATCCGTGCCCTCATCGAGATCCCCACCATCGGCCGCGTGACGCGCACCGCCTCCCGCGAGCAGTTGGAGGCGGTGCGTCCGGTGGCCGAGGAGATCGTGACCGCCGCGCAGGGCGGCGACCTGATCGCCTACCTGGAGTCGGACCGCCGTTTCCATCTCGACCTGCTCGCCCTCGCCGGGAACGCGCGCCTGGTGGAGACCGTGGCCGACCTGCGCAAGCGCTCCCGGCTCTACGGGCTCACCGACCTGTCCCAGGAGGGGTCGCTGGTGGGTTCGGCGCGGGAGCACACCGCGCTCCTGGACATCATGATCGCGGGGGACGCGGAGGGGGCCGAGGAGCACATGCGCCGCCATCTCGCGCATGTGCGGACCCTGTGGGCGGACCGGAAGCGGGAAGCCGAACGCGCCGCCCCGCCGCGCAAACTCGGCGCACGCTGACGCGAAGAGCGTACGGAGCCGGGCATGTTGACCCCGGGCCGCGCATAGTGACACCGAAGTCGGCGCGGAGTGACGTGCGTTGCGGCAGCAGCCCACGCGGGGCGGCATGTCCTGGCGTCGCCGAAGGCCGTGCGGAACACCTCGCGTGATGACGCCGAAGTCCGCGCGAGGCGGCGTGCGTTGACGTAACGATCCCGCGAGGGGCAGGGATTCGGGCCGGCGTCGGCGGGACTCTCAGCTCCGCTCCCTCGGCATCGCCTCCCTCGCCTCCTTCGCCTCCCTCGGCATCCCCTCCTTCCGCCGGTGGGCCGCGACGGCGACCACCAGGTCCTGCCAGCCCATCCCGCACGTCTTCACGACCAGCGGGCGATCTGCCGGGACGTCGCCCGCCGAGCCGTTCAGGTCCGCCAGGGTGACGAGGTCGCCCGGGGCGAGCGTGCCCTCGTGGACCGCCATGACGACGTCGCCCGCCTCGCGGAGGGCGGTCGCGCGGCTCTCCACCAGGACGGTGGCACGCCCCATCAGCACGCTGTCGAGCTCCCGCGCGTCCGGTTCGTGCGAGCCGACCGCCAGCACCACCGCACCGTCACGCACCAGCCGCCCGTCGACCACCGGTTCGCGCGCGGACGTCGCGGTGACGACGACGTCCGCGCGCCGCACCGCGGCCGCCGCTCCCCCGCCGCCCGCCATCAGACTCCGGTCCGCCCAGCCGGGCACGGGCCCCCCGCGCCGGGTGACGACCGTGACGTCGGCCACCGGTACATGGGCCCGTACGGCGGCGACGTGCCCCTCCCCCTGGGGGCCCGCGCCGAAGACCACCAGGCGCAGCCCCCCGCTCCCGCCGGCGAGCGCGCGCAGCCGGTCCAGACCGGCCGCGACCGAGACGGCGGGGGTGCGCAGGACCGTCAGCGCCGCCCCGTCCAGCTGGGCCACCGGCGTCAGGGTGGCGCTGTCGTGCAGGAGATACGTGGCGTTGATCCGCCGCAGTCCGCGCGCGGGGTTGCCGGGCGCGACGGTGGCGATCTTCACGCCGAACCAGCCGCCGGACTCCGAGGGCATGAGCAGCCCCTGCCCGTGGGCCAGCGGCACGACCGTCCGGGTCACGTCGCCGTCCGGTTCGAGCCCCCCGGCCAGCGCCGCCCGGATCGCGGCGACGGCCCCGGCCGGGCCGAGCGCGAACACGTCCGCGGCGTCGAGCGTCACTGTCATCGCAGCACGAACCCGGGTACGAGGGTGTCGTCGGGATCGACGGTGAAGCGGCTCGCTCCGGTGGCGTAGGCGGTTCCCGTCACGGCCGGGACGACCGCGGGGCGGCCCTGGACCGTGGTGGACCGTTCGATCCGGGCGCGGAAGACGGAGCCCACCACCGACTCGTGCCTCAGCTCGTCGCCGAGGCGCAGTTCCCCGGCGTCGGCGAGGAGCGCCACCCGGGCCGCGGTGCCCGAGCCGCACGGGGAGCGGTCGACCTGGCCGTCCGCGAACACCGTGACGTTGCGGTGGTGCAGCAGCCAGGTGCCGTCGGGCCGTTCGACCGGGGCGCCTGCCTCCTCGGTGAACACCGTCCCGTAGACGCCGGACAGCCGGGCGTCCTCGGGGTGTTCGGCGGCGTGGGCGGCGTTCAGCGCGTCGCGGATCTCGCGGCCGGCCGCGACGAGCGCGGTGACGTCCCGCGGCCGGACCCGCAGGCCGAGCCGGTGGGCCGGGAGCACGGCGTACATGGCGCCGCCGTAGGCGATGTCGACGGTGACGGCGCCCTGCGAGGTGGTCACCTCGACGCCGCGCGCGTGGACATGGCCGGGGACGTTGACGAACGTCACGTCCGCGACCCGGCCGCCGGCCGTGCGCACGCTCGCCGTGACGCGGCCGGAGGGGACGTCGATGACGACGTCCGTCGTGCCGTCGGCCGGCGCCGGGACCAGGCCGGTGGCGACCGCCCAGGCGCCGAGGGCGATCGTGCCGTGCCCGCAGGCCGTGGAGAAGCCGTCCTTGTGCCAGAAGAGGGCTCCGAGGTGGGCCCCGTCGTCGTCGGGCGGCACCAGGAAGGCCCCGTACATGTCGGCGTGACCGCGCGGTTCGCCGCACAGCAGGGCCCGGGTCCACTGCACCCCGGCGTCGGCGATGGCGGCCGTACGACGCTCCGCGACGGTGGTCCCGGGCCCGGTCACGGCCGACGGGGGCCTGGGCACGATCCGGAACGGTTCGCCCCCGGTGTGCCAGTCGACCGTGTCGATCGGCCCGGTGTACGCCGTATCGAACGGCCCGGTGCACGCCGTATCGATCGGCCCGGTGTACGCGTTCCCGATCGGCATGGTGTGCGGGTCGGCCGTCATACGGTGAATCCCGTCGGATAGGGGTCCGTGGGGTCGAGCAGGTACTGCGCGGTCCCGGTGATCCAGGCGCGGCCGGTGACGGAGGGCAGTACGGCGGGCCTGCCGCCGACCGTGGTCTCCGCCAGGATCCGGCCCGTGAAGCGGGAGCCGATGAAGGACTCGTTGACGAAGTCCTGTCCGGCCTTCAGCTTTCCCCGCGCGTGCAGTTGGGCCATCCGGGCACTGGTCCCGGTCCCGCAGGGCGAGCGGTCGAACCAGCCGGGGTGGATGGCCATGGCGTGCCGCGAGTGCTCGGCGGTCGAGCCGGGCGCCTCCAGGTAGACGTGGTGGCAGACGTCGATCGCGGGGTTCTCCGGATGGACCACCGGGTTCCGCTCGTTGATCGCCCCCATGACGGCCAGGCCCGCCTCCAGCAGCCGCCCCTTCTCCGCCCGGTCGAACGGGATGCCGAGGTCCTCGGTGCGCACGATGGCGTAGAAGTTGCCGCCGTACGCCATGTCGTAGCGGACCGGGCCGAACCCCTCGACCTCGACGACCTGGTCCAGCGCGTGGCTGTAGGAGGCGACGTTCTCCAGGGTGACGGACTCGGCGCGGCCGTCGCGCACGGCGACCCGTGCCGTGACGAGGCCGGCGGGGGTGTCGAGGCGGATGAAGGTCTCCGGTTCGACCGCCTCGACCATGCCCGTCTCCACCAGGACCGTCGCCACGCCGATGGTGCCGTGGCCGCACATGGGCAGGCAGCCGGAGACCTCGATGAACAGCACGCCGAAGTCGGCGTCCGGCCGGGTCGGGGGCTGGAGGATCGCTCCGGACATGGCCCCGTGCCCGCGCGGCTCGCACATGAGCAGGGTGCGTAGTCCGTCGCGTTCGGCCATGAACCGCTGCCGTCGTTCGGCCATCGTCGCGCCCGGCAGGACGCCCACCCCGCCGGTGATGACCCGGGTCGGCATGCCCTCGGTGTGCGAGTCGACCGCGTGGTAACAGACCTTGGAGCGCACGTCAGTTCACCCCCGCGTCGATGAGGGCCTGGGTGGCGGCGCGGACGACGGCCTCGGTCTCCGGGGCCAGGGTCTGCCGGGGCGGACGGCAGCCGCCGCCGGTCCGGCCGATCATGTCCTGGCCGAGCTTGATCGCCTGGACGAACTCGGTTTTGCTGTCCCAGCGCAGTACGGAGTGGAGCTGTCGGTAGAGCGGGAGCGCGGTGTCGAGATCGCCGGCGAGGGAGGCGTTGTAGAGGTCGAGGCAGGCGCGCGGGAAGACCTGGGGGTAGCCGGCGACCCAGCCCTTGGCGCCGGCGACGCCGACTTCCAGGAGGGTGTCGTCGGTGCCGATGATCAGGTCCAGTCCGGGGGCGAGTTCGTTGATGGCGTAGCACCGGCGGACGTCGCCGGAGAACTCCTTCACGCCCACGATGAACCCTTCGGCGTGCAGCTTGGCCAGCAGCTCCGGGCGCAGGTCGACCTTGGTGTCGATGGGGTTGTTGTAGGCGGTGACGGGGAGGCCGGCGGAGGCGACCATCGCGTAGTGCTCCAGGACGGCGCGGTCGTCGGCCCGGTAGGCGTTGGGCGGCAGGCACATGACGGCCTGGCAGCCGGCGTCCTTGGCGAACCGCGCGTGCCGCCTCGCCTCGATCGCGCCGTACGCTCCGACGCCCGGCATCACGGTGAAGCCCTCGGGGGCGTTGGCGACGGCGGTCTCCACGACCCGGTCGCGCTCCTCGTACGTCAGGGTCTGGTATTCGCCCAGCGAGCCGTTCGGGGCGACGCCGTGCAGGCCCTGTTCGGCGAGCCAGGCGACGTTGTCCCCGTACGCGCCGTGGTCGACGGCGAGGTCCTGGTCGAACGGGAGGCTCGTCGCGACGATGACGCCGTGCCAGGGCATGCGGGCGGGGAGGGAGGTGCGGTCCGGGTTCATGGGAACTCCTCAGCTGGGGTCGGGAGTGGGCTCGACGGAATCGGCGAGCGCACCGAGGGTGACGGGGGTCGCGATCAGCCGCTCGGCGGGGGCGTACGGCTGGTGGCGGGCGGAGACGAGGCAGTGGACGGCGGGCCCGCACATGCGGCCCTGGCACCAGCCCATGCCGGCTCTGGTCAGCTGTTTGACCTGCCGGTGGTCGGCTGCCGCACCGTCGGCGCGGGCGGACCGTACGACCCCCGCGGTGACCTCTTCGCACCGGCAGACCGGGGTGTCGTCGGTCAGCCACGCGGGCCAGGCCGGGGGCAGGGGGTGTGCCTGTGCCATCGCCCGTGCGAAGGCTCGGTGCCTGGCCACCGCCCTGCGCTCCGCGGCCGGGCGGCGGGTGCCGGGGCGGCCGGGGGCGGCGAGGTCGGTGAGCACCGAGACGGCAGCGAGATGGCCCTCGCTCACCGCGAGCGCGGCCCCGCCCACCCCACAGGTCTCGCCCGCCGTGTACAGCCCGGGCACCGTGGTGCGCTGTCCGTCGTCGACGGCGGCGGCCATGGTGCCGTCGCCCGCGTCGGCGAGGTCGCAGCCGAGCGGGAGGAGCAGGTCGAGCTGGGGGACGAAGCCCCAGCCGATGCCCACGGCGTCGGCCTCGATCCGGCGCTCGGTGCCCGGGAGCGGGCGCCCGTCGGCGTCCAGGGAGGCGGTGCGCACGACGGCGACCCGCCCCTGCGCTCCTTCGGCGCCGACAATCGCGGTGCGGGTGCGGACCGGGACGCGGTGCCGGGCGAGGGTGCCCGCGTACCGGGCGCCCTCGGCCCACTTGGCAGGGTTGCGCAGCAGCGCTGCGGGGTGGCGCAGCCAGACCGAGGGCGCCGCCGCCTCGCACACGGCGACGACCTTCGCCCCGCGGGCGGCGAGGGATGCGGCGACCGGCAGCAGAAAGGGGCCCGTGCCGCCGAGGACCACCCGGCGGCCGGCGACGACTCCGCCGCCCTTGAGCAGCGACTGGAGCCCGCCGACGGTGAGCACCCCGGGCAGGTCCCAGCCGGGGAAGGGGAGTTGGCGGTCGTAGGCGCCGGTCGCCACCAGCAGGGCCGGTGCGCGCAGCACGACAGTCCGCTCTTCGGGTGCCCGGCCGCGGTCCACGGCGTGGACGGTGAAGCCGTCCCCGTCCCGGGCCGTGGTCCACACGTGGTGGTTCAGCAGCAGTGTGAGCCGTCCGGTGCGCTCGTGGGCGGAGAGGGTGGCGCACAGCGCGCGGTAGGTGCTCAGCCCGTGGTGCAGATCGGCGGTCGGAACGGTTTCCCGCGCGAAGAGCGGGGGATGGCGCCAGAACTGACCGCCCGGGGCGGCGCCCGAGTCGACGAGAGCGACCCGCAGCCCGCCGTCCAGGGCGGTGGCGGCGGCGGCCATGCCGGCCGGGCCCGCGCCCACCACCACGAGGTCACGGGGCTCGCTCGACGCCACGGGATCACAAGGCTCGCTCGTCATCCCGAGGTCGCGGGGCTCGCTCGACGCCACAGGATCACGGGGCTCGCTCGTCATCCCGAGGTCGCGGGGCTCGCTCGACGCCACGGGGTCACGGGGCTCGCTCGTCATCCCGAGGTCGCGGGGCTCACTCATCGTCGGTCTCCCCGGTCGTGACGGCCATGCCCCCGCGGGCCTGCACCAGGCAGGCGCGCTGCCCGCCCGTTCCGTCGACGGTCACCAGGCAGTCGTAACAGACGCCGATCCCGCAGAAGATCCCCCGGGGACGTTGCCCGCCCCGGGTGGTCCGCCAGGCGACCCGGCCCGAGGCGACGAGCGCGGCGGCCAGGGTCTGTCCCGGTACGAACGGCAACGGTTCGCCGTCCACGGTGAACGCGGTCACTTCGCTCACTTCGGTCACTTCGGCACACCTCCGGGGTTGAGGAATCGGTCGGGCAGGAGGCCGGTGTGGGCGGCCGGATCGGCGCCGCGCCACGGGCGGCCGAGGAGCTGGGCGGTGACCAGGGCGCCGGTCCCGGGGGCGAGACCGATCCCGGCGCCCTCGTGGCCGCACGCGTGGACGACGCCGGGGACCCGTGGGTCGGGGCCGATGACCGGCAGGTGGTCCGGGCAGTACGGCCGGAAACCCCGGTAGGCGCGGATCAGGTGGACGCCGCGCAGGAACGGGAAGAGGCGGCATGCCTGGGCGGCGAGCGTGGCCACCACGGCCGGGTTCATCGCGGTGTCGAAGCCGACACGTTCGCGGCTGGCGCCGATCAGGATCGTGCCCGCGCGGGTGCCCTCGACGACGCACGAGGTCTCAAGGCCCTCGTCGCTGGAGGCGACGTTGGCCACGTAGTCGGCGGAGTAGACCTTGTGCCGGATCATCGGTGGCAGCGGCTCGGTGACGAGGACGAAGCCCCGGCGGGGCAGGATCTCGACGGGTGCGCCGAGGCGGCGGCCGACCTCGCCGCCCCAGGTGCCGGCGGCGTTGACCACGGCGTCGGCGGGCAGCACCGTTCCGTCGGCGGTGCGCACTCCGGTGATCCTGCCGTCGGCCCCGGTGACCGCGGCCGCGGCCTCGCCGGTGTGCGTCCGGGCTCCGCGCCGGACCGCGGCGCGCAGCAGTGCGGCCGCCGCGAGAACGGGCTGCACCTGGGCGTCCTGCGGGTAGTGGACACCGCCGGGGAGACCGGGCGCGCAGTGGGGTTCGAGTTCGCCGACGTGTTCGACGGCTTCGGTGCGGACGCCCGCTGCCGCCTGGCGCGCGGCGAACGCGTGCAGGGCGGTGAGGGCTTCGGGTGTGCTCGCGACGACGAGGCCGCCCTTGGTCTCGAACTCGACCTTCTCCGGGCCGAGTTCCTCGCCGGCCTCGTCCCAGAGGTTACGGCTGAGCCGGGCCAGCTCCAGTTCGGGGCCGGGCTCCTTGTCGGAGAGAAGGATGTTGCCCTCCCCCCGGCTGGTCGTGCCCGCGCCGACGGGACCACGGTCGAGGACCGTGACGTCGAGCCCCGCCGCGGCGGCGTGGAACGCGCACGCGGCGCCCACGATGCCCGCTCCGACGACGACGACTTTCATGGCCGCTCCTTAGTGCAATGTCACATGCCATTGCTTAGGCTATACATCCGGACGACCCGAGGACAACGCCACCGCCCCGGTGACTTTCGCCCGGGCACCCGACGACGGCGCGCCGCCCACCGGCGCGCACAGGGAGACGCATCGCTGTGAGCCCGACCGGAAACCCACCCCTGTCCGACAACGCAACCCTGACTGCGCACTCGCTCCTGACCGGGCACTCGCTCCTGGCCGGTCGCGAGGCCCCCGGCACCGGGGACGCCTGGTACGCGGTCACCGCCGCGACCGGCGTACCGTTCGGCCCCCCGCACCGGGACGCCTCGACGGAGCAGGTGGCCGAGGCGGCCCGGCTCGCCGCGGCGGACGCCCGCGCCTTCCGTGCCCTGCCGCCCGAGCAGCGGGCGGCCTTCCTCGACGCCTGTGCGGAGGAGATCGAGGCCCTCGGCGACGCCCTGCCGGCACTCGCCGCCCGGGAGACCGGGCTCCCGTCGGCCCGACTGGTCGGTGAACGAGGGCGCACCTGCAGGCAGTTGCGCCTCTTCGCCGATCTCGTCAGGAGCGGGAGCGCCCTCGGCGCCCGGATCGATTCCGGCCCCTCGGGCACGGACGTACGGCTCCGGCACGTCCCCCTCGGCCCGGTCGCCGTGTTCGGTGCGAGCAACTTCCCGCTGGCCTTCTCGGTCGCGGGCGGCGACACCGCGTCCGCGCTGGCCGCCGGCTGCCCCGTGGTGGTCAAGGCGCACCCGGCACACCCGGGCACCGGGGAGGCGGTGGCCCGCGCCGTCACGGCCGCCGCCGCGCGCACCGGCATGCCGGCCGGTGTGTTCTCCCTGCTGGTGGGCCGGGGTCACGACGTCGGGCTCGCCCTGGTCGGCGATCCGCGGATCACCGCGGTGGGGTTCACCGGCTCCCGGGCCGGCGGGCTGGCGCTGATCGCCGCCGGGCGGTCGCGTCCGGCGCCCATCCCGGTCCACGCCGAGATGTCCGCGGTCAATCCCGTGATCATGCTCGACGGGGCCCTCGCCGAGCCCGAAGGCGCGGCCGACACGTACGTGGCGTCGCTGACGGCCGGCGCCGGGCAGTTCTGCACCAACCCCGGCCTCCTGCTGCTGCCCGTCGGACCGGCGGGCGACGCCTTCCTCTCCGCCGCCGCCCGGGCCGTGAAGGCCACGGAGGGGCAGACCATGCTCACCCCGGACATCGCCCGGGCGTACACCGAGGGCGTACGGCGGTGGGAGGACGTACCGGGCGTACGAGAGGTGGCGCGGGGCGCGGCCGGGGCCGGCCCGTACGCACCGGCCCCCGTCGTCCTGGCGTGCGACGCGGCCACGTACACCGCGCACGGGGACCTCTCCGGCGAGGTCTTCGGCGCGGCCGGGCTCGTCGTGCGCTGGTCGGGCACGGACGAACTCCTGCACCTACTGGCCGAGTTGGAGGGCCAGCTGACGGCCACCCTGCACGCGGCGGACACCGACCGGACGACGGCCCTCGGGCTGCTGCCGGTGCTGGAGGAACGGGCGGGCCGCGTTCTGTGGGGCGGCTGGCCCACCGGCGTCGAGGTGTGCCACGCGATGGTGCACGGGGGGCCGTGGCCGGCGACGAGTTCGCCCTCGACGACGAGCGTCGGCACCCTCGCCGTCGAACGCTGGCTGCGCCCGGTCTGCTACCAGTCCTTCCCCGATGCCCTCCTGCCCCCCGAACTCCGCGACGGCAACCCCTTGCGGGTCCCCCGGCAGGCCGGGGCGGTGCTCACCCCGGGCGCCTGAACTCCGGCAGCACCAACGCCTCGTGGGCCGGCCGCCCCGCCACCGGGGGCGGCATGGAGCCCAGCGAGCGCAGCATGGCGTTGCGCTGCTCCAGCGCCCGGGCCGTGGTCGGGAAGAGGGCGGCCTCGCCCTTGCCGACCTGGTCCTGGTTCAGGGTCACGAACGCACGGGTGTCACGCTCGTAGGCGGCGAAGCCGGCGGCGTGGTCCCGCTCGGCCGCCAGGGATCCGGCGAGCATGTACGCGCCGACCAGGGCGAGGCTGGAGCCCTGGCCGGTGAGGAAGGAGGGCGCGTACGCGGCGTCGCCCACCAGCGCGACCCTGCCGCTGGACCAGCGGTCCATGCGGATCTGGCTGACCACGTCGAAGAACAGGTCGTCCGCGTCGCGCAGTGCGGCGAGCAGGCCCGGGACCTCCCACCCCGCGCCGTCGAAGACCTCGGCCACCAGGCCCCGTTGGGCCTCCGGGTCGCGGAACGCGTCGAACGGCGGTTCTGTGCAGGCGAAGTTGAGGAAGCCGTGCACATCGTCGTCGTCGTCGCCCGCGGCGTACAGCACGGCCGCCCGGCCCGGGGCGTTCCACATCGTGGTCTCACGGACGAGTCCGAAGGTGTTGCGCAGGGTGAACCCGGCGAAGCAGTAACCGAGATAGCGGTGGAACCGTTCCTCGGGTCCGAACAGGAGGGCGCGGGTGTGCGAGTGCAGCCCGTCCGCCCCCAGCACCAGGTCGAACGTACGGCCGCCTCCCCCGCGGAAGGTGACGTCGACCCCGTGGCGGTGCTGGTCGAGGGTGTCGATGGAGTCGTCGAACAGGAACTCCACGTCGTCACGGACGGCCTCGTGGAGCGCCCCGGCCAGTGCCCCGCGCCGCACCTCCAGGTCTCTTCCCGCGACCCCGCCGGTGACGGCGTGCGGGTCGACCGAGGCCACCTCGGAGCCGTCCTCGCCGAGGAAGGTCAGCCGGCGCAGATCGATGTGGGCGTCCCGCAGCCGGGGCAGGATCCCCATCCGCCGGACGACGTCGAGCGCGGTGCCGCGCACATCGACGGGATAGCCGCCGTCGCGGACCGCGCCCGCCCTCTCGACCACCGTGACCGCGAATCCGTAGCGGTTCAGCCAGTACGCGAGGGCGGGCCCCGCGATGCTGGCCCCGGATATCAGGACCGTACGCCCCCGTGCGGCGGGACCGTTCACCAACGTATCGACCGTATCGACGCGGGTCATTCCTTGACTCCTTCGCTCAGGGTGCGGACGACGAGCAGGGACAGCGCCGTAACGGCTCCGGCCAGGACGAAGCCGACGACATAGGCCGATTCGGCCGGGAGGTCCGACCCGGCGGGGGTCCTGGCCGTGAGGATCGCGCCACTGATCTGGACCCCCACGGCGAAGCCGATCACGCGCGTCACCAGGACCAGGCCGGTGGCGATGCCGGTGTCACCGCGGTCGACGGAGGTGGCGGTGCTGGTCACCATCGCCGTGACGCAGAGCCCGTTGGCGAGCGCGATCAGCATCTTGCCGACGACGAGGTGCCAGACCTCGGTGTGCACCGCCGCCAGGCCGAGCAGGCCGACGGCCATGACGAGAACCCCGGCGGTGACCACGGCACGCGGACCGAACCGCCGCGCCCCGAACCCGCCGGCCGGCCCGGCCAGCGACGCGGCCACGGCCCCGGGCAGCAGGAGGAGGCCGATCTGCGTCGCGCTCGCCCCGAACCCGTACGCGTCGGCGGGAACCGCGAACAGCGCCGGAACGAGGTAGGCCGCCACCGACGTACCGACGCAGACCATGAACGTCAGCACGCACGCTTTCCACACCTCGGGCCGCCCCACCATGCGCAGATCGACCATCGGCGAGGCCACGCGCCGCTCGACGGCCACCCACCCGGTCGCGAAGGCGGCCAGCAGCACGAGGAGGGCGACGAGCACGAGGGGGCGCGTGACGATCTCGGGCGCCAGCGCCAGGACGAGCATGAGTGTGACGAGCGTTCCGCTCAGGAGGACCAGGCCGGGCCAGTCGATCCCGGCGCCGTCCGGCCGGCGCGGCGGATCCTGCGGCATCAGCCGGTGCACCAGCACGGTGGCCCCGATGACCGCGAACGTCGGCAGCGCGAACATCCAGTGCCGGGACAGCCCTTCGGCCACGGGTCCGGCCGCCAGCGTCCCCGCCATCGTGCCCCCCACGAACAGCCCGCTGACCACCCCGATGGCCACCTTGGACTCGCCCTCGGGGAGGTGTTCGCGCACCAGGATGAACGACAGGGGCAGCGCGCCCACCATCGCGCCCTGGAGTATCTGACCGAGCAGCAGCACCGGCAGGCTCGGGGCCAGGGCGGACACCAGACCCCCGGCGCAGACCACCACCATCAGCCGGACGAGGACCCGTTTCCCGCCGTAGCGGTCGCCTAACTTCCCCGCCACCGGCGTGATCAGCGCGCCGGTGACGAGGAGCACGATGCTGAGCAACGCCCCTTCGGCGTGACTCATGTCCAGTTCACGCCGCAGGAGCGGGAGTGTCGGCGTCACCACCGATTCCAGGGCGCCGGTTGCCAGTGCCAGCACGCCGAGGGACCGGACGGCGGGTTTCCCGATGCGGAGCGGAGGAGCCGAAGTCATGGTCATGGAGGTCCTTTCCGTCACGGCCCGGCGGGACGGAGCCGACCGCGCACGGAGGAACGCGCACGGTACTCACCGGACCAGAGCTACACTACACCGTGCAGTGTAGAACAGTTAGGATGAGCCCATGCCGACCACCAAGACCCTGCGCGAGGGGTCCACGCGGAAGCGGGCCGCCATCCTCTCGGCGGCCCGGGAACTGTTCCTCGCCGACGGCTTCGACCGCTCCAGCGTCGACGCGGTCGCCGCGCGGGCGGAGGTGTCCAAGCGGACGGTCTACGACTACTTCGGCGACAAGCGAACCCTGCTGCGGGCGGTCGTCGACTCGGTCGGCCAGTCGCTGGTCACCACGGTCCGGCGCACCCTCGACGACACCCTCACGGACCTGACCGAGCCCGCCGAACTGGAGGACGGCCTGGTCGCGTTCGCGATGCGCATCGCGACCGACATGCTCGGCTCGGCGGAGTACACGACACTGCAACGCCTGGTCCGGACGGAGTCCGGTCAACTGCCGCGGCAGGACTACAACCCCATGGCAGACACCCCCGACGAGGCGATCGCCGAGCGGTTCGCGGCCTTCGCCGAGGCCGGACTGCTCGACGCCCCCGACGCCCGGCTGGCGGCCGACCAGTTCCTCGCGCTGACCTTCGGCGTCGCCCTGGACCGCCTCGGCTCCGCGAACGCCGCGCAGGACCCCCGCGTACGCCCACTCGTCGTCGAGGGAGTACGGACGTTCCTCCGCGCGTACCGGCCCGATCGGGGCGCGGGCAGCACGGCCTGAGACGGCCGGGGCGCGGGCGTCACGTTCGGCGGCCTGATCGGGTCTCGGGCGTTGAACCGGTAGAGGTGGCCCCGTGGGGAGCCGGTGGAGGTGGGCCCGTGGGGAACCGGTAGAGGTGGGCCCATGCGGAACCGCGAGGGCCGTGCGGACACTCATGGGTGTGACATCTTCACTGAACGAGCGGATTCGATCCGGCGAGCGCGAGGCGTTCGCCGAGATCTTCGATCAGCATGCGCGCGTGGTGTACGCGCATGCGATCCGGAGTACGGGTGACTGGGCCGCCGCTGAGGACGTGATGTCCTTGACCTTCCTCGAAGCCTGGCGGCTGCGTCACAAGCTCCACGGCGAGGTCGGGAATGTTCGGGCCTGGTTACTGGGCATCGCCACCAACGTGCTCCGGAACTCGGCGAGGGCGGCCCGGCGGCACATCCAGGCCATGGCCCGCCTGCCGGCAGCCAGGAACGCACAGGATTTCGCCGACGAAGTCGTCGGGCAGCTCGCCGACGCGCAACGCCTGGCGGCAGCGGCGAAGGCGCTGAGCCGCCTCAAGCGCAGCGAACGCGAGGTCTTCACGTTGGTCGTCTGGTCCGGGCTGAGCTATACGGCAGCCGCCGAAGCACTCGGACTGCCCATAGGAACGGTGCGATCCCGGCTTTCGCGTGCCCGGACGAAACTGCGCCGGCTGGTGGAGGCCGAGTTGCGGACGGACACCACCGCCGGCTGCAGGACTGAGCCGGACAGCCGGCGCAGGGCAGTGGGACCGGCACCCAAGGTCGCGGACGCATACCGGAGGAAAGCATGACCAACCCAGGTGAAGGTGTGGATCAGACGGAGGCCCGGAGGGAGTTCCCGCCGCCGCCCCACCCGGACCCGCACACCGAGGTTGTCGAGCTGCACAAGCAGAATCTCCTTGCGGAGATCGACCGTATGGGGCCGAACGGGCACCGAAGGGCTCGTGCGAAGCGACGGGCCACGGTTGCCCTCACTTCCGCCGCACTCGTCGGTGCCGCGGTCATCGCGGTCACGCTTCCCACCTTCGGCACTCCCCCGGCGCCGACGGCCCAGCCCGCTTCGCGCGCGTCGGTACGGCTCCTCGAACAGGCGGCACGTACGGCTGCCGCAGGGCCGGTCGGCTCTCCGCGAGACACACAGTTCACGTACGTCAGCGTGACCGGGCACACCACCTCGCTGTCGGAAACCGCTGACGGGGGAATGAAACGGTCGCGGGAGGACGAGAGTTACGAGCAGTGGACGTCCGTGGACGGCAGCAGCCGCACGGTCCAACGGACGAGGGGCGGCGCCGCGACTTCGCTGCAAGCCCCGGGAAAGGGCAGTCTCGGCTCACCGACCTACCGCTTCCTCGCCGAGCTTCCCACTGACCCCGAGAAACTGCTCGCAGTCATCTACCGGGACGCGAGGCTGAACCACGGAGAAGGTTCCGACTCCACCACCGGTCCGGATCAGCAGGCTTTCGTCATGATCGGCGACCTGCTGAGGACGTCGGTGGCGCCGGCCGACGTGAGTGCGGCCCTCTACCGTGCGGCAGCACGGATTCCCGGCGTGGTCGTGGTCCCGAGCGCGGTGGACGCCGCCGGCCGTCGGGGTATCGCCGTAGCCCGCACCCACGATGGAGAGCGCAACGAGTGGATCTTCGACAAGGGGACCTCGCGGCTGCTCGGCGAACGGACCGTCCTGCTCAAGGACTCCGCCTGGGGCAAGGCCGGAACAGCGGTCCATTCAACGGCCATCATCAACAGCGGCTTCACGGACGAGCCCGGCCAGGAACCGACTCCGACACCGGATGACCACGACGCCGGCCCGGACGCCTGACGATGTCCCGGCAAAATGGATAGCGCATGAGCCTCCACGGCCCAGTGGCCAGACCGCCCGATGAGCGAAGTGGTCAGTTGTCGGGTTTCTTCCTCGAGCGCCGAGGGGCGGCGGCCTGGGTGGGGCGAGCGCCGGCCTCGGCCTGCTGGGCGTACACGGCGTTCGTCACGAGCTCGCGCGCGTATGCGGCGTCCAGTCGGCCAGGGCGGAAGAGGATGCGGTACATGATCGGCGCCACGACACGGTCGATCAGCAGTTCCGTCTCGGGCACCGGCTCCCCCCGCCGCACCGCACGGGCCAGCACGACGTCGATCTGCTCCGCGGCATACGCCGAACACTGACCGGCATTGGTTCCGTCGGGGTCGCCGAGCAGGGCGTCCCGGATGTAGGCGCGCCCGGGCGGCGAGGCCATCTCGTCGACGAACTGTTCCGCCCACGCCTCTAGGTCGACACGAAGGCTTCCGAGATCGGCCGGATCCGTTTCCGGGCGCAGCCGTTCGACGGCCACGTCTGACAGGAGTTCCTGCAGGTCGCCCCAACGACGGTAGATCGTGGAGGGGGTCACGCCCGCCCGAGTGGCCACCATCGGGACCGTGAGCGCGTCGCGGCCCACCTCCCCTACGAGTTCACGTACCGCCGCGTGGACGGACTCCTGTACGCGTGCGCTGCGCCCGCCGGGGCGGACCATGGGCTTGGGACTCATGCGATCCACCTTAATGCGATTCTGTTGCTTCTAGGCGGTGGCCGGCCGGCGACCCGCGGGGCTACGTGTCCGGGGGGCGGCCGCGCACGGCGGACGCCCCCGCGGCGGCGCGACCGCATGCCGGCCGGCACGTCCGCCTTCCCTCAGACAGCGAGGGGAGCAAGCCGCCCCGCGCCGACCACCGACTCTTCGTAGACCCGGCCCACACGGAGCACCGTCGCGTCGTGGAAGGGGCGCGCCATCAGCTGCATACCGATCGGCAGTCCGGCGCGGTCGTGACCGACCGGCAGGGTGAGGGCCGGGACGCCGGTGATGTTGGCCGGGGCACAGAGGCGGACGTAGCTGTCCGACACGGCCTCGGTCGTACCATCGGCCCACTCGACGGCTTCCTGCCCCGCCTGGGTGGCGGTCATCGGCACCGTCGGCGCGGCGAGGACGTCGACTCCGTCGAACATGCGAGCCCAGGCGTCTCGCATCATCGTGCGGGCCCGCTGGGCGCGGAGGTAGTCGCCCGCAGAGGTGAGTTCGCCGGCCTCCAGCAGAATGCGAACGTCCGCCGCGTACAGGTCGGGGGTGCCCCTCAGCGACCGCTCGTGATAGGCGGTGGCCTCGGGAACCATCAGCCCCCACTGAACGGCCTGAAGGTAACGCGCCATCGGGATCTCGACGTCGACAAGCTCCGCCCCCAGCTCCGCCAGCCGCTCGATCGCGCCGCGCACGGACTCCTCGACCTCGGGCGCGACCCGGTCGAAGTAGTGGTTCCGCGGTACGCCGACCTTCAGTCCTCGCAGGTCGCCTCCCGGGAAGCGGTCCAGCATCGGGCCGGACACGCTCGCCGGGTCGCGCGGGTCGTGGCCGGCGGTCGCCGACAGCACCAGCGCGACGTCCTGGACGGTGCGGGCGAGAGGGCCCACGTGGTCCAGGGACCAGGACAGCGAGGTCACGCCTGTGCGTGGGACCAGACCGTAGGTCGGCTTGAGGCCCACCACGCCGTTCAGGGCAGCGGGGACCCGGATGGAACCGCCCGTGTCCGTGCCCATGGCGAACGTCGCCCCGCCGGCGGCGACAGCTACCGCCGAGCCGCCGCTCGACCCGCCCGCGACCCTGCTGTGGTCCCAGGCGTTGTTCGTCTGCGGAGTGGTCAGGCCGTAGGCGAACTCGTGCGTGTGCGTCTTGCCCAGGAGGACGGCCCCGGCGGCGCCGAGCCGTTCGGCCACCCGGCTGTCACGTTCCGCCACGTGCCCTGCCCGGACGTGCGAGCTCGCCGTGGTGGGCATCCCCTCTGCGTCGATCAGATCCTTGAGCGCCATGGGGATCCCGTGCAGTGGCCCGCGCGGTCCGCTTCCGGAGATCTCCCGTTCGGCGCGGACCGCTGCGGCCAGGGCCGCGTCGGCGGCGACGGTGACGTAGGCGCCCAGCTGTCCTTCGACGGCGGCAATACGGGCGAGCACCGATTCCGTGAGTTCGACGGGGGACAGCTCCCGTGCGCGCACCGCACGGGAGGCTTCGGTCAGCGACAGCTCAAACGGTTGCATCGGCGTTCCCCTGTCCGGCTCGGTAGGAGGACGCGGGAGGGGTCTCGCCGAAATCGAGCTCGCGCAACGTGCTGATCACGGAGTGGATGTAGTTGGCCGTCATGGCCACTCCTTCGTGTCGGCCGTCCCCGAGGGGGAGCCCCGCCCGCAGCGCCCCTCGGGCTGCCTCTTGGGGGGTGAGTTCGCTGGTCATGGCTTCCTTCCGGATCTGTACGGCGCGACGGGCCGGGGCTGGTACAGGACCTCCGACCACCACAAACGCGAATCGTTTGCTTTAGTCGATCGTAGGACCTACGGTGGCTTAAAGCAAACCAATCGCTTTTAGCACGGGAAGGACCCTCATGCAGAGCGTCCCCGCGGGCCTCGCGCCTCCCCGCACCTCCCCATCCGGACGCCTGCCGTTCGCATTGCACGCCTCGATCCTGATCGCGCTGCTCGCCGCATCCAGCGCGCCGACCCCGCTGTACCCCCGTTACCAGGCTCAGTGGCAGTTGTCGTCCCTCGACATCACCGTGGTCTTCAGCGCCTACGCCCTGGCGCTCCTGATCGCACTGCTGACGACCGGAACCCTTTCCGACCATGTCGGACGCCGCCCCGTGCTTCTGGGCGCGCTCGCGGTCCAGGTCGCCTCCATGGCACTGTTCGCGACGGCCGGCGGCCTGACCACCCTGATCGGCGCCCGCGTGCTGCAGGGCATCGCGACGGGCGCGGCGACCAGCGCAGCAGGTGCGGCTCTCCTCGACCTGGAAGACCCCGCCCGGCCGGGTCGCCCCGCCCTGGCCAACAGCATCGCGCCCATGACGGGCATGGCGGCGGGCGTCCTGGCAGCCACCCTCATGGTGCGCTTCGCCCCCGTTCCGACGATCACGGTGTACGCGGCCCTGATCGCCGTGTTCGCCGCGCAGGCCATCGCCCTTGTCTCGACGCCCGAGACCGTCCGCCGCCGTCCCGGAGCACTGCGCTCGACGCGGCCCCACCTGGCGCTGCCGTCGGCGGCCGCCCACGCTCTCCTGCTCAACGGCGCCGGCGTCGTCGCCGTCTGGGCACTCGGCGGCTTCTACTCGTCCCTGGGACCGGGCTTCACACGGCTCGTCTCCCCCGGCGGACCCGAATACGCCGGCGGCATGGTCTTCTTCACGCTGACGGCCGTCGCCGCCCCGACGGTGTACTTCATGCGGAGGACGCGTGCCGACGTCTCCGTTCTTCTCGGGAGCTGCGCGGTGATTCCGGCGGCCGTCCTGACCCTGGGCGCCCTCCATCTCGCGGGCCCCGTACTTCTCTTCGCCGGGGCGGCGCTGGCCGGGTTCGGCTTCGGAGCCGTCTCCCAGGGCGCGCTGCGCGCGGTCGTCGACTCGGTCCCGGCCCGGGAGAAGGGCGGCACGCTCGCCTCCTATTACGTACTCAGCTACCTGGCGATGAGTCTGCCCGCCATCGGCGCCGGCGCCCTCACCGCCGGCTTCGGGCTGCGTGCGGCAGCACTGGCCTATGCCGGCTGCGTGGCCGTACTGGCGACCGTCGCAGTCGCGACGCTGACCGCGTCGCTGCGCAGTCGGCGCCGGGCACCGTCCTTGGACACCCGCTCCCGTCCGGCAACGAGCAACTACACATCCGCCTCACCCGACACACCCGCTTCACGCATCTCCGTCCCCGCGACCCATAGCAGGTAAGGAAAGTCGCCGTGTTCACCTCATCGCAGACGACCAAGTCCATCACTCCCCCCGCCTCTTCCTGGACGGTGGGCAACCACACCGTACGACGCATCGACGAAGTCGTCCTGCCCGCCCAGACCGGTCCGTGGCTGCTGCCCGGGGCGACCACCGACCTCGTGAGCCGGACTCCCTGGCTGAGCCCCGAATTCGCCGACGAACAAGGCGTCCTGCGCCTGGCGAGTCACAGCTTCGCCGTCGAGGTGGACGGCATGCGGGTGCTGGTGGACACCGGCATCGGAAACGGGAAGCGGCGCGCCAACGCCGCCTGGCACAACCTGAACAGCGACTACGAAGCGCGGCTACGGGCAGCGGGGTTCGCGCCGGAGAGCGTTGACCTCGTGGTCCTGACCCACCTCCACGCCGACCACGTGGGGTGGAACACGCGTGCCGAGGGCGACGCCTGGGTGCCCACCTTCCCGAACGCGCGCTATCTCACCTCACGCACCGAGTGGGACTACTGGGCGGGTGTCGACATGGAGGAGGCGCGTCGGCAGATGTTCCGGGACTCGGTCCATCCCGTCCGGGAAGCAGGTCTGTTCGACCTCATCGATGTCGCGGACGAGGGCACGGACATCGCGCCGGGCATCCGCCTGCTGCCGACCCCCGGCCACACACCGGGGCAGGTAGCGGTGGAACTGAGCAGCCATGGCGAGACCGCGTTGGTCACCGGCGACAGCATCCACCACCCGGTCCAGATGGCGCACCCGGAGCTCTGCAGCTGTGTGGACGTCGCTCCCGAACTCGCGGCCAGGACCCGGAACCAGGTGCTCGGCTCACTGGCCGGTACGTCCACTCTCCTGCTCGGGAGCCACTTCCCGCCGCCGACCGCCGGACACGTGCTACGCGAGGACGGCGGGTACCGACTGGTCCCGGCTCCCTCGGGGGCAACGCCCATCGGCGGTTGAAGCGGATCGGAGCACCCGGGATGTACCGCGCACCGAGTCGCACCGAGTCCGTGCGGGCGACGTCCTGGGCGTCCGCGACCGGACGGCCCGGGAGCGGCTATGAGACTCCTCCGGCATGCGCTCCGTCGTCACCGACAGGGCCGGACGACGTCATGACCGATCACCGGCTTGCGCCCTTCGCGCAAGCCGGCTGTCGGCTGTCCCTCGCGGGAGACAGTCACACCGACGCGTCGCGAACGAGGGCAACCTGCCGACCCCACTCGCCCATCGCCGGCCGAGCAACGCGGCCCTGCCGAAACCGCGGGTCAGGCGCCCTTTGCCGCAGGCTCCAGGATCGCCACGCGCTCCACATGGTGCGTCATCGGAAGCATGTCGGGATTCCTCAGCCGGAGAAGGCCGCAGGTGAGAGCGCCTTTCCCCGGCCCCGGAACGGCTCGCCCCGGGGCCGGAGCGCCATATCAGCGTCACCGCGGCCCCTCTGACGCCGCCGTTCGCCCCCGCCCCGGCCACTTCAGCTGCCCTCGCCCGGCCGCGTGATGCCGCGCCACCCGCGGGCGCGGCCAAAGTGCACCCGCGCCGCCTGGCCATGACCGGCCTCAGCTTCAGGACCCGGCGTAACACCAAGCACCACGGAGTGACGTACTCGTTCCTGTTCATGGAGGCCGACGGCGACCAACTGCACACCCCCCTCATCGACACCGGGAAGATCCGCCCCGTCGCCGACCGGGTCCTCCCGTTCGACGAGACCCTCCAGGCCATGGAATACGTTGAGGAGGAGCGGGCAAAGACTGCAAAGCAGTGGTCACAATGACATAGGGTGAAACTTACTCGGAACTCGTCATTTCCTCCCCCTCGTTACCCCTTTTGGTGGCCCCGCGATGGGCTCCCGGCCCCGGGTGCGCAGCGCCGCCGCTGCTGCCACGTGCGCCGTCCCCCTCTCGGTTCATGCCGGACCAACCGGCTCCCACCCGGCCGTGGCGTGCCGGCGTCGTGTGGTGATCCACGTGGCGCTGGGCCCCGTACCGGAGACGGACATGTGTCGCATCGTCAGCGCTGCAGCGTCAGCAGACCAGGACGGTAGGGCAGGAGGCCGTAGTCGCCGCCGGAGTTGGGGCTGCGTCCCTGGTAGAGCAACTGCAGATTGCAGGGATCGACGGTCATGGTCTGGTCGGGGCTTGAGCGGATCAGTTCGCCGTGGCTGATGTCGTGGGTCCAGGCGGCGCCACTGTTGGCCTTGCCGGCGAAGGGGTTGCTCTCGGTCGCCGCCTGGGGTGTCCACGCGCCGTTCAGACTGGTTGCCGTGAACGAGCGGAAGTAGCGACCCTGCGAGCCGATCGCCTCGACGATCATGAGGTAGCGGTTCTGGCCCTGCAACTTGTAGACCTGAGGGGCTTCGAACAGATTGTTCGTCGTATCGCTCAAGATCACTGTCGAGGTCGCGCCGAAGCTTCCCGGGAAGTTCCCGATCGGCATACTGGCCCGGTAGATCCTGCCGTTGTCGCCGGCGAAGAACAGGTACATGTTCGTCCCGTCACCGATGAGCGCCTGGTCGATTGGGCCTGTTCCGGAGTCGGGGATGCTTCCGGAGAAGAGCACCTGCGGGGACGACCAGCCATCCGGGTTGATGGGATCGCTCGATGTGCGGTAGGAGAAGGCGGAACCGCCCCACTGATAGGCGAGCACCCAGATATCCTTCGGCGCGAAGTAGAAGAGCGTAGGCGCGACGGTGGAAGCTGACATCGCCTTCTGGTCGGCCGAGGCCATCTCCGGCCAATCGGAGAACAGGCCGAAGTTCATCGAACCCCAGCGCGTCCCCGTGTCGTGCGTCGTCGCATAGACGAGCTGTCTGCCCTGGTAGGGGACGACGGTGAAGTCCTTCAACGAGACCCACCCCGGCTTGGGCTGCGCCAACGGGCCCGACGATGCCCAGCGGTAGGTCCCCGGAAGATCGCACGGGCCGGTGTTGCCGCCGTCGACCTTGACGAGCTGCCACTGCTGGTTGGCGCCGCCCCAGTCGTCGTACTGGACGGTGTTCGCGTTGTCGGCGGTGGAGGCACCTTGTACCTCGAGGGCCTTGCCGCTGTGGCGCGAGATGAACCGCACGAAGCCGTCCGAGCTGTCGGCCAGCCGCCATTGCTGGTTGGCGGCGTTCAGGTCAGCCCACTGGACGATCGATCCGCCGTTCGCGGTGGACCAGTTGTGGACGTCCAGCACCTTGCCCGAGTGGCGGGACTTGATCCGGTAGTAGCCGCCCCCGGAATCGACGAACTGCCACTGCTGCTGCCTCTGATCGTTCCTGGTCCACTGAGTGATGCGGGCGCCGTCGGCGGTCGCCATGTTGTAGACGTCCAGGGCCTTGCCGCTGTTGCGATTGACCAGCACGTACGAGGCGTTGGGGTCCACGGCCGCCGCCTCGGCGGGCTGGGCGCCGAGGAAGGTGGCCACGAGCAACAACGGTGCAAGGACCGCGAGCAGGCGTCTCGGGTGGGCCGGGGACGAGTGGCGGTACCACATGAGATGCGCCTCCTAGGGGCTGGTTGAGGTGCCCTGACGAACGGCGGAGCGAAAGTGTCGTGGGTCCGGAAACGGCTTCGAAACGTTTCGAGGATTCCCGGATACTTTGACGCCACAAGCTAGGGATGCGGGGTTCTCCGGTCAAGGCTTGCCACCTACCTGTCCATAAACAGCGTCCCCCTTCGGGCCTCACCAGCGATCACGCCGAGCGGGCCCCTCCTGAGTGCGTGGAGCCAATTCACCAGCCCACGACGCATGTACGGGGGAGGAAGGCCGAGCAGCAGCGTCCGCGCACTCGCCCCGACCACGGCCCCGCGAGGTTCGCCGGCGGCAGCGCCGGGGCTGTATGCCTACCCACCAGGCTGTCCAAAAGTTTCGGAGCGCCAATCGAAACTTCTTCTGCGGGAAGTATTGACGGCCCATCACCGATGCCTCAATCATCCCTGTCTGAGAACTGACCGTGGTCCGAGATACCGAACGTTGGCCTCGGCCTTCTGTCCTGCACGGCAGATCCGCGCACCGCATCAGTCCTTCCGTGATTTCCACCTTGGAGGCACAGTCATGGGCTCCTACGCCCTTTCCGGACCCGTTGTCCGCCGGAGAACTCGCAACCTGCTGTTGGCCCTGGTCGTCGGCGTCCTCGGTGCTTCGGCCGCGCTGGTCGCGCCACCGGACGCACACGCCGCCGAGAGCACGCTGGGCGCCGCGGCGGCGCAGAGCGGCCGCTATTTCGGCACCGCCATCGCCTCGGGCAAGCTGGGCGACTCGGCGTACACGTCGATCGCGAACCGTGAGTTCAACATGGTGACGGCCGAGAACGAGATGAAGATCGACGCCACCGAACCGCAGCGGGGCCAGTTCAACTTCAGCTCCGCCGATCGCGTCTACAACTGGGCGGTGCAGAACGGCAAGGAGGTGCGTGGCCACACTCTGGCCTGGCACTCCCAGCAGCCCGGCTGGATGCAGAGCCTCAGCGGCAACGATCTGCGCCAGGCGATGATCGGCCACATCAACGGCGTGATGGCCCACTACAGGGGCAAGATCGTCCAGTGGGACGTCGTGAACGAGGCCTTCGCCGACGGAAGTTCGGGAGCCCGACGCGACTCCAACCTGCAGCGCAGCGGCAACGACTGGATCGAGCTCGCCTTCCGCACCGCGCGCGCCGCCGACCCGTCCGCCAAGCTCTGCTACAACGACTACAACGTCGAGAACTGGACCTGGGCCAAAACCCAGGCCATGTACTCCATGGTCCGAGACTTCAAGCAGCGCGGCGTGCCGATTGACTGCGTCGGCTTCCAGGCGCACTTCAACAGCGGCAGCCCCTACAACAGCAACTTCCGTACCACGCTGCAGAACTTCGCCGCCCTCGGAGTCGACGTGGCCGTCACCGAGCTGGACATCCAGGGTGCATCGCCCACGACCTACGCCAACGTGACCAACGACTGCCTGGCCGTCGAGCGCTGCCTCGGCGTCACCGTCTGGGGTGTGCGCGACAGTGACTCCTGGCGAGCGGAGCACACACCGCTGCTGTTCAACAACGACGGAAGCAAGAAAGCCGCCTACTCGGCCGTCCTCAACGCACTCAATGCCGGCGACACAACTGAGCCCCCGGCGGGTTCCGGACAGATCAAGGGCGTCGGTTCGAGCCGCTGTCTGGATGTGCCCAACGCCAGCACCAACGACGGCACCCAGCTCCAGCTGTGGGACTGCGGCAGCAGCACCAACCAGCAGTGGGTGGCCACCGACTCGGGTGAGTTCCGGGTCTACGGCGACAAATGCCTGGACGCCGCCGGCACGAGCAACGGCAGCAAGGTCCAGATCTACAGCTGCTGGGGCGGCGACAACCAGAAGTGGCGCGTCAACTCCGACGGATCCATCGTCGGCGTCCAGTCCGGCCTCTGCCTCGACGCCGTCGGGACCGGCACCGCCAACGGCACCCAGATCCAGCTCTACTCCTGCTCGAACGGCAGTAACCAGCGCTGGACCCTCACCTGACGCGACCTGCCACGGACGAAGGGACGAACCGATGACGGCCTGCGGTGCGGTTCCCCCCTTCCAGAAAGACATCGTTGACGGGCCCGGGTCGCCGCAGTGAGTCCGGGGTCCGCCGAGGCGGCGGGTGGTAGGTAGGGCGCTCGGCCTACCTACCACCCGAGAGGCATCCCCGTCGGTGGTGCGGCTGACCAGCACCTCCCACCCGCGTGGTCCTGGCCGGGCCGAGGGGATGGCACGGGCAGTGAAGTTTCCCCGTGATGCTGGACACTCAATGCTTACGCTGCGAGGGCGTGTTCTTGCTCGTGTCGCTGCCGGGTCTCCAGCGGGGTGAGGTAGCCCCGGACTGGATGCCTCCGCAGCCGCTTGCGGTTGTAGAAGGTCTCGATGAAGGTGAAGATCGACGATCTCGCGGGTCGCCAGGTCCAGCCAGGTCGCCGGATACAGCCAGCCCTCGTCGGTGGGGATGCAGGTGATGTCACCGACCAGTTTCTGCCCCCGGGGCGGCGGCCGTGAAGTCGCGGCCGATCAGGTCGTGAGCGGGCACCGCCTTCCTTGCCGGACGGGTCAGCGACCGGCGCTTGCGCCGGGTGACCCGGTGATGTCGCGCTCACGCATGATCCGCTCCACTCGCTTGCGGTTGACCCGCCGGTCCAGCCTGCGGAGTGCGGCATGGATACGCGGCACTCCGCAGGTGCACCGGGAGGCGATGTGCAAGACGGTGATCTCGTGGGCCAGGGCGTCGTCGGCGGCCCGGCGGGCGGCGCGGGCCTGCTCGCCGGCCATCCAGGCGTAGTTCCTCCCGCTCCGCGCTGGTGAGCCCGCCCGGCACCTCCTGCCCACGGTCGATCGTGTCCTGCTCGACCCAGTTCCGCAGGCCCTCGGCGCTGACCCCGATCTGACGGGCCACCTCGGTGACGGTCTTGCCGGAGGAGCGGACCAGCGCGACCGCGTCGCGCTTGAACTCCTCCGAGTACCGCCTGCTGCGGTTGCTCTCGCTTCCCACCTGGCACTACTTCCTCTGGAACCTCACGTCCCAGTCTCCAGGTGTCCAACATCAAGGGGAAGCTTCACACTCGGCGAAACCGCAGGTCAGACGCCCTTTGCGGCAGGCTCAAGGATCGCCACGCACTCCACATGATGCGTCATCGGAAACAGGTCGAACGCCCGCAGCGTCCGCACCTTGTACCCCCCGTCCCGGAAGTACGCCAGGTCCCGTGCCAGCGCCGCCGGGTCGCAGGCCACGTAGGCGATCTTGCGTGCGCCCAGCCCCGACAGGTGCTTGACCACCTGCTTGCCCGCGCCCGCGCGCGGCGGGTCCAGGACGATCAGGTCGCACTCCGTGATGCCGGTGCGCGGCAGGACCTGGTCGACCTTGCCGTGTTCGATGCGGACCCGGGCCAGGTCCTTCAGGTTGTGGCGGGCGTCCTCGACCGCGCGCTTGCCGGACTCGATGCCGAGGACCGCGCCCTTCTCGCCGAGGCGCTGGCCGATGGCGCCGGCGAACAGGCCGACGCCGCAGTAGAGGTCGAGGGCGGTGTCGTTCTTGCGGGGCAGCAGGCCCTGCATGACCGCGCGGACCAGGGTGTTGGCCGCCTGCGGGTGAACCTGCCAGAAGCCGCCGGAGCCGACGCGGTAGGTGCGGTCGTCGGCGCGCTCGCGGACGAAGGCGCGGCCGTGGACGCGGTGGACGCCGCCGTCCTTCTCGTCGACGCGGAGCACGGAGACCGGCTTGTCGAGTTCGACCAGGGGGAGCCGGCCGCCGGGCTTCGGGGTGAGGATGACCTGGCGGTCGTTGGAGCCGGTGGCGGTGATGGCCTCCACCCCGGCGATCTGGGGCCATTCGCGCTTCTCGACGCCGAGCTCCGAGACGCCCGGCGCGGCGATCAGGCAGCGGTCGATCGGCTGGACGTCGTGCGAGCGGTGCTTGCGCAGGCCCGCGCGGCCGTCGGCGTCGACGGCGTACTGGACACGGGTGCGCCAGGCCGGCACCTCGCCCGCGGGAAGCTTGTCGCCCTCGGCCGGCATGACCGTGCCGTCCCAGCCGGCCTCCTCGGGGGTGAGGCCCGCCAGCCGCAGGAGCTGCTCGGCGATGACCTCGCCCTTGAGGCGGCGCTGCGCGCCCGGCTTGGCGTGCTGCCAGTCGCAGCCGCCGCACATGCCGGGGCCGGCGTACGGGCAGGGCGCCTCGACGCGGTCCTTGGACGGCTCGATGATCCGTACGGCGTCGGCCCGCAGGAAGCGGGAGTCCGTGTCGCCGTCGGTGACCCTGGCGATGATCTTCTCGCCGGGGAGCGTGTGGCGTACGAAGAGCACCTGGTTCCCGTCGGTGCGGGCGATGCAGTGACCGCCGTGCGCGACGGGCCCGACCTCGACCTCGTACTCCTCCCCGACCAGCGACGACGTGGGTTCGTTCTGCATGAGGGGAGGCTCCAGGGAGAAAGGGGGCAAACGGTCGGGCCTGCGGCCGGACGACAGCCCACCAGTCTACGCGGACGCGGTCAGGGTGCTGACCACAAACGGCCCCCGGCGCCGGCCGGTCACCACGAGCCGACTCACCCCGAGCCGACCCACCACGAGCCGACCCACCACGAGCGGACCCACCCCCGCGTGGGTCTCACCCCGCGTCGGTCTCAGCCCTTCCGGTTCGGCTCCTTGCTCCCCCGCCCCACCAGGCCCCGGCGGACCGAGCCCGGGGCGTTCCAGTCGGCGCGCCTGCGGGCCCGCTTCTTCGCTGCCTCGGAGGACTGGAGCTGGTACGGGACGGAGGTCACCATCACGCCCGGGGTGAAGAGCAGGCGGCCCTTCAGGCGCAGGGCGCTCTGGTTGTGCAGCAGGTGCTCGTACCAGTGGCCGACCACGTACTCGGGGATGTAGACGCTGATCACGTCGCGTGGACTCTCACGGCGCAGACCCTTCACGTAATCGATGACCGGGCGGGTCACCTCGCGGTAGGGCGAGTCGAGGATCTTGAGGGGGACGTTGATGGCGCGTCGTTCCCAGTCCTCGCGCAGCGCCCTCGTCTCGTCCGGGTCGACGCTGATGGAGAGCGCCTCCAAATGGTCGGCGCGGATGAGTTGGGCGTACGCGAGCGCGCGCAGCGTGGGGCGGTGGAGTTTGGACACGAGGACGATGGCGTGGACGCGGGAGGGGCGCACGCTCTCGTCCGCGGGCGTCTCGTCGGCGGCGATCTCGGCGGCGACCCGGTCGTAGTGCTTCCGGATCGCGGTCATCGTGCCGTAGAAGATGACCATGCCGAGCAGGGCCACCCAGGCGCCGTGGGTGAACTTGGTGGCGAGGACGATCACCAGGACCATGCCGCAGAAGAAGGCGCCGAAGGCGTTGATGGCGCGGGAGCGGATCATGTGGCGGCGTTTGGCCTGATCCCGTTCGTCGGTCAGCAGGCGGTTCCAGTGCCGCACCATGCCGGTCTGGCTGAGGGTGAAGGAGACGAACACCCCGACGATGTAGAGCTGGATCAGCTTCGTGGAGTCGGCTCCGTAGACCCAGACCAGCAGGATCGCCGCGCCGGCCAGCAGCACGATGCCGTTGGAGAAGGCTAGGCGGTCGCCGCGCGTGTGCAGCTGGCGCGGCAGGTAGCGGTCCTGGGCGAGGATCGAGCCGAGCAGCGGGAAGCCGTTGTACGCGGTGTTGGCGGCGAGGAAGAGGACCAGGGCAGTGGCGGCCGCGAGGACCATGAAGAGGAGGGACCCGTGGCCGAAGACCGCCTCGGCGACCTGGGCGATGACCGGGTCCTGGGTGAAGCCCGCGCCGACCGGGACGCCGTCGCGGATCAGGTCGGCCGCCGGGTTCTCGGCCATCTTGACGTCGGTGGCCAGGGCCAGGCCGATGATGCCGCAGAACATGGTGACGGCGAGCAGCCCCATCATGGCGAGCGTGGTCGCGGCGTTCTTGCTCTTCGGCTTCCGGAAGGCGGGCACGCCGTTGCTGATCGCCTCGACCCCGGTGAGGGCGGCGCAGCCGGAGGAGAAGGCCCGCAGGAGGAGGAAGACGAGCGCGAAGCCGGCCAGCCCCTCGTGTTCGGGCTTGATCTCCAGTTCGGAGGTGGGGGCGTGCATCGCGTCGCCGAGGACCACTCCCCGGAACGCGCCCCACAGGATCATGAGGAAGACGCCGGCCACGAAGAGGTAGGTGGGAATGGCGAAGAGCTTCCCGGACTCCTTGACGCCGCGCAGGTTCATCAGGGTGAGCAGGACGATGGCGCCGATGGCGCAGAGCGTCTTGTGCTCGATGACGAACGGGATCGCGGAGCCGAGGTTCTCGACGCCGGAGGAGATCGAGACGGCGACGGTGAGGACGTAGTCGACGAGCAGGGCGCTGGCGACGGTCAGTCCGGACTTGGGGCCGAGGTTGGTGGTCGCGACCTCGTAGTCGCCGCCGCCGCTCGGGTAGGCGCGGACGTTCTGCCGGTAGGAGGCGACGACCGTGAACATGAGGACGACGACCGCGACGGCGATCCAGGGGCTGAAGTGGTACGCCGACACCCCCGCGATGGACAGCACGAGGAGGACTTCTCCGGGTGCGTACGCCACCGAGGACAACGGGTCGGACGCGAAGACGGGGAGTGCGATGCGCTTGGGGAGGAGAGTCTCCCCGAGCTTGTCGCTGCGCAACGCCCGGCCGATCAGGATCCGTTTGGGCAGGTCGGTCAGTTTGGACACGCTGAGGATCGTAAGCGGAGCCCGTGGCCAAAACGCACGCCCTTTCGACGTGGCCCCGCAATCTCCTGCGGTCGGCGGAGAACGCCTCGTCATTCTTTAACGCAATCCTTGCGCCCGTTCGGCCTATTTTGCTTTCCCTTTGCCGGAGTGCGCGAGGATGCGGACACTCGGATGAGGGATCGGCTTCCCCGGCGCTTAAGCTCGACTCCGGGCCGCGCCGCGGGTGTGTGTCCCGTTGGTTGCCCAGCAAGCTGAGAGAGAAGTGTGAGCAGCGTGTTTTCGCAGGTCAGCCGGATGACCAGGACGGCGGGGTAGGCGCACAGTGCACATCGTCATCATGGGCTGCGGGCGCGTCGGAGCCGCTCTCGCACAGACCCTGGAACAGCAGGGGCATACCGTCGCGGTAATCGACCAGGACCCCACGGCGTTCCGTCGCCTCGGGTCCGGATTCGGCGGTCGCCGGGTCACCGGGGTCGGCTTCGACCAGGACACCCTCCGCGAGGCGGGCATCGAGGACGCCGGGGCGTTCGCCGCGGTCAGCAGCGGCGACAACTCGAACATCATCGCGGCCCGGGTGGCCCGCGAGATGTTCTCCATCGAGAACGTCGCCGCGCGGATCTACGACCCCCGCCGCGCCGAGGTCTACCAGCGTCTCGGCATCCCGACCGTGGCGACGGTCCGCTGGACGGCGGACCAGATGCTGCGGCGGCTGCTGCCTTCGGGCGCCGAGCCCCTGTGGCGCGATCCGAGCGGGGGCGTGCAGCTCGCCGAGGTGCACACGACGCCGTCCTGGATCGGCCACAAGATCAGCACGCTCCAGGAGGAGACGGGGGTCCGCGTCGCCTTCCTCACCCGGTTGGGCGAGGCCATACTGCCGACCTCGCAGACCGTCCTCCAGGAGGGCGACCTGGTCCACGTGATGATGCGTACGGACGAGATCGCCAAGGTCGAAGAGGCCTTCGCCCAGGGTCCCGAGGAGGACGGTCACTGATGCGTGTGTCGATTGCCGGGGCGGGCGCGGTGGGCCGTTCCATCGCCGCCGAGCTGCTGGAGAACGGGCACGAGGTGCTGCTGATCGACAAGGCGCCGACCGCCATCTCGGTGGAGCGGGTCCCGATGGCCGAGTGGCTGCTCGCGGACGCCTGTGAGATCACGTCGCTGGACGAGGCGGCGCTGCAGCGGTGCAACGTGGTGATCGCCGCGACCGGGGACGACAAGGTCAACCTGGTCGTCTCGCTGCTCGCCAAGACCGAGTACGGCGTACCGCGCGTGGTGGCCCGGGTGAACAACCCGAAGAACGAGTGGCTGTTCAACGAGTCCTGGGGCGTGGACGTCGCCGTCTCGACGCCGCGTCTGATGTCGGCCCTGGTCGAGGAGGCGGTGAGCGTCGGCGATCTGGTCCGGCTGCTGCGCTTCAGCCACGGCGACGCCAACCTGGTGGAGCTGACCCTGCCGCCGGAGTCGGCGCTCGCCGGCACCCGGGTCGGGGACGTCGCCTGGCCCGAGGACACCTCGCTGGTGACGATCATCCGGGGTACGCGGGTGCTGACGCCGAACCCCGAGGAGTCCCTGGAGGCCGGTGACGAGCTGCTGTTCGTGGCCGCCCAGGCGCGCGAGGAGCAGTTGGAGGACCTGTTGTCGGTCCGCCGCGATCCTTCGCAGGACTGACCGGCAGAGCGACGGGAAGGGGCCCGGGACCGCTGAGCGGTTCCGGGCCCCTTCCCCTGGGATGCCAGGCGTACGGGTACGGATCAGGCGTCCGGGTCGCGGAGCGCCGCGGCGGCCTGCGCCCTGCGCTCCTTCTCGGCCTGTTCCTCGGCCTCCATCTCGGCGAAGACGTCGATGGGCGCCGGAGCCTTCGCGAGGAAGATCCAGGTCAGATAGACCGCGAGCAGGAACGGCGGAATCTTCAGGGCGATGAGCACCCAGCCGAACTCGGTGGTGTCGGCCCACCAGTAGAGCGGGAAGAGGATCGCGCACTTGGCCAGCAGGATGAAGCCCCAGGCGTAACTGGCCTTGGTGTACGCCTTCTTCCGGCCCGGGTTACGGGTCCGCCAGGAGAGGTTCTCCTTGAAGACCGGGCCGAGGATCAGGCCGATCAGCGGCACCCCGGCCACCGCGGTGCCGATGTAGGCGACCGCGAGACCCAGGGTGTAGAGCATGCCCGGCAGGTAGAAGTCCTTGGCGTCGCCCGTCATCTTCGCGAAGAGGACGCCGAAGGCGACCCCGAAGACGCCGCTGAAGGCGTGCTTGACGGTGTCCCGGCGGATCAGCCGGACGGCGACCAGGGCCAGGGACACCGCCAGGGCGGCGATGGCCGAGGCGTTCAGGTTCTTGTTGATGGTGAAGATCGTGACGAAGAGCAGCCCGGGGAGGACTGTCTCCACCATGCCGCGCACGCCGCCGAAGGCCTCGAAGAGGGCGGCCTCGGTGACGGCCTTCGCGTCGTTCTGCTGAGCGGCGTGCCTCCCGCCGGCGTGCTGCGGGTCCGTGCGGTGGGGCTGGTCCGTTTCGGACGTCGGCTTGTCGAGAGACGTCACCGGCTACTCCTTGCCGAGCGGTCGGAGTTCGTATGTGGGGTTGAACAGCACCCGGCGGCCATGGCTCATGGCGACCCGCCCGGAGGCGATGATCCTGCGGCCGGGCTCGATGCCGACGATGGAACGACGGCCGAGCCAGACCACGTCCAGCGGCTCGGTGCCGTCGAAGAGCTCCGCCTCCAGGGCGGGCACTCCGGCCCGGGGACGGAGGGTGACGGTCCGCAACGTACCAGCCACCTTCACGATCTGCCGATCGGAGCACTCGGAGATCCGGGTGCATCCGGTGACCTGCGCGTCCTCCCGCAGCTCCTGGGACTCCAGGTCCTCCTGGGAGCTGGAGAGCCGGTCGAGCATACGGCGGAAGCGCCCGGAAGGTCTCGCCGCCTTCCCGGCCTTCCCGGCTTTCTCGGATCGGGGAACAGCACTCATACCCGAAGGGTACCGGTCCCGCGAGCGCTACACGGAGGCGCTGGACGACCACTCGAAAGGGTGACCCGGCGCCCGTCAGCCGCGCTCGAAGCGATAGCCCATGCCCGGCTCGGTGACGAAGTGCCGGGGGTGCGAGGGGTCCGCCTCCAGCTTGCGGCGCAGCTGGGCCATGTAGACCCGCAGATAGTTGGTCTCGGTGCCGTAGGAGGGGCCCCAGACCTCCTGGAGGAGCTGCTTCTGGCTGACCAGGCGGCCGCCGTTGCGGACGAGGACCTCCAGCAGATGCCATTCGGTGGGGGTGAGGCGTACGTCGCGCCCGGACCGGTGCACCTTCTTCGCCGCCAGGTCGACGGTGAAGCCCGAGGTCTCGACCAGGGCGATGTCATCGGCGCCGCCCTCCTGACCGACCGGTTCCGCCCGGCGTACCGAGGCGCGCAGCCGGGCCAGCAGCTCGTCCATGCCGAACGGCTTGGTGACGTAGTCGTCCGCACCGGCGTCCAGGGCCTCCACCTTCTCGTCGGAGGTGTGGCGCGCGGAGAGTACGAGGATGGGCACCCGGGTCCAGCCGCGCAGGCCCCTGATCACCTCGACCCCGTCCATGTCGGGCAGCCCCAGGTCGAGGAGGACGACGTCGGGGTGGCGGGCGGCGGCGAGCTGGAGGGCGGTCGCGCCGTCGGGGGCGGCGTCGACCTCGTACTGGCGCGCCTTCAGGTTGATCACGAGGGCGCGGACGATCTGCGGCTCGTCGTCGACCACAAGCACCCTGGTCATCGCGGACCTGCCTTTCTGCTGCACGGGGAGGAGGGAAGAGTCCCGCTGTACGGGGAGACGGAGGGACATGCGGGGAGGCGGGGCCGCGTACGCCCCGGGGCGTCCCGGTCCGCGGGGACCTGTCATGAGGTGGCCCGGGCCGGCAGCTCGGCCTCCGTCCGGACGCCGCCCGGCGCCGCGGTGAGGGTCAGGACCATGGTCAGCCCGCCGCCGGGGGTGTCCTCGGCGTCGAGGGTGCCGCCCATGGCCTCGGCGAAGCCGCGGGAGACGGCGAGGCCGAGGCCCACTCCGGCGCCGCGCGGGGCGTCCCCGTACCGCTGGAAGGGCTCGAAGATCCGTTCCTTGGCCTCGTCGGGGACGCCCCGGCCGCGGTCCACGACCCGTAGCTCGACCCGGTCGCCGAGGGCGCTGGCGGCCACGGCGACGGGCTCCTGGCCGGGGTTGTACTTGACGGCGTTCTCCACGATGTTGGCGACGACCCGCTCCAGGAGTCCCGGGTCGACGGCGACCATCGGCAGCGTCTCGGGGATGTCGAGGTCGACGCTGCCCTCGGGGACTCCGCCGAGCGCCATGGGGACGACCTCGTCGAGGTCGATCTCGCGGATCAGCGGGGTCACGGTGCCGGTCTGGAGGCGGGACATGTCCAGCAGGTTGCCGACCAGGTGGTCCAGCCGGTCGGCGCCGTCCTCGATGCCTTCCAGGAGTTCCGCCTCGTCCTCGTCGGACCAGGCCACGTCGTCGGAGCGCAGCGAGCTGACGGCCGCCTTGATGGAGGCCAGCGGGGTGCGCAGGTCGTGGCTGACGGCGGCGAGCAGGGCGGTCCTGATCCGGTTGCCCTCGGCGAGCCTGCGGGCCTGTTCGGCCTCCCCGACCAGGCGCTGGCGGTCCAGGACGACGGCGGCCTGGGCGGCGAACGCGCCGAGCACCCGGCGGTCCTCGGCGGGCAGCACCCGGCCGGACAGCGCGAGGGCCATGTTGTCGCCGACCGGCATGTCCACGTCGGCGTCGTCGGGGCGGGTGACCGGGGCCGGCCCGACGGATCCGGCGCAGGTCCACGGTTCGACGTCGCTGCTGCGCTCCAGCAGGGCGACGGACTCCATGGCGAAGGTCTCGCGGACCCGTTCCAGCAGGGCGTCCAGAGCGGTCTCGCCGCGCAGCACACTGCCCGCGAGGAAGGAGAGGATCTCCGACTCGGCGCGTAGCCGGGCGGCCTGGTGGGTGCGCCGGGCCGCCAGGTCGACCACGGAGGAGACCGCCACCGCCACCGCGAAGAAGATCACGATGGCGACGAGGTTCTCCGGGTCCTGGACGGTCAGGGTGTGGGTGGGCGGGGTGAACCAGTAGTTCAGCAGCAGGCTTCCGACGGCCGCCGAGGCGAGTGCGGGCCGCACTCCGCCGAGCAGGGCGGCGGCCACCGTCAGGAAGAGGAAGAGCAGGACGTCGTTGGCGAGGCCGGGGGCGTCCTCCATGGAGCGCAGCACCACCGCGAGCAGGACGGGGCCGAGGACGCCGACGAGCCAGCCCCAGATGATGCGGGCGCGGCCGAGCCGGGCGCCGCGGGCCATGGGCAGGCCGCGGCCCTTGGCGACCTCCTCGTGGGTCACGATGTGGACGTCGAGGTCGGGTCCCGACTCGCGGGCGACGGTCGCGCCGACCCCGGGGCCGTAGACGTACTGCCAGGTCTTGCGGCGGCTGGAGCCCAGCACGATCTGGGTGGAGTTGACGCCGCGGGCGAACTCCAGCAGGGCGGCCGGTATGTCGTCGCCGATGACGTGGTGGAAGGTGCCGCCGAGGTCCTCGACCAGGGTGCGCTGGACGGCCAGCTCCTTCGGGGACGCCGAGGTCAGGCCGTCGCTGCGGGCGATGTAGACGGCGAGGATCTCGCTGCCGGAGCCCTTGGCCGCCATCCGGGAGGCACGGCGGATGAGGGTGCGGCCCTCGGGCCCCCCGGTCAGTCCGACGACGATGCGTTCGCGGGCCCGCCAGGTGGTGCGGATGTCGTGCTCGCCCCGGTACTGCTGGAGGTACTCGTCGACCCGGTCGGCGACCCAGAGCAGGGCCAGCTCGCGCAGGGCGGTGAGGTTGCCGGGGCGGAAGTAGTTCGAGAGGGCCGCGTCCATCTTGTCGGGCCGGTAGATGTTGCCGTGCGCCATCCGGCGGCGCAGCGCCTGGGGCGACATGTCGACCAGCTCGATCTGGTCGGCCCGGCGCACCACCTCGTCGGGGACGGTCTCCCGCTGCCGGACCCCCGTGATCGACTCCACGACGTCGCCCAGCGACTCCAGGTGCTGGATGTTGACCGTGGATATGACGTCGATCCCGGCCTTGAGGAGCTCCTCGACGTCCTGCCAGCGCTTGGCGTTGCGCGAGCCGGGCACGTTGGTGTGGGCCAGCTCGTCCACCAGCGCCACCGCGGGGGCCCGCTCCAGGACCGCGTCCACGTTCATCTCGGTGAAGACGGTGCCCCGGTACTCCAGCTCCTGGCGCGGCAGCAGCTCCAGCCCGTGCAGCATGACCTCGGTCCGCGGCCGGTCGTGATGCTCCACGAACGCCACCACACAGTCGGTCCCGCGCTCGACCCTGCGATGGGCCTCGGAGAGCATCGCGTACGTCTTGCCGACGCCCGGTGCCGCGCCGAGGTAGATCCGGAGTGTGCCGCGTCCCATGGCCCCATTGTCTTCTTCCGTCCGGCCCTGTCGTGTGAGGGGCCGGTGGCGCCCGGTGCGGCTGCCGTCCTCGACGCTACTCCGCCGGGGGGCCCGGTCCGGTCCCGGGAGGTGCAGGTGGGGGGCGTATTGACGGAACTCTGATGCGCGCCGGGGCGGGGGCGGGGCGCCGCGGAAACGTCAGCCGTGTTCGACGATGTGGCCGTCGCTCAGCTCCAGGACCCGGTCGGCGAGGCCCAGCAGCTGGGGGTCGTGGGTGGCGACGAGGGCGGTGACGTTCTCGCTGCGGACGACCGCGCGGAGCAGTTCCATCACGGCGAGCCCGGTCTCGGCGTCGAGCTGCCCGGTGGGCTCGTCGGCGATCAGGAGGGCGGGGCGGTTGGCGAGGGCGCGGGCGATGGCGACGCGCTGCTGCTGGCCGCCGGAGAGCTCGCCGGGGCGCTGTTCGGCGTGGTCGGCGAGGCCGACGAGGGAGAGCAGCAGGGCGACCCGCTCGTCGCGCTCGGCCGGGTCGGCCTTGCGCAGCCGCAGGGGTACGCCGACGTTCTCGGCGGCGGTCAGGATGGGGATGAGGCCGAAGGACTGGAAGATGAAGCCGACCCGGTCCCTGCGCAGCTCCAGGAGCCCCTTCTCGCCGAGCCCCGACAGCTCGGTGCCGTCGACGGTGATCCGGCCGCCGTCCGGGGTGTCCAGGCCGCCGACCAGGTTGAGCAGGGTGGTCTTGCCGGAGCCGGAGCGGCCCTTGAGCGCGACCAGCTCGCCGCGGGGGATCTCGAACGAGACCCCGCGCAGGGCGTGCACGGCCGCCGCGCCGCTCCCGTACGAGCGGTGCAGGTCCTCGACCGCGACCATGACCGTGCGGGCCGGGTCCTCGGCCAGGGCCGTGCCGGACTGCCCGCTGGTGCTCTCGGTCATCATGCTCCCCCGTACTCACGTGCTCACGTGCTGCGTCGTCGCCCGCCAGTATGTGCGTGCGACGCATGGCCGGGCAATGGCCGGTGGGCCGCACCCGCGGAGAGGGTGCGGCCCACCGGCCTGTGTCGCGATGACGCGAGGTCCTGCCCCTAGCGGACCTCGGTGATCTCGGGGCCGCGCTGGAGCTGGCCCATGCCGCCGGAGAACTTCGAGCTCTCCTGGTCCTCCTGCTGCACGCCCTCGGGCACCATCTGGGCGTCGTTGGGGAGCTTGAGGACGATCGGGTCGCGGGGGGCCATCGGCCCGTCGCCGCGGACGACCACGGTGTCCCGGAAGATCGTCTCCAGGAGGCCGGCGGCCTCCGGCTGGACGGCGCCCTGGCCGGAGATCACCCCACGCAGGAACCAGCGCGGGCCGTCGACGCCGACGAAGCGCACGAGCTGGACACCGCCCGTGCCGTCCGGAAGCTGTACGGGGACCTGCGCGCGCAGCTCCCAGCCCAGCGGGCCCTCGACCTCGTCGATGACGCCGCCCTGCTGGGTGATGCCCGAGGCGATCTCGTCGCGGACCTCGCCCCAGATGCCCTCTTTCTTGGGGGCGGCGAAGGCTTGCAGCTGGACCGCGCTGTCACGCAGCACCACGGTGGCGGCGACGATCGCGTCCCCGGCCACCTCGACGCGCAGCTCCATGCCCTCGACCCCGGGGACGAAGATGCCGCCCAGGTCGACCCGGCCCTCGCCGGGCTGGGTGACCTCGGTGCTGTCCCAGGGTCCGTCCGGCCTGGGGGCCGGCGGGAGGTTCATCCGACGGGCGCCCTTGGCGGCGCCGTCACTGCCCTCGGGCTCGTCGGCGACCTGCTCGGCCTCGCGCACCTCGTCCGCCGCGTCCTCGGCGGAACCACTCTTCTTGCGACGTCCGAACACGTCACTGTCCTTCCCGGTCGGATACGACCGAAGCGTAGCTGTTCCCACCGTGGGTGATCCCGCCCCCGGCGCCGTCCACCGACGCGTGGCCGCCGGTGGACCCGAAGCCCCCTTCGGCCCGCGCCGAGCCGGGAAGCTCCGCCACCTCGTGGAAGCGCACCTTCTCGACCTGCTGGACAACCAATTGGGCAATCCGGTCGAACCGTTCGAATCGCACGCTCTCGCGTGGATCGAGGTTGACCACGATCACCTTGATCTCCCCACGGTACCCGGCATCAACCGTCCCTGGGGCATTCACGAGGGCCACTCCGCAGCGGGCCGCGAGGCCGGAGCGCGGGTGAACGAAGGCGGCGTACCCGTCGGGCAGGGCGATCGACACCCCGGTGGGGAGCACCGCGCGCTCGCCGGGGGCGAGTTCCGCGGCCTCGGTGGTCACCAGGTCGGCCCCGGCGTCGCCCGGGTGTCCGTAGGCCGGCATCGGCACGTCCGGGTCGAGCAGGCGGATCAGTACGTCGACGGGGTTGCGGGTCACGGGTTCACCTCGAAGGCGCGGGCGCGCCTGACCTGGTCGGGGTCGGACATGGCGGCCTGGATCTCGGCGGGCCTGCCGTTGTCGATGAAGTGGTCCACCTTGACCTCGATGAAGAGGGCGTCGGCCCGGACCGCGACGGGCCCGTCGGGGCCGCCGATCCGGCCGGTGGCGGTGGAGTAGATCTTCCGGCCGTGCACGGCGGTGATCCGGGCGTCGAGGTGCAGCACGGTGTCCACGGGGACGGGGCGGACGAAGTCGGTCTCCAGCCGTCCGGTCACCGCGATCGTGCGCAGCAGCCAGTTCAGCGAGCCGAGAGTCTCGTCCAGCGCCGTGGCGAGCACGCCGCCGTGGGCGAGGCCGGGGGCGCCCTGGTGGGCGGGCTGCACGGTGAACTCGGCGGTCACGCTCACGCCCTCACCGGCCCGCGCCATCAGGTGCAGTCCGTGCGGCTGTCCCCCGCCGCAGCCGAAACAGTGTTCGTAGTGCGCTCCGAGGAGTTCGCCGGGGGCGGGCGCGTCGGGGTGCCGGGCCGGCACGACGGCGTCCGCCGGGGGTGTCAGAGCTGCTGATGTTCCACTCACAGGCGCAGACCTTACCCGCGCGGCAGTCCGCCGGCCGCGCCGTGCCAAGCTTGGTTCCATGCAGCCTTCCGCACCGCCCTTCGACGAACGTCTCACCGCGCCCCGCTCCTGGTGGTTCATCGCCTTCGGGGTCGGTATCGCCTGTGCTCTGATGCTTCTGCCGCTGGGCACCCTGCCGCTGCTCGCCGGGCTGGCCGGCGGCACGGTCGCCGCCGCGGTCCTGGTGAGCAGCTACGGCTCCGCCCGGATCCGGGTGGTGGCGGGGGCGCTCGTCGCCGGCGACGCCCGGATTCCGCTGTCGGCGCTCGGCAAGCCCGAGGTGCTGGACGCCGAGGAGGCGCGGGCCTGGCGCACGCACAAGGCCGACGCCCGTGCGTTCATGCTGCTGCGCGGCTATGTGGAGACGGCGGTGCGGGTGGAGGTCACGGATCCGGACGACCCGACTCCGTACGTCTATCTCTCGACCCGGGACCCGCAGGGCCTGGCGGCGGCGCTGAGCACCGTCCCGACCGCCTGAGCGGACGTCGCGGGCGGGGGCTCCGGAGCCGGTGCGGGTTCAGGGGTCCCTCGGCGCTCAGGGTCCCTCGATCTCCTTGGGCAGCTCGGCCGGGTTCGAGGGCTGCTCCAGCGGGGGCAGCTCGGGCAGCCGGTCCCAGGGGACCGGGTCCTTGCGCAGGTCGTTCCTGATCCGGTCGGCGAGCTTGCGGGTGTCGCGCCGGTTCATCGTGGCGCCGACGGCGGCGCCGATCATGAACGGGATCAGATTGGGCAGATTGCGCGCCATGCGCTTCATGATCTGCTGCCGCAGTTCACGCTTCATCTGACCGCCCAGCGCGGCGTTGAGCGTGGTGGGGCGGGTGATGTCGATGCCGCGCTCCTCCGTCCACGACGTCAGATACGCGGTGCTGCGCTGGCCGAGGCTGCCGGGGGGTCGGCGGCCGTAGACCTCGTGGAGCTCGGCGACGAGCTTCATCTCGATCGCGGCGACGCCGGTCACCTCCGCCGCCAGCTCGGCGATCATGGCGGGCGGTACCGGCATCATGGCGGCGGCCCCGATGCCTGCGCCGACGGTCGCGGTGGCCCGGCAGGCTCCCGTGACCAGCTTGTCGGCCAGTTCCTCGGGCCCCAGCCCGGGGAACTGCTTCCGCAGGGTCGCGAGGTCGCGCACCGGCACGCGCGGGGCCGTATCGATGATGCGGTCGGCCAGCTGTGCGGCCAGTGCCTTCGCGCTGTCCCGGCTCTTGCTCACACCCCGTTTCACTGCGTGCAGGCGGCCCCCGGTCGTGGGCTCCGCCTGACCCTGCTCTCCGGGCCGGTCCGGCGACGCTGCCGACCCGGCCACTTCGAGCGAGGCCGAACGGCCTCGCTCGTCGTCGAAACCGCCGGAGTGCTCCGGCAGAGCGGCGGACCGCTCGGCAGACGCGTTACCGCCTTCTGCCGGGCCTGTGCCGCCTGTACCGCCTGTGCCGTCCTGGTTCGCCTCCGGGCCGTGCCGACGCCAGGGGCGCCGCTTCCGGAACGGTGTCTCGCCTGCCACGGCCGACCCGACCTCAGTCGCAGTCGCGGCAGATGGGCTGACCGTTCTTCTCGCGGGCCAGCTGGCTGCGGTGGTGCACCAGGAAGCAGCTCATGCAGGTGAACTCATCGGCCTGCTTGGGCAGCACCCGGACGGCCAACTCCTCGTTGGAGAGGTCCGCGCCGGGCAGCTCGAGTCCCTCGGCCGCGTCGAATTCGTCGACGTCGACGGCGGATGCCGTCTTGTCGCTCCGACGCGCCTTGAGCTCTTCGAGGCTGTCCTGGTCCACGTCGTCGTCGGTCTTGCGTGGGGTGTCGTAATCCGTTGCCATGTCGCTCTCCCCCTCTTGGGTGTCTACGGGTGTCTCAGCGCACGTAACGCGTGAGAGGCCGGACTTGTGCCCGACCTGAGGCGGAGATTTTGCCTCACATCAAGGTCTGTTACTCAATCGACACCCAACCGGGCGCCTCGACGAGGCTCGGCTTGGGTGGCGATGGGGACCGTACACGGTCCCGACTGCGCAGTTCACGGGCGCCACCCCGTGTACTTCCCGTGATAACGATCCCCGAAAACCTGGACGATTACCGGCTTTCCGACGGAGTTGCGATCACGGAGAGTAGATGACCTGAAAATCGACTCTGTGATTGATCACACACGACTCACCCGGGAACGGGTCCTGAAAATTCCGCCCAAAGCGAACATGGAGATTCGGTGCAGAGTCACATCGTGCAGCCTCTCAGACCGGCAGGGTGACGCGCATCACGAGACCACCGCCCTCGCGGGGCTCCGCGATGATACGGCCTCCGTGGGCTCGCGCGACGGACCGGGCGATCGACAGGCCGAGCCCGACCCCCTTGTCGCTGCCCGTGCGCTCCGTACGCAGCCGCCTGAAGGGCTCGAAGAGGTTGTCGATCTCGTAGGCCGGGACCACCGGTCCCGTGTTCGAGACGACGAGCAGGGCCTGCCCGTCCCGGGCCTCGGTGGCGACCTCCACCCAGCCGTCCTCGGGCACGTTGTAGCGCACGGCGTTCTGCACGAGGTTCAGCGCGATCCGCTCCAGCAGGACGCCGTTGCCCTGCACCACCGCCGTGACCCGCTCGCCTCGGACCTCGACCTTCTTCGCCACCGCCTCCGACCGGGCCTGGTCGATGGCGCGCTCGGCGACCTCCGCGAGGTCGACCGGCTTGCGCTCGACGATCTGGTTGTCGCTGCGGGCCAGCAGCAGGAGCCCCTCGACCAGCTGCTCGCTGCGCTCGTTGGTGGCCAGGAGGGTCTTGCCCAGCTGCTGGAGCTCCGGAGGGGCCTCCGGGTCGGAGAGATGGACCTCCAGCAGGGTGCGGTTGATCGCCAGCGGGGTGCGCAGTTCGTGCGAGGCGTTGCCGACGAACCGCTGCTGCGCGGTGAAGGCCCGCTCCAGCCGGTCCAGCATGTCGTCGAAGGTGTCCGCCAGCTCCTTCAGCTCGTCGTCCGGGCCGTCCAGCTCGATCCGCCGGGTGAGGTCCGTCCCGGCCACCCGGCGCGCGGTCCGGGTGATCCGGCCGAGCGGGGACAGCACGCGTCCGGCCATCGCGTAGCCGAAGGCGAAGGCGATCACGCTGAGGCCGACCAGGGCGAGCAGCGAACGGTTGAGCAGGGTTTCCAGCGCCGCCTTGCGCTGGTGGTTGACACAGGCGTTCATCGCCGCGTTGAAGGCGTCCGGGCTGGCGTTCGGAGGCAGGTCGCAGATCTCGCTGGTGACCTTGCCGCTGACGATCTCGAACGGCAGATCCGTGCCGACGCTCAGCGCCTGCGCCGCCAGCATGTAGATGATCGACAGCAGCACGATGCCCGCGATCAGGAACATCCCGCCGTACAGCAGCGTGAGCCGTATCCGGATGGTCGGGCGCAGCCAGGGGTACGGGGGCTCCTGTTGCTTGGGCTCCCAGGTGGGCTTCGGAGGCGCCGCGGGGGGCCCGGGGGTGGTGGCCATGGTCCTCAGATCCGATAGCCGGAGCCCGGCACGGTGACGATGACGGGCGGTTCGCCGAGCTTGCGGCGGAGCGTCATGACCGTGACCCGCACCACGTTGGTGAAGGGGTCGGTGTTCTCGTCCCAGGCCTTCTCCAGCAGCTGTTCCGCCGAGACCACCGCGCCCTCGCTGCGCATGAGGACCTCCAGCACCGCGAACTCCTTCGGGGCGAGCTGGATCTCCACCTCGTCACGGAAGACCTCGCGGCGGTTCGGGTCGAGCTTGATGCCGGCGCGCTCCAGGACGGGCGGCAGCGCCACCGTCGTACGGCGGCCCAGCGCGCGCACCCGGGCGGTCAGCTCGCTGAAGGCGAAGGGCTTGGGCAGATAGTCGTCGGCGCCCAGCTCCAGGCCCTCGACCCGGTCGCTGACGTCACCGGACGCGGTGAGCATGAGCACCCGGGTGGGCATGCCGAGCTCGACGACTCTGCGGCAGACGTCGTCCCCGTGCACGACCGGGAGGTCCCGGTCCAGCACGACGACGTCGTAGTCGTTGACCCCGATGCGCTCCAGGGCCGCGGCACCGTCGTAGACGACGTCGACGGCCATGGCCTCCCGGCGCAGTCCGGTGGCCACCGCATCGGCGAGCAGCTGCTCGTCCTCGACGACGAGTACGCGCACGGCGCAGTCCTTCCTTCGGTCCTTCGATGGGTTCACAGAGCCGGGCGGCCCCCGCGGGGCCCGCCCGGACACGGGCAGCAACGGCCGACTGTGCGCCTCCATCCTGCCCGCAACACGCATAAACCGGCGGTAAGGCGGCGGTGGGCCGGGCCTCCCGGTGGCTGCCCGCCGGGAAACCGGCGGATTTCCGGGCCAGTTGAGGTTTCTCCGAACCGTGGCGCGGGGAAGAGGGGTTCACACCCGCGATCACGCCTGTCACGTGGCATGCCACTGCTCGCTCCGTTTCCCCCGGAGCGGCGGCGCGATCACCCGCTCCTCCGGCCCCCCGGCCGGGGGGGATCACGGGCACACCCCCGTGCCACCGACCCACGATGAGGGGGCGCATCATGGACGCTTTCACCGCAGGTCTGCTGCAGCGCATCAAGACGACCGAGACCGACCTGACCCGGGCGCGCGAGGACGGCGACGACTTCCTCGCGGACGTCGAGCAGGGCGAGCTGGACGATCTGCGCCGTCTCGCCGCCGAGCACGGCGTGGAGATCGGCGCCACCAGCGTCTGAGCCGTACGCCACGGGGCCCCGGACACCGTCATGGTGTTCCGGGGCCCCGCGGCGTGTGCGGCGGTCTCAGGCCCCTCGCCAGGGCTTTTCCCGGCGGAATCCCGTCAGTCGTGCCAGGCGCCCAGCTCGTCGAGTGCGGCCTGCAGCGGCTCGAAGACGCCGGGGGTGGCGGCCACCGTCAGGTCCCCGTCGGCGGGCAGCCCCGGGCGGCCGCCGGTCAGCGCGCCCGCCTCCCGGGCGATGAGGTCGCCCGCCGCCAGGTCCCAGGGGTGCAGCCCGCGCTCGTAGTAGCCGTCCAGCCGGCCCGCCGCCACGTCGCAGAGGTCGACGGCCGCCGAGCCGCTGCGCCGGATGTCCCGGAGCCGGGGGATCAGCTGCTGGACGATGTCCGCCTGGTGGGCGCGGACGTGCCCGACGTAGTTGAATCCGGTCGAGACGAGCGCCTGGTCCAGCGGCGGGGCGGGCCGGCAGCGCAGGGCCTCGCCGTTCGCGAACGCGCCGCCGCCGAGGACCGCCCGGTAGGTCTCCCGTCGCATCGGGGCTTCGACGACGCCCACGACCCGCTCTCCGTCGCGCTCGGCGGCGATGGAGACCGCCCAGGTGGGCAGGCCGTACAGGTAGTTCACCGTGCCGTCGAGCGGGTCGATGACCCAGCGGATGCCGGTGGTGCCCGGGGAGCTGGCCCCCTCCTCGCCGAGGAAGCCGTCGTCGGGGCGGAAGTCGGAGAGGTAGCCGGTGATCAGCTTCTCGGCGGCGATGTCCATCTCGGTGACCACGTCGATGGGGCTGGACTTGGTCGCGGCCACCCCCAGGTCGGCCGGGCGGCCGTCGCGCAGCAGGGCTCCTGCGCGGCGGGCGGCCTCCAGGGCGAGGTCGAGCAGTTCGGACAGTGCGGGGTCGGTCACGGTGCTCCCAAGGGGTCGGTGCGGAGGGGCAGGCGGTGTTACGGGCTACGCGTACGGGCTGTCGGCCCCGGCGGCGGCGGGTTTCGGGGCCCTGGCGGGGCAGCAGCCGACCGGGCAGAGGTCGTGGGAAGGCCCCAGGGCGCCCAGCGCGCAGCGCTCCACCGCCCGGCCGCGCTCGGTCGCGGCGCGCTCCAGGAGCAGGTCCCGTACGGCCGCGGCGAAGCGCGGGTCGTCGCCCACCGTGGCGGACCGCCGGACCGGCAGCCCGATCTCGGCCGCCTTCGCGGTGGCCTCGGTGTCGAGGTCGTACAGCACCTCCATGTGGTCCGAGACGAAGCCGATGGGCGCCATCACGACCGCGGGGACGCCCTCGGCGCCCAGGCTCTCCAGGTGGTCGCAGATGTCGGGCTCCAGCCACGGGATGTGCGGGGCGCCGCTGCGGGACTGGTAGACGAGCTGCCACGGGTACTCGACACCGGTCTCCTCGCGCACCGCCTCGATGATCAGCCGGGCCACGTCGAGGTGCTCGGCGACGTACGCCCCGCCCTCGCCGTGCGCGTCGGCAGGGCCCGAGGCGTCGGCGGCCGAGGTCGGGATGGAGTGGGTGGTGAACGCGATGTGCGCGCCCGCGCGGATGTCCTCGGGGAGGTCGGCGAGGGAGGCGAGGACGCCGTCCACCATGGGCTCGACGAAGCCGGGGTGGTTGAAGTAGTGCCGCAGCTTGTCGACCCGGGGCACGGGCAGCCCCTCGGCCTCCAGGACGGCCAGCGACTCGGCGAGGTTCTCGCGGTACTGGCGGCAGCCGGAGTAGGAGGCGTAGGCGCTGGTGGCGAGGACGGCGATGCGGCGGTGCCCGTCGGCGGTCATCTCCCGCAGGACGTCGGTCAGATACGGGGCCCAGTTGCGGTTGCCCCAGTAGACCGGGAGATCCAGGCCGTGCTCGGCGAAGTCCTCGCGCAGCGCGTCGAGCAGGGCGCGGTTCTGCGCGTTGATCGGGCTGACCCCGCCGAACAGGAAGTAGTGCTTGCCGACCTCCTTGAGGCGTTCCTCGGGGATGCCGCGGCCGCGGGTCACGTTCGCCAGGAACGGGACCACGTCGTCCGGGCCCTCGGGGCCTCCGAAGGAGAGCAGCAACAGGGCGTCGTAGGGAGCGGGATCGCGCAGATCGGACATGGCATCGATCCTGCCACCCGCCTCCGACAGGGTGGCCACCGACATCCGACGCCCCGTCGGAAAGACCGGGGAGGCCGGGGGTCCAGGGGGCCGGGCAGCGCGTCACTCCCCCGCGCCGTCGCCCGGAATCCGGTGTCCGGGACGTCCCGCCCGGCCGTAAGCTGTATCGGCCAGCCTTACGCCTGACAGGCACGACCGGAGTACCCCTTGCCCAGCCCCTACCGCGCCATCTTCTCCGCCCCCGGTTCGAGGGAATTCTCCGCGGCGGGCTTCTTCGGCCGAATGCCCCTGTCCATGATGGGCATCGGCGTCGTGACGATGATCTCCCAGCTCACCGGCCGTTACGGGCTGGCCGGGGCGCTCTCCGCGACCCTGGCGATGTCGGCGGCGGTCTGCGGCCCCCAGGTCTCCCGGCTGGTCGACCGCTACGGGCAGCGCCGGGTGCTCCGCCCGGTCACGCTGGTCGCGGTGGCGGCGGTGGCGGGCCTGCTGATCTGCGCCCAGCAGGGGGCGCCGGAGTGGACGCTGTTCGTCTTCTCGATGGGCGCGGGCTGTGTGCCGAGCGTGGGGTCGATGGTCCGCTCCCGCTGGGCGGAGATCTACCGGGGCTCCAGCCGGGATCTGCACACCGCGTACGCGTGGGAGTCGATCGTCGACGAGGTGTGCTTCATCTTCGGCCCGATCATCTCCATCGGTCTCTCCACCGCCTGGTTCCCGGAGGCGGGTCCGCTGATCGCCGCCGGCTTCCTGCTGGCCGGCGTCTTCTGGCTGACCGCGCAGCGGGCGACCGAGCCGGTACCGCACCCGAAGTCGCAGCACACCGGGGGCTCGGCGCTGCGCTCGCGGGGACTCCAGGTCCTGGTGGCCACCTTCGTGGCGACGGGCGCGATCTTCGGGGGCGTGGACGTGGTGACCGTGGCCTTCGCCGAGGAGCGTGGCCACAAGGCCGCGGCCTCGCTGGTGCTGGCCGTCTACGCGCTCGGCTCGTGTCTCGCGGGGGCCGTGTTCGGACTGCTGCACGTGAAGGGGAACCCCGGGACCAGGTGGCTGGTGGGTGTCTGTGCGATGGCCGTGAGTATGATCCCCCTCCTACTGGCCGGGAACCTTCCGTTGCTGGCCGTGGCGCTCTTTGTCGCGGGCCTCGCCATCGCGCCGACGATGGTCACCACCATGGCTCTCGTCGAAGCGCACGTACCGCGCACCAAGCTGACCGAGGGCATGACCTGGACCAGTACCGGGCTCGCGGTCGGAGTGGCGCTCGGCTCCTCGGCCGCCGGCTGGGTGGTCGACGCCGCCGGGGCGAAGGCGGGGTACGCGGTGCCCGTCGTGGCGGGAGCGCTCGCGGCGGCGGTGGCGGTCCTGGGATACCGCCGGCTGGCCGGGCCGGCTGCGACAGGAGGGCGCGGGGAAGATGACCGACACCTACGCACGGACGACGACGAGCGCGTGGCGTAACTGGGCGGGCACCGTCACCGCCCGGCCCGCCCGCACCGAGTCCCCCGCGTCCGTGGACGAGCTCGCGGACGTGCTGCGCCGGGCGGGCGCGGAGGGCCTGCGGGTGAAGCCGGTCGGCGCGGGCCACTCCTTCACGGCGGCGGCCGCCACGGACGGGGTGCTGATACGCCCGGACCTGCTGACCGGGATCCGGGACATCGACCGCACCACGATGACCGTGACGGTGGAGGCGGGCACTCCGCTCAAGCGGCTCAACACCGCCCTCGCCCGCGAGGGCCTGTCGCTCACGAACATGGGCGACATCATGGAGCAGACGGTCGCCGGGGCCACCTCCACCGGTACGCACGGCACGGGCCGGGACTCCGCGTCGATAGCGGCGCAGATCCGCGCGCTGGAGCTGGTCACCGCCGACGGCACGGTCCTGGTCTGCTCGGAGCGGGAGAACCCGGAGATCTTCGCAGTGGCTCGGATCGGGCTCGGCGCCCTCGGGGTGATCACCGCCGTCACCCTCGCCGTGGAGCCGATCTTCCTGCTGACGGCCCGTGAGGAGCCGATGACCTTCGACCGGGTCACCGCGGACTTCGACTCCCTGGTCGCCGAGAACGAGCACTTCGAGTTCTACTGGTTCCCGCACACCGGGAACTGCAACACCAAGCGCAACAACCGCAGCGCCGGACCGGCCGCCCCGCCCGGGAGGGTGAGCAGCTGGATCGACGACGAGCTGCTGTCCAACGGGGTCTTCCAGGTCGCCTGTTCGCTCGGCCGCGCGGTCCCGGCGACGATCCCCTCGATCGCCAGGCTCTCCAGCCGGGCGCTGTCGGCGCGTACGTACACCGACATCCCGTACAAGGTGTTCACCAGCCCGCGTCGCGTGCGGTTCGTGGAGATGGAGTACGCCGTTCCGCGCGAGCGAACGGTGGCGGTGCTGCGGGAGCTGAAGGCCATGGTCGAGCGGTCACCGCTGAAGATCAGCTTCCCGGTCGAGGTGCGCACCGCTCCGGCCGACGACATGGCCCTGTCGACCGCCTCGGGCCGGGACAGCGCGTACATCGCCGTACACCTCTACAGGGGCACGCCCCACCGGTCGTACTTCACCGCGGTCGAGCGGATCATGACCGCGCACGCCGGCCGGCCGCACTGGGGCAAGATCCACACCCGCGACGCGTCCTATCTGGCGGAGGTCTACCCGCGCTTCGGCGAGTTCACCGCGCTGCGCGACCGGCTGGACCCGGACCGGCTGTTCGGCAACGACTACCTGCGGCGCGTGCTCGGCGACTGAGTTCCGGAGGCTTCCGGTACGCCGTCGGCCCCGGTCCTCTCCCTCGCGGAGGGGGCCGGGGCCGATGTGCTGTGCGCGGTACGCCGGGGGGTCACTCGGCGTCGGCGCCGGGCGGGGCCTGCTCGCCCTGCCCCGGGGCGACGCCCGTGCCGGTCGAGGGCGCGCCCGTTCCGGCGTCGCCCGATGGCGTCGGGGTGGGCGGCGCCGGGTCGGGCGCGGTCCCGCCGGCGGTCTCGGAGGGGGTCGGCGTGGGGGTGGACCCGGTGGCCGGGTTCTCGCCGCCCGTGCCCGTGCCGGGGTCGGGGCTCTCGCTGGTGCCGTCGCCGGGGTCCGTGGCGGGCGCGGAGCCGGTGCCACCGTCGGGGACCGGCCGCTGCCCGTCCCCCTCCCCGTCCCGGCCGGTGTCCCCGGAGGGCGTGGGGTCGGCGGGTCCGGGGTCCCGGTCGTCGCCGCCGCGCACGACGGAGCTGAGGGTGGTGCCCTGGCCGCCGCTGAGGTCGTTGCCCGAGATCATCTCGAACGCGGTGATCCCGGCCATGGAGACGGCGAAGACCGCGGCGGCCGCGAGCGCGGGGCGCTTCCAGCCGCGCAGCCGGGTTCCGTGGGTGACGCCCTCGCCGAACGCGTCGTCGGGGACGACCTGGTGCGCTCCGGCCCGCGGAAGCATCTGCGTACGGTCGCCGGCGCGCGGAAGCAGCCGCGTACCGTCGGCTCCGGCCTCCGCTCCTGCGCCCGGCCCCCGGCCCGGCGGAACCCGGAGCATCCGGGTCCGCGCGTCGCCGAGGTCCAGCAACTGGGTCCGGTCCGTGTCGACGGGCTTGAGCAGCCGCGTGCTCTCCGCGTCCGGGATCACCTCCGGGACCGTGCCCGGGTCGACCGTGGGCAGCACCGTGGTGGCGTCCTCGGCCGGCTCCGGCTCGGAGCGCCGGGCGGCGCCTCGGCGCCCGGCGGGCGTCGTCTCCTTGGTGTGCACCGTCACCTGGCGGCCCTCGGGGTGGGTCACCTGGACCGTCACCTCGCGGATCTGCTCGCCGGTGCGGCGGAAGAAGTGCTGGAAGACCGAGCCGCCGCAGGTGGCGACGACACTCATCACGCCCGCTCCCGCGATCGTGCCGTACACGCCCAACTGCGAGGCGAGCACGGCCGCCGTGACGGCTGCCACGGCACTCCCCGCGACCTGCGGGAGACTCAGATCTATGCGCCTTTCCTTGGGTTCTGCGTCACTTTCCGGCTTCTGAACCATTACCAGCCCCTGCTTGACATCTCTCCCACCCTGCAACAAGAAGGGACAAATGAGCGAAGTGGATAGTTCCATTTCGGGAGATTGTGTGAAGCACAACACGCATCAGGGGCATTTCACGGAGAACTGGGTAACCCAACTCCCGCGCCCCGCGAGAACTTCGGCGGCGCGCCGGTCCACCCCGGTGGCCCGAATGGAGTACTGTGACGAGCCCTGGGGCGGACTCCGACGTGGGAATCCGCAGCCACCGGAGGATCCGACGGCGGCACTCGAACCAGCGTCAAGGCATCACACGGATGCCTGCTGCACAGAGCGGCCAAATCGGTCACTTTGGGTCGCAATGGGTAACCGTGTCATGGTGGTGCACCAGGACCAGCGCCCGACACGCCGGGCAACTTGGCAAGGTTGTGGCAGGCTGCACCCGGGCAGGTCACACTCGACTAGCGGAAGCAGCGACGCACGTGACGTCGGCAGGCACCACCCGGGAGGTCCCCATGCCCGAACTGCGTGTCGTGGCCGTCTCCAACGACGGCACACGACTGGTGCTCAAGGCTGCGGACAGCACGGAGTACACGCTTCCGATCGATGAGCGGCTGCGCGCCGCCGTGCGCAACGACCGCGCCCGGCTCGGCCAGATCGAGATCGAGGTGGAGAGCCACCTCCGGCCCCGCGACATCCAGGCCCGTATAAGGGCCGGTGCCTCCGCGGAGGAGGTCGCCCAGTTCGCCGGCATCCCCGTCGACCGTGTACGCCGCTTCGAGGGCCCCGTGCTCGCGGAGCGCGCCTTCATGGCCGAGCGGGCCCGGAAGACTCCTGTGCGCCGTCCAGGCGAGAACACCGGCCCTCAACTCGGCGAGGCGGTGCAGGAGCGTCTCCTGCTGCGCGGCGCCGACAAGGAAACCGTCCAGTGGGACTCGTGGCGCCGGGACGACGGCACCTGGGAAGTCCTGCTCGTCTACCGCGTCGCGGGTGAGCCGCATTCGGCGAGCTGGACGTACGACCCGCCCCGGCGGCTGGTCCAGGCCGTGGACGACGAAGCGCGCTCGCTGATCGGCGAGACCGACGACGTCGCCGCGCCCGAGCCCAGCTTCCCGTTCGTGCCCAGGATCGCCCGGCTGCCGCGCGACCGGCCGCTGGACCGGAGCCTGGACCGGCAGGTCGACCGCGACCGGCCGCTGGACCGGGCCCTCGACCGGCAGATCGAGCGGTCCGCCCCGGCCGCCGCCGAGCCCGAGGAGTACGTGAGCAGTGCCTCGGCCGGTGAGCGCGACTCGCTGACCAGCCTGCTGGAGGCGGTGCCGAGCTTCCGGGGCGACATGGTCGTCCCGGAGCGGCCCACCCAGACCGAGCCGCCCGCGCTCGAACCGGCCGAGGAGACCGAGGCGGACGAGCCGCCGGCCGCCGCCTCGGCGGGCGCCGGGTCCGCGTACGCGGATGTGCTGATGCCCAGGGCGGTGGCCGGACACCGCGACCGGCTGACCGGGACGACGGACCGTCAGGCGGAGGCGGACGGAGTCCGGCCGGGCCGCCGGGCCGCCGTGCCGAGCTGGGACGAGATCGTCTTCGGCACCCGGCGCAAGAAGCAGGACTGACCGGTCATGAACACCGGGAGCGGGGTCCGTACGCGGTCGCGTACGGACCCCGCTGCCTTTCGGTGTCCACGGCCCCGGCCGCACCGTGCGGCCGGGGCCGTGGGGCTACTGGGGCTCGGGCCCCGTGGCGACCGGCCGGGAGGGGTCCGAGGACCACTCGGACCAGGAGCCGGGGTACAGGACGCCCGTGAGGCCCGCGATCTCCAGGGCCAGCACCTCGTGCGCGCCGGAGACCCCGGATCCGCAGTAGACGCCCACGCCTTCGGGACTTCCCTCCGCCCCCAGGCCGGCGAACCGCGCGGCGAGCCGCTCGGCCGACAGGTAGCGCCCGTCCTCGTCGACGTTCTGTGTGGTCGGCGCGGAGACGGCCCCGGGGATGTGCCCGCCGACGCGGTCGATCGGCTCCACATCGCCCCGGTAGCGCTCCGCCGCGCGCGCGTCCAGCAGCAGACCCGAGCGGGCGAAGGCCGCCGCGCTTTCCGCGTCCAGTGTGGGCAGGGCCCCCGGCTTCGGCCGGAAATCGCCCTCGGCGGGGCGCGGGATCCGGGTGGAGAGGTCGCCCGTCCAGGCGGCGAGGCCGCCGTCCAGGACCCGTACGTCCTCGTGACCCGTCCAGCGCAGCAGCCACCAGGCTCGCGCCGCGGCCCAGCCCAGGCCACCGTCGTACACCACGACCGGGGTGTCCTGGCCGACTCCGGCCCGGCGCATCACGGCCCCGAAGGCCTCCGGGTCCGGGAGGGGGTGACGGCCGCCGTCACCCGGCGGCCCCGCCAGCTCCGTATCGAGGTCGACGAAGACCGCGCCGGGCAGGTGGCCGGCCTCGTAGTCGGGACGGCCGTGGGGACCGCCGAGCTGCCAGCGGACGTCCAGGAGCACCGGCGGTCGCGACCCGGCCGACTCGCTCGCGTATGCGGATGCGGTGATGATGGGCTTCATGGGTGCCATCCTCGCGCAGCACCACCGGTGCCCGTAACAGCCTCGGAAGGGACGGCCGGCGGGAATCCGGCCGTCCTTCGTCGAGAACCCCGACGACGCGGCGCGGCCGGTGCGTCTCCCGCGCCGGGGGGTGCGAGCATCTGCACGGGGCACGCGGACCGCTTCCCGACCCGGGACGGCGTATCTGTCCCGTCCCCCGCACGGCCACCCATACGGTCCGAGGAGAGAAGACGATGACCGAGGCCCACGCCCGGCGCACGCCCGGAACACCTTGCTGGGTAAGTCTGATCGTGCACGGCCTGACCACGACCCAGGAGTTCTACGGGGCCCTGTTCGACTGGGAGTGGCGGCCGGGTCCCGAACAGCTGGGTCCCTACGTCCGGGGGCTGCTGCACGAAAAGGAGGTCGCGGGCATCGGCCAGCTGCCGCCCGACCGCCACCTCCCGATCGCCTGGACCACCTACCTCGCCACGGACGACGCCGACGCCACCGCGGAGGCCATCCGCTCCTGCGGCGGGACGGTCGCGGTCGGGCCGCTGGACGCGGGCGAGGCGGGACGGCTCGCCATCGCCTCGGACCCGGTCGGGGCGGTCTTCGGTATCTGGCAGGGCTCGGAGCACATCGGCACCATGACGGCCGGCGTGCCCGGCACCCCGGTCTGGAACGAGTTGGTGACCCACGAGACCTCGATGGTCGCGAAGTTCTACCAGACCGTCTTCGGCTATGAGACGGAGCCGGTCGTCTCGGCCGACTTCGACTACCAGACGCTGCACCTGGACGACGTTCCGGTGGCGGCGCTGCACGGGGTCGGCCATGCGCTGCCGCGCGACCGGGGGCCGCACTGGATGACGTACTTCGAGGTCGCCGACACCGACCGGGCCGCGGCCCGGGTGGTGGAGCTGGGCGGGCGCGTCCTGCAGCCGCCGCGCGAGGGGGCGAGCGGCAGGGTGGCCACGGTCGCGGACCCGGAGGGCGCCGTGTTCACGGTCATCCGGTCCGCCGCCGGGGGCGGATCAGCGGAAGGCCGGGCGTAGCAGGCGCTCGGGCGTCGGCGCTCAGGAGTCGGCGCTCAGGCGTCGGAGGCGACCGGCAGGACGTCCGGGGAGAGAATGCCCGCGCGGGCCGCGGTCGCGGTCGTGCGGCGGCGGTGGTGACGGCGGCACAGCACCTCGTAACCGACCTCGCCCGCCTGCCGGTTGACATCGCCGACGACGACCTGGGCGCCCTCGACGACCATCTCCCCGTCGACGGTACGGGCGTTGTGCGTGGCGCGGGCGCCGCACCAGCAGAGCGCCTCGACCTGGAGGGCCTCTATCCGGTCGGCCAGCTCGATCAGCCGCTGGGAGCCCGGGAACAGCTTGGTGCGGAAGTCCGTGGTGATACCGAAGGCGAAGACGTCGAGCCCCAGGTCGTCGACGACGCGGGCCAGTTGGTCGATCTGGTCCGGGGCGAGGAACTGCGCCTCGTCCACGATCACGTAGTCGACCCGGCCGCCCCGGCTGACCCGGTCGACGATGTGCGCGTACAGGTCCATGCCCACCTCGGCCTCGACGGCGTCGGTCACCAGGCCGAGCCGGGAGGAGAGCTTCCCCTCCCCCGCGCGGTCGTCCCGGGTGAAGATCACTCCCTGGAGCCCGCGTGCGGAGCGGTTGTGACCGATCTGCAGGGCCAGCGTGCTCTTTCCGCAGTCCATGGTTCCGGAGAAGAACACCAGCTCGGGCATGAGGGGGCAAGCACCTTTCGGAGGGGGGTGGGCACGGCGGGAAGGGTTACGAGCGTACTTCGAGGAGGGGGACGAGCTGTTCCACGGGGGTCAGGGAGCCGTGCACGCCCGCCATGGCCGACTCGTGCGGCTCGTTGACGGAGGCCGTGATGATCACGTCGTCATGGGCGGCGGCGACCACGTCGCCGATCCGGCCGTACACCCGCTCGTCGATCGTCGGCCCGAACCAGCCGGCCGCGATGGCCTCGTCCCGGCTCGCGACCCAGAACTGCTCGCCGAGCACCTCGCGCCAGACGGCCAGGACGTCGGCCTGGGCGCCCGGCACCGCGTAGACGTGGCGGGCGCGTCCCTCGCCGCCGAGGAGGGCGACGCCTGCGCGCAGCTCCCAGTCCTCGTCGAAGTCGATCCGGGACTGCTCGTCGAACGGGATGTCGATCATGCCGTGGTCGGCGGTGATGTAGAGCGCCGAGCGCGGCGGGAGCTGCTCGGCGAGGCGTCGGGCGAGCCCGTCGACGTACATCAGCTGGCCGCGCCAGGCGTCCGAGTCGGTGCCGAAGCGGTGGCCCTTGCCGTCGACCTCGCTGTAGTAGGTGTAGACGAGCGAGCGGTCGCCGGCGGCCAGGCGCTGGGCGGCGACGTCCATCCGGTCCTCGCCGGAGAGCCGGCCGAGGAAGGAACCGCCGCTGAGCGCGACCTTGGTGAGGGGAGTCTGCTCGAACGTCGGCGCGGAAACCTGCGCGGTGTGCACGCCCGCGGTGTCGGCGAGCTGGAAGACGGTCGGGTACGGCTGCCAGACCTTCGGCGCGGTCCACGGCTTCCAGCGGAGCTGGTTCATCAGCTCGCCGGTCTCCGGGTTGCGCACGGTGTAGCCGGGAAGGCCGTGCTCGCCGGGCGGCAGCCCCGTGCCGACCGAGGCGAGCGAGGTGGCGGTGGTGGAGGGGAAGCCCGCGGTGAGCGGGCGGCCGGTGCCGCCGCGCGAGGTGGGGAGGAGGGAGTGCAGGAAGGGCGCCTCGTCCGGGTGGGCCTTGATCTGCTCCCAGCCGAGGCCGTCGATCAGGAAGACGCAGTTGCGGTCGGCCGGGGTCAGCTCGGGGATCGCGGCGGTGAAGCCGGGCACTTCCTGTCCGGCGGCGAGCGTCGGCAGCAGGTCGGCGAGCGAGCCGCTGCCGTACTCCGGCACGGGCGCGGTGTCGAGGGGCAGCAGGACGGGGTCCTGCCAGGCGGGCTGGGCCATCAGCGGCCGGTCGCCGCGGTGGCGGCCGTGGCCTCGGAGAGCGACTGGGCGAAGGCGAGGGTCTGGCGCACGGCGTCGGGGCCGTCGCCTGCCTCGCTGACCCGCAGGCTCAGGTCGTCGGCGGTGGAGCTGCCGGTGTAGCCGTGGTCGGCCTCGCAGTTGGCGTCGCCGCAGGCGGCGGGCTCCAGGTCGATCCGGGAGACCGCGCCCCAGCCGATGGTCAGGACGACCTCGCGGGGCAGCGTGCCCGGGACGTACTTCTCCGGGTTGGCCACGACGCGGCTGACCACGACGGAGGAGATCCGCTCCAGCTTCACCGACTCGGTGGAGGTGGTGGCGTACGGCGTCGGGGAGCTGGTGTCGGCGGCCTGCTCGTCGGTGTGGCTGACGATGAACCGGTGCTCGGTCAGGACGAGGACCGTCACATGACGGCGCACCTCGTTGGAGTCGAACGTGGTCTCCTGGTGCACCAGGTACGAAGCGACCGGCTCTCCCCCGACGGCGGCCTCCACCGCCTCGGCCACGAGGGCCGGGTAGTAGCCGCTGCGCTCGATCGCCGCGCGCAGCCCCTGGGTCGTCGTACCGGTCTTTGCCATGAGCACCATCCTACGGCGGACCGGTGGCTGTCGGGGACGCCCCGGTGGGCGGCGGCGGTCGGATCCGTCGGCAGTCGCCGGCGGGTCTCAGTAGTTCGGAAGGCGTCGGGGGCCGAGGTCGTTCCGGGCGGGCGGCGGGGCGAGCCGGACGCTCGCGCCGAGCACCGTCAGTCCGTGCGGGGCGACGACGACCGGTTCGAGGGCGACGGAGACCACCTCGGGATGGTCGTCGACCAGCCGGGACAGCCGCAGCAGCAGCTCTTCGAGCGCGGCCGTGTCGACCGGGGCCGAACCGCGCCACCCGAACAGCACCGGGGCGGCCCTGATGGACCGGATCAGCTCGGCGGCGTCGCGGTCGGTGGCGGGGACCAGCCGGTGCGCGGTGTCGCCGAGCAGTTCGGAGGGCGCGCCCGCGAGGCCGAAGGAGAGGACGGCCCCGGCGGCGGCGTCGATGGAGGCGCGGACGACGGTGTCCACGCCGCGCGGGGCCATCGCCTGGACAACGGGGAGCAGTTCGGCGGGCTTGCCGAGGAGATCGGTCAGCTCTCCGTACGCCCGGCGCAGCGCCTCCTCGTCGGCGACGTCGAGGCGGACCCCGCCGAGGTCGGCGCGGTGGCGCAGGTGGGGCGCGGTGGTCTTGAGGGCGACCGGGTAGCCGAGCCGGGCCGCCGCGGCGACGGCCGCCTCGGGGTCCGGGGCGGGGAGGGTGGGGCGGACGGCGATGCCGTAGCGGCCGAGCAGTTCGCGGGCCTCGTCGTGGGTGAGCGGGCGGCCACGCGGGTCGGGGGCGGTGGCGAGTTGTGCCTCGATCAGGGCGGCGGCCCCGGGCTCGTCGATGGTGTCGTCGAGGAACTCGGGGATCTTGCCGGGCACAGCCGCCTGGCGCCGCCACTGGGCGTACTTCACGGCCTCGGCGAGGGCCCGCACGGCGCGTTCGGCGGCGGGATAGGCGGGGATGCGGCCGGGGCCGTGGCCCGTGGCGGCCTCCGCGGCGGAGCTGGCTTCCGGGGCGCCGGGGGTGGCCCGGGTGGGGCTGGCCTGTGGGGCGGCGGGCGCGCCGGGGGCCGGGGCCGGGGCGGAGCTGGCCTTCGGGGCGGCCGGCGCGTCGGAGCCCGGGACCGGGGCGGTCGAGGAGGAAGTGGCCGCCCGGGTCCGGTCGGCGGCGGGCGTCACCGTGCGGGGGCCTAGCGCGGCGGTGCTGGACGCGGCGGCCAGCGCCTCGGCGAGGCCGCCGATCTCGACGTGGACGACGGCCACCGGCTTGGCCGCACCCCCGGCCACGGCCTTGTGGAGGGCCGTGGCCAGCACCTGTCCGTCACCGGTCTCGGCCTCTCCGTTCTCCCCCACCCACGGGATGGCGGTGACGATCACGGCGTCGCAGGTCCCGTCCGCCAGCGCCTCGGCCAGCGCGTCCCGGAAGTCCTGCGGGGAGGCGGCGGTGGTGAGGTCGATCGGCGGGCGTGGGCGCAGCCCCTCGGCCAGGCAGGCGTCGTACGTCAACAGGCCGAGGGACTCGGAGTTGCCGAGGATGGCGACCCGGGGCCCGGCCGGGAGCGGCTGGCCCGCCAGCAGGAGTCCGGCGTCGACCATCTCGGTCACCGTGTCGACCCGGATGACGCCGGCCTGGCGCATCAGCGCGGAGACCGTGGCGTCGGGGATGCGGCTGACCGGGACGGCGTGGCCGGGCGGGGTGGAGCCGCTGTGCCGGGCCCCCTTGACCACGACGACGGGCTTCACGGCGGCGGTGCGCCGGGCGAGGCGGGTGAACTTGCGGGGGTTGCCGAGCGATTCGAGGTAGAGCAGGGCGACGTCGGTGTCCGGGTCCTCGAAGGAGTACTGGAGGAAGTCGTTGCCGGAGACGTCGGCCCGGTTGCCCGCCGAGATGAACGAGGACAGGCCCGCGCCACGCCGGTGGAGGCCGGAGAGCAGGGCGATGCCGATCGCGCCGGACTGGGTGAACAGGCCGATCCGGCCGCGGGCGGGCGACTCGGGGGCGAGCGAGGCGTTCAGCCGGACGGACTCGGCGGTGTTGATGATGCCGAAGGCGTTCGGGCCGATGATCCGCATGCCGTACGAGCGCGCCTGGCGGACCAGTTCGCGCTGGAGTTCGCGGCCCTCGGCGCCCCGCTCGGCGTATCCGGCGGAGAGGACGACCAGCCCCTGGACTCCGTGCTCCCCGCAGTCGGCGACGGCTTCGGGGACCCGGTGGGCGGGGACGGCGATGACCGCGAGGTCGACCTGCTCGCCGATCTCGCCGAGCGAGCGGTGGGCGGGGACGCCGTCGAGGGTGGTCAGGCGCTCGTCGAAGGCGCGGTTCACCGCGTACGTACGGCCCGTGTAGCCGGCGGCGAGGAGGTTGCGCAGGACGGTGCGGCCCACGCCGCCGGGCGTGCGGCCGGTGCCGATGACCGCGACGGAGCCGGGGGCGAGCAGACGCTGCACCGAGCGGGCCTCGGCGCGCTGTTCGCGGCCGCGCTGGACGGCGAGGGACTTCTCGGTGGGTTCGAGGTCGAGGGTGAGGTGGACGGAGCCGTCCTCGAAGCTGCGGCGCTGGGTGTAGCCGCCGTCCCGGAACACCTTGATCATCTTGTTGTTGGCGGGGAGCACCTCGGCGGCGAAGCGGCGGATGCCGCGCTCCCGGGCGACCGCGGCGATGTGTTCGAGCAGCGCCGAGGCGACACCCCGGCCCTGGTGGGCGTCCTGGACGAGGAAGGCGACCTCGGCCTCGTCGGCGGGGGCTGAGGCGGGGCGGCCCTGGTCGTTGATGCGGTCGTAGCGGACCGTTCCGATGAACTCGCCGCCGATCGTGACGGCCAGTCCCACCCGGTCGACGTAGTCGTGATGGGTGAAGCGGTGCACGTCCCGGTCGGATAGGCGCGGATACGGGGCGAAGAACCGGTAGTACTTCGACTCGTCGGACACCTGCTCGTAGAAGCTGACCAGTCGCTCGGCGTCGTCCGTGGTGATCGGCCTGATGCGCGCGGTGCCCCCGTCGCGGAGCACCACGTCCGCTTCCCAGTGGTCGGGGTACGCGTGATGCGGACTCTGCTCCGGCGTGGGCTCCATGGGCAAAGCCTACGGCGGGGACCCCGGTCGCGGAGGGATCGGTGCCCGGGCAGTCTGAGGGGGCCCGGACCGGGGGCCGCCGGAGCACAGGACGGGACAGGAGGCCGGGCACAGGACCGGCAGGAGACCGGGCAGGACCGGCAGGAGACCGGGCACAGCGCCGGACAGGAGGCCGGGCACAGCACCACGCACTGCATGAGAGACTGGTCTAGACAACCGTTGATATGTGAAGGGCAGAACCATGGCTGAGCGCCGCGTAAACGTCGGTTGGGCCGAGGGCCTGCACGCCCGCCCCGCTTCCATCTTCGTCCGTGCCGCCACGGCTTCCGGCGTCCCCGTGACGATCGCCAAGTCCGACGGCAACCCGGTGAACGCCGCCTCCATGCTCGCCGTGCTCGGCCTGGGCGCACAGGGCGGCGAGGAGATCGTGCTCGCGTCCGACGCGGACGAAGCCGAGGCCGCTCTGGACCGGCTCGCGAAGCTGGTCGCCGAGGGCTTGGAAGAACTCCCCGAGACCGTCTGACCCACGCGACCCGGCCCGGCCGGATTCGACCGGTGCGAGAGCCGTGACCCTCTGAGGGGTCACGGCTCTTTCGCTTTCGGAAAAGAGCTACGCATCGACAATTGCGGACAGCACAAACAATGCCCCGCAATTACTTCTCTCTGTCTACGGCTCTTCTGTTAATTGCGGACGCCCGCGATGTTTACGTCATGTTGCGAAGTACTCACGCGGGGAACGGGCGCGGTGCGCCGCCCCGGCGGTCGCGGGCGGCGCAGCCGGTGGGCCCCCGCGGCGCGTTCCGCGTACTGGGCGGTCAGCGCCCTCGCCCGGTCGGCGTCGCCGCGCGCCACGGCGTCCACGATCGCGCCGCGCTCGGCCCAGGAGTCGACCGGGCGGGCCGGCTGCTCGACCGCGTACATCCAGGCGATCTTGTGCCGGAGCTGGGTGAGCAGGGCGATGAGCCCGGGGCTGCCGGAGGCCTGCGCGAGGGTCTCGTGGAACCAGCCGGCCAGCGAGCGCAGATCCTCGCCCTCGCCCCGGCGGGCGCGCTCCTGGCCCAGTCTGACCAGGCCCCGGAGCACCTTCAGGTGGGCTTCCGTGCGGCGCTGCGCGGCGCGGGCCGCCCCCAGGGGCTCCAGCAGCATCCGCACTTCCAGGAGGTCGGCCGCCTCCTGCACGGTGGGCTCGGCGACACAGGCGCCCGCATGTCTGCGGGTGACGACGAAGCCCTCGGACTCCAGGGTGCGCAGGGCCTCACGGACCGGGACGCGGGAGACCCCGTAGCGGCGGGCCAGCAACTCCTCGGTGAGGCGGCTGCCCCGCTCGTAGACACCGGAGACGATGTCGTCACGGATTGCCGTGCATACCGAATGCGCGGGAATGCGCATGTCCGAACCTCCGCCTTGATCCCCGCGAAACGCGGCCGCCCGACGTCTGTTCCGTGACTCTATTGCAATCTGCCGGAATTTCCGATGGCAGGCCGGAATTCGTGGATATCCACGGGCCCGAATCGCCGAGGGCCCCGGCGGGTGCCGGGGCCTTCGGGCAACGTCGCGCGGGGCGGGTCAGACGTTCAGTCCGTGGGAGCGCAGGTAGCCGACGGGGTCCATGTCGGAGCCGTAGTCGGGGCTGGTCCGGGCCTCGAAGTGCAGGTGCGGGCCGGTGGAGTTGCCGGTGGAGCCGGAGAGGCCGATCTGCTGGCCGGAGGAGACGCTCTGGCCGACGGAGACGCCGATCGAGGAGAGGTGGCCGTACTGGGTGTACGTGCCGTCCGTCATCCGGAGCACGATGTTGTTGCCGTACGCGCCGCCCCAGCCGGCCTCGACGACCGTGCCGGCGCCGACGGCGACGACGGAGCTGCCGGAGGCGGCCTGGAAGTCCACGCCGGAGTGGCTGCCGGAGGACCAGAGCGAACCGCCGGCGTTGTAGCCGGTGGTGACGTGGGAGCCGGCGACGGGGAGGTGGAAGGCGTTCAGGCGGGCGCGCTCGGCGGCGCGGGCGGCACGGGCCTTCTCCTCGCGGACCTCCTTGGCGCGGGCCTCTGCCTTGCGCTCGGCCTCCGCCTTGGCCTTGGCCTTGGCGGCCTTCTCGCGGGCCTCCGCGGCGGCCTCGGCCTTCGCCTTCGCGATCGCGTCGGCCTGCTGCTTCTGGGCGTGGGCCTGGGCGTCTATCTGCTCGGCGAGAGTGGCGTCGAGGGCGACGGTCTGGGTGAGGCCGGTGTCGGCGACCTGGGCGGCCTCGGTGTCCGCGGCGAGGGCCGGCGAGGCCAGCGAGCCGAGGACACCGGTGGTGGCCAGAGCCGCGATGCCGGCGGCCTGGGCGCTCCGGCGCGTGAGGCGGCTCGGGGCACGGTGCTTCCCGGTGGCACGGGTGAACGCCATGGAGGGGCTGATCCTTTCCTTCCTTCTCGCCTACCGGGTTAGCTGACGGGTTCGGAGCAGGAAGGTCTCCTACGGATCCCCGCGCCGGTTTCGCGGCACGGGCCTCCGATTCACCCCAGGGACTGCGTGGGTCCCCGGCTCCCCAGGCTCGCGCCTGACGGGGACTCGGCGATGACTGCCCGGCGCCGCGGCTGCGGCATACGGGTGGCGGACAGCCGAGCCGACGCTAGGCGGGGCGACTTCCCATCACCAAACGGACAAGGGGATTTGTCGCACATCCCACAGGGCAGACAGGCAACCTCTCCCCCAAAGGGGATGAAATGGACTAATCGAACAAAAAGGAGGACCCCGACGAATATGCGTTCGTCGGGGTCCTGTTCGCGGCGGTGTGCCACACGTGCGTCAGCCGGTGACGACGGACACCTCTCCGATGCCGAGGGCCTTCACGGGCTCCTCGATCCGGGCGGCGTCCCCCACGAGGACCGTGACCAGCCGGTCGACCGGGAAGGCGCTGACCACGGCGGCGGTCGCCTCCACGGTGCCCGTCTCGGCGAGCCGGGCGTAGAGGTGGGCCTGGTAGTCGTCGGGGAGGTGCTGCTCGACCTGGTCGGCCAGCGTGCTCGCGACGGATGCGGCGGTCTCGAACTTCAGCGGGGCGACGCCCACCAGGTTCTGTACGGCCGTCTCGCGCTCGGCGTCGGTCAGCCCCTCGGCGGCCAGCGTCCGCAGGACCTTCCAGAGGTCGTCCAGCGCCGGTCCCGTGGACTCCGTGTCCACCGAGCCGCTGATCGCGAGCATGGCCGCGCCGCCCGAGTCGGGGCCGCTGGAGCGCAGCACCTGGGCGAAGGCCCGCACCCCGTAGGTGTAACCCTTCTCCTCGCGCAGCACCCGGTCCAGCCGGGAGGTGAGGGTGCCGCCCAGGCAGTAGGTGCCGAGCACCTGGGCGGGCCACACGCGCTCGTGCCGGTCGGCGCCGATGCGGCCGATCAGCAGCTGGGTCTGGACCGCGCCGGGCCGGTCCACGATCACGACGCGGCCGGTGTCGTCCGCGGTGATGGGGGGCACCGGGCGGGCCTGGCCGGCGTTGCCCGACCAGTCGCCGAGGGTCTGGGCCAGTAGCGCGTCCAGGTCGATACCGGTCAGGTCGCCGACGATCACGGCCGTCGCGGTGGACGGCCGGACGTGGGCGTCGAAGAAGGCGCGCACGGCCCTCTCGTCGATCCGCCGGACCGTCTCCTCCGTGCCCAGGCGCGGGCGGGACATCCGGGCGGTGGCCGGGAACAGCTCCTTGGAGAGCTGCTTGGCGGCACGCCGGGACGGGTTGGCGTGCTCGTGCGGGATCTCGTCGAGGCGGTTGCCGACGAGGCGCTCGATCTCGCTCCGGTCGAAGGCCGGGGCCCGCAGCGCCTCGGCGACCAGCCCGAGGGCCTTGGTCAGCCGGGAGACCGGGACCTCCAGGGAGACCCGGATGCCGGGGTGGTCGGCGTGCGCGTCGAGCGTGGCGCCGCAGCGCTCCAGCTCGGCGGCGAACTCCTCGGCGCTGTGCTTGTCGGTGCCCTCCGAGAGCGCCCGCGACATGATCGTGGCCACGCCGTCCAGGCCCTCGGGTTCGGCCTCCAGCGGCGCGTCCAGGAAGATCTCCACCGCGACGACCTGCTGGCCGGGGCGGTGGCAACGCAGCACGGTCAGCCCGTTGGGCAGGGCGCCGCGCTCGGGCGCCGGGAAGGCCCAGGGGCGGGCCGTGCCGGGCGTGGGCTGCGGGTGGTACTCCATGGCTACTCCAGTCACGGCGGCGTCGCTCACTTGTCCGCCCCCTCGTGCGCGTCGGTGCCCTCGGTGGCTGCCGTGCCCTCGTCGGCCTCGTCGGCCGGCTCGACGGGTTCGATGGGCTCGTACACCAGCACCGCCCGGTTGTCGGGGCGCAGGGCCGCCTCGGCCGCCGCGCGCACCTCCTCCGCGGTGACGTCCAGGACGCGGCCCACGGCGCTCAGGGCGAGCTGCGGGTCACCGAACAGGACCGCGTAGCGGCACAGTTCGTCGGCGCGGCCGGCGACCGTGCCCAGCCGGTCGAGCCACTCGCGCTCCAACTGCGCCTGGGCCCGCTCCATTTCCTCGGGGGTGGGCCCCTCGGCGGCGAACCGGGCCAGCTCCTCGTCGACCGCGGCCTCGATCGTCTCGACCTCGACGCCGCCGGACGTCTTCACGTCCAGCCAGCCGAGCGAGGGTGCTCCGGCGAGCCGCAGCAGTCCGAAACCGGCCGCCACCGCCGTACGGTCACGGCGGACCAGGCGGTTGTGCAGCCGGGAGGACTCGCCGCCGCCCAGCACGGTGAGCGCCAGGTCGGCGGCGTCGCAGGCGCGGGTGCCGTCGTGGGGGAGGCGGTAGGCGGCCATCAGGGCGCGCGCCGGGACCTCCTCGTGGACCACTTCGCGCAACTGTTCGCCGATGATCCCGGGCAGCGTCCCGTCGCGCGGCGGCTGCTTGCCGTCGTGGGAGGGGATGGTGCCGAAGTACTTCTCGATCCAGGCGAGCGTCTGCTCGGGATCGATGTCGCCGACCACCGAGATCACCGCGTTGTTGGGCGCGTAGTACGTACGGAAGAACGCGCGGGCGTCCTCCAGCGTGGCCGCGTCCAGGTCGGCCATGGAACCGATCGGGGTGTGGTGGTACGGGTGGCCCTCGGGGTAGGAGAGGGCGGTCAGCTTCTCGAACGCGGTGCCGTAGGGCACGTTGTCATAACGCTGGCGGCGCTCGTTCTTGACGACGTCGCGCTGGTTCTCCATGGACTCCTCGTCGAGCGCGGCGAGGAGGGAGCCCATCCGGTCGGCCTCCAGCCAGAGCGCCAGCTCCACCTGGTGGGTGGGCATGGTCTCGAAGTAATTGGTCCGCTCGAAGCTGGTCGTCCCGTTGAGCGAGCCGCCGGCCCCCTGGACGAGCTCGAAGTGACCGTTCCCCTCGACCTGGCCCGAACCCTGGAACATCAGGTGCTCGAAAAGGTGAGCCAGACCGGTGCGTCCCTTGACCTCGTGGCGCGAGCCGACGTCGTACCAGAGGCAGACCGCGGCGACCGGGGTCAGATGGTCCTCTGAGAGCACCACACGCAGGCCGTTGGCCAGGCGGTGCTCGGTCGCTGTCAAGCCGCCGGAGCCGGCCTGTGCGGTGGCCGTGTGACCCATGGGCATGTACGTCCCTTCGATCGCGATACTGGACTTCCTGCCAGACCTGCCACTCTAAGCAAGCGCACCGGCACCTGGCGAAGTTCCCGTTCCGCGGATGTTTCCGTCGATGGTGTCGCGGACGCTGTCCGGGCGGGCCCCTCGGCCCGCTTCGGACGGGTCGAGGTCGGCGTTGTCAGTACGGCGGTCCACAATGGACCGCGTCAGTAGCTCGTGTCGTACCGAACAAGCTCAGGTTGTCCGAACAGAATCTGTGAAGGAGTCGCAGCCGCGATGGCCCGCCGTAGCACGAAGACCCCGCCGCCGCCGGACGACTTCGAGGAGAAGATCCTCGACATCGACGTCGTCGACGAAATGCAGGGCTCCTTCCTCGAGTACGCGTACTCGGTGATCTACTCCAGGGCCCTGCCCGACGCCCGCGACGGCATGAAGCCGGTGCACCGCCGCATCGTGTCCCAGATGAACGAGATGGGGCTGCGCCCCGACCGCGGCTATGTGAAGTGCGCCCGCGTCGTCGGCGAGGTGATGGGCAAGCTGCACCCGCACGGCGACGCCTCGATCTACGACGCCCTGGTGCGCATGGCGCAGCCGTTCTCGATGCGCCTCCCCCTGGTCGACGGTCACGGCAACTTCGGCTCCCTCGGCAACGACGACCCGCCGGCCGCCATGCGGTACACCGAGTGCCGGATGGCCGACGCCACCTCGCTGATGACCGAGGCGATCGACGAGGACACCGTCGATTTCCAATCGAACTACGACGGCCAGGAGCGCGAGCCGGTCGTCCTCCCCGCCGCCTACCCCAACCTCCTGGTCAACGGGGTCTCCGGGATCGCCGTGGGCATGGCCACCAACATGCCCCCGCACAACCTGGGCGAGGTCATCGCGGCCGCCCGGCACCTGATCAAGCACCCGGGCGCCGACGTCGAGACGCTGATGCGCTTCGTCCCGGGACCCGACCTGCCCACCGGCGGCCGCATCGTCGGGCTGGGCGGCATCAAGGACGCGTACACGGCGGGCCGCGGCACGTTCAAGATCCGTGCCACCGTCGCCGTGGAGAACGTGACGGCCCGCCGCAAGGGCCTCGTCGTCACCGAACTGCCCTTCACCGTCGGCCCGGAGAAGGTGATCGCCAAGATCAAGGACCTGGTCTCGGCGAAGAAGCTCCAGGGCATCGCCGACGTCAAGGACCTCACCGACCGGGCGCACGGACTGCGTCTGGTCATCGAGGTGAAGAACGGCTTCGTGCCGGAAGCGGTGCTGGAGCAGCTCTACAAGCTGACGCCGATGGAGGAGTCCTTCGGCATCAACAACGTGGCGCTGGTCGACGGTCAGCCGCTCACCCTGGGCCTCAAGGAGCTGCTGGAGGTCTATCTGGACCACCGCTTCGAGGTGGTGCGCCGGCGCAGCGAGTTCCGCCGCACCAAGCGCCGCGACCGGCTGCACCTGGTCGAGGGCCTGATCGTCGCCCTGCTCGACATCGACGAGGTCATCCGGATCATCCGGGACAGCGACAACTCCTCGCAGGCGAAGGAGCGCCTGATGGCGCACTTCTCGCTGAGCGAGATCCAGACGCAGTACATCCTGGACACCCCGCTGCGCCGGCTCACCCGTTTCGACCGGATCGAGCTGGAGAGCGAGCGGGACCGGCTCACCGGTGAGATCGACGCGCTGACCGCGATCCTGGAGTCGGACGCGGAGCTGCGCAAGCTGGTCTCCTCGGAGCTGGCCGCCGTGGCGAAGAAGTTCGGCACGGACCGGCGCACGGTGCTGCTGGAGTCGGCCGGTGCGCAGATCGCGTCCGTGCCCCTGGAGGTGGCGGACGACCCGTGCCGGGTGCTGCTCTCCTCGACGGGCCTGCTGGCCCGTACGGCCAACGCGGAGCCGGTCGAGATCTCCGAGGACGCCCGGCGGACCAAGCACGACGTGATCGTGTCGGCGGTGGCGGCGACGGCGCGCGGTGATGTCGGGGCGGTGACCTCCACGGGCCGGATGCTGCGGCTCTCGGTGATCGACCTGCCACAGCTGCCGGACACGCACGCGGAGCCGAATCTCTCGGGCGGGGCGCAGATCTCCGAGTTCCTCAGCCTGGAGGCGGACGAGAAGCTGATCTGCCTGACGACGCTGGAGGAGTCCTCGCCGGGCCTCGCGATCGGCACCCTTCAGGGCGTGGTGAAACGCGTCGTGCCGGACTACCCGCCCAACAAGGACGAGCTGGAGGTCATCGCTCTCAAGGACGGTGACCGCGTCGTGGGCGCGACCGAACTGCGCACGGGCGAGGAGGATTTGGTGTTCATCACCTCCGACGCCCAGTTGCTCCGGTACCCGGCGGCGTCGGTACGTCCGCAGGGGCGGGCCGCCGGAGGGATGGCGGGCGTCAAGCTGACGGCCGGGGCGGAGGTGCTGTCGTTCACGGCAGTGGACCCGGCGGCCGGGGCGATCGTGTTCACCGTGGCCGGTTCGCACGGCACGCTGGACGACTCGGTGCTCACGTCCAAGCTCACCCCGTTCGACCAGTATCCGCGCAAGGGCCGGGCCACCGGCGGGGTGCGCTGCCAGCGGTTCCTGAAGGGCGAGGACGTCCTGGTGTTCGCGTGGGCGGGCCCCACTCCGGCACGGGCCGCGCAGAAGAACGGCACCCCGGCGAAGCTGCCGGAGCCGGACCCGAGGCGGGACGGCTCGGGCACTCCGCTGCTGGAGACGGTGGACGTGATCGCGGGACCGCCGCTGTAGGCGTCCTCTTCGTACGGCGGGGAGCGGCCCGGGGGTGTTACGCCTCCGGGGCCGCTTCCTGTACGTCGGGGTCCGCCTGCTGTACGTCCACCGGGTCCGCCCGTTGTTCGTCCACGGGGTCCGCCTCCTGGTGTACGTACCGCAGCACGCCCCACATGCCGCGTTCGACGGCAGCGGCGTCGGCGGGCTCGTCGGGGGCGGGCTCGTCCGCGCGGCAGGCGGCGAGCCCGGCCGACAGCGCTTCGGCGTCGATGCCCGCGCCGATCATGACGAGCTGGGTGAGCCGCTGTTCGCCGCGCGCCCACGGGCGGGGAACGAAGCGCAGGAAGCGGCCCACCGCGTGCAGCGCGTACGTGTTGTCCCGGTCCCCCGCGCCGAAGTCCGCGAGCCCCTTGATCCGGTAGAGCCCGTCGGGCCGGGAGTCGAGGAACTCCATGAAGCGGCGTGGGTCCATGGGAACGTCCGAGGTGAAGTCGACGCTCTCGTACGCGGCGTGGAGGTGGTCGTCGTGCCCCTCGTGCCCGTCGGTCGCCTCCTCCCGCAGCAGGTCCTCGAAGGTGAGCTGGCGGACCAGGTCCTCGTGGTCCGGTCGCAGGGCCGGGTCGAAGAGGAGCTCGGGGTCGATCCGGCCGTGCACGGCGGAGATCACGGCGGCGGGTCCGCTCAGCTCCGCGACCGTCGCCCGCAGCCGCTCCCGCTCGGCCTCCCCCACCCGGTCGGTCTTGTTCAGGACGACGAGGTCGGCGACGGCGAGATGGCGGTCGAGCTCCGGATGCCGTTGACGGGTGCTGTCGAACTCCGCCGCGTCGACGACCTCGACGAGGCCCCCGTACAGAATGTGCGGGTTGTCGCTGGCCAGCAGCATACGGACGAGCTCCTGGGGTTCGGCGAGACCGCTCGCCTCGATGACGATGACGTCCAGTCGGGCGGACGGCCGGGTCAGCGTCTCCAGGAAGGTGTCGAGTTCGCTCGCGTCGACGGCACAGCACAGACAGCCGTTGCCCAGCGAGACGGTCGAGCCGACCTGACCCGAGACCGTCATGGCGTCGATCTCGATGGCCCCGAAGTCGTTGACGATCACGCCGATCCGGGTGCCCGCGCGATTGCGGAGCAGATGGTTCAGCAGCGTGGTCTTGCCGGATCCGAGGAAGCCCGCCAGGACGACGACCGGGATCTGCGGGGTGCGGGGCGGGGTCAACGGGGGCCTTCCTGGGGTCGTCGTCAGGGTGCCGGGACCGGCTGCGGCGGGGGTGCGCCGACGTAGCGGGCCGCCGGGCGGATGATCTTCGAGTCCTCCGCCTGCTCCAGGATATTGGCGCTCCAGCCGATCACCCGCGCCGCGCAGAAGGTGGGGGTGAACATCGCGCGCGGCAGTCCGCACAGCTCCATGACCACCCCGGCGTAGAACTCCACGTTGGTGTGCAGTTCGCGGCCCGGCTTGAGCTCGGCGAGGATGGCCTCGACCTGGCGCTCGACCTCCACGGCGAAGTCGACGAGCGGTCCGCCGAAGCCCTGCGCGAGGGACTTGAGCATCCGGGAGCGCGGGTCCTCGGTGCGGTAGACGGGGTGCCCGAAGCCCATGATGCGGCGGCCCGAGAGGACCTGTTCGCGGATCCAGCCGTCGATGCGGTCCAGGGTGCCGATGGCGTCCAGGGTGTCCAGGGCCCGGCTGGGGGCTCCGCCGTGCAGCGGCCCGGAGAGCGCGCCGACCGCCGCGACCAGGCAGGCGGCCAGGTCGGCCCCGGTGGAGGCGACGACCCGGGCGGTGAAGGTGGAGGCGTTGAAGCCGTGGTCGACGGTGGAGACGAGGTACTGCTCGACGGCCCTGGCGTGCTCCGGCTCCGGCTCCGACCCGGTCAGCATGTACAGGTAGTTCGCGGCGTGCGGCAGGTCCTCGCGGGGCTCGACCGGCTGGAGCCCCCGACCCAGGCGGTGGAGGGCGGTGAGGATCGTGGGGACGGCCGCGCAGACGGTGAGCGCGTCCTGGCGCCGCCGCTCGGTCCCGATGTCGTACACGGGGCGGAAGCCGGCCGAGGAGCCGAGCAGGGACAGCGCGGTGCGCAGACCGGCGAGGGGGCCGGAGGCGGCGCCGGCGCGGGCGATGGCGGGCAGCGCGTCGCGCACCTCGGCGGGCAGGGTGCGCAGCGCGGCCGTGCGGGCGGCGAAGTCGGCGGCGGCCGCCCGGTCGGGCAGTTCGCCGTGGACCATCAGGTACCAGACGTCCTCGAAGCCACGGGTCCGCGCGAGCTCGATCGCCGAGTACTGGCGGTAGTGGTAGAAGCCCTCGCGGCCGCGCACGTCGCCGAGGGCGGTGTCGGTGACGACTACGCCGGCGAGACCGCGGGGGACGGCAGGGGTGGTGGTCATGGCTGTTCTCTTTTCGACGCGCGGAACATTGATTCGACTGTCTATGCTTGACTCGAATTCTGTCAACGTTGATTGAATCAATGTAAAGGGTGGACACTCTTGGGCTCCTTCATGGATTCAGGATGGATACGGTGGTCGGCATGACGGATCAATCAGCACCCGACGGGCAGGGGCCGCCCCGGCTCACCACCCGGGAGGCCGCCGAACTGCTGGGCGTGAAGCCGGAGACGGTGTACGCGTACGTCAGCCGGGGCCAGCTGAGCAGCGCGCGGGCCGCCGGCGGGCGGGGCAGCACGTTCGACGCCGACGAGGTCCGGGCACTGGCCCGGCGCTCGGGGCGCAGGGACGCCTCCCCGGCCGGGGGCGACCTGGCCTTCCGCACGGGCATCACGCTCATCGAGGGCGACCGCTGCTTCTTCCGCGGGGTCGACGCGACGGAGCTGGCCGCGCACTACAGCTACGAGGAGGTCGCCGAGTGGCTGTGGACGGGTGAGCTGAGCCCGGGCGCCCGTTTCACCGCGGCGGCCGGGACCCTCGCGGCGGCTCGCCGGACGGTCGGCGCGCTGCCCGCGCACAGCGGGTCGACGGACCGGCTGCGGGTGGCGGTGACCGCCGCGGCGGCCACGGACCCGCTGCGGTTCGACCTGTCGCCCGAGGCGGTGCTCAGCAGCGCCCGGAGTCTGATCCCGACGCTGGTGGGCGCCCTGCCGGAGCTCGGCGACCCGGCGGACGAAGAGGGTTCCCTGGCGCGGGGGCTGTGGTCACGGCTCACCGCCGAGCCGGCCGACGCCCCGTCCCTGGCCGTGCTGGACGCGGCCCTCGCCCTCCTGATCGACCACGATCTGGCCGCCTCCACCCTGGCGGCCCGGGTCGCCGCCTCCGCGCGGGCCCACCCGTACGCCGTGGTCTCGGCGGGCCTCGGCGTGCTGGAGGGGCCGCTGCACGGCGCGGCGAGCGGGCTGGCGCACCGGATGCTCCGGGAGGCGGTGGACCGGGGCAGCGCGGTCCCCGTGGTCGCCGATCACCTGCGGACGGGGCGGCGGGTGCCGGGGCTGGGCCACCGGCTCTACCGGGGCGAGGACCCGCGGGCGACCGCCCTGTTCGCGCTGCTGGAGGACGTGCCGCAGGCCGCCGGGGCGCTGGCGGCGGCCCGCGAGGTGGTCGGCACGACGGCGCGGCACGCCCCGCTGCACGCCAACATCGACCTGGCCCTGGCCGTCCTGTCCGTCTCCCGGTCCATGCCGGCGGACGCGGGCGAGACGGTGTTCGCGGTGTCCCGCACCGCGGGCTGGATCGCCCACGCGCTGGAGGAGTACGGAGAGCGCCCGCTCCGCATCCGCCCCAGCGGGCAGTACACGGGCCCCAGGCCGCCACAGCCGCTGCCCGGGCTCCGGACGGCCCCCTAAGGGCTGTCAGCGCAAATTAGCTACGGATCACAGGGAATTCTCGCGCGGCGGCTGCGCGGTGGATCCGCGCACCACCAGCTCCGGTTCGAAGAGCAGTTCGTCCGAGGGGACGGTCCGCCCGCCGATCTGTACCGAGAGCAGCTCCACGGCCGCGCGCCCCATGGCCTCGATGGGCTGGCGGACCGTGGTCAGGGGCGGCTCGGTGCAGTTCATGAAGGCGGAGTCGTCGTAGCCGACGACCGACACGTCTCCGGGTACCGCGAGACCCCGGCGGCGGGCGGCGCGCACGGCTCCCAGCGCGAGCGGGTCGCTCGCGCAGATGATGCCGGTGACGCCCCGGTCCAGCAGCCGCATCGCGGCGGCCTGCCCGCCCTCCAGCGAGAACATCGCGCGGGCCACCCACTCGTCGGGCACGGCCGTGCCCGCCTCCTCGGCCAGCACCCGGGCGGCGGCGAGCTTGCGCTGGGAGGGCACATGGTCGGACGGGCCGAGGACGAGTCCGATGCGCTCGTGGCCGAGCGAGACGAGGTGCCGCCAGGCCTGCTCGACGGCGACGGAGTCGTCGCAGGAGACGCCCGGGAAGCCGAGGTGGGCGATGGCCGCGTTGATCAGGACGACGGGGATCTTGCGGTCGGCGAGCACCTTGTAGTGGTCGTGCGGGGCGTCGGCCTGGTGGTAGAGGCCGCCCGCGAAGACGACGCCGGAGACCTGCTGCTGGAGGAGCAGCTCGACGTAGTCGGCCTCGGAGACGCCGCCCTTGGTCTGGGTGCAGAGCACCGGGGTCAGCCCCTGCTGGGCGAGCGCGCCGCCGACCACTTCGGCGAACGCCGGGAAGATCGGGTTCTGCAGCTCGGGCAGGACAAGGCCGACCAGCCGGGCCCGTTCGCCGCGCAGCTGGGTCGGGCGCTCGTACCCGAGGACGTCCAGCGCGGAGAGAACGGCCTGCCTGGTGGCGTCGGAAACGCCCGGCTTGCCGTTCAGCACCCGGCTGACCGTCGCCTCGCTGACTCCCACTTTCTGGGCCACCTGAGCAAGTCGTCGCGTCATGTGCGCAAGATTAGCGCAAGAAGTGCAAGTAGATTGCGTTGCGGGCGAACTCCTCGGAACCGCTCCAGGAACGCTCACAGAGACAACGCCGCGAAGCAAGAGGCGCGTACACCGGAGGCCCGGACAGCCGGGCCGGAACGCGGCCGAATTTCCGCCCCGGCGTCCCGCCCCTTACCGTCTCTACGATGAACGCCCCACCGACCCCCGGCAGGGGACCGCGCCGGTTCGGCTGGCCCCAGCGGGTCTTCTCCCAGGTCCTGCTGATGCAGCTGGCCATCATCACCGGCGTGACGATCCTGGTCACCGGGCTGTTCCTGGCCCCCCTCAGCGACCAGCTGGACGACCAGGCGATGCGCCGCGCCCTCGCCATCGCCCAGAGCACCGCCGCCCAGCCGGGGATCGTGAAGGACCTGACCAGCACGGATCCGTCGGAGCGGGGTCCCGTCCAGTCGGCCGCCGAGCGGATCAGGCGGGCGACCGGAGCGGAGTACGTCGTCGTCATGAACCAGCGCGGGGTGCGCTGGTCGCACCCCGACACCCACCGGATCGGCGCGATCGTCTCCACCGACCCCGGCGAGGCGCTGCGCGGCCGCGAGGTGATGGAGATCGACAGCGGCACCCTCGGCCGCTCGGCGCGGGGCAAGGTGCCGTTGTTCGGCCCGTCCGGCGACGTGATCGGCGCGGTGTCGGTGGGCATCTCCTACGACAGCGTCCGTGCCCGGCTCCTCGGAGCGATCCCGGGACTGCTCGCGTACGCGGGCGGAGCCCTGGCGGTCGGGGCGCTCGCGGCGTACCTGATCTCCCGCCGGCTGCAACGGCAGACCCATGACCTGGCGTTCTCCGATATCTCCGCGCTGCTGACGGAGCGCGAGGCCATGCTGCACGGCATCCGCGAAGGGGTCGTCGCCCTGGACGGGGGCGGCCGCGTCCGGCTGCTGAACGACGAGGCGCAGCGGCTGCTCGGCGTGGGCCCGGAGGCGGCGGGCCGGACGCTGGAGGAGGTGCTGGGCGACGGCAGGACCGCGGACGTCCTGGCCGGACGGGTGGTCGGCGACGACCTGCTGGCGGTACGGGGCAGCCGGGTGCTGCTGGCCAACCGGATGCCCACCGACGACGGCGGGGCCGTGGTGACCCTGCGCGACCGGACCGAGCTGGAGAACCTGGGCCGCGAGCTCGACTCCACCACGGGGCTGATCGACGCGCTGCGCGCCCAGGACCACGAGCACGCCAACCGGCTGCACACCCTGCTCGGGCTCCTGGAGCTGGAGATGCACGAGGACGCGATGGAGTTCGTCACGGAGGTGGTGGGCGTACACCGGGCGACGGCCGAACAGGTCACCGAGAAGGTCCAGGACCCGCTGCTGGCCGCCCTCCTGGTGGGCAAGGCGACGGTGGCCGCCGAGCGCGGCGTGGCACTGCGGCTGGCCCCCGGAACCCTGCTGCCGGACCGGGTGGTCGATCCCCGGGGCCTGGTCACCGTCATGGGCAACCTCGTCGACAACGCCACGGACGCGGCGGCCGGATCGGAGGGGGCGCGGATCGAGGTCGGGCTGTGCACGGAGGGACGTACGGTGATCCTGGAGGTGCGCGACAGCGGCCCCGGCGTCCCCCCGGAGCAGCACGCGTCGATCTTCACGGAGGGCTGGTCCACCAAGGAGGTTCCGGCCCACGGCAAGCGCGGTCTGGGGCTCGCCCTCGTACGGAGGCTCGCGGAGCGTCAGGGAGGCAGTGTGACGGTGTCCGGGGCGGACGGAGGCGGTGCGGTGTTCACGGTCGTCCTGCCGGAGGCGCTGGCCGAGCCCGGGCCTCGGGTGCCTGCCGAGCCCGCCGCTTCCCCCGACGGTCCGCCGTCCGCCACGTGTCCGGCCGGAGGGCAGCCGTGATCCAGGTCCTGATCGTGGACGACGACGTCCGGGTGGCGCAGATCAACGCGGCGTACGTCGCCAAGGTCCCCGGCTTCCGGGTGGTCGCGCGGGCCCACTCGGCGGCCGCGGCGCTGGAGGCGGTCGAGAGGGTCCCGGTGGACCTGATCCTGCTGGACCACTACCTGCCGGACCGCAACGGCCTCGCCGTCGTACGGGAACTGCGCCGCCTGGGCCGTCAGGTCGACGTGATCATGGTGACGGCCGCCCGGGACGTCGCGACCGTGCAGGACGCGATGCGGCACGGCGCGCTCCAGTACCTGGTGAAGCCGTTCACGTACGCGGGCCTGCGCTCGAAACTGGAGGCGTACGCGGCGCTGCGGCAGGCGCTCGACGGGGGTGGGGAGGCCGAGCAGGCACAGGTGGACCGGCTCTTCGGCGCGCTGTGGGCGGCGGACGAGCCGGCCCTCCCCAAGGGCCACTCCCCCACCACGGCCGAGCTCGTCCGAGTGGCCCTGCGCGGAGCCGACGGCCCGCTCTCCGCCCAGGAGATCGCGGACAGCGCGGGGATGAGCCGCCAGACGGCCCAGCGCTATCTGAAGCTGCTGGAACGCACCGGCAAGGTCCGGCTGACGCTGCGCTACGGGGAGACGGGCCGCCCGGAACACCGGTACGCCTGGGCGGCCGGCTGAGCTGCCCGGGCACCCCCGCACGCCCCACGACAGGCTCTACGCCGCCCCGGCCCCCGTCAGCGCCCGTACCTCGGCCTCGGCGTGCTTGGCCTCGTCGGACGGCTCGGGCGAAGTGACCGTACCGATCCAGCCGGCCAGGAAGCCGAGCGGGATGGAGACCAGACCCGGGTTCTCCAGCGGGAAGAGCTGGAAGTCCACGCCGGGGAACAGGGACGTGGGGCTGCCCGAGACGACGGGTGAGACCAGCACCAGGACGACCGCCGGGACCAGGCCGCCGTACACGGCCCAGACCGCGCCCCGGGTCGTGAAGCCACGCCAGAACAGGGAGTAGAGCAGGGCCGGGAGGTTCGCCGACGCGGCCACGGCGAAGGCCAGGCCCACCAGGAAGGCCACGTTGAGGTCCTGGGCGAGCAGCCCCAGACCGATCGCGACCACGCCGATTCCCGCGGCGGCGACACGTGCCACGGCGACCTCGCCGTACTTCGTGCGCCCGGGGCGGCGGAGCGAGGCGTAGAGGTCGTGGGCGACGGACGCCGACGAGGCGAGCGTGATGCCCGCGACGACGGCCAGGATGGTGGCGAAGGCGATGGCGGCGACCACGGCGAAGAGAATCGTTCCGCCGGTGGACCCCTCACCGCCGCCGAGGTGGAGCGCCAGCAGCGGGACCGCGGTGTTGCCCGCCGCGTTCGAGGCGCGGACCTCGCCGGGGCCGACGAGGGCGGCGGCGCCGAAGCCGAGCACGATCGTCATCAGGTAGAAGCTGCCGATCAGGCCGATGGACCAGACGACGGAGCGGCGCGCGGCGCGGGCCGTGGGCACGGTGTAGAAGCGCGACAGGATGTGCGGCAGCCCCGCCGTGCCGAGAACGAGGGCGACGCCCAGGCTGATGAAGTCGAGGCGCGAGGCGAGGTCCCCGCCGTAGCGGAGGCCGGGCGCGAGGAAGTCCTTGCCGTGGCCACTGCGTTCGGCCGCGGTGGTGAGCAGGTTGTTGACGTTCCCGTGGAAGTGGACCAGGACGAGCACCGTGAGCGCGATGGCCCCGGCCATCAGCAGGACGGCCTTGACGATCTGGATCCAGGTGGTGGCGCGCATGCCGCCGAACGACACGTACAGCACCATCAGCGCGCCGACCCCGACCACTGTCCAGGACCGGGCCGCGTCGCTCGTCCCGCCGAGCAGCAGGGCCACCAGGCTGCCGGCGCCGACCATCTGGGCGACCAGATAGAGCACGGAGACCATGACGGACGAGGTGCCGACGGCGGTACGCACCGGGCGCTCCGCCATCCGCGCCGCGACCACGTCGGCCAGGGTGAACCGGCCGCAGTTGCGGACGAGTTCGGCGACGAACAGCAGGACGACCAGCCAAGCGACGAGGAAGCCGACCGAGTAGAGCATGCCGTCGTAGCCGAAGAGGGCGATCAGCCCGGAGATCCCGAGGAAGGAGGCCGCCGACATGTAGTCGCCGGCGAGGGCGAAACCGTTCTCCATGGGCGAGAACAGACGTCCGCCGGCGTAGAACTCCTCGGCGGAGCCCTGCCGGTTGCGGCCGACCCGGGTGGTGATGAAAAGCGTCACCGCGATGAACGCGCTGAACAGCAGCAGGGCGAGAGTCTGGTGGTCGCCTCTCAACGTCCGAACCCTCTCGCCGTCTCCTGACCGAGCCCTCGCGTCATCTCCTGGCCTAGACCCCGGGTCATCTCCTGGGTGTCCCAGCGCAGATCGAGCGCGGCCCGGTCCCTGCGCAGCCGCGCGTGCCGTGCGTACGCCCAGGTGAGCAGGAACGTGGTGAGGAACTGGCCGAGACCCGCCACCATCGCGACGTTGACCGCTCCGGCGACCGGGCGGGCCATCAGCTCGGGTGCGGTGGTCGCGGCGACGACATAGGCGAGATACCAGAGCAGGAAGGCGAGAGCGGCGGGAACCACGAAGCGGCGGTAGCGTCGGCGCACCTCGCGGAAGGCGGCGCTGCGGTGCACCTCCAGGTAGATGTCGGCCGCGCTGGGCCGGGGGTCCGGCTCCGCCGCGGCGGGCGCGTCGAGCTCCGGGACGCCTGCCGCCCCGTCCCGGCCGCACCGGTCGGAGACCGGCGCGTCGTCCCACGGGTCGTCGAGCCGCACTCCTGCGGCCTCCGGCCCTTCGTCCTTCTCCACCGCACAACTCCCCTGATCCACGGACCTTTTCGGCCGCATGGCCAACCATGGGCGGTTCGAGGGGATCCCGGGCGCGCCATTCGCCCGGCTTCACCCCTTCAGGTGACAGAAGTCCCGTACGGCTGCGCGAACACGCGGACGTGGGCCCGGGACCTCGGAGACGCACGCGGCCCCCGCTCCGGCAGTACGGGAGCGGGGGCCGACGCGGGCACCGGAGGACAGGGAGTCAGGCGTCGATGCGCGAGCGGTCCAGGGTGGCCGCGGAACTGGTGATGAACTCCTTGCGGGGCGCGACCTCGTTGCCCATCAGCAGGTCGAAGACCTGCTCGGAGGATTCCAGGTCGCCGATGTTGATGCGCCGCAAGGTGCGGTGGCGCGGGTCCATCGTCGTCTCCGCCAGCTGATCGGCGTCCATCTCGCCCAGGCCCTTGTAGCGCTGGATCGATTCCTTGATCCGGACGTTCTTTCGCTGGAACTCCAGGAGGGTCTGGCGCAGCTCGCTGTCGGAGTAGGTGTAGACGTACTTGTCCTGGCCCTTCTTGGGCTGGACCAGCTCGATCCGATGCAGCGGCGGGACCGCGGCGAAGACCCGGCCCGCCTCGACCATCGGACGCATGTAGCGCTGGAAGAGGGTCAGCAGCAGGCAGCGGATGTGGGCGCCGTCGACGTCGGCATCCACCAGCAGGACGATCTTCCCGTACCGCGCGGCGTCGATGTCGAAGGTCCGCCCGGACCCGGCTCCTATGACCTGGATGATCGCCCCGCACTCGGCGTTCTTCAGCATGTCCGAGACGGACGACTTCTGTACGTTGAGGATCTTTCCGCGGATCGGCAGCAGCGCCTGGAACTCACTGTTCCTGGCCAGCTTGGCGGTGCCGAGCGCCGAGTCCCCCTCGACGATGAACAGCTCGCTGCGCTCGACGTCGTCGCTGCGGCAGTCGGCGAGCTTGGCGGGCAGCGAGGAGGACTCCAGGGCCGTCTTGCGGCGCTGGGCGTCCTTGTGCTGCCGGGCGGCGATCCGGGTGCGGGCGGCGGCGACGGCCTTCTCCAGCACCGCCCTGGCCTGGGCCTTGGCATCCCGCTTCGTCGAGGTCAGGAAGGCCTTGAGCTCCTTGGCGACCACGCCTGCCACGATCCGGTTGGCGGCGGAGGTGCCGAGCACCTCCTTGGTCTGCCCCTCGAACTGCGGCTCGGCGAGCCGTACGGTGACGACGGCGGTGAGCCCTTCGAGGGCGTCGTCCTTGACGACGTCGTCCTCGGCGACCCGCAGCATCTTGGCGGAGCGCAGCGCCTCGTTCACGGTCTTGGTCAGGGAGCGCTCGAACCCGCTGACGTGGGTGCCGCCCTTGGGGGTGGCGATGATGTTCACGAACGACCGTACGGTCGTGTCGTAGCCGGTGCCCCAGCGCAGGGCGATGTCGACGGCGAGCTCGCGGGTGACCTCGGTGGCGGTCATGTGGCCGCGGTCGTCGAGGACGGGCACGGTCTCCTTGAAGGTGCCGGTGCCGCTGAGGCGCTGGACGTCGCAGACGGCCTTGTCCTGGGCCAGGTACTCGCAGAACTCGCTGATGCCGCCGTCGAAGCGGAACGTCTCCTCGGTCTTGCCCTCGCCGTCCAGCCCCCGCTCGTCGCGGACGATGATCGTCAGCCCGGGGACGAGGAAGGCCGTCTGGCGGGCGCGCTGGTAGAGCGTGTCCAGGTTGAGCTTGGCGTCCTTGAGGAAGATCTGGCGGTCCGCCCAGTACCGCACCCGGGTACCGGTACGGGTCTTGGGGACGCGCTTGCCCTTGCGCAGGCCGTTGGCCGGGTCGAACGGGCTGTCCGGCCCCTGTTCGGTGAACATGCCGGGGACACCGCGCCGGAAGCTGATGGAGTGGGTCGCGCTGTTGCGGTCGACCTCGACATCCAGGCGGGCGGAGAGGGCGTTGACCACGGAGGCGCCGACGCCGTGGAGGCCGCCCGACGCGGCGTAGGAGCCGCCGCCGAACTTCCCTCCGGCGTGCAGCTTGGTCATGACGACCTCGATGCCGGAGAGACCCGTCTTGGGCTCGACGTCGACCGGGATGCCACGGCCGTTGTCCCGGACCTCGACGGAGGCGTCGTCGTGGAGGATGACCTCGATCTGGTCGCAGTAGCCGCCGAGGGCTTCGTCGACGGAGTTGTCGATGATCTCCCAGAGGCAGTGCATCAGGCCACGGCTGTCGGTGGACCCGATGTACATGCCGGGCCGCTTGCGGACCGCCTCCAGCCCTTCGAGGACGAGAAGGTGCCGCGCGGTGTAGTTGGAGCTGTCCCGGTCGCCGCCTGCTCCGGTCAGCATCGCGGTGGACGGCACGGACGTTTCGGCGGTCACGCGGTTCGCTCCTCGCTGAATTTCATCTGGGGCCCCCGTGGGTACGGGGCTGGGCTTCGGTTGCCGCTGAGAGCCTACAGAGGCCTGGTAGAGCGGTTGTAACGCCACCCTCGGGGAATCCTCATGCTAGTCGAGCCCCACCTGGGCTCGCATGAGTGTTCGATCATTCGTTGGAGTGACGTGCACATCACGTTCCCTTCGGCGCATGAACCATTTAGGCTCCGGGCACGTCCTCATGAACAAACCGGCAAGCCGGCCGGTGGGACTCACCCCCGAGACAAGCAATGCGAAACCGTAGCGCTCCGCATACGGCACATTCGCCGCCAACCGGCAACAGACAGCCACACCGAGAAGAAGTTTCGAAGAAAAGCCACGAGCGGGAACGTTTTCGGCCTGGTTGGATGTTGACCCTGGTACGACAGCTCGTCGAGCTAGAGAAGAGGCGACGTGACTACTGTTCTGACCCCCGCGAGCCCGCTGACCGCAGCAGACCGCTGTGACCGTTGCGGCGCCCAGGCATATCTGCGCGTCGTCCTGATCAGTGGCGGTGAACTGCTCTTCTGTGCCCACCACGGGCGCAAGTTCGAGCCGGAACTCAAGAAGATCGCCGCGGAAATACAGGATGAGACGGATCGGCTCACCGCCGTGCAGACGGCTGCTGCCGACGAGGAACAACACTGATACCTCGCATCCACGACGAGCCAGGGGCCGGTCCAGGACCGGCCGACGGGCGGCTCCCCCACCGGGGGGAGCCGCCCGTTCTCGTCGGTGGGGCCCTGCGCGCACAGCGCGCGGGGAATCACCGCCCGCACACGATGCCGCCACGGGTCAGATGCGGCCCTCGGCCCACTCCAGTGCGGCGGCGACCCGTGTGTACACCCCCGGGCTGCCCGCGCGCCCGCAGCCGCTCCCCCAGGACACCAGCCCGATGAGCCGCCCACGGGCCACCAGCGGCCCGCCGCTGTCGCCCTGGCACGCATCCCTGCCACCCGCCGGATCGCCCGCACAGAGCATCGCCGAGGGCTTGTACGTGCCCTCCTGGCCGCCCGGGTAGGCCCGCGCGCAGTCGCTGTCCGGCAGGACCTGGACCCGCGCGGAGCGCAGCACGGAGGCGTACGCCCCGCTCCCCGTCGTGTCGCCCCACCCATAGACGGCCGCCGCCGTGCCGGCCCGGTAGGCGGGGTCCCCGCCCTTGGCCGTCGGGACGACGCCGTCCTTCGGCATCGCGCGGGACAGGGTCAGCACCGCGAGGTCGCCGGCGTTGGAGGCGGGGTCGTACTCCGGGTTCACCCAGATGGACCGGACCGGGATCTCCTGGCCGTCGGAGTCACCCAACCGCTCCCGACCGGCGATGACCAGCAGATCCCTCACCCGCTCCGCCGGCCCCCCGAGCGCCTCGTCACTCAGGCAGTGGGCGGCCGTCAGGATCTTCGTGGGCGCCACGGCGACGCCGCCGCAGAACTGTCCCGAGCGCGCCCCTCCGAACCGGTCCCGGCTCGACAGCGCCACCGCCCAGGGACTGTCCGCCACCGGAGCGGGCTGTCCGCCGACGATGATGCTGTCCGCGACCGCCGCGGAGGGCGAGGCGAGGGGCGCCACGGTCGCGGCGGCGGTCAGGGCGAGCACCCCGGTCAGGGCACGGACGACGGAACGGGGCATGGAGGCTCCTGACGCTGAGGCGGTAACGGTCCACCCAGCGTGATCCAGCCGGTCACCGTCCGCACCCGAGGACACGCCGGAGGGCCCGGATCCCCTGGGGGTTCCGGGCCCTCGGCCGGTGAATCTTCCGCGGTCTAGTCGAGGTAGTCGCGCAGCACCTGCGAGCGCGACGGGTGACGAAGCTTCGACATCGTCTTCGACTCGATCTGACGGATGCGCTCACGCGTCACGCCGTAGACCTTGCCGATCTCGTCGAGCGTCTTCGGCTGACCGTCGGTGAGACCGAAGCGCATCGAGACCACGCCGGCCTCACGCTCGGAAAGCGTGTCGAGCACGGAGTGGAGCTGCTCCTGAAGGAGCGTGAAGCTGACCGCGTCCGCAGGAACGACGGCCTCGGAGTCCTCGATCAGGTCACCGAACTCGCTGTCGCCGTCCTCACCGAGCGGGGTGTGCAGCGAGATCGGCTCGCGACCGTACTTCTGGACCTCGATGACCTTCTCGGGGGTCATGTCGAGTTCCTTGGCCAGCTCCTCCGGGGTGGGCTCGCGGCCCAGGTCCTGGAGCATCTGGCGCTGCACGCGCGCGAGCTTGTTGATGACCTCGACCATGTGCACCGGGATACGGATGGTGCGGGCCTGGTCGGCCATCGCGCGGGTGATCGCCTGACGGATCCACCAGGTGGCGTACGTGGAGAACTTGTAGCCCTTGGTGTAGTCGAACTTCTCGACCGCGCGGATCAGACCGAGGTTGCCCTCCTGGATCAGGTCCAGGAAGAGCATGCCGCGACCGGTGTAGCGCTTGGCCAGGGAGACCACCAGGCGGAGGTTGGCCTCCAGAAGGTGGTTCTTGGCCCGTCGCCCGTCCTCGGCGATGATCTCCAGCTCGCGCTTGAGCTTCGGCGCGAGCTTGTCGGCGTTCGCCAGCTTGTCCTCGGCGAAGAGGCCGGCCTCGATGCGCTTGGCGAGCTCGACCTCCTGCTCGGCGTTGAGGAGGGGAACCTTGCCGATCTGCTTCAGGTAGTCCTTGACCGGGTCGGCGGTGGCGCCGGCGACGGCGACCTGCTGCGCGGGTGCGTCGTCCTCGTCGTCGTCGGAGAGGACGAAGCCCTTGTTCTCGCCCTCGCCCTCCTCTTCCTCGCCCTTGCCGGCCTTGACTTCCTCGGCCGCCTCTTCGCCGTCGAGGATCTCGTCGTCCTGCTTGCCGGACTTCTTCGCCGCTGTCTTCTTCGCGACCGTCTTCTTCGCGGCGGTCTTCTTGGCAGCCGTCTTCTTGGCTGCCGTCTTCTTGGCGGGAGCGGCCGCAACGGCGTCGTCGGCCACCGCGTCCGCACTCTCGGCCGCCGGGGCGGCGGTGGCCGCGACGGTCCTGGTCACGGTGGTCTTGGCCGCGACAGTCTTGGTGGCGGTGCGCTTGACCGGGCTCTTCGCTGCGACGCTCTTGCGGGCGCGCTTCGGCGACTCCGCGGCACTGACCATCAGCGTCACACCCTCTTCCTCGAGGATCTGGTTGAGGCTGCGCAGAACGTTCTTCCACTGGGTTGGCGGAATCTGGTCAGCCTCGAAGGCCCGACGCACGTCATCGCCGGCGATCTGCCCATCAGCCTTTCCCCGCTCGATGAGCGCCATCACAGACTCGGACTCGGCGATCTCCGGCGGGAGCGTACGGGATGTGCTGGCCGACACGAACAACCTCTCGGAACGATGGAAACGGCTTCCGGCCCTGCCCTGGAGAGGGCGGGAACCGACGACCGTCGACTGGGGATGTCGCCGACGGCGCGGGTTTGGCCTCAGAACTGCACAGCGCACCCGAGGGCTGCTGTATTCCTTCCGCGACGCTCACCTCTTAGGTCATCGCGCTGCTTCAAGGAGTGTTACGGCCAATCCGCGTGGTCCGAGTCACACCCCATACGCGACGAAATGGTCCAAGGGTGCCATCCCCCCACAACTATCCCGCCGGAGCCGTGCGGTCCGGCGGTGCCGGGCCCACGCGCCCGGCAGCGCCCCGGTCAGTGCTCGCGCGGCGCGGGAACCACGCGCTCGACGTCGGGGTGGACGACGAGCAGTTGACGCATGGCCGTCTCGGCTGCCCCGGAATCACCGGAGGCGAGGGCGTCGGCGATGCGCGCGTGGTGCGCGAGCGAGGTCTCACCCGGACGGTCACAGCCGGTGACCGGACCACCGGAGACATGAAGGGCGGCCGAGACGATGCCGGAAAGGTGTTCGAGCATCCGATTTCCCGCCGCCTGAACGAGCAGGGCGTGGAACTCCGCGTCGGCGCGGGAGAAGGTGATCGTGTCCCCCTGCCCCATCGCGTGCCCCATGATCTCCACCATGTCGCCGAGCCGCTGCTGAAGATCGTCCCGGCCGTGCCCGGCCGCGAGGCGGGCCGCGAGCGGTTCGATGGTCCAGCGGAGCTCGGCCAGCTCACGGCGCTGGTCGTCGCGCTGCGGACCGAAGGCCCGCCATTCGATGATGTCGGGATCCAGCAGGTTCCAGTCACTGACCGGGCGGACCCTCGTACCCACATTGGGGCGCGCGCTGACCAGCCCCTTGGCTTCGAGGACGCGCAGGGATTCGCGTACGACGGTACGGGACACCTCGAACCGCTGGCCGATCTCCTCGGGAACGAGGGGGCGGTCCGCGCCGAGGTCACCGGAAACGATCATCTGGCCGAGCTGCTGGACGAGTTGGCCGTGGAGACCGCGCCCCCGGCTGGCAGACCCGCGTCGGCTCGCCCGCCCCAGCTCGGAATCGGAACCGCCCCAGGCCCGGGAAGCGGCACGCTCGCCGGCCGGCGCCTCCGTATAGGGATAGCGGTCGAGTTCACCCGCGCCGGCCAGGCCGGAATCGGCGGTGCGGGCGGCGGTCATCATGGTGTGCGCAAGGGTACTCACGCATCCTTTGTCGGCGCGGCTCGCCCACCCCTTGAGGTCTTTGGTGAAAAGCACACGAAAGGGTGATCGGCGCTCGCTCCGCAATTGACGCCATATCCCCACAGATCAGTCATTTCTCAGGGAGTTGCGGGCCTCTGCCCTCGATGCGAGGCGACGGCGATCACCAACGCGCCCTTCCCCGAAGGCTGGTGAACAGATACGCGCAGATCAGGGCTGACAACGACAGGGCGAGTGCGGTGCCGACGGGCTGCGCCACCACCCGCGCGACGGCCAGGACCCAGTGGTCCGCCTGCTGCGGCAGCTCCCACCCGGCCAGTTCGCGCAGTCGGCCCGGGAGCCCGGCGACCGAACGCGCGGACGGCGCCGCGAAGAGCTTCTGCACCAGCGGAACGACGAGTACCGGAACGGCCAGCACCGCGGCGATCCCCGCCCCGGCCACCCGGAAGACACCGGCGGCCAACAGCCCCGCCCAGGCACAGCCGACCGTCAGACCCGCCCAACTCGCACCGAGCGCGACAGCGTTCGACGGAATCTGGATCAAGTCCGGCCCGTACACGAGCCGGAGGCTCTGCGCTCCGCACACCACGGCGAGGCCCGCGAGCAGCAGAGCGAAGCCGGCGGTCACGGTGAGCTTGGCCAGCAGCAGACCGAGCCGCCGGGGCACGGTGCCGCGCGCGGCGGCGAGTGCCGGATATCGGAACTCGTCCCCGAAGGACAGCGCCCCGAGCAGACCCGCGCCGAGCGCGGCGGGAGGGAGCGGCAGCAGGGCGGGCCACGCGGCGAGCACACGGGGCAGCGCGGTGCCGTCCGTGCGGGCGAGCAGAACGGACACCGCGGCCGACACCACGAGAACGGCCGCCATGATCATGGCCGTTGTCCGGACGCCCAGGGAGCGTCGCAGTTCGTACCGGAGCGGGCGCAGGGGGCCGCGCGCGGGGCGTACCCGGATCGGGGGCGGCAGCTCGGACAGCGCGACGGCCGAGTCGCCCCGCTCCTCGCTCCCGGCCCCCGCCGGGGCGGCCGGCCCGGTGTCGCCGATCTCGTCGGCGAGCCGGTGCACGGGGACGCCGTGCCGGTACGCGGCGTCGCCGATCTCCGCGCAGCTGCTGCCGTACACGGTCAGCCGGCCGCTCGCCTCCTCGACCACCTCGACGGAGCGTCGCGCGGCTCGGGCCTCCCGGCTGACCACGGCCGCCAGCCGGGCCGCGTGCGGGGTGCGGACGGCGACCCGGGCCCGGAGCCGGGTGCGGGCGAAGTCGGAGACGTCCTGGTCGGCGACGAGACGCCCGCCGCCGATGGTGACGACGCGGTCGGCCGTGCGGGCCGCCTCCTTGGGGTCGTCGGTGGTGTAGAGGACGGTGCCGCCCTGGGCCGCGTGCGCACGCAGCAGCCCGTACAGCCAACTGTTCTCCCGGGGGGACAGTCCCTCCGCCGGTTCGTCCAGGATCAGGGTGTGGGGGTCCCCGAGCAGCGCGGAGGCGAGGCCGAGCCGCCGGTCCATCCCCACCGAGAGGGTGCCCAGGCGCTGGTCCCCGAGCCCGGCGAGGCCGACGACCTCGAGGACCTCGTCGGCCCGGGTCGCCGGCGTGCCCGCGGCCGCGCAGAGCATACGGAGCTGCCCTCGGACGGTCCGGGCGGGATGACCCGGTACGTCGCCGAGCAGTACGCCCACCTCCCGTGCCGGGTGGGCGATGCGGTGCAGCGGCCGCCCCCGGAAGTAGGCGACGCCTCGCCCCGCGTCCAGTTCGAGCATCAGCCGCAGGGCCGTGGTCCTGCCCGAGCGGGGGGCGCCCAGCAGGGCCGTGACACGGCCGGGGGGAGCCTCGAAGGTCAGATCGTTCACGGCGGGCGGAGCGTCGCGACGGGGGGTGCTGGTGAGTCCGATGGCCTGGAGCATCGCTTCTCTCGCGTCTCTCGCGGAAGGTGAGACCGCTCGGCGGCAGGGGGTACCGCAGCAACATAACGCGACATTTCAGACTTTTGGTGCAGGGATGGGCCGACAGGCGTTCCGCGGGACCGTCGCAGCGGAACGCCCGGTGACTCAGACCTCAGGTCGCAGCATCGGCGGGTTGAGCACCGTGGCCGCCCCGGCCCGGAACAACTGCGCGGGCCGGCCCCCCTGACGCGTGGTCGTCCCACCGGAAGGCACCAGGAATCCGGGCGTTCCGGTGACCTTGCGGTGGAAGTTACGGGGGTCGAGGACCACACCCCAGACCGCTTCGTACACCCGGCGCAGCTCGCCGACCGTGAATTCCGGCGGACAGAACGCGGTGGCCAGCGAGGAGTACTCGATCTTGGAGCGGGCGCGCTCCACGCCGTCGGCGAGGATCCGCGCGTGGTCGAAAGCCAGTGGCGCCGCCTGCTCGCCCTCCCGCCCGGCGCCGGGATGCAGCAGATCCCCGACCGGCGCCCAGCGCGCGCTGTTGGCATCGCCGCCCGCCCGGGGTGCGGGCAGGTCCGGCGCGAGGGCCAGGTGGGCGACGCTGACCACTCGCATCCGGGGGTCGCGCGCCGGATCTCCGTACGTGGCCAACTGCTCCAGATGGGCCCCGTTGCCCGCGGCCGGTCTCGCCGGGTCGTGCGCGCTGAGGCCGGTTTCCTCGCCGAGTTCACGCGCCGCCGCGGACCCCAGGTCCTCGTCCATCCTGACGAAGCCACCGGGCAGCGCCCATCTGCCCTGGAACGGGGCCTCTCCGCGGCGGACGACCAACGCGCAGAGCGCGTGACGGCGCACCGTGAGCACGACCAGGTCGACGGTGACAGCGAAGGGCGGGAAGGTCGAAGGGTCGTAGGGCGGCATGCCGCGATCATAGTCGTCTTCCTGACGATAAACACTCCCTTCGGCATGCTCGTGATCAGTCGGGGCGCCACGATCTCGGATGCGTGGCGATCAGCCGGGCGGTGGCCCGGATTCCGGCGGCCGGCGGGCCGGGACGGGCCGGGACGGACGGTCGGTCGGCAGGCCGGGCCGGGCCGGGACGGACGGTCGGTCGGTCGGCAGGCCGGGACGGGACGGCCGGTCGGCACGCCGGGTCGGCCGGTCGGCCGGTCGGCACGCCGGGACGGCCGGTCGGCCGGTCGGCACGCCGGGACGGACTTGCCCCGGCGGTTTCCCGGCTCGCATCCGGGTCACCTCCGCGTCCTGCTGCCGCGTCGCCCGTACCGCCGGGCCTCGCCCGACCGCCGCCCGGCCGCCGCGGTCCGGGGACGGGCCGAAGCGGGTGACGGCTCCCCCCGCCCCGCACCCGGGCGCCGGTGAGCGCGCCCCCGCCGCCGGCCACCGTCCGGCAGCGGGCGGCTCCTGCGGACGCGCAGCGAGGTGGCGCCCCGGTCGGCGGCGGTGTCCATCACCGCCTCCACGGCCCGGGCGTCGGGGCTCGCCCCGTCCCCGGCCTCGCGCAGGCAACGGCGCAGCGCCTCCGGGTCGAGCCCTTCGTTGCAGGCCCGGTGGAGCAGCTGGGCGAACGTGTAGCCGGGATCGGCGCGCAGCGCCAGCGTCAGGGCGACCCGCGCGCCCGGCTCGTCGCCCGTGGACCAGGAGACCCAGCCCGCCAGGGTGAGCGGAGCGGCGGCGTGCTCCCCGTACGGTCCGACGCAACGCCGTGCCAGCGTCCGCCAGAGCCGCAGGGCCGCTTGCGCTTCCGCCCCCTCCATCCAGGCCGCGGCCTTGTCCCGGGTCTCCCGGTCCTGGAGCCCGAGAATGACGGCCGCGGCCTCGTCGGGGCCGATCAACTGGTCGTCCCCGGCGTCCGAGAGCGCGGGCGGCGCGGGCTGTGTCTCCTCGATGCGGTCCATGAGGGTGCGCGCCAGCCGGAGGGTCTCCGCCGCGACCTCCCCCCGGGCCCGCTCGTCGAGGAGCCGCGGGACCAGCGCCGGCCCTGCCCTGTCCAGGGCCTCCTCCTGCGCGGTCACGGCTGCCGGGGCCCGCCAGGGCTGGAGCCGCGCCTCCATGTCGCGCAGTGTGCCCCGCACATGGACGCCCGCGTAGGCGGCGGCCGCGGCCATCACCGTGGTACCGGGCATGACCAGGGGACTTCCCTGGTCGGGGCAGCACCGGGGGTCGGGGCAGCAGTAGGACCAGTAGCGGCCGTCGGAGATGCAGAGCGCTTCGAGGACGGGAACGTCGAGTGCTCCGCACGCCGTGCGCAGGCGTTGCGCGAAGGGCCTGAGCCGCTCCATCGTGAGCCTGCCGCCCGATCCGTCCGGAGAGTCCTGGCAGAGGAAGATCACGATCGCGTCGGGCCGTCCTTCGCGGCGCTCGCTCCCCGATACCAGGCAATCAGCCAACTGGTCGGCGACCGGGCCCCATTCGCCGGGCGCCTGCGGAATGCCGAGACGGAGCCGGCCGCCGAACCGGCCCCGGCCGCCGTGCAGGGCGACCATCACGACGCTGTCGTTGGGATAGAAGCCCATCAGATACGGGAGGGCGTCGGCGAGCTCGGCGGGGCCGCGCAGGGTGATCTGCTGCTCCGCGGCCGGGCCGGTGGATTCATGGTGCTTGTTCATGCCTTGACGGTCTCTCAGTCCGCCCCGCCCCGCGACCCCTGTGGATAACGTTATCCACAGGGGTAGCTCCCGCCTCGTTCGGGGGCGCACTATCGTGCTGTGCCCGGTCCGGTTCGCGCCTCTCGCTCCTGGAGGCGAGCACACCCGGGCCGGGATCAACTCGCTTTCGGCCTGCCGTGGTTCGCCGCTGCGCCTACCCCACCTCGAGCGGCGGGATCTCCTACGACCGGGACCGGCCGATCCCGCGGCCCGGTCTATCCCGCCACGGCCAGGACCAGCGGGAGCACCTGCTCGGCGCCGGCCTGGCGGAGCAGGCGCGCGCCCACGGCGAGGGTCCAGCCGGAGTCCGTGGAGTCGTCGACGAGCAGCACCGGGCCAGGGGCTTCGGCCAGCGCGGCGGCGAGTTCGTCGGGCACCGTGAAGGAGTCGGCCAGGGCGCGCAGCCGCTGGGCGGAGTTGCTGCGGTGCGCGGCGTGCTCGTCGGCATGCGGGGTGTGGGCCAGGCTGCCCAGGAGCGGGAGCCTCCCGACCCGGGCCACGCCCTCGCCCAGGGAGGTGACCAGTTGAGGGCGGGTGCGTGACGGCACGACGACCACCCCCACGGGGCGCGGCACCGCGTCGGGAGAGCCGCCGGCCCAGCCGCCCGGCGAGCGGGCCCAGTCCGCCAGCACCGCCACCACGGCGTTCAGTACGTCGTCAGGGACCGGCCCGTCCGCCGCCTGCGCCGACAGGAGCGGGCGCAGCCGGTTGCCCCAGCCGATGTCGGACAGCCTCCCCAGCGCACGTCCCGTCATCGCCTGCTGCCCCGCGGGGATCCGGCCCTTGAGGTCCATGCCTACCGAGGCCAGGCCCGTCGGCCACATCTTGCGGGGCTCGACCTCGACGCCCGGCCGGTCCAGCTCACCTGTCGCCGCCGCGAGGGCCGAGGAGGAGACGGCCGGGTCCAGCCAGGGGCCGGCGCAGTTGTCGCAGCGGCCGCACGGCACCGCCTTCTCGTCGTCGAGCTGCCGCTGCAGGAACTCCATACGGCACCCCGTGGCCGCCACGTAGTCCCGCATGGCCTGCTGCTCCGCCGCCCGCTGCTTCGCGACCCACGCGTAGCGCTCCGCGTCGTACGCCCACGGCTGTCCCGTCGCGGTCCAGCCACCCTTCACGCGCTTGACCGCACCGTCCACGTCCAGGACCTTCAGCATCGTCTCCAGACGCGAACGCCGAAGATCCACCAACGGCTCCAGCGCCGGCAGCGACAACGGACGGCCCGCCTGCCCCAGCACGTCCAGGGTGCGCCGCACCTGCTCCTCGGGCGGGAAGCCCACCGAAGCGAAATACGCCCAGATCGCCTCGTCCTCCTTGCCCGGGAGCAGCAGGACATCGGCATGGTCCACGCCGCGCCCGGCACGCCCCACCTGCTGGTAATAGGCGATCGGTGACGAGGGCGATCCGAGGTGCACCACGAAGCCGAGATCCGGCTTGTCGAAACCCATCCCCAGCGCGGAGGTCGCCACCAGGGCCTTCACCCGATTCGCCAGCAGGTCCTCCTCCGCCCGCAACCGGTCGGCGTTCTCCGTCTTCCCCGTGTACGAGGCCACGGGATATCCGCGCTGCCGCAGGAACGCGGCGACCTCCTCCGCCGCCGCCACCGTCAGCGTGTAGATGATCCCCGAACCCTGTAGATCCCCCAGCCGCTCCCCCAGCCACGCGAGCCGGTGCGCCGCGTTCGGCAGCTCCAGCACGCCCAGCCGTAGGCTCTCGCGGTCCAGCGGCCCCCGCAGCACCAACGCGTCCCCGCCCCCGGTGCCCAACTGCTCCGCCACGTCCGCGGTCACCCGCGCGTTCGCCGTGGCGGTGGTGGCGAGCACCGGCACTCCCGCCGGAAGCTCCGCGAGCATCGTGCGCAGGCGACGGTAGTCGGGCCGGAAATCATGGCCCCAGTCGGAAATGCAGTGCGCCTCGTCGACCACCAGCAGGCCGGTCGTCGCCGCGAGCTTGGGCAGCACCTGATCACGGAAGTCCACGGAATTGAGGCGCTCCGGGCTCACCAGGAGAACGTCGGTCTCGCCGCGCTCCACCTCCCCGTAGATCATTTCCCATTCCTCGGGGTTGGCGGAGTTGATGGTGCGTGCCTGGATGCCCGCCCGCGCCGCCGACTCGACCTGGTTGCGCATCAACGCCAACAGCGGCGAGATGATCACCGTCGGGCCGGCTCCGCGCCGCCGCAGCAGCGCGGTGGCCACGAAATAGACCGCGGACTTCCCCCACCCCGTGCGCTGGACCACCAGCGCACGACGGCGCTCCTCCACCAGGGCCGCCACCGCCTGCCACTGATCCTCCCGCAGCCGCGCCGACCCTCCGGGCGCACCGACCAGCTCAGCGAGGATGGCGTCGGCTTCGGTGCGGAGCTCCAGGGTGTCCATGGCTCCATGCAACCCGATGGGACTGACAATCGGCGAATCCACCCACCGCGACGACGGTGTTTCCGCTGGTCCTCGCGATTCAGGGGGGACGGGGGGAGTCATCCCGGGCGGGTCTGGGCAGGGATATCAGTGTCATTCCGGCTGATTCCCGTCAGCCACAGCAATTGCTCGTTGCCGCCTGCCGGTAGGCCAGGGAGAATTGGAGCCGCCCCCGCACAGTTCCTCATCGGGCCCGGAAGGGCTGTGCCGCGGCGCGCCCTCATTCGACCCTGCCCGCACCGTGGGCGCGTAGCGAAGGGAGGACCGTGACCTTCGGATTCGCCCCGTCCACAGCCACTTCGACAGCGGCGTCCTCGGTTTCCGCAGACTCCGACAACCGCCTTGCCCGGATGCTCGAACCAGCGGAGTGGGCCTCGGCGGGCATACCCCTGCTCCGGAGCCCCCGGGAGGTCGTCAGCGGACTGCATTCCCGGCACCGGCCGACTCCGGCCACCGCCGTGGTCGCGGTCCTCGATCATGAGGAGCGGCTCACGGCGAGCGCCTCGTTCGCCCGCCGACCGACGGTGGCCGCGGACGGCTGGGAGTTCCGCAACGCCCTGCTGGCGCAGCTGCGGCGCGTCGTCCCGCACGATCTGCGACGCCGCACTCCGGTCCGTACGGCCGTGCTTCTGTACTGCCGCGACGGCGACGAACGCTGGACCGAGGAGGACGGTGCGTGGATGTGGGGCCTGCGGGACGCCTGCACCCTGCACGGCCTCCGCTGCGGCGCCTACATCACGCTCACCAGCGGGGGCTGGCAGGTGCTCGGCGAGGGAAGGGGCGGGCGGCGGCCCAGTTCGCTGTCGGAGCCGGCGCTCCTGGCCGACGCCGTCGTCGAGCACCGGACCACGCCGACGCGGTCGGGCGGCGGAGCGGCGGAGGCGCTGCGGCGCACCGCGGCCCGCTGAGCCGGCACGGCGCACCCGCCGGGCGGGCACCGGCCGGTCCCCGTCGTGGCCGGGCGACCGGCGGTGATGCTCCCGCCCGCCCGTGGGGGCGGCCGGGAGCACCGGTGGGTGTGTTCAGACCCCGGCGCCGAGTGCGGGGTTGATCGTCTGCGGGTCTCCGCAGACGATCAGCAGCGCGGCGGCGTGGTCACGCGCGACGGGCAGGGCACGCGCCACGGCCGGGTCGGCGTCGTCGTTGACGGCGACGACGACCACGGGCCGGGATGTGGCCCGGTCCGCCGCGGAGATGTCGGCGAAGAAGACGTCGTCGCCCGCGTCGTGCTGGGCCCAGTAGGCGGCTTCGCCGAAGGACAGCTCGTGGGCGGCCCACGGGTGCTGCTCGCCGGTGGTGAGCACCAGGATGTCGCCAGGTGCGCGACCTGACTCCAGCAGCAGGTCGACTGCTTCCTCGGCCGCGGCGAGTGCTCCGGCCGCCGGGGCCGGGATCAGCTGGATCTGCGGCGCGGAACGATTCTCCGCCGGTTCCGGACGGGCGGGGGCCGGTGCCGGAGCTGCGGGTGCCGCGGGGGCGGGGTGGGCGCGCTGCGCCGGGGGCGCGGGGCGTGCGGGACCCGGACGGCCGGGACGCGGGGTGGCCGCGGAACGCGGACCGGGTACGGGACGGGGGGTCGGCGCGGTGCGGCCGGCGGCCGGCGTGACGCGGGGACCCTGGGCGCTCTCGGGAATCTGAGGCTCCTCGGAGATCAGAGGCATGAAGGTGGTCTGTGGTGAACGCCGATGTCGTCGGCGTCGGTGAGAGGGGCGCGTGTGCGCGATCAGAATTCGAAGCCGAGCTGGCCCCCGCTTTCGAGTGCGGCCGCCTCGGCGGAAAAACGGACCTTCTTCAGGTGCTGCCACCGGGGCAGCGCGTCCAGATACGCCCAGGAGAGGCGGTGATGGGCCGTGGGCCCCCGCTCCTCCAGCGCGGCCCGGTGCACGGGCGAGGGATACCCCGCGTTGGCACCGAAGGCGAAGTCGGCGCAGTCCTCGGACGCGGCGCCCAGCTCGGCCATCATCCGGTCACGGTGCACCTTGGCGATCACCGAGGCAGCCGCGACCGCGATGCAGGACTGATCGCCCTTGATCACGGTGCGGACCTGCCAGGGAACGCCCAGATAGTCGTGCTTGCCGTCGAGTATCACCGCGTCGGGGCGCACCGGCAGCCCCTCCAGGGCGCGCACGGCGGCGAGCCGGAGGGCGGCGGTCATTCCGAGGTCGTCGATCTCCTGCGGCGACGCGTCGCCCAGCGCGTAGGCGGTGACCCAGCTCCGCAGCACGGGAGCGAGCTCGGCGCGCCGCCGGGGGGTCAACAGCTTGGAATCGGTGAGGCCTTCGGGCGGTCGGCGCAGACCGGTGACCGCCGCGCACACGGTGACGGGTCCGGCCCACGCTCCGCGTCCGACCTCATCGACACCGGCGACGGTCCTGGCACCGGTGGTAGCGCGAAGTGAGCGCTCGACGGTGTGCGTGGGTGGTTCGTACGGCATGGCGCCAGCCAGCGTACGCCGAGAGCCACGGCAGCAACACCCCGGGGCGCCGTGCGTCCTGCGAATCGGTCGGCGGAGGCGGGTTCGAGGCGCCCGCCGACCCCCTGGCCCCGCGGGCGCGGGCCCCCTGAACCCGTGGGCTCAGGGGCCCGTCGGATCAGTACGGGTCGTAGCCGTCGTCGTCCGGCTCGTATCCGTCCCGGGTCCCTTCCCTGCCCAACCGGTAGCAGTCACTCGTGTCGCCCCTCACCGGGCGCTTCTCCAGGATCTCCTTCGCCCGCGCCTGTCCCCAGCTGGTCGCGTACCAGGGGGCGTCGGCGTCGAGGACGTCGTTCTGGATGACGCGCAGCGCACAGGAGCGTTCCGGCTCGGGCAGCCGGTCCAGGGCCGGTACGGCGTCGGCGGACAGGTCCTTGAGGTAGTCGATGTCGATGGCGGTCGACTCGCTGTCCTCGAAGCGCTGGACGTTCTGTTCCGCGACCAACCCGTCCGGCGAGAGCAGCCCGAAGGCCAGGACGCCGGCGGCCGCGCTCACCGCGATGGCCCGGGGCAGGAAGCGGGCGCCGAAGACGCCGGCCGCGAGGATCAGGATCAGCACCACCCCGAGCCAGAGCTCCATCGCGGCCACGGATATCCGGAGCCTGGTCAGGCCGTACTCGTCGACGTACAGGTCCATGCGGCGCAGTGCGGAGGCGACCACGACGAGGGTGAGCACGCAGAGGGGGCCGAGGACCGACCGCACGAGGGTGCGGTCCCCGGTGCCGCCGCGCGGCGCCCAGCGCAGGGCCAGGGCGATCACGAGCAGGGTGAGCAGCGTGGCCCACAGCAGCTGCCAGAAGCCCTGGCGGGCGTACTCGGCGTGGTTGAGCCCGGTCACGTCCCGCACCTTGTCGTATCCGCCGAAGAGCACGACGAGCTGGAGGGCGATGAACGCGGCGAAGAGCAGGTTGAGGACGATCAGCGGAAGGGCCCATTCGGCCCGCCCCCGGGGTCTGCCGGGCCGTACGGTGATGCCGTCCCAGCGCACCGGAGCGGCCGCGGCGTACGCGGCGGCGAGCGCGCCGGCCAGACCGAGGGCGAAGAGGAAGATCCGCCACGGCCCCTCGCCGACCGAGGCGTCGGGCATGAGGCTGCCCAGCAGTTCGGCGAACGCGGCGTCCGCGCTGGCGAAGAGGGCCCCGAACACCACCAGCAACACGGCGGCCACGGCGGTGGTGCGCAGGGCGGCGCCCCAGCGCGCGCGGGAACCGTCGGCTCGTGCGCGTATCCCCCGCACGCCCCAGATGATGCCGGGGACGAGCGAGTCGAACAGTCCCAGCGAGCCGATCAGCACGCCCAGCCAGCTGCGGCTGCCGTGCAGCGCGAGCGAGCCGAGCGCGAAGGCGGACACCACGGCGAGGAAGGTGGGCCAGCCGGCGTCCCGGAGCGCGGGCACGGCGAGCAGCGCGAGCCCTCCCACCGCCCAGGTCGCGGTCCAGGGCCGCAGTCGACGGCCCGCCGCCCGGGCGGCGAAGAACGCGGCCAGCGCGGCGGGCACGGCCACGATCAGCAGGTTCGCCCCGAGTCCGTCGCCCAGGAAGAGCGCGCTCAGGAGGGCGGTGGCCAGGACCGACCAGAGCACGGCGGGCCGGATCAGAGGCGGTGGGGGCGGCCGGAGCCGGGCGGTCACATCGTCGTCCCTGGCCGCGGGCGTCTTGACGCCGTGCTGCCAGGGGCTGCCCGGCGGCCCGGCCTGTCGAGCCGCCTGGGTCCGCGGGCGCGGGTCGTCGGCGGCCTGGGCCGGGGCGGGATCCCACACGGCGGAGGGCCGCGCGGCATCGACGGGCGGCGCACCGGCGGATTCCGCCGGGGCCGGATCCGGTCGGTTCGCCGCCGGGGCCGGATCCGGTCGGTTCGCCGCCGGTGTGCCGGTGGCGGCTTCGGAGACCCCATGCGGTTCCGGTGGCCGGGGCGCGCCGGCTTCCTTCGGATTCCCGGGCGGTCTGGACGCCTCGGACGGCTGATCGGACATGGGACCCCTCCCCCACCGGGTCCACGCGCGGCCCTGGGCCGTACGCCTGTCCCGGTGTCTCATTCGGCGCACGCCCTCAAGATCAACGAGGGTCGGCGTGGCCGAAAGAGTAGTCCCGAACCCACGTTCGCAACCACACAGAGTGATCCTGTGGCAGGACCGTGACAGTGGGCCGCACCCCCCGGTTCAGGGGAGACGGGAGGGATCCGGCGCGGTCAGCGCAGGAGCGGCGTCAGCCACGCCGGGGGCTCCTCGGTCTGTGCCAGCCAGTCGGCCGGCGGCGCTCCGGCCTCACCGGACGCGACGACACCGCCGACGATGGCGCACGTCGTGTCGACGTCACCGCCGGCCTGGGCGGTGACCCAGAACGCCTGCTCGTACTCCCCGAGGCTCCTCGCGGCCGACCAGAGCGCGAACGGCACGGTGTCGTGGGCGCTGGTCCGGCGGCCGTTGCCGAGGACCGCGGCGACCGTCCCGGCGTCCCGGTAGTCCAGCATGTCGCGGGCCCGGCGCAGGCCCGCGCCGACGGCGCTGCGGGGCACCAGCGCGATGACGCCGTCGAGGAGGTCCTCGGGGCTCGGCGGCCCGCCGGGGGCGGCGGCGAGCGACGCGGCGGCGGCCACCGCCATGGCGCCGACGACGGCCTCGCGGTGCTGGTGCGTGGTGTACGAGGAGATCTCCGCCTGATGCGTGGCCTGCTCCGGATCGTCCGCGTACCAGGCGCCGAGCGGGGCGATGCGCATCGCCGAACCGTTGCCCCAGGAGCCCTGGCCCTGGAACAGCGCCGAGGACAGCTCCCGCCAGTCGCCGCCCTCCCGTACGAGCCTGAGGAGCCGGTTGACGGCGGGACCGTAGCCCCGGTCGAAGTCGTGGTGCTCGGCGAAGGAGCGGGCGAGCGCGTCCTGGTCGACCCGGCCGTGCGCGGTGAGCACGGCCAGGACCGAGCAGGCCATCTCGGTGTCGTCGGTCCACTGCCAGGGCCCGGGCGGCAGGGCCCGCTGTTTCAGCAGGGGATAGTTGACAGGAACGAAGAACTGGGAGCCCAGGGCGTCTCCCACGGACAGCCCACGCAGGCTGGCCAGGGCGCGTTCGAGGCGCCGCGCGGAAACAGAATCAACGGTCATCGCCGTGCCACTCTATCCGGTGCGGCCGTACGGCTCGGGGGTCCGCCAGCTCTGGAAGGGCCGATCGAGGGTGTAGCGGCCCCGCTCGCCCAGCAGCAGGGTCCGGGTCTCGCCGTTGCCCGGGTTGGACAGCGACTCGAACTCCGCGACCGACCAGTGGAACCAGCGCATGCAGAACAGCCGCATCGTCAGTCCGTGGGTGACCAGCAGGACGTTCTCCGGGTGGTCCGGCTCCTCGAAGCTCCGGTGCAGGCTCTCCAGGAACGCCCCGACCCGGTCGTAGACGTCGGCGCCGGACTCGCCCTGGGCGAAACGGTAGAAGAAGTGCCCGTAGGCGTCCCGGTAGGCCTTCTGCAGCCGTACGTCGTCCCGGTCCTGCCAGTTGCCCCAGTCCTGCTCGCGCAGCCGGGGCTCCTCACGGACGCGGACGCGTTCCGGGTCGAGGCCGAAGGCCCTGAACGTCTCGTGGGTGCGGCGGTACGGCGAGATGTAGACGCTCACCCGTTCCTCACCGAACAGCTCGCGCAGCCCCTCCCCGGTCTCCCGGGCCTGCCGCAGACCTGTGGGGGTGAGCCGGAGCGCGTGGTCGGGCTCCCGCTCGTACACCGTGTCGTCGGCGTTGCCCTCGGACTCGCCGTGCCGGACGAGGACAATGCGCTGCGGTCGTGCCATGTCCCGACCATAGATCGGGTCGGGCCGGCACGAGTGGTCGGGGCCCGCGGAGACGGGCCGGGGTCACACCGTCCAGGAGGGTTCCAGCTCCACGACGTCTCCCGTCAGGGCGATCACGTCCGTCTCGGTCTGTGCGCGGGCCGCCAGCCGCTCGGCCCCCGCCGCGCGGTACTTGCCGCGCTCGGCGCTCGACTTCCACAGGGACAGCGCCAGGAACTCGTTCCCGGGCGCCTCGCCGAACACGCCGCGCAGCATGCCGGGCGATCCGGCCATGGCGGGGTTCCACACCTGCCGCTGCATCAGCACGAAGTGCTCGGCGCGCTCCTCGTGCACCCGGCTGTGCGCGACCCTGACGACGTCCGCCTCCGCGAAGTGGGGCTCGAAGCCCGTCTTCACGTCGAAGCGGCGCTCGAAGAGCGTGACCCGCATGTCGCGGAACATGCCCGACTGCCCGGCCGCCAGCCGGTCGTGCCCCCGGGCCATGAAGGCGTCGTAGAAGACGCGGTTCTCCCAGAAGGCGAAGACGTGGGCGACGCCGGGACGCGTTCGGCTCCACCCGCCGCTCTGTCCTTGGAACCCCGGCTCGCCGAGCAGCCCCGCCCACTTCCGCTGTCCCCGCTCGAAACCATGACGGTCCACCACGGAGCAGCGAATCCACTTCACCAGCACCGCGCCATCGTACGGCGCGGAACGTGGCACGCGTCACGATCCCGGGGAGTGCAGTGCCCCCCGCCGGTCCTTACCGCTCGCGCACCGGGGCGCGGGGGCGAAGCCGGGGCGCGGGGGCGAAGGGCCGCCATACGCGTGCCGGGGCCCGGCAGTGGCCCGAATCCGCCGCCCACGGCCGGAGCAGTTGGTTCCGCGGCCGGTTGCGTACATGATCGGGTGAATCGTGTACCAGGTGATGGGAACGGTCCGTGGGCCGTCGGCCGGGAGGGAAGTCCCTTGAGCACTCCGAACAAGGACATCGAAAAGGTCGAGGTGCGGGTCAAATGGGACCCCAGTCCGCACGGGGCGGCGGCCAACGACCTGGACATCATCGCGGCCACCTACCCGGCCGGCGAGCCGTACGGCGCCCCCGCCTACCTGGTGCACTTCGACAGCCGCTCGCCGGACGGCACCATCACGCTCAACCGGGACAGCAGGACCGGCCAGGGTTTCGGCTTCGACGAGGTCATGACCATCGAGCTGAACCGGCTGGCGGACACGTACGGGCGCGTGGTGGTCGGTGTCGCCATCCAGCAGCGCGACGGTCACAAGACCTTCGGCGACATAGGGAACACGGCGATGGAGATCCGCGAGGGCTACACGAGTCTGACCGAGAGCGACTTCTCCGACGTGGCGTGGGCCACCGCGGCGGTCGTCGGGGAGTTCACCCGCGACGGCTCGGGGCTCTGGGGCTTCCGGTCGGCCGTGCGCGGCTTCGACGGCGCCCCCGACACGTTCGCAGCGGTGATGGGGAGCCGGGTCGCCGAAGGGTGACGTCGGTCAGTTCCGGCCAACCCGGCGCGGGCGTCGGCGGCCCGCCGACAAGAGGGCGGGGACATAGCGAAGGGGACCGGCCGATGGCCGGTCCCCTTCGTGAACAGCGGGTCAGCCGCGCGTCGGCGCGGTTCCGCGTCCGGTCAGCTGCAGCCGCTCGTCGAGCCGCAGCCCTCGCAGATGTAGCAGGAGCCGGCGCGCTGCATCTTCGTACCGCAGGAGAAGCAGAGCGGGGCGTCGGCGCTGATGCCGAGCTGCATCTCGACCAGTTCGGCCGAGGTGTGCGCCGTCCTCGGTGCGGGCTTCACGGCGGACTCCTCGGGAGCCGCCACCACCTTCAGGGGCTCGGCCCGGACCGGGGCCGATTCCGTCAGACTGTCCGCGTCCAGGCCGTCCGCCTCGAACGACGGCTCGTAGCTGCCGGTGTCCAGGTGGCGCTGGCGCTCCTCGGCGGAGTGGATGCCGAGGGCCGAGCGGGTCTCGAAGGGCAGGAAGTCGAGCGCCAGGCGACGGAAGATGTAGTCGACGATCGACTGCGCCATCCGCACGTCCGGGTCGTCCGTCATACCGGCCGGCTCGAAGCGCATGTTGGTGAACTTGGAGACGTACGTCTCCAGCGGGACGCCGTACTGCAGACCGACCGAGACGGCGATGGAGAAGGCGTCCATCATGCCCGCGAGGGTCGAACCCTGCTTGGACATCTTCAGGAAGACCTCGCCGAGACCGTCGTCCGGGTAGGAGTTGGCGGTCATGTAGCCCTCGGCGCCGCCCACCGTGAAGGAGGTGGTGATGCCGGGGCGCCCCTTCGGGAGGCGCTTGCGGACCGGGCGGTACTCGACGACCTTCTCGACCGCCGTGCGGATGGTCTCCTCGGCCTTCGCGGTGACCTCTTCCTTCTCCTTGTCCTTGGTCTTGGCGGAGAGAGGCTGGCCGACCTTGCAGTTGTCGCGGTAGATCGCCAGGGCCTTGACGCCCAGCTTCCACGCCTCGAAGTAGACCTCTTCGACGTCCTCGACGGTGGCCGTCTCGGGGAGGTTCACCGTCTTGGAGAGCGCGCCGGAGATCCACGGCTGGATGGCCGCCATCATCCGGACGTGACCCATCGCGGAGATGGAGCGCTCGCCCATCGCGCAGTCGAAGACCTCGTAGTGCTCGGTCTTCAGGCCGGGGGCGTCGACCACGTTGCCGTGGTCCGCGATGTGGGCGACGATCGCCTCGATCTGCTCGGGCTGGTAGCCGAGGCGGCGCAGCGCCTGCGGCACCGTGCCGTTGACGATCTGCATCGAGCCGCCGCCGACCAGCTTCTTGAACTTGACCAGGGCGAGGTCGGGCTCCAGACCGGTGGTGTCGCAGGACATCGCGAGACCGATGGTGCCGGTGGGCGCGATGACCGAGGCCTGCGCGTTGCGGAAGCCGTTCTTCGCTCCGAGCCGGATGACGTCCTGCCAGGCCTCCGTCGCGGCGGCCCAGACCGGCGAGTCGAGGTCGTCGACGTGGACGGCCTTGGCGTTGGCGTCGGAGTGCTGCTTCATGACGCGCTGGTGCGGCTCGGCGTTACGGGCGTAGCCGTCGTACGGGCCGACGACCGCGGCCAGTTCGGCGGAGCGGCGGTAGGAGGTGCCGGTCATCAGCGAGGTGATGGCGCCGGCCAGCGCGCGGCCGCCGTCGCTGTCGTACGCGTGACCGGTCGCCATCAGCAGGGCGCCGAGGTTGGCGTAGCCGATGCCCAGCTGACGGTAGGCGCGGGTGTTCTCGCCGATCTTCTGCGTGGGGAAGTCCGCGAAGCAGATCGAGATGTCCATCGCGGTGATGACCAGCTCGACGACCTTGGCGAAGCGCTCGGACTCGAAGGACTGGTGACCCAGGCCGTCGTCCTTGAGGAACTTCATCAGGTTCAGCGAGGCGAGGTTGCACGAGGTGTTGTCCAGGTGCATGTACTCGCTGCACGGGTTCGAGCCGTTGATCCGGCCGGACTCCGGGCAGGTGTGCCAGGCGTTGATGGTGTCGTCGTACTGGATGCCCGGGTCGGCGCACGCCCAGGCGGCCTCGGCCATCTTGCGGAAGAGGGACTTGGCCTCGACCTCTTCGATGACGTCGCCGGTCATCCGGGCGCGCAGCCCGAACTTGCCGCCCGCCTCGACGGCCTTCATGAACTCGTCGTTCACCCGGACCGAGTTGTTGGCGTTCTGGTACTGGACGGACGTGATGTCGTCGCCGCCCAGGTCCATGTCGAAGCCCGCGTCGCGCAGGGCGCGGATCTTCTCCTCCTCCTTGACCTTGGTCTCGATGAAGTCCTCGATGTCGGGGTGGTCGACGTCGAGGATGACCATCTTGGCCGCGCGGCGGGTGGCGCCGCCCGACTTGATCGTTCCGGCGGACGCGTCGGCGCCGCGCATGAACGAGACCGGGCCGGAGGCGTTGCCGCCGGAGGAGAGGAGCTCCTTGGAGGAACGGATACGGGAGAGGTTCAGGCCGGCGCCGGAGCCGCCCTTGAAGATCATGCCCTCTTCCTTGTACCAGTCGAGGATCGACTCCATGGAGTCGTCGACGGCCAGGATGAAACAGGCGGAGACCTGCTGCGGCTGGGGCGTGCCGACGTTGAACCAGACCGGGGAGTTGAAGCTGAAGACCTGGTGCAGGAGGGCGTACGCCAGCTCGTGCTCGAAGATCTCCGCGTCCGCGGGGGAGGCGAAGTAGCTGTTGTCCTCGCCGGCCTTCCGGTACGTCTTCACGATCCGGTCGATCAGCTGCTTGAGGCCGGTCTCGCGCTGCGGCGTGCCGACGGCCCCGCGGAAGTACTTGCTGGTGACGATGTTGACCGCGTTCACCGACCAGAAGTCGGGGAACTCGACGCCACGCTGCTCGAAGTTGATCGAGCCGTCGCGCCAATTGGTCATGACGACGTCACGGCGCTCCCACGCCACCTCGTCGTACGGATGCACGCCGGGGTTGGTGTGGATGCGCTCGATACGCAGACCCTTGCTCGCCTTGGCGCCCTTGGTGCGGGAACCTCGTGCCGGGCCGCTCGCCGTCTCTGTCATGCCGCCTCCCATATGTGGGCGAAAACGCCCTGAAGTGCCCAGATCTTCCCAGGCACAATGTGTGTCCGATGCTCCGGAAGCCGCACTCGGCAGCCGGAAGCACATCTCATGTCGCCCTGCCGCCGGTCCGCAGTCATTACGTCTGCGGGCACGGGCGTCCCGGGCGGGTACCGCTCAGTCGGCGGCAATGGCGGGGGTGGGGACCTCAAGGGTCTCTCCGCTCCCGCGGTCCTCTGCGGAAGGCCGCTGCGTACGCAGTTCCACGATGGCGGCCTCGAAGTCTTCCAGGGAATCGAACGCCCGGTAGACGGACGCGAAGCGCAGGTACGCGACGAGGTCGAGTTCCTGCAGGGGGCCGAGGATGGCCAGTCCCACGTCGTGGGTGGTCAGCTCGGCGCTGCCGGTGGCGCGCACCGCCTCCTCGACCCGCTGGCCGAGCTTGGCGAGGGCGTCCTCCGTGACGGGTCGCCCCTGGCATGCCTTGCGGACGCCGGAGATGACCTTGGTGCGACTGAAGGGCTCCGTCACGCCGCTGCGCTTGACCACCATCAGCGAGCAGGTCTCCACCGTGGTGAAACGGCGGGAACAGTCGGGGCACTGCCGGCGGCGACGGATCGACGTCCCGTCGTCGGTGGTGCGACTGTCGACGACCCTGCTGTCGGGGTGCCTGCAGAAGGGGCAGTGCATGGCTCCCAACCCTCCCTCACACGCACGACTGAATAGCCTCTTCAGGGCCTTGTCCGGCCCCTGGGAAGCAGTCCCCAGCATAGGCGATGACCACGGTGCGATTGAACCGCGACCACTACTTCTGGGCGACTGGAGCAATCCAACCACTAGATCTAGGGTTGAGTCGCGTTCTCGGCCCCATCGCGTGTCGCGCACCGGACCTCACTCGGAGGCCGCTCGGGGGGAGCGTGGGCCAGAGAAGAGGGTACGGGAAACGCGGGGCCACCGAGCCGCCGGGGCTCCGGCGCGCGGGCTCGGGTGGAAGACTTGGCCCGGCACCCGGACGGGCCTCCGCGGAGCGTTCGCACGGCCTCTATTCTGTTGCTCATACACCTGTCGGCAGCAGTGCGGCACCCCTTTATTCGTTTTTCACTCGAACGTGTGTTTGGCGCAACCTTTCGAAAGCTACTACCGTTGTCCAGCTAGGGAGAACATTCGAGAGGGGCCGACGTGACCACCACCGCAGACAGTGCCACCATCACCGCCCGGGACCACCGCTCCCAGAGCCGACTTGAGCCGGTGCATGCCATGAATGACTCAGTCACGAACACGGACGGATCCGAGGCCGCGCGCCCGGGACGTTCCCTGCCCGGCAGGCCCCCCGGCATCCGGGCGGACAGCTCGGGGCTCACGGACCGGCAGCGACGGGTCATCGAGGTCATCCGCGACTCCGTGCAACGGCGGGGATACCCGCCCTCCATGCGGGAGATCGGTCAGGCGGTGGGCCTGTCCAGCACATCGTCCGTCGCCCATCAGCTGATGGCGCTGGAGCGCAAGGGCTTCCTCCGCCGGGACCCGCACCGGCCCCGCGCCTACGAGGTGCGCGGATCGGACCAGCCCAGCACCCAGCCGACCGACACGACGGGCAAGCCCGCCGCGTCCTACGTACCCCTGGTGGGCCGGATCGCCGCCGGTGGACCCATCCTGGCGGAGGAGTCCGTCGAGGACGTCTTCCCGCTCCCCCGCCAGCTCGTCGGCGACGGTGAGCTGTTCGTCCTGAAGGTCGTCGGCGACTCGATGATCGAGGCCGCGATCTGTGACGGCGACTGGGTCACCGTCCGCCGCCAGCCCGTCGCGGAGAACGGGGACATCGTCGCCGCCATGCTCGACGGCGAGGCGACGGTCAAGCGCTTCCGCCGGGAGGACGGTCACGTATGGCTGCTCCCTCACAACGCCGCGTACCAGCCGATCCCCGGCGACGAGGCGACCATCCTCGGCAAGGTGGTGGCGGTGCTGCGCCGGGTCTGAGAAACGCGTCGGTCACGGCTACCCGCCCCGGGATCCCTACCTAGGACGTCGATCATGACGTCGGTCCCGGGGCTTTGCCTTGCCCGGCCGGCCCAGTCGGGCGGCCGGGCCGGCCCCCGGCGGATCAGGCCCCGGCCGCCTTGGCCTGTGCGTCGATGGCGGCCAGTGAGCGGCGCGCCTGGTTCCGGTCGGTGGTGTACCAGAAGTCCGGCAGCGAGGCACGCAGGTAGCTTCCGTACCGTGCGTTCGCGAGCCTCGGGTCCAGCACGGCGACGACACCCTTGTCGCCCGTGGCCCGGACCAGTCGGCCCGCGCCCTGGGCCATCAGCAGCGCGGCGTGCGTCGCCGCCACCGCCATGAAGCCGTTGCCGCCCGCCTCCTCGACCGCCTTCTGCCGTGCGCTCATCAGCGGATCGTCGGGCCGGGGGAACGGAATCCGGTCCATGACCACCAGCTGACAGCTCGCTCCGGGGACGTCCACGCCCTGCCAGAGCGACAGGGTGCCGAAGAGGCAGGTCTCCGGGTCGGCGGCGAAGTTCTTGATCAGCTCACCGAGGGTCTCCTCGCCCTGGAGCAGGATCGGCCTGTCCATCCGCCCCCGCAGCTCCTCGGCCGCCGCCTTGGCTCCCCGCATCGAGGAGAACAGCCCCAGCGTGCGGCCGCCGGCCGCCTCCACCAGCTCGGCGAGCTCGTCCAGCATGTCCGTACGCGACCCCTCACGCCCCGGGGTGTTCAGATGCCGGGCGACATAGAGGATGCCCTGCTTCGGGTAGTCGAACGGGGAGCCGACGTCCAGCCCCTTCCACTGGGGGACATCCTCGCCCGCCGTGCCCTCGGGGGCCAGCCCGAGGGACGCGCCCACCCCGTTGAAATCCCCGCCGAGCTTGAGGGTGGCCGAGGTCAGCACCACGGACCGCTCGGCGAAGAGCTTCTCGCGCAGCAGCCCGGAGACGGAGAGCGGGGCGACCCGGACGGAGGCTCCGAACCGGTCGTGCTGCTCGTACCAGACGACGTCGTACTCGGAGCCCTGGGTGATGCGCTCGGCGACGCCGTGAATCGACTCGACCGAGGCCAGGGCCTGCTTGCGGACGGCGTTCTCGTCCTCGACCGACTTGTCCCGGGTGGCGCCGATGGCGGAGATCACCGTGCGTGCCGCGTCGCGCAGCGCCATCAGCGCGTACCCGAGGTCCTCGGGCACCTCCTCCAGGCGCCCGGGGAGCGCCAGCTCCATGACCCGTTCGAAGCCCTCGGCGGCGGTCTGGAGGGCGTCGGCGGCCTTCTCGTTGACCAGCTTCGCCGCCCGGCGGACCGCGCGGTTGACCTGGGCGGGGGTGAGCTCGCCGGTGGCGACGCCGGTGACCCGGGAGACCAGCTCATGGGCCTCGTCGACGATCAGCACCTCGTGCGACGGCAGCACCGGCGCCCCCTCGATGGCGTCGATCGCGAGCAGCGCGTGGTTGGTGACGACCACGTCCGCGAGCTTCGCGCGCTCGCGGGCCGCCTCCGCGAAGCACTCCGCGCCGTACGCGCACTTCGTCGCGCCCAGGCACTCGCGCGAGGAGACCGAGATCTGCGCCCAGGCCCGGTCCGAGACGCCGGGGGTCAGATCGTCCCGGTCGCCCGTCTCCGTCTCGTCCGACCAGTCCCGCAGCCGCAGCAGGTCCTGGCCGAGCTTGCTGGACGGGGCCGCCGCCTCGAACTGGTCGAACAGCCCCTCCTCCTCGTCCTGCGGAACCCCTTCGTGGAGCCGGTGCAGGCACAGGTAGTTCGACCGGCCCTTGAGCATGGCGAACTGCGGGCGGCGGCGCAGCAGCGGGTGCAGGGACTCGACCGTACGCGGCAGGTCCCGCTCCACCAGCTGCCGCTGGAGGGCGAGGGTGGCCGTGGCCACGACGACCCGCTCCCCGTGCGCCAGGGCCGGCACCAGATAGCCGAGCGACTTGCCCGTACCGGTGCCGGCCTGGACGAGCAGGTGGGATTGGTCGTCGACGGCCTCGGCGACGGCCTCGGCCATGGTGACCTGGCCGGGTCTTTCCGTACCGCCGACGGCGGTGACGGCGGCGTGCAGGAGCTCGGGGAGGGATGGCTTCGTCATAGCCCGACCAGCCTACGGCGCACCACTGACAACAGCGATCACTCCCGGACGCGGGCGGAGGGGTGCAACGGGTTGGGAACCGTGCCGTGGATCGCCGCGTGCGGCCGGCTGGCCCGGTCCCGGTAGCCGTCGACGAGCAGGCGGTTGCGGTTCAGGCAGAGGCGCTCGATCTTGGGGGTGAGCATGTCGAACAGCTCGAACCGCTCCTTCAGCTCCGGGAAGCGGGCGTGGTGGCGAACTATCTCCGCCCGGACGAGTGACCAGAACGCGTCCTCCGAGACGCCGAGCTGCTCCTCGCACAGGGGGGACAGATAACGGAAGACGCCCACGAAGAGGCCGGAGTGGATGAACTGGGTGAGGAAGGACGGCTCCTCGGTGAGGAGGACCGCGCGCACCTCGTCGGGCATGCCGGCGTGCTCGGGCAGCGGGTGGGCGCTGACGTTGACGTCGTCGACGAAGTCCTTGATGGCGAGCCGTACGGGCACGTCGTTCTCGTCGAACACGACGATGGCGTTCTCGCCGTGCGGGGAGAAGACGGTGCCGTACCGGTAGAGGAAGTGCAGCAGCGGCGGCAGGAGCGCGGCGAAGAGCCGCTTCAGCCAGGCGTCCGGGGAGAGACCGGAGCGCTCGACCAGCTCCGCGGTGAACGCGCGGCCCGCCGGATCCGTATGGAGGAGGGAGGCGAGCGTGCGGGCCTTCTCGCCCGGGGCGAGGCGGGGCGGCAGGGGCTCCCGCCAGATCGCGCCGAGGATCTCCTTGTACTGGTAGGGCGCTTCGGGAAGGTGGTCGTACAGCGGGTGCTCGACGGCGACGGAGGCGACCTCGCCGAGGAGGACGACCCGGCAGGTGTCGCGCAGGAACGGGTCGCCCTCGCACAGCCCCTGGACCCAGGCGGTGACCGCGGGGGCGGCGAGGGTCCGCTCGGTCGGCAGGCCGCGCCAGACCAGGGTGTTGAGGATGGAGAGCGGGAGCTTCACGGTGTGCCGCTCGGGGCGCTCCACGTTGGCGAACGTGCGGATGGACTGCTGCGGGAGGCGGGCGTCCCCGTCGGTGTGCAGGGCCACGATGTCGCCGTCGGCGATGGCCGGGGCGAAGAGCGGCACGATCCACTCGTCCCACTGCCAGGGGTGTACGGGGAGGTAGAGATAGTCCCGCGGGTCGTGCCCCCGGGCCCGCAGCACCTCGGCGAAGGCGTCCCGGACGTCGTGGTCGAGCTCGCCGGCGTACAGCTGCTCGGGGGTGCCGACGCGGCCCACGCCCCGGTACTGCGCGATGCGGGTGCTGACCGCGATCCACGGCAGCCGGAGCGGGCTGCGGGTCTCGGGGGCGAAACGGGCGGCGTCGGCGGCGGAGAAGCCGAGCCGCCCCTTGCTCGCGACCAGCCAGGGGTGGCCGGTCTGATGACCTTCCAGCTCCGCGTAGTCCAGGGCGGCGAGCCGGTCCGCGGAGAGCGCGGTGTGGTCGAGCCGGGCGTCGGCGGACAGGGTCAGGGTCAGCTCGCGGATGAGGTGGCCCAGCGTCGTGCCGTCGAGTCCGAGGAGGACCCGGGCGCGGGTGAGGAACGTCAGCGGATCGCGGAACGGCCGGGGGCCGGCGGCCGGGCCGTTGGGCCGCGCCTCGGCACCCGCGGCGACGGGTGAGCCGTTGGCGTGGGCGGCCGGCGGTCCCGTCGTGACCTCGATCGAGTCGGGGTCGACCCGCCAGCTGCCGTAGACGCCGCGCCGGGCCGTGAAGGCGAGCACTCCCCCGTCGTCGAGGGTCAGCCGGTGGCGTCCGCCGGTCCCGGGCTGCGGGACGGGCTCGATGATCTTCTCGTAGGCGAACTCGCCGAGCATCTTGGCGAGGAGCCGTGCGGCGGCCCGGTCCCAGATCTGTCGGTTCAGCTCCGGAGGGCTGAACAGCTGCGGGGACTCGGCTGATTCACGGCTCGCGGGATATATCGGCACGGGGACTCCTCCGGATGGAACCTATGAGGTTCGAGCGGTGTGGAAAGTGCGGCGAGTAAGTCACAGCTGGGCTCGGTACGTTCGGTCGCGGATCATCAGCGCGGCACGTTTGTCGGGGAGATCCACTTCGGCGGAGAAGCGGAAACCGGCGCTGAGGAACGCGGATACGGAGGGGGTGTTGCGCAGGTCCGGCTCGGCGACGACCCGACCGCACCGCGGAAGGTTGTCCAGGACGAGGTCGGCGACGGCGCGGAGCAGGGCGGTGCCCACGCCCCGGCCTCGGTTGATCACGCCCCCGATGAGGAGGTGGACGCCGGTGTCGTGGGGGCGGGCGGGGTAGTGGCGGGCCAGGGGGTCGAGGTCGGCGCGGTAGATCTCCCAGTAGCTCATGGGTGTGGAGTCGAGTACGCCCAGGCACGGGATGCTGCGTCCGTCCCCTTCGAGCTGGGCCCTGAGGTGGTCGGCGGTGACGGACTCGGGGCCGGCGAGCTCCCAGAAGGCCGCCACAGCAGGATCGTTCATCCAGCGGCTGACGACGGCGAGATCACGCTCCGGCCGGACGGGGACGAGAGCGAACTCTCCCGCCGCCGTGGTCGTGGGCGGCCAGGCCCCCGGGTCGCCCAGCAGCTCGTGGGTGACCCGGGCGCCCGCCGCCCCCGGGCTTCGCTCCCCGGCGATCAGGGCGAGGAGCTCCTCGGTGAGCTCCAGGTCGAGGGTGTCCTCGACGCCGGTGCTCCCGTCCGCGCGACTGTCGGGCCGTTGGGTGCCGGACCGTTCGGCGGAGCCGTGGTCGGCCGGTACGGCGTCGGGTTCCGCTGAGGGTTCGGCGGGAGGCACGGTGGCCCTCTCCTCTCTGGACCGGGTGCGGTCGGTGGGCGGCTCCGGAGCGGGTGCGGTCGGAGTCCGCCCGGGGCGGTGTGGCTCAGCTGTGCAGTGGGTTGGCGATGGTGACGTACACGGACTGGGTGTCGACCGGCCCGACCAGCTCGTCGAGGCCGTGGAGCCGGGTCAGCAGGTTGGCCTTGCAGCGCAGTTCGCGGTTCTCCAGGAGATACGCGGGCAGGGGCGAGCCCAGTTCCGCGGTCTCGGTGAGGAATCGGCGCAGGACGGTGAGGAGTTCCTGTTCGTCGCCGAGGCGCTGGGCGCCGAACGCCCCGATCAGGCCGAAGACGTTGTTGATGCCGAGGTAGTAGGCGAACCGTTCGTCGGTGACCGGGTCGGAGACGAACGTGTCGCTGACGGCGCCGATGCCGGGGAGCCGCTGCTCCAGCTCGTCCCGGCGGGAGTCACGGAAGTAGTAGCCCTGGTTGTCCCGGTAACGGCCGCCGACGGGCCAGCCGTCCGGGTCGAGGAGAACGAGGGTGTTCTGCTGGTGGGCTTCGAGGGCGACTCCGGCGTGGGCGTCGAGCCAGAGGACGGGGCGCACGACGTGGTGCAGATAGCGGCGGAACCATTCGGTGGAGACGGCGTTGGCGCCGCGGCCGGTGCGGGCGGCCAGGCCGGAGACGACCTCGGCGAGCCGGGAGCGCATGCCGGGCCGGCCGGGCCGGGGGCGCTGCGCGGTGAGTCCCGCGATGCAGGCGGCGTCGTCGCCCGGGCCGAAGGGGTTGTGGCGGAGCATGACGTCGAGCCCCACGACGGGTGCGCCCTCGGGGTCGTCGACGGCGAGCCATGCGGGGTCCCGGACGACGTCGAAGCCGGGGTGCTCCCGCTGCCAGCGCTCGGCGAGTCCGGTCGACAGGAGGCGGTGGACCTCGACGCCCCGGTGCAGCTCCTTGCGGAGGTTCTCCCGGCGTGAGTTGGTGATGCGTACGCCGAGGGAGAGCTTGAGCATCACCCGTGCGCCGGGGCGGTGCACGGTGCGGATGGAGGAGGTGGGGTGCCAGTGCTCGCCGTGGGGGCCGAGGTCGTGGAGCAGGCCGGTGTCGGTGAGGGCGCGGACCTGGGGGCGGTGGAGCAGATCGGCGGCCTGCCAGGGGTGCACGGGGACGGCGACGGTCCCGGGGGGCAGGCTCAGCCCTTCGGCGTGCTGGGCGAGCAGCTCCTCGGCGGTGGCCGGCCCGCCCTCGGTCCAGGCGGAGTCGGTGGCGGTCAGCGACCGGTCGACGGCGAACCAGTGGAGCGGGAAGGACCCGTGGAGCTCGGGCGAATAGCGACGGGACTCCGACTCGGAGAGGCCTTCGCGGCTCTTGGGCGTGGGGTGGAGGGGGTGGCCGAGCAGCAGGGACTGTTCGGCGGTGAGGAAGAGGTCCGCCTCGGCGGGGTCCGCCGGGTTGCGCCGCCGCTGGTCGATGAAGCCGGCGGTGTGGCGTACGGAGTCGGCGACCCGGGCGACCAGATCGCCCGCGCCGCTCTCGCCGCCCTCACGGCCGATGAGGACGGCGACGGTGGCGGCGTCGGCGGGCGGAGCACCGGCGGGGGCGTTCTCCAGGACGGGTGCGCCGAAGCGGTGGGCCCCGGTGGCGGACCAGTAGCGGACGGGGACGAGCAGGGCGGTGCCGCTGGCAGGGAAGGCGACGCGCAGGGTGGAGCCGTCGGGGCGGGGCAGGCCGCTCTCCCGGGTCCAGCACCGCAGGAGGCTCTCCGTGCCCGCCGCGTCGGCGGCCCGGAGCGGGTCCGGGTCGTCGAGGGCGTCGGGGCTCGGGCCCCGGCCCGCCCGGGCGCGGAGGTCCGGGCCGGGGGGGTGCACGGCGGGGTCGGGATCGCGCGGGGATTTCTGGCGGGGCACGGTCGTCGCCTCGACCGTGCCGGGGGCGGCCGGTCCGTCCTGCCCTCGGTGCTGGGGGGTGCCGTGGCCATCGGCCTCGGACGCGGGGGTGGGGTTCACGACGTTCTTCCTTGTGGGGATTCCGGGTTCAGGTGGTCGGCCCGGCGGTGGTCCGACGGTGCGGGGAGCGTGTCGCGGCTGCCAGCGCGTCGGCGAGACGGTCGACGACGGCACTGGCCTGCTCGTCGGTGAGGGTGAGGGGCGGCAGGAGGCGGACCACGGCGTCGTGGCGGCCGCCCAGTTCGACGATGAGGCCGCGCCGCAGACATTCCTGCTGGACGGCGAGGGCGAGCGCCGGGTCGGGCGGCGGGGCGGGGTGGTCGTCGCCCGCCTCGGCGGGCAGGGGCGCGCGCTCGGGATCCACCAGCTCCATGCCGATCATCAGTCCGCGCCCCCGTACGTCACCGATTCCCGGGTGATGTACCCGCAGCTCCCTCAGACGGGCGAGCATCCGGGCCCCCAGGACCGCAGCGCGGTCCGCCAGTTGGTTCTCCCTGACGTACGCGAGCGTGGCCGCGCCCGCCGCCATGGCGAGCTGGTTGCCACGAAACGTACCCGCGTGGGCACCTGGCTGCCAAAGATCCAGTTCAGCGCGGTAGACGATCACCGCGAGGGGCAGGGAGCCGCCGATCGCCTTGGAGAGGACCATGACGTCGGGCATGACGCCGCTGTGCTCGACGGCCCAGAAGGCGCCGGTCCTGCCGACCCCGGTCTGCACCTCGTCGGCGATGAGAGGGATGGAGCGGTCCTCGGTGATCGAGCGCATGCGGCGCAGCCAGGAGTCCGGGGCGGGGTTGACGCCGCCCTCGCCCTGGACCGGCTCCACGATCATTCCCGCGGGGGCCGGAACTCCGCCCTTGCGGTCGTCCAGCAGGTGTTCGGTCCAGCGGGCGGCGAGCGCCGCGCCGCGCTCGCCGCCGGTCCCGAACGGACAGCGGTAGTCCTGGGGGAAGGGCAGCCGGGTCACCCGTACGTCGGTGGCGCCGCCGGAGGCCTCCAGGGCCCCGGCGGTCATGCCGTGGTAGGCGCCGGTGAACGTCAGCAGGCCGGTGCGCCCGGTCGCGGCGCGGACCAGTTTGAACGCGGCCTCGACGGCGTCCGTACCGGCGGGGCCGCAGAACTGGATGCGGGCGTTGTCGGCGAACTCCCGCGGCAGGGTGGAGAACAGCTCGGTGGTGAAGGCGTCCTTGACCGGGGTGGCGAGGTCCAGCACATGGAGGGGCGCGCCGGAGTCGATGACCTTCCGGATGGCTTCGAGCACGACGGGGTGGTTGTGCCCGAGGGCCAGGGTGCCGGCGCCCGACAGACAGTCGAGGTAGCGGCGTCCGTCCGCGCCCTCGATGGTGAGCCCGCGGGCGCGCACCGGGACGATCGGCAGGGACCGCGCGTAGGTGCGCGCCGCCGATTCGCGCAGGGTCTGGCGACGGAGAATCCCCTCGTGCGCGGAGGGCGGCGCCACCGGTGCGGGTTCGGTCACGGACACGGCTCTTGATCCTCCTGCGGTAACAGTTGCGTTGCACGTCGGTACGTTTTCGCGTGGACGCACCCAGGGCGTGAACGCTGTCCTGGTGTCCCCCGTACGTACCAACGACGCCGTCCGCGATGGATCACGGGTGAATCGGAGCATCCTCGCGGCGACGGAACCGCGGACCTGCCGCGTACCGTCACCATCGGCACCGGCATAGTGGGGGCCGCACAGCGGCGCGGAAGTACCTGCTCCGGCGCCCGAAGTGTCCGCAATGCAGCACGAGTACCGAGTGACGAAGTCCCAGGGGGATCACGAGATGCGACCCATTCGCCCGACCGATACCGCACGGCGCGGGAGGCGCGCACGGCGCATGCCGTCCACCGCGCTCGCCGTCGCCGCCGTACTGGCGCTCACCGCCACGGCGTGCGGTCCGGAGGAGGACAACGCGGGCGGTACGCCCAGCGCCTCGGCCGACCAGTCGTCCGACGGCAAGGTCGCCATCCCGGACGACCTCAAGAACCGTCTCAAGGAGCACGGGATCGACCCCGACAAGTGGCGGGACGGGGAGTGGAAGAACTGGGACAAGGACAAGTGGCTGCGTGAGGCCAAGGACTTCGTCAACCCGATCATCGACGGCCTGTGGGACCCGGACCGGATGCGGGAGGCCGACAAGCCCCCGGAGAACCCGGTCGACAACGACATCTCGGGCGACGACGGCGTGACGGACCCGACGCCGGTTCCGGTCCGGGCCGCCGGAGTCCCGACGCCGTACCACGACAACGCCCCCGAGTCCGGGAAGCTGCTCTTCGACGGCCCGCAGGGCTCGATGGTCTGTTCCGCGACCGTGGTGAAGGACCCGGCGAACCCCGGCAAGTCCAACATGGTGTGGACCGCCGGGCACTGCGTGCACGCGGGCAAGAAGGGCGGTTGGTACCGCAACATCGCCTTCGTCCCGGCGTACAACAACGACGGTCTGTCACTGGCCGAGCTGGAGACCGCGCCCAAGGAGAAGATCGCTCCCTACGGTGTGTGGTGGGGCCAGTGGGCCCAGACCTCCGAGCAGTGGATCGCCGAGGGCGCGGCCGTCGGCGGCCAGGGCGCCCCGTACGACTTCGCGGTGCTGCATGTGACGCCCGAGAAGGGCGCGGGCGGCAAGTCGCTGGAGGAGACGGTCGGTTCGGCGCTGCCGGTCGAGTTCAACGCTCCCGCCGTGCCGGAGATCGACGCCATGACGGCCACGGGTTACCCGGCCGCGCCGCCGTTCGACGGTCAGAAGCTGCTCCAGTGCGAGGACAAGCCGGGCCGGCTCTCCGTCTTCCAGGACCAGCCCACGATGTACCGCGTCGGCTGCACGATGACCGGCGGTTCCTCCGGCGGCGGCTGGGTCGCGGCCGGGCAGGACGGCAAGCCCGCCCTGGTCTCGAACACCTCGATCGGCCCGGCCACCGCGGGCTGGCTGGCCGGGCCCCGGCTCGGCAAGGAGGCCGAGGGCATCTACCGCGCGGTGAGCGAGAAGTACGCGGGCCAGTAGGTCCCGGCTTCCGGCGACGAACCCGCGCACAGGATCACGGGATCACGAGGTCCCTCATAGCGTCCGCGGCCCCCGGTACGGCAGCAGCCGGCCGGGGGCCGCGGTCGATCTGGAGGAGGACGCCGCCAATCCGTCGGCCGGCGGCCCGGCGGCGGAGCAGGACCCCGCCGCCGGACTTCCCGGTGATCTGGGCGACGCCCTGGAGAAGCACGGGGTCGACCCGGAGAAGTGGAAGGACGGGGAGTGGAAGAACTGGGACGCGGACTGGGCCGCGTTCTCCGGCGAATGGATCTCCGGCGGCGGCTGGTTCGTCGCCGGACCGGACGGGAGGTCGACGCTGGTGTCCAACACCTCGATCGGCCCGGTCACTTCGGGCCGGCCGGCCCCCGGCTCGATGACGACGCCCGGCGCACCTTCACGAAGATGAGCGACAGGTTCGCCGGCCGATAGCCCCGGCCGCCGACCGTACGCCGAAAGGCCCGGCCCCCTCCCGGATCTCTCCGGAGGGGGCCGGGCCCTCGGCTTGTCGCGCGGTTACCGCGGCCGTCAGTGCGCGGCGGGGACGAAGGTCCCGAGCTCCGCGGCCAGCTCCTCGTGGACCTGGGCCTTGAGCAGGGTGCCCTCGGCGGTGTGCTCCTCGGAGAGCACCTCGCCCTCGGCGTGCACCCGGGAGACCAGAGCCCCCTGGATGTACGGCACGAGCACCTCGATCTCGACGGACGGCCGGGGCAGCTCGTCGTCGATGAGCGCGAGCAGCTCGTCGATTCCGGCACCGGTCCTGGCCGAGACCGTGATGGCGTGCTTCTCGTTGCGCAGCAGCCGCTGGAGGACCAGGGGGTCCGCCGCGTCAGCCTTGTTGATCACGACGATCTCGCGTACGTCCACCGCGCCGACGTCCCGGATCACCTCGCGCACCGCGGCGAGCTGCTCCTCCGGCACCGGGTGGGAGCCGTCCACCACGTGGAGGATGAGATCGGACTCGCCGACCTCCTCCATGGTGGAGCGGAACGCCTCGACCAGGTGGTGCGGCAGATGCCGGACGAACCCGACGGTGTCGGCCAGGGTGTAGATGCGGCCGCTGGGCGTCTCGGCCCGGCGGACGGTCGGGTCCAGGGTGGCGAACAGGGCGTTCTCCACCAGGACACCGGCCCCGGTCAGGCGGTTGAGCAGCGAGGACTTGCCGGCGTTGGTGTATCCGGCGATGGCGACGGAGGGCACCTTGTTGCGCTTGCGCTCCTGCCGCTTGATCTCGCGGCCGGTCTTCATCTCCGCGATCTCCCGGCGCATTTTCGCCATCTTCTCGCGGATCCGTCGCCGGTCCGTCTCGATCTTGGTCTCACCGGGACCACGGGTCGCCATGCCGCCACCGCCGCTGGAACCGCCGCCGCCCATCTGACGGGAGAGCGACTGACCCCAGCCGCGCAGGCGCGGCAGCATGTACTGCATCTGGGCCAACGAGACCTGCGCCTTGCCCTCGCGGGACTTGGCGTGCTGGGCGAAGATGTCGAGAATCAGGGCGGTCCGGTCGACCACCTTCACCTTGACGACGTCTTCCAGGTGGATCAGCTGGCCCGGGCTCAGCTCACCGTCACAGACGACGGTGTCGGCACCGGATTCGAGCACCATGTCCCGCAGTTCCAGCGCCTTGCCCGAGCCGATGTAGGTGGCCGGGTCGGGCTTGTCGCGCCGCTGGTACACCGCGTCCAGCACCTGTGCGCCCGCCGTCTCGGCGAGTGCGGCGAGCTCCGCGAGGGAGATCTCCGCGTCCCGCACCGTCCCCGAGGTCCAGACACCCACCAGCACCACGCGCTCCAGGCGCAGCTGGCGGTACTCGACCTCGGTGACGTCCTCGAGCTCCGTGGAGAGACCGGCCACGCGTCGCAGCGCGGCACGCTCGGAGCGGTCCAGCTGGTCGCCGTCCCGCGCTCCGTCGATCTCCTGGCTCCAGGCGACGTCCTCTTCCATCAGGGCGTCGGCCCGAAGGCTCTCGGTGAGGCTCTCGGTCGCGTTCTCCGTGGCGCTCTGCGCGTTCTGCGCGTCCTGGGGAAGGGAAGAAGAGGAGGTCATTGGATCCTTACGTCGATAGAAGTCTTTACGTCAGTCACAACGTGTGATCTTCCCGGATGATTCCCTGCCGGGAACTCCGGTGCGGTCCGCCGCGCCGACGCGTCGATAGTGGCACGGCTCCGTCGGCGCCGTCACGCGGGTTTCGCGCTGCTCCAGTCGGGGTGGCCCGGCATCGGCGGGGTCTTCGCGCCGTACAGCCAGCCGTGGAGGAACGGGGACAGGTCCCGTCCCGCGATGCGGGACGCCAGCCGGGTGAAGTCCGCGGTGGTCGCCGTGGAGTCCCGGTGCACCCGGACCCAGGTGCGCTCCAGCCGGTCGAAGGCGGCCTCGCCGATCTCCTGGCGCAGGGCGTAGAGCACCAGCGCGCTGCCGTCGTACATGACCGGCCGGAACAGGCTGAGCTTCTGCCCCGGGGCCGGGCCGACCGGATGCGCCGGAGGACCGCCGTCCGCCCGCCAGCCGTCGGAGAGCTTGTACGCCTCGCGCATCCGCCGCTCCAGGGCCCCGCCGCCGTTCTCCTCCGCGTACCGGGCCTCGTACCAACTGGCGTGTCCTTCGTTGAGCCACAGGTCGGACCAGCTCGCGGGCGAGACGCTGTCGCCGAACCACTGGTGGGCCAGCTCGTGGATCATCACCGATTCGACGTACCACTCCGGGTAGCCGGGCTCGGTGAAGAAGGACTTCCCGAAGAGCGACAGCGTCTGGGTCTCCAGGGCGAAGCCGATGGGGCTGTCGGCGACGAGCACCCCGTACGTCTCGAAGGGGTAGCGGCCGACCTGCTTCTCCATCCACTCCAGCTGGGCCGGGGTCTTCTTCAGCCAGGGCTCCAGCTTCTTCCGGTCGGCTGCCGGGACGACGTCGCGCACCGGCAGCCCGTGGGGGCCGGTGCGGTGCAGCACGGCGGAGCTGCCGATGGAGACCTGGGCCAGTTCGGTCGCCATGGGGTGCTCGGTGCGGTAGGCCCAGGTGGTCGTGGCCCCGCGCCGGGTCTTCCCCGCCGGCAGGCCGGCCGCGACCGCCGTCAGCTTCTCGGGGGCGGTGATCCGGAAGGTGAAGTACGCCTTGTCGGAGGGGTGGTCGTTGCTGGGGAAGACGCGGTGGGCGGCGTCGGCCTGGTTGGCCATGGCGAGGCCGTCGGCGGTACGGACCCAGCCGCCGTCGTCCCCGGATCCGCTCGGGTCGCTGGTGTGCCGGACGGTGATGTTCAGCGGTACGCCCGCGGGGAGGCGGCGGGGTGCCTGGACGACGAGGTCCTCGCGTCTGCTGCCGAAGTCGGCGGCCACTCCGTTGACCTCGACCCCGTGGACGGTGCCCCGGGCGAAGTCGAGGTTGATCCGGTCCAGCGGTGCGGTGGTGCGGGCCCTGATCTTGGTGACCGCGTCCAGGGGTTGGGTGTTGCTGCCGTGGTACGTGAAGGCGATGTCGTACGCGAGGACGTCGTATCCGGGGTTGCCGAGCTCGGGGAAGAGCCGGTCGCCGATGCCCAGGGGCTCGGGGGCGGGCAGGGTGGCGGCGACGAGGGTGGCCGAGGCGGTCGCCAGCAGGGCGGCGCGCAGGCGGCGGGAGAGGAGCGGCATGGACTACCGCTATCAGCGCATCGCCGCCCGGCCGGGGAGCCGCGCGCCGCGCCACTCGAACGAGAACGCGCCACCGGCGGGAGGAGCGGTCAGCCGGCCGCGAGGCACCGCCTCGGGCCGGGCCGCTTCCGGGCTCCGGACTTCCGGCTCCGGACTTCCGAGCCTCGGGGCTTCCGGGCTCCGGACTTCGGAGCTTCCGGACTTCGGGGCTTCCGGACTTCCGAGCCTCGGGGCTTCCGAGCCTGGGGCTTCCGGGGCGGCTCAGCCGGCCTGGGCCGGGTGCTGGGCGCGGCTGACGTCGTAGACCCCGGCGACCTCGCGCATGGCACGCATCAGGGCGGGAAGGCCCGCCGCGTCGGGGAGCTGGAGGGTGTAGGTGTGGCGGACGCGCTGCTCGCTGGGCGGTTCCACGGTGGCGGAGACGATCGCCGCCTCGGCGGTGGCGATGGCCTCGGTGAGGTCGGCGAGGAGCCGGGGGCGGCCGAAGGACTCGGCGACCAGGGTGACCCGGCAGCCCGCGTCGGATTCCCGGCCCTCCGCTTCGGCCCAGCGGGCCCCGACCGGGGCGCGGCCGATCTCCCGCATGGCGGCCGCGGCGGGGCACTCGCGGCGGTGCACGGTGACCGTGCCACCGCGGACGACGAAGCCGGTCAGCTCGTCGGGGGGCACCGGCGTACAGCAGCCGGCCAGGCGCACCGGCGCGTCCGGCCCGTCGACGACGACGCCGGTGGCGCGGGGGCCGGACCGGGAGCGCGCCGGCGCGGTGGCCTGGGTGTCGCGCTCCGGGGCGGCGGGCTCGGACGGGCCGGGTCCGCCCGCGTCCACGGACGTCATCGTCGAGGGGGTGGGCTTCGCCTCGTCGGGGTGGTCGGTGAGCCAGCCGGTGATCGCGATCCGGGCGGTGGGGGTGCGCGCGTGGTCGAGCCAGTCGGGGGAGGGACCGGAGGCGGTGTCCTGGGCGAGCAGCAACTGCACGGTGTCGCCGTCGCTGAGGACGGTGCTCAGGGTCGCGAGGCGGCCGTTGACCCGGGCCCCGATGGAGGTGTGCGCCCGGTCGCCGTACTGCGCGTAGGCGGCGTCGACGCAGCTGGCCCCGGCGGGCAGCCCGAGGGTGCCTCCGTCGGTGCGGAACACGGTGATCTCGCGGTCCTGGGCGAGGTCGTCGCGCAGGGTGGTCCAGAAGGTGTCGGAGTCGGTGGCGGACTCCTGCCAGTCCAGCAGCCGGGAGAGCCAGCCGGGCCGGGTCGGGTCGGCGCGCTCGTCGGACGGCTCGCTCTGCGGGGTGGCGGCGTGGTCCTGGGCGTAGGGGTTGCCCAGCGCGACGACGCCCGCCTCGGCGACCTTGTGCATCCGGTGCGTGCGGATGAGGACTTCGGCGACGGTGCCTTCGGGGCCGACGACCGCGGTGTGCAGTGACTGGTAGAGGTTGAACTTGGGGGCGGCGATGAAGTCCTTGAACTCGGAGATCACCGGGGTGAAGCAGGTGTGCAGTTCGCCGAGGACGGCGTAGCAGTCGGCGTCCTCCGTGACGAGGACGAGCAGCCGGCCGAAGTCGGTGCCGCGCAGTTCGCCGCGTTTCCCGCGGACCCGGTGTACGGAGACGAAGTGGCGTGGCCTGATGAGGACTTCGGCGGTGATGCCCGCGTCGCGCAGGGTGCCCCGTACGTTGTCGGCGATGGTGTCCAGGGGGGCGTCCGGGCCTGCCGCGGCGGCGATCAGGGCGCGGGTGTGCTCGTACTCCTCGGGGTGCAGGATCGCGAAGACCAGGTCCTCCAGCTCGGTCTTGAGCGCCTGCACGCCGAGCCGTTCGGCGAGGGGGATGAGGACGTCCCGGGTGACCTTGGCGATCCTGGCCTGCTTCTCGGGGCGCATCACGCCGAGGGTGCGCATGTTGTGCAGCCGGTCCGCGAGCTTGATCGACATGACCCGGACGTCGTTGCCGGTGGCGACGAGCATCTTGCGGAAGGTCTCCGGTTCGGCGGCGGCGCCGTAGTCGACCTTCTCCAGCTTCGTCACGCCGTCGACGAGATAGCAGACCTCGTCGCCGAACTGCTCGCGTACCTGGTCGAGCGTCACTTCCGTGTCCTCGACGGTGTCGTGGAGCAGGGAGGCGGTGAGGGTGGTGGTCTCGGCACCGAGTTCGGCGAGGATCAGGGTGACGGCCAGCGGATGCGTGATGTACGGCTCGCCGCTCTTGCGCATCTGGCCGCGGTGCGAGGACTCCGCGAGGACATAGGCCCGGCGCAGGATGGTCAGGTCGGCGTCGGGGTGGTGGGCGCGGTGCGCCTCGGCGACATGTCCGATGGCATCGGGCAGCCGGTCGCGGGAGACCGGGCCGCGCAGTGCCACCCGGCCCAGTCTGCGCAGATCGATCCGGGGGCGGCTCCGCCTGCGTAGGGGAGCGCCCGGATCGGCGGCCTCTGCACTCATGGGCACCTCCGACGACGTCGACCGGCGCTGGGGAGGAGCGGATGCCCCTCGGGACCGGTGCTTGATGCTATCGACCCCACCACGTGGCGCAGTCCGGCTCTCGCCCCGCGTGAAACGGATCACCCATTCGAGCGAAGCCCGGGCTGGTCATCGTTTCGAGCGAGCCATTCCTCAGGAGGTTTCGAGCCAGATCGGGTCGATGACGCCCTCGGCGACGATCACCGCGGGCCCGGTCATGTCGATACCGCCGTCGGGATGCTCGGTGATGACGAGGGTGCCGCCGGGGAGGTCCACCCGGTAGGCGGCGGGGAGGCCGGTCTTCGCGGGATCGACGCCGTCCCGGCGGGCGGTGGCGACGGCGACCGCGCAGGCGCCGGTGCCGCAGGAGCGGGTCTCGCCGGAGCCGCGCTCGTGGACCCGCATGCCGACGTGGCGCGGGCCCCGGTCGACGACGAACTCGACGTTGACGCCGTCGGGGTAGACGGCGCCGGGGCTGACGGGCGGGGCGGTGAACAGGTCGCCGGCGTGGTCGAGGTCGTCGACGAAGGCGACCGCGTGCGGGTTGCCCATGTTGACGTTTCGCGCGGGCCAGCTGCGGTCGCCGACGCTGACCGTCACGCTTTCCTCGGGCAGCAGGGCGCGTCCCATCGAGACCGTGATGTCGCCGTTCTTCGCGAGGTGCACGTGCTTGGGGCCGCCCCGGGTGGCGACGGTGAGGTCGCCCTCCTCGACGAGGCCGGCGCGCTGGAGGTAGTGGGCGAAGACCCGCACGCCGTTGCCGCACATCTCGGCGATCGAGCCGTCCGCGTTGCGGTAGTCCATGAACCACTCGGCCGCGTCCGCCATGGAGCGCGCCTCGGGGTGCGCGGCGGACCGCACGACGTGCAGCAGGCCGTCCCCGCCGATGCCGGCCCGGCGGTCGCAGAGCCGGGCGACGACGGCGGCGGGCAGCGTGAGGTCGTTGTCCGGGTCCGGGACGATCACGAAGTCGTTCTCGGTGCCGTGACCCTTGAGGAAGGCGATCTGCGAGGTGCTCACAGGCCAACTGTACGAGGCGGCGCCGACAACCCGCACAAGCGGCCCCGGCGGCCGGGCCCGCTACCGGCACAGGGCCCCGCCCGCCCGGGCCCATGCCCCGCGCGGGCGGCCCCGGCGCAGGGCGCGTCCTGCCGTCAGCGCAGTCGGTCCACGCGCCAGACGGCGAGCGCGACCAGTGCGGCTCCGGTCACCGCGTACAGCGCGATCACCCGCCAGTCGGGGCGGGCACCGGAGCCGCGGGAGGGCAGCCCCGGCCAGGTGTGCCCGACGCGGCGGGCGGCCATCATGCCCCACCCGGCCGCGCAGCAGCTGATCAGGAGTCCCAGCATGGCGACGATGGCGCCGCCGTCGCCGAACTCGAAGGCGAGGGGAAAGGCGAACATCAGCGAGCCGACCGCGGCCAGTATCACGATGGGGGCGAGCTGCCAGATCCGCAGCTTGCGGGTGGGCCGCAGCTCGACCTCGACCTCGGGGGCCACGTCCTGCTCGTCGGGCCCGTCAGGACTCAGCCGTCCCGCGGTCTCCCGCGGTGACGGCACGCCGTGCTCTGTGTCGCGCTGCTCCGTGTCGCGAGGGCCGGCCTCCATCGCCACGCGCCCTCCCAACTCGGACTCCACTGGTGGATCGATGCTCGATGATGGCACGATCACGGGTGCCGAATTGACGGGCGGAGCTTCCCGATGCCATCACGTGATCAGGCTGTGACCGCTCGTTCGACCAACGTCAGCGCCCGGTGCGGGAGTTCCCCCCGGTCACGGTGGCCGCCGCCGAGCCACACGACACGCGCGTCACGGCGGAACCAGGAGTCCTGGCGGCGGGCGAAGCGCTTGGTGGCGCGTACGGTCTCGGCCCGCGCGTCGTCCTCGGTGCACTCCCCCGCGAGCACCGCGAGGATCTGCTGGTAGCCGAGGGCCCGCGAGGCCGTGAGACCCTCACGCAGCCCGGACGCCTCCAGGGCGCGCACCTCGTCCACGAGCCCCGCCTCCCACATCCGGTCGACGCGAAGGGCGATGCGCTCGTCCAGTTCAGGGCGGTCCACGTCGACGCCGATCTGCACGGCGTCGTAGACCGGCTCCTCGCCGGGGAGGTTGGCGGTGAACGGCTTGCCGGTGATCTCGATGACTTCGAGGGCGCGGACGATGCGGCGGCCGTTTGTCGCCAGGATGGACCGTGCGGCCTCCGGGTCGGCGGCGGAGAGGCGTTCGTGCAGGGCGCCCGAGCCGCGCTCGGCCAGCTCCGCTTCGAGGCGGGCGCGCACCCCGGGGTCCGTGCCCGGGAACTCCAGGGCGTCGATGGCACCCTTCACGTACAGCCCGGAGCCACCGACGAGGATCGGGGTGCGCCCCTCGGCGAGCAGCCGGTCGATCTCCAGGCGGGCCAGTCGCTGGTACTCGGCGACGCTGGCGGTCTCGGTGACGTCCCAGATGTCCAGCAGCCGGTGCGGTACGCCGTCGCGCTCGGGGAGCGTCAGCTTCGCGGTGCCGATGTCCATGCCCCGGTAGAGCTGCATGGAATCGGCGTTGATCACCTCGCCGCCGAGCCGCTGGGCGAGAAAGACCCCCAGATCCGACTTTCCGGCTGCGGTGGGGCCTACGACGGTGATGACGCGGGGGGCGGAAGCGGGAGGGGTCACCCGGACAGTCTCCCAAATTTCCGGGCCCTCCCGACCACACCGGGTGCCCGTGGGGGCCCGGCCGTGCGCGGAGAGCGACGTCAGGGAAGCGCCGGGAAAGCGCAATGAGGCGTGTAAAAACGGCAAGACCGGACAAGTGACGGACAATGGGGGCGGGAGAACGCTCCCGCGAACGGTTCTCAACAGTCCTCACTGCACGGAAGGTGACCCAATGGGGTTCCTGGACAACCTGAAGGCCAAGCTGGGGCCGGCCAAGGACAAGGTCGGCGACCTCGCGCAGCAGCACGGGGGCAAGATCGAGCAGGGCCTCGACAAGGCCGCGCGCACGGTCGACCAGAAGACCAAGGGCAAATACAGCGACAAGATCGATTCGGGGACGCGCAAGGCCAAGGAGGCCGTGGACAAGCTGGGCAACAAGGACGGGGGCACCCCCGGCACGCCTGGTACTCCCGGTACGCCCGGCACCCCTGGTACGCCCGGGGGTACGCCCGGCAACACTCCTCCTCCGCCGCCGCCCGCTTCCTGAGCGCGGCGGCAGGGAACCGGTGGCGGGTACGAGGCCGAGCGCTCCGTACCCGCCGCCGGTCTGTTCAGGACCAGGCGGCCACGGTGTAGCCCACGCCGTACGGGGCGTCCTCGTACAGCAGCCGGCCGGTGAGCCCGGCGTCCCGCGCGGCACCGCCGAGCAGTTGCCAGGGGGCACGTCCGGCCGCCTTGAGTTCACGGGCGAGCGTCGCGTCGAGCGCGGCGAGGGCGTCGAGGTCCGCGGAGCCGAGCGCTTCGGTGGCGCGGGCGTCGAAGGCGGCTGCCCGCTCGTCGAGGTAGCCGGGGGCCTTGAGGGTGCGGCAGGCGCTGCCGTCGCCCATCACCAGGAGTGCGACCCGCTCGGCGCGTAGGGCGAGGGAGCGTCCGGCCTCGGCGCACTCCCGAGGGGCCTCGTTCTCCGCCACGGCGAGCCCCTCGGCGGGGGCGCCCGTCCATCGGGCCCGGCCCAGCAGCCAGGCGCCCACGGTGAGGGACTGCGGCAGCGGCCGGTCCGGGGCGGCGGCGTCCGGCGGTGCGACGCCGAGCGTCACGTCGAGGTCCACACCGACGCCCCGGAAGGACCCGCGCGCCCCTGCCGGGTGGGGCCCGGCGGACCGGTCGTCGCCCGGCCCCACGACGACGAGCAGGTCCGGGCGCGAGGCGGCGAGCACCCCCACGGCGTCGAGGCACGCGTCACGTGCGGCGTCGAGTTCGGGGGCGGCCCCGGCGGCGACCTCGGGCACCAGGAGCGGCGGACAGGGGCACACGGCGGCGGCGACAAGCATGCCGGTCAGCGTACTTGCCGTCAGCCGGGGGCCGGTCGGCCGCGCGCGACCGGTGTGCCGGGGCCGGCGTCAGTGCCCACGGGGCCCTTGTGCCGGGGCCGACGGGGGCCGACGGCTACTGCCCCCGAGCCTGCGTCCGGCTGCTGCCGCCGTCCCGGCCGGGACGGCTGAGCGGACCGGCCCGTCAGCCGATGCCGCAGGCCGGGGCCGCGGCGGCCGGGAGCGGGTCCGGGGCGCCGATGCCGGGGAGGCCGAGCATCACCCCGGCGGGCTTGGCGGCCGCCTCGGAGGTGCGCCTCTCCCACGCGTCGCCCGCGCGGGTGGACCGTACGGCGAGCGGTGTGCCCTCGGCGAGCAGGTGGTGCGGGGCGGCGTAGGTGATCTCGACGGTCACGACGTCACCGGGGCGCACGGCCTTCTCGGGCTGGGTGAAGTGGACCAGCCGGTTGTCGGGGGCGCGGCCGGAGAGGCGCCGGGTGGCTCCGTCCTTGCGGCCCTCGCCCTCCGCGACCATGACGTCCAGGGTGCGGCCGACCTGCTTCTTGTTCTCGTCCCAGGAGATCTGTTCCTGGAGGGCGGACAGGCGCATGTACCGCTCCTGGACGACCTCCTTGGGGATCTGGCCGTCCATGTCGGCGGCGGGGGTCCCGGGGCGCTTGGAGTACTGGAAGGTGAACGCGTTGGCGAACCGCGCCTCGCGGACGGCGTGCATCGTCTGCTCGAAGTCCTCCTCCGTCTCGCCGGGGAAGCCCACGATGATGTCGGTGGAGATGGCGGCGTCCGGCATCGCGGCGCGCACCTTCTCGATGATCCCCAGGAAGCGCTCCTGGCGGTAGGAGCGGCGCATCGCCTTCAGGATGCTGTCGGATCCGGACTGCATCGGCATGTGCAGCTGCGGCATCACGTTGGGCGTCTCGGCCATGGCGGCGATGACGTCGTCGGTGAAGTCGCGGGGGTGCGGCGAGGTGAAGCGGACGCGTTCCAGGCCCTCGATGGCGCCGCAGGCGCGCAGCAGCTTGGAGAAGGCCTCGCGGTCGCCGATGTCGGAGCCGTACGCGTTCACGTTCTGGCCGAGGAGGGTGATCTCGGAGACGCCCTCGGCGACCAGGGCCTCGATCTCGGCCAGGATGTCGCCGGTGCGGCGGTCCTTCTCCTTGCCGCGCAGCGCCGGGACGATGCAGAAGGTGCAGGTGTTGTTGCAGCCGACCGAGATGGAGACCCACGCGGCGTAGGCGGACTCGCGGCGGGTGGGGAGCGTGGAGGGGAAGGCCTCCAGGGACTCGGCGATCTCGATCTGTGCCTCCTCCTGGACGCGGGCGCGCTCCAGGAGGACCGGCAGCTTGCCGATGTTGTGGGTGCCGAAGACGACGTCGACCCAGGGGGCCCGCTTGACGATGGTGTCGCGGTCCTTCTGCGCGAGACAGCCGCCGACGGCGATCTGCATCCCGGGGCGCTTGGTCTTCATGGGCGCGAGGCGGCCGAGGTTTCCGTACAGCTTGTTGTCGGCGTTCTCCCGCACCGCGCAGGTGTTGAAGACGACGACGTCGGCGTCGCCGTCGGAGCCTTCGGGGGCCCGGACGTAACCGGCGCCCTCCAGGAGACCCGACAGCCGTTCGGAGTCGTGGACGTTCATCTGGCACCCGTAGGTGCGCACCTCGTAGCTCTTCTGGACGTCCACTGCTTCGCTCCGGTTGCCGCTGCTCATGGGACAAGGGTAGGCGGTTGCCGGGCGGCCCCCTCCCGTCCCCTTCCGGGTCCCCTTCCCCGGCCCCGCCCTTCCGCCGCCCGGCCCGGCCCGCTGTGGGCCGGGCCTCATGGGGAAGCCTGGTCAGGGGGGCGGTCGAGCTGGCAGGATCGCGCGCATGTTCCACGCTCTGTCCCGATTCGACCGCCGGCGCACCCTGCGGACGGGCGCCGTGCTCGCGGTCGTGCTCGGGCTGCTCGCGTGGTGGTTGCAGCCCGAGGGGGACGAGGGGGACCCGAGCGGGTCGCTCACCTTCTCCACCGGTGTGCCCAGCGGTGTGTACCAGCGGTACGGGGAACGACTGGAGGTCGCCCTCGCCAAGGACATGCCGGAGGTGTCCATACAGCTGCGGACCAGCGAGGGGTCGCAGCAGAACCTCGCCCGGGTGGCGACGGGCGAGGCGGACTTCACCATCGCCACCGCCGACGCGGTGGCCACCTATCTGCGCGACGGCAGGCCGGGGGCCCAGCGACTGCGCGGCTGTGTCCGGCTGTACGACGACTACGTGCAGTTGGTCGTCCCCCGCGACTCCGACGTGCGGACGGTCTCCGATCTGCGGGGCAAGCGGGTGGGCGTCGGCCAGGAGGGTTCCGGGGTGCGGCTGGTCGCGGACCGGCTGCTGACGGTGGCCGGGCTCGATCCGGCCGCCGACGTCACACCGGTGCCGGTGGGCATCGACACCATGCCCGTACGGCTGACCCAGGGCCGGCTCGACGCGTTCTTCTGGTCGGGCGGGCTGCCGACCGCGGCCGTGCAGGAGCTGTCGCGGCGCTTCGACATCCGGCTGGTGCCGCTGGAGGCCGAGCTGGTCGCGAAGCTCCAGTCGGCGACCGGTCCCACCCGCTTCTACCGGTCCGCCATGACGCCCGCCGACGTGTATCCCCAGGCCCAGCAGGGTCAGGCGGTGCCCACGGTCGCCGTCGCCAACCTGCTCGTCACGACCGACCGTACGGACGCGGCCATGACCGAGGCCTTCACCCGGACGGTGATCAACAGCCGGGACGGGATCGGCCGCGAGGTCCATGCGGCGCAGTTGGTGGATCTGCGGACGGCGATCTACACGGATCCACTGGACGTGCACGACGGGGCCAAGGCCTACTACCGCTCGGTGAAGCCGTGAAGCCGTGAAGCCGTGAACCCGTGAAGCCGTGGAGTCGTGAAGCGCCGCGAAGCCGTGAAGTCGTGAAGCCCCGTCGCCCCTGAAGGGCCGAGGGCGCCTCCCTCCCGCTCCCCATCAGCTCCCCGGCAGGTCGCGGGGGACCGAGACGGTCACCCGCAGGCCGTGCGGTTCGTGGTGCTCGTACGCGATCGAGCCGCCGCCCGCCGCGAGCAGCACCCGGGAGATGGAGAGGCCCAGGCCCGATCCACTGACGTTCTGGTGGCGGGTGCTGCGCCAGAAGCGGTCCCCGACCCGCTCCAGCTCCGCTTCGGTGAGGCCGGGGCCCCGGTCGGCGACCACGACGGTCGCCGCGCGGGCTCCGGCGGCGACGGTGACGGTGACGTCCTCTCCGGCGGGGGTGAACTTCAGGGCGTTGTCGACCACCGCGTCCAGGGCGCTGGAGAGCGCCACGGGGTCGGCCCAGGCGGTGGCCGCCGGGGCCCCGTCCAGGGTGAGGTGCACGCCTTCCCGCTCCGCCATCGGGCGCCAGGAGGCGACCCGCTCGGCGGCGAGCGGGACGATGTCGATCAGCTGGAGGTCCGCCTCGGCGTGCTCGGCCAGCGCGAGGTCCAGGAGGTCGTCGAGGACCCGGGCCAGCCGCTTCCCCTCGGTGCGCACGGCCGCGATCTCCTCGCTGTCCTCGGGCAGCTCCAGGGCGAGCAGCTCGATGCGCAGCAGCAGGGCGGCGAGCGGGTTGCGCAGTTGGTGCGAGGCGTCGGCGACGAAGGCGCGCTGCTGCTCCAGCACGTCCTCGACGTTGTCCGCCATCTCGTTGAAGGAACGGGCCAGGCGTCTGAGCTCCGGCGGCCCGGCGGAGGCGGCGACCCGGGAGCGCATCCGGCCGCCGGCGATGTCGTGGGTGGCCGCGTCCAGGGTCCGTACGGGCAGCAGGACCCAGCCGGTGAGCCGTACCGCCGCGCCGACCGCCACCAGCAGCGCCAGCGCCTCGCCGAGGCCGATGAACAGCCACGTCCGCAGGATCCGGGACCGCATCTCGCCGGTGGGCGAGTCGAGGACGACCACGGCGACCACATCGCCGTCGCGCACGACGGGTGAGGCGACGACGACGCGGCCGTCGCACCAGGGCCAGATCTGCGGGGGGTCGTGCGAGCGGCGGCCCAGCAGCGCCTCGTTGAAGGCCGTGCGCCCCTCGCCCTTGGCGGGCAGGGTCCAGTAGCCGGGGGCCTTGGCCAGGGCCCGGTAGTCCCGGAAGAAGACGCCGGCGCGGATGTCGTACACGGAGGCGTAGAGCTCCAGGTCGGTCTGGAGGGTGCGGCGCCGCTCCTCGCTGTCCGGGGAGGTGTCGGTGATGGACTGCGCCAGGGCGGCGAACCGTGCGGTGTCGTCGATGCGGTCGATCACCAGCCGCTGCTGCTCGGCGGCGGCCACGCTGATCGCGAGCGGGAAGCCGAGAGTGAGCAGCATGGCGGCCATCAGGACGATGAGCAGCGGGAGCAGACGGGAGCGCACCGGGAGACGTACCCGCCGGTTACGCGGACGGCGCGACGAGCCGGTAGCCGACGCCCCGCACGGTCTCGATCAGGGCGGGCAGCCGCAGCTTGGAGCGCAGGGAGGCGACGTGGACCTCCAGGGTGCGCCCGGTCCCCTCCCAGCTGGTGCGCCAGACCTCGCTGATGATCTGCTCGCGGCGGAAGACGACGCCGGGGCGCTGGGCGAGAAGGGCCAGCAGGTCGAACTCCTTGCGGGTGAGCTGGACTTCCGCGCCGTCGACGCTGACCCGGCGGGTCGGCAGCTCGATGGCGACCGGACCGAGGCGCAGGGCGGCGGCGGGGGTCGGCGCGGTGTCCTCGCCGCTGGTGGTGCGCCGGGCGACCGCGTGGATACGGGCGAGCAGCTCGCCGGTGTCGTACGGCTTGGTGACGTAGTCGTCGGCGCCGAGGTTGAGGCCGTGGATGCGTGAGCGCACATCGGCCCGGGCGGTGACCATGATCACGGGGGTCGCGGTGCGTTTGCGGATCTTCCCGCACACCTCGTAGCCGTCCTGGTCGGGCAGGCCGAGATCGAGGAGGATCACCCCGAAGGGCTCCTTCTCGGCGGGCAGCAGCGCGCGCAGGGCCTCCTCGCCGTTGCGGGCGTGCACGACCTGGAATCCGTGCCGGGCGAGCACGGCGGACAGGGCCGCCGCGACATGGTCGTCGTCCTCGACGAGCAGCAGTCTCATGGCCCTCCTCTCCGTTTCCCCGGGGGCCGTGCGGCTCCGGGGGTCTCCGTGCTCCCGCGGGGCCGTGCGGCTCCTCGGGTCTCCGTGCTCCCCCGGGCCGTGCGGCTCCTGGGGCTCGTTCGCTTCGTCGTCCCGTCGGCAGCACCGTCGCACGGCGTCACGACGTAGGGCCCGAGATTAACCCGCGCTTCATCCGCGAGATCCCCCGCGAGCCCCGATGAGACTTCCCGTTCTGCGGTGTTTCACGTCTTTCTCGTTCCAGGCATCCACGCCGATGAACGGCACACCAGTCAAGAGCGTCCCGGTTACAGCAGGGTTCCGTTATGCACCCGGTACGCCTCCGGGGCGGCGTGTGACGTCCTGTTCACGCGGAGTGTCCGGTTGCCGCCGGATCGTTATGCTCAATTTCCGCTCAGATGTAATGACGTTGGTAGCACTGCGTCATTACTGTCCTTGTTCAACCGAGGAGGACGGAGCAAGAAGCCGATGAGCGGAGTTTCAGTGACCAAGGACGCCGAGGGTGCCGCGCCCGCGGCGAACGACCTGGTCGTACTGAGCAACGTCAACAAGCACTTCGGCGCGCTGCATGTGCTCCAGGACATCGACCTGACCATCGCCCGTGGCGAGGTCGTGGTCGTCATCGGGCCTTCCGGGTCCGGCAAGTCCACGCTGTGCCGCACGATCAACCGCTTGGAGACGGTCGATTCGGGAGCGATCTCGATCGACGGCAAGCCCCTGCCCCAGGAGGGCAAGGAGCTGGCCAGGCTGCGTGCCGACGTGGGCATGGTCTTCCAGTCGTTCAATCTCTTCGCACACAAGACGGTGCTGGAGAACGTCATGCTGGGCCAGGTCAAGGTCCGCAAGGCCGACAAGAAGGCGGCGGAGGAGAAGGCCCGGGCCCTGCTCGACCGGGTGGGCGTCGGCGTACAGGCCGACAAGTACCCGGCGCAGCTCTCCGGTGGCCAGCAGCAACGCGTCGCGATCGCCCGGGCGTTGGCGATGGACCCGAAGGTCATGCTCTTCGACGAGCCCACGTCGGCGCTCGACCCGGAGATGATCAACGAGGTCCTGGAGGTCATGCAGCAGCTGGCCCGGGACGGGATGACGATGATCGTCGTCACCCACGAGATGGGCTTCGCCCGTTCCGCCGCCAACCGCGTCGTGTTCATGGCCGACGGGAAGATCGTCGAAGAGGCGACCCCCGACCAGTTCTTCAGCAACCCGCGCAGCGACCGGGCCAAGGACTTCCTGTCGAAGATCCTTCACCACTGACGACAACGACCCACGACCTAAGGATTGCCCACATGAAGCTCCGTCAGTCCGCCGCCGTCGCGGCCATCGCCGTCCTCGCCCTGACCGCGACCGCCTGCGGCGGCAAGGAGGGCTCCGCCGGCGACAAGCCGGGCGGCACGAAGCCCGGTTCCTCCGAGGCCCCCGCACTGCCCACGTACACCGCGGCCAAGGACGTCGCCCTGGACTCCCCGGTCTTCAAGAAGGCCAAGGAGCGCGGCAAGATCGTCATCGGCGCCAAGGCGGACCAGCCGTACCTCGGCTTCGAGGACCAGTCGACCAAGGAGCGCTCGGGCTTCGACATCGAGATCGCCAAGATGGTCGCGGCCGACCTCGGCTTCTCCGACAAGCAGATCGAGTGGAAGACCGTCGACTCCGGCGTCCGTGAGACGGCCATCTCCAAGGGCCAGGTCGACTACTACGTCGGCACGTACACGATCAACGACGAGCGCAAGAAGCAGGTCGGCTTCGCCGGGCCGTACTACAAGGCCGGCGCGGACCTCCTGGTGCGCGAGGACGAGAAGTCGATCACCGGCAAGGACGCGGTGAAGGGCAAGAAGGTCTGCTCGATCGTCGGCTCCACGCCGCTCCAGGAGATCAAGAAGCCGGAGTACGGCGCGAGCGTCGTCGAGCTGGCCAAGTACTCCGACTGTGTCCAGCAGCTGCTGACCAAGCAGGTCGACGCCGTCACCACGGACGACTCGATCCTCAAGGGCTACGCGGCCGCCAACTCCGGCAAGCTCAAGGTCGTCGGCGACCCGTTCACCGACGAGCCCTACGGCATCGGTCTGAACAAGGACGACAAGGTCCTCCGCGAGGCCATCAGCAAGTCGCTGGAGGAGCGCGTCAAGGACGGCACGTACAAGAAGATCTACGAGGCCACGCTGGGTCTGTCCGGTTCGGACTACGTCGAGCCGCCGGCCATCGAGCGCTACTGACGCCGTCGGCCGTCGGACCGCGGGCTCCGGCCCGCCGTCCGACGGCCGGCACCCCGTCATCCGTCACGACGCCCCGCGAGTGACCCAGGCGTCCCGTACGCCACCGCCGCCGTCCCGGTTCTTCCGGGGGTTGCGGGCGAACGGGGCGCCCCTTCCCCTGCCCTGATGCCGCTGACCGCCGACGCGGAGACCTCATGAACGTACTGCTCGACAATTTCCCAGAGTTCCGCGACGGCTTCATAGGAACCGTGTCGATCACCGCCGTCAGCTCGGTTATCGCCCTGGTCCTCGGTGTGCTCATCGCCGGATTCCGGGTCTCGCCGGTGCCGCCGCTGCGGTACTTCGGCACCGCCTGGGTGACGCTGATGCGCAACACCCCGCTGACGCTGCTCTTCCTGATCTTCTTCTTCGTCGTGCCCGAGATCCTCTTCCCGGGGATGAGCCCGTTCGTGCTCGGCTCGCTGGCGCTCGGCTTCTACACCTCCTCGTTCGTGTGCGAGGCGGTGCGCTCGGGCATCAACACCGTGCCCCTGGGACAGGCCGAGGCCGCCCGCTCCATCGGCATGACGTTCGCCCAGACCCTGCAGATCGTGGTGCTCCCGCAGGCGACCCGGACCGTGATCCCGCCGCTGAGCAGCATCTTCATCGCACTGACGAAGAACTCCGCGATCGCCGGCGCCTTCAGCGTCGCCGAGCTGTTCGGCTGGCAGAAGCTGATGAGCGACAAGGGCTACGACATCGTCCCCGTCTTCATCTGGGTGGCCATCGGCTACCTGATCGTCACGTTTACCATCAGCGGCCTCTTCCGGCTGCTGGAGCGTCGCATGGAGGTCGCCCGATGAGCGCCAGCGTTCTCTACGACGCCCCGGGTCCCAAGGCCGTCGTCCGCAACCGGATCTACGCGGTCGTCGGCAGCCTCGCCATCGCGGCGCTGATCGCGGTCAGCATCATGCGGCTCGCCGACAAGGGGCACCTCGCCCCCGCGATGTGGGACATCTTCAACTACACGGGCATCCGGCAGAACATCGCCGACGCCCTGATCGCCACGCTCAAGGCGTTCGGTCTCGCCGCGGTCGGCTCGCTGGTCCTCGGTGTGGTGCTGGTGGTGGGCCGGCTCTCCGACCACAAGCCGGTCCGCTGGGCGGCGACCACCTTCATCGAGCTGTTCCGCTCGCTCCCGCTGCTGATCACCATCTACGCCATCTGGGTCGGCTTCCTCACCGACTACTCGATGTGGGCGCTGGCCGCGGGTCTGTCCGTCTACAACGGCTGCGTCCAGGCCGAGGTGCTGCGGGCCGGCATCAACTCGGTGCCCAAGGGCCAGAGCGAGGCCGCGTACGCGCTCGGCATGAGCAAGACGCAGGTCATGGTCAGCGTCCTGATGCCGCAGGCCGTCCGGTCGATGCTGCCGACGATCATCGGTCAGCTCGTGGTGACCCTCAAGGACACCTCGCTCGGCTTCATCATCCTGTACCCGGAGCTGCTCCAGACCGCGCGGCTGATCGCCTCCAACACGCAGGTGAACGGCCAGTACCCGTACGTCTCGACGATCGTCGTCATCGGCACGCTCTACATAGCGATGTGCCTGCTGCTCTCGGCGCTGGCGACGTGGATCGAGAAGCGCGGCCGCCGCGCCAAGACCGGCATCAAGGTGGCGCCCGGCGCCCCGGCCGCCGGCATCCCGGCAGTGGAGACCGTTCCCGGCCCTGACGCGGGGGGCGCAGGGGGCGCAGGCCCGGCGGCCGACGGTGCCGGTGGGACCGGTGTGACGAAGGGCTGACCGTCCCCGGGGTCTTCCCGGCCCTGACGAGCAGGAGCATTCGAGGCAGCGGCGCACGCGTCGCTGCCTCGGTCACTTGACGCAAGCACCACCAGTGGGTTGCATACGTTCTGTGATCACGCACCCGGCTTCCTATGCCACGTTCCGCATGACCGTACGGGCCGGAGGGTACGAGCCGTGGACCCGGTGATCGTCGTCGGCGCCGGGCCCGTCGGGCTGACGCTGTCGCTGGCCCTCGCCGCCCAGGGCGTCCCCTCGGTCGTTCTCGACGAGGGCCCCGGCACGGAGGAGCCCCGCCCCGCCCGCACGGTCGTGCTGCGCGAGGACACCGCCGATCTGATGGGCCGCCTCGGCTGCCGGGAGCTGGACCGGGTCGGGCTGCGCTGGTCCGGGTGGCGTTCGATGCGCCGGAAGCAGCTGGTCCGGAACGTGCCGCTGAGCGGGGGCGGCAGCGAGGACGAGGCCCCGCTCACCGGGCTTCTTCCCGCGCCGCTCCATGTCCCGCAGCATGCGCTGAGCGCCGCGCTGCGTGCGGCGGCGGACAAGGCGCCGCTGGTCCAGCGGGTGCCGCTGAGCCGGATCGACACGCTGGAGCAGGACCCCGACGGCATCACGGTGCACACGAGGGAGCCGGGCTCGACCTGGTGGCGCGGGAGTTATCTGGTCGGCTGCGACGGCGCCCGGTCGACCGTGCGCAAGCTGCTGGACATCCGGTTCCCCGGCCGTACGGCAGTGGAGCGGCATGCCGTCGCCGCGCTCCGGGCCGAGCTGCCCTGGCCCGACGAGGCCGTCCTGCACCGGCAGCCTCCCTGGCGGACCGGGGGCGCCGAGGTCTCCGCCCGGCCACTGCCGGACGGCGTCTGGCGGCTGGACTGGCTGCTGCCGCCGCGTGGCGAACTGGTCACTCCCGAAGCTCTGATCACCCGCATCCGGGACACGCTGGCCGGCTGGTGCGGCGAGACCCCGGCGTACGAACTGCTGGACACCGGCGTCCACACGCTCCACCACCGGCTCGCCCGGCGCTGGCGCAAGCAGCGTGCCTTCCTGGCGGGGGACGCGGCGCACCTGCTGGGCGCCGTGGGCACGCAGGGACTGGACGAGGGCATCCGGGACGCCGAGAACCTGGCCTGGAAGCTGGCCCACGCCTGGCACCACGGCCCGGCCGAGCACCTCCTCGACAGCTATCAGGCGGAGCGCCGGGCGGCGGTGGCCTCGCGGCTGCGCGCCGCCGACCAGTCGCTGCCGATACTGCGCGGCGGAGGCGGTCTGCGGACCCTGGTCCCGGGCGCCGCACGTGGTCGCGACACCCTGCTCTCCGACGGCCATCTGGGCTGCGGAGCGCTGGGTGCGCCCCCTTCGTACTCGCACTCCCCCCTTGCACCACCGCACACGGAGGCGCACACCGTCGTCGGTACGCCCCCCGGTGCGCCGGTCGCCGATGTGAGGGTGACCGCGCCGGACGGGACGACGGCGCGGCTGCGGGAGCGGCTGGGGCAGGGGCATCCGCTGGTGGTCCTGGTCGCGCCGGGGACCGGGGTCTGGGACCGGCGGCACTGGCAGACCGCGGGTGTCATGCCTCGCCTCACGGACGCCGTGGCGGCACTCCCCGGATCGACGGAGCTGCTGGTCACCGAGAGCTATCCGGGGGCATCGGCGCACACGGTCCTGCTGGTGAGGCCGGACGGGCACCTGGTGGCCGCCTTCGGCGGCGTACGGCCCGCGGAGCTGCTCACCGCGGCACGGGCCGCTCTGGGCGGTGAGCCCAGCGAAGCGCGCGAGCCCGTGGAACCGGGTGACGGCGAGGACGGACACGACGCGGGGCGCGAACCTCGCCCTCGGGCACGGGTCCACGCCGAGGGGACCGCCGGTCGCCATTGATCGATTGACCGTCACAGGCGCGCGTGGTGTACTCCAGATCATGACCGACACCGATGTGCGCCTGTGGCGGAGGGTCCATATGGACCTCGTCCGTTACGCGGGCTGCGTGTGTCGCCCGTCCTGCTGACTCGCCTCCCCCAAGCCGGTTCGTGCTGTTTTTTCCGCATGGCCGGAATCCCGCGCGAACTCCCAGGACGGTCCTCGTGTCTTCCCTCAGCTCCGCCGCGCCCACGGCTGCCGCTGTCCCTTCCCCTTCCACCCCCGTGACCGGGGGCTCCACACCCTCCACCCCCGTGACCGGTGGCTCCACACCCTCCAGCCCCGTGATCGGTAGCTCCACACCCTCTTCCGCCGCACCGACGGTCGCGGAGCTGATGGACTTCGTCCGCGGCGCCGCTCGGGACGAGGCGCTCATCGCCTCGCTCCCTCTCGATCCGGAGGGCCGCACCTGGATCCGGCTCGACGGACCGGGGGGCAGCGAAGCGTGGCTGATCGGCTGGCCGCCGGGCACCGGCACGGGCTGGCACGACCACGCCGACTCGTTCGGCGCGTTCACCACCGCTGCCGGCGCCCTCAAGGAGCACTCGCTGGCCGTGCGGCTGCCCACCGACGGCTGGAAGACGCTGGAGCTGACGGACGGGGTGGACCGGTCGAGGAATCTGGCGACCGGTCAGGGCAGGGCCTTCGGACAGAACCACGTCCATGAGGTCCTCAACGAGTCCGAGGTCGCCCACGCGGTCTCCGTCCATGCCTACTACCCGCCCCTGCCGCGGATCCGCCGGTTCAGCCGCACCGGTGCGGTGCTCCGCCTGGAGCAGACCGAGAGCCCGGAGGACTGGCAGTGAGCGAGGACCGGAACACGGACCGGGGCGAGGCCGTGCCGGCCGCCCCGACGCCCCTGGGCATCGACGAACTGCTGCGGCGGGTCAGGGCCGGCTACGACCGGATCGGCCCGCCCGAGGCTGCCGCGGCGGCGGAGGCCGGGGCCCTCCTGGTCGACATCCGGTACACGGAGCTCCGCGCCCGGGACGGACTGATCCCGGGCGCGCTGGTCGTCGAACGCAACGAACTGGAGTGGCGGCTCGACCCCCGGGGCAGCCACCGCGCCGCCGAAGCGGTCGGCCACGACCTCCGGATCGTCGTCATCTGCAACGAGGGATACGCCTCCAGCCTCGCGGTCGCCTCGCTGCGGCAACTGGGCCTGCACCGGGCCACCGACCTGATCGGCGGCTTCCAGGCGTGGCGCGGCGCGGGCCTACCGGTCGTCTCCGCCGCCACCTCCACCTGACACCCGGGAGCTGATGCCCGGGAGCCGACACCCGGGCGTCAGTTGCGGGCATGCCGCGTGATCTGCCGACTGACGCCCGCCACCTGAGTTCAGGTGGCGGGCGTCAGACGTCAGGGACAGGCGTCAGGCGTCAGGCGTCAGGCGTCAGGGGACAGGCGTCGGATCCGTTCGGATGTCACGCACCCGAACGCCACGTTCCACTAGAGCAATCGCCGTGAATGACCGACATTCGCCTCACACAGAGGACCGAAATGTACGGAGATGACGCATTCATGGCGACCGCTCTCCTCACCCCCGACCAGCTCGACGGCCAGGCTTCCCGGCTGCACGACACTCAGGCGTGGCAACAGATCATCACGGGCTGGGAGCGCACGGTTCCCGAGCCTCCCGAGACCCTGCTCACTCCGGCGGAGCCGACGTCCGCACGGTCCGTGGAACCCGCGAAACCTGCGGAACCGGCGCTCACAGAGCCCTTCGACTGGCGGACCCTGCTGTCCGTGCCCGTGGACCGGCTCGTCGACGACACCCTGCGGACACTGCCGGCCGCGCCCCCGCACGAGCGCCCGCTGCCCGGCAGGCTGGGCGCGATGCTGCCCGACCGCGTCCACCTCTGGCGGCGGGTCGGGCAGAGCGACCTCCGCCCGTCGACCCAGCTCGGCTACGCACGGCAGATCCTGGCCGAGTGGGGCTGGCAGAACACCCCGTACCAACTGCGGAACACCCGTGGCGCACGCTGCGTCTGCGGTGCCCTCATCTCCGCGCACCGCCTCGGCTACGGCTCCCTCGACACCGTGGACCGGGCAGGCGCCTGGTTGATCACGGAGCTGCGCGCGCAGGGGTGGCCCGGACTGATCGGCCCCTGGAACCGCCATCCCGGTCGCACCTCGGCGGACGCCCTGGCGCTCATGGACGCCACCATCCGCCGCGCGTCCCTGGCGGGACAGTGACCATGGGCCCCTGACCATCGGACGCGCTCCGTCCGGCGACACTGACCACTGGCCGCCGCCCGCTGGCCGTCGGCTGACGGTCGCCGCTACCTCCTGCCCGGCCCTCGCCCCCTGGCCGCGAACAGCCCCGATCCCGCGGATCTCCGTATCCCGGTGTTCCGGTGTTCCGGTGTTCCGGTGTTCAGAAAGGCTCGTCCAGGCCTTCCGTGTCCTCGCCCTCCTCCTCCAGCGCCTGACGCACCACCCGCAGGGCCATGCCTTCCCCGTATCCCTTGCGTGCGAGCATCCCCGCCAGGCGACGCAGCCGCTTGTCCCGGTCCAGACCTCGCGTGGAGCGGAGTTTGCGGGCCACGAGCTCCCGCGCCGTCTCCTCCTCCTGATCCGGGTCGAGCCGGCCGACCGCCTCGTCGATCACGGTGGAGTCCACGCCCTTCGTCCGCAGCTCACGGACGAGGGCACGGCGCGCGAGTCCCCGGCCGTGGTGCCGGGACTCCACCCATGCCCCGGCGAACGCCGCATCGTCGATCAGCCCGACGTCCTCGAAGCGCGCGAGCACTTCCTCGGCCGCCTCATCCGGGATCTCCCGCTTGCGCAGGGCGTCCGCGAGCTGTTTGCGCGTTCGCGGCGTCCCGGTGAGCAGCCGGAGGCAGATGTTGCGCGCTTGCTCGACCGGGTCACGCGGCTCCCCCTTCTCGGCCCTCGACGAGGAAGGGGAGCCGCTGCTCCTGGTGCCGGAGCGGGCGCGGCGGCCCGCCCCCTCGCCGAATCCGCTCCCGGCGCCCGCTCCACCGCGTGAGCGGCGCCCTGGCCGCGCCCCGGCGCCCGCCTCCGGCTCGACGGGCCCGTAGTCGGATTCGGGGTCGCCGCCGGGCTCGGCAGGGCCCCCCGGCCACTCCGTACGACGTGTCACGGCCTAGCTCTTGGCCGCCGCGGTCTTGGCCGGCTTGGCCTTGGCGGCCGCGGTGGTCGCCGGCTTCGCCGCCGCTTCGGCCGCCGGTGCTCCAGCCGCCGTCGCAGCGGCGTCCGCGGCGGGCTCGCCCGCATCGGCGTCCGGGCGGACACCGATCCCCAGCTTCTCCAGGATCTTCTTCTCGATCTCGTTGGCGAGGTCGGGGTTGTCCTTGAGGAAGTTGCGGGCGTTCTCCTTGCCCTGGCCGAGCTGATCGCCCTCGTACGTGTACCAGGCGCCGGCCTTGCGGACGAAGCCGTGGTCCACGCCCATGTCGATCAGACCGCCCTCGCGGCTGATCCCCTGGCCGTAGAGGATGTCGAACTCCGCCTGCTTGAACGGCGGGGCGACCTTGTTCTTGACGACCTTGACGCGGGTGCGGTTGCCGACGGCGTCGGTGCCGTCCTTGAGCGTCTCGATCCGGCGGATGTCGAGGCGCACCGATGCGTAGAACTTCAGCGCCCGGCCACCGGTGGTGGTCTCCGGCGAGCCGAACATCACGCCGATCTTCTCGCGGAGCTGGTTGATGAAGATCGCGGTGGTCTTGGACTGGTTGAGCGCACTGGTGATCTTGCGGAGGGCCTGGCTCATCAGACGCGCCTGGAGACCCACGTGCGAGTCGCCCATCTCGCCCTCGATCTCCGCACGGGGCACCAGGGCCGCCACGGAGTCGATGACGATCAGGTCCAGGGCGCCGGAGCGCACCAGCATGTCGACGATCTCCAGTGCCTGCTCACCGTTGTCCGGCTGGGACAGGATGAGGTTGTCGATGTCGACGCCGAGCTTCTTCGCGTACTCCGGATCCAGCGCGTGCTCGGCGTCGATGAACGCCACCGAGCCGCCGAGCTTCTGCGCGTTCGCCACCGCGTGCAGCGTCAGCGTCGTCTTACCGGAGGACTCCGGTCCGTACACCTCCACCACACGGCCGCGCGGCAGACCGCCGACGCCGAGGGCGACGTCGAGAGCGGTCGATCCCGTGGGGATGACCTCGATGGGCTCGTTCGGCCGCTCGCCCAGGCGCATCACCGCGCCCTTGCCGAATTGCCGTTCAATCTGTGCGAGTGCGGCGTCCAGCGCCTTCTCGCGGTCGTTGCCTGCCATGGGTTCCACCCGATTTGCTTGAGTCGATCGCTTCACGTCTCAGACGCTAACCCCTGCCACTGACAATGGGCCTCGACGTCCTCCCGGCCTGTGGACAACTCCACGGCCGGGCCCGGGAAAACCCGGCCGGAATCCCATCAGAATGGATGTTCGATTTTCATGTCAAGCGCACCACGCGGCCCCGCGATCGCCCCTTGACCAAAGCCCATGACCGAAGCCCCCCTGGCCGAAGCCGTCGGCCAAAGCCCCTGACCAAAGCCGCTGACCGGGCGCAGCCGGACCTGCACCCCTGGGCGTATCGCCCTATATTCGATCGGTATGGGAGCGATTGCGGGGTCCGGAGCACCCGACGGAGGACAGGCCCCCGGAGCCGATCTCGCCGGCCGCGTGGCACTCGTCGCCGGAGGCACCCGCGGGGCCGGGAGAGGCATCGCCGTCCAGCTCGGCGCCGCCGGGGCGACCGTGTATGTGACCGGCCGTACGAGCGGGTCCGAGCGGTCCGAGATGGACCGGCCCGAAACGATCGAGGAGACCGCGGCCCTGGTGGACGCGGCGGGCGGGCGGGGCATCGCCGTCCAGGTCGATCACCTGGTTCCCGACCGGGTCAGGGCTCTGGTGGCCCGCATCGCGAGCGAGCAGGGCGTCCTGCACATTCTGGTGAACGACATCTGGGGGGCCGAGATCGAGTGGGACAGGCCGGTGTGGGAGTCGTCGCTCGACACCGGGCTGCACACCCTGCGGCTGGCCGTCGACACCCATGCCATCACCAGTCACTTCGCGCTGCCGCTGCTGATCGAGACCCCGGGCGGCCTGGTCGTCGAGATGACCGACGGAACGGACGAGTACAACGCGTCCCACTACCGCGTCTCGTTCTTCTACGACCTGGCCAAGGCCGCGGTGAACCGGATGGCCTTCGCCCTCGGCCATGAGCTCGCACCGCACCACGCGACGGCCGTGGCGCTCACCCCGGGCTGGCTGCGGTCCGAGGTCATGCTCCAGGCCCACGGGGTGACCGAGACCACCTGGCGGGACGCCGTCGCGCACTCGCCCCACTTCGCGATCTCCGAGTCCCCCGCGTACGTCGGCCGCGCCGTGGCCGCCCTCGCCGGCGACCCCGAGGTGGCCCGCTGGAACGGCAGGTCGCTCTCCAGCGGGCAGCTCGCCCAGGTGTACGGCTTCACGGATGTGGACGGGAGCCGGCCGGACGCCTGGCGGTATCTGACCGAGGTCCAGGACCCCGGTCTGTCGGCCGATGTGACGGGTTACCGCTGAGGCGGCCCGCCACGACCGGCTGCTACCGCCGAGGCCACACCAGACGGCGGATCCGGGACGGCAACGGCCTCCCGGGCGTACGGCTGCTGCCCCCGTGCACGCGTGGGTCGTCGGTGACGTCGTACCGCTTCACATAGGCGCCGAGGAACGCCTGGAGCGTGGCGACGGCGGGGATGGCGACCAGCGCTCCGACCGCGCCGAGCAGAGCCGTGCCGGCGATGACCGACCCGAAGGCGACCGCGGGGTGGATGTCGACGGTCTTCGCGGTCAGCTTGGGCTGGAGCACGTAGTTCTCGAACTGCTGGTAGATCACGACGAACCCGAGCACGTACAGCGCGTACCAGGGATCGACCGTGAAGGCGATCAGCATGGGCAGGGCGCCCGCGAGATACGTGCCGATGGTGGGGATGAACTGCGAGACGAGTCCGACCCAGACGGCGAGTGCCGGGGCGTAGGGCACCCCGAGGATCACCAGCAGGACGTAGTGCCCCACGCCGGAGATCAACGCCATCAGACCGCGCGAGTAGATGTACCCGCCGGTCTTGTCGACCGCGATCTCCCAGGCGCGCAGCACCTCGGTCTGCCGGGCCGGCGGCAGGACGGAGCACAGGGCGCGGCGGAGCCGGGGCCCGTCGGCCGCGAAGTAGAAGGAGAACAGGAAGATCGTCAACAGCCGGAACAGTCCGCCGAGGACCGTGGTGGAGACGTCGAGCACTCCGGTGGCGCTGTTCTGGACGTACTTCTGCAGCCAGTCGGAGTGCAGCAGGCTGTCCTGGACCTCGACCCGGGAGAGTTCGGTGCGGAAGGTCTGGTTGACCCAGTTGATCACCGAGTCGATGTACTTGGGGAACTCGTCGACCATGTCGACGATCTGGCCCGCGAGCATCGACCCCAACAGCACCACGAATCCGACGCCGAAGATCGTCACTGCGAGGAAGACGAGGAATGTGGCCAGCCCGCGGCGCATGCCGCGAGCCGCCATCCGGCCGACCGCGGGCTCGATGGCGAGCGCGAGGAAGAACGCGATCAGCACGTTCGTCAGCAACCCGATGAGCTGGTAGAACGCCCAACTGCCGAGCTGGAAGCAGGCGTAGAGCGCCAGGGCCAGCACCATCGCACGCGGCAGCCAGCCGGGCATGCGGACCCTGCCTGCGCCGGAGGGCGGCGCGGGTGGTGCGGCCGGCGGGGCGGGTGGGGGCGCGGACGGCTGGGCCGGGGCGGTCTCGTCTGTCGATGACACGGGGCAAGTCTGGCCTATGCCGACGGCCACCGGCCCCCCGCCCCGAGCCGGCCGTTCCCCGTCCGTCCCGGTTCCCTTCCCGCCCCGGTACGGGGCAGGGCTCGCCGCGTACGGGGCAGGGCTCGCCGCGTACGGGTCAGCGCTCGTCCGGAACGGGTCAGCGCCCGCCCGCCGGAACGCACACCGGCTTCAGCGCCTGTCGGCCGGAACGTCCATGGCCGTACAGACCCCGCGCCAGACGTCCTTGGCGTCCCAGCCCGCGTCCAGCGCCTGGTGCACCGTGCGGCCGCCGAGTTCGGCCATCACATGGTCACGGGCGAAGGAGTCCGCGTACGCCGCACCGAAGTGGTCGGCCATCCGCTCCCAGAAAATCGTCAACCGCATGCCACCAGTATCCCGCTCCTGAGAGTGCAGCCGGTCCGCCGGGCATGTGCCGGACGCCTTTCCCCTCTACGGTCGGTCCATGGCTGGAACCGGAGCAAGCACCCTCGCGCGAGCCGAACAGTTCATCTGGCTCACGGCCCGTGTCCTCGAACAGCGGAGGTTCGCCCATGGCTTCCTGGACGGGGATCCCGACGCCGTCGAAACGGCCCTCTCCGCTTATCAGAACGAGGACGGCGGCTACGGTCACGCGCTGGAACCCGATCTCCGGGGTCCGGTCAGCCAACCGCTGCACACCGCCCACGCGCTGAGCGTTCTTGATTCGATCGATCGCTGCGCCGGACAGCGGGTCGAACGGATCTGCCGTTTTCTGACCGATGTATCAACCAGAGAAGGCGCACTTCCCGCTCTGCTTCCTACACAGCGCGGGTATCCGGCGGCCCCGTTCGTCCCCATCGTGGACGACCCTCCGGCGGAGCTGCTCGCGACCGGCCCGGTCGTCGGGTTGCTCCACGGCAATCAGGTGTGGCACGCCTGGCTGTTCCGGGCCACGGACTTCTGCTGGAGTGCCGTCGAGGCTCTGGAACAGTCCCATCCTTACGAGATCGAGGCCGCGGTCGCCTTTCTGGACTGCGCCCCGGACCGGGCACGCGCCGAGGTGGCGGCCGACCGGCTCGGCCGCCTGGTGCGCGAACAACGGCTGGCGGTGCTCGATCCCTCCCGGCGGGCGGATTACCCGGTGGCGACGGGCTATGCACCGGGCGAGCACCACTTCCCGCACGATTACGCCCGTACGCCCGGGTCGCTGGCCCGCCGCTGGTTCACGGACGAGGAACTGGAGCGCTCGCTCGACCACCTGGCCGCCGAGCAGCAGGACGACGGCGGATGGCCGGTGACCTGGCGTCAGTGGGCCCCGGGAACCGCACTGGAAGGACGCCCCCTGGTGACGCTCAGGGCCTTGGGGACGCTCCGCTCGTACGGTCGTCCACTCGGCTGACCGCGTGTCCGGGGTGGCGGACGGATCGCCCCGCGTTCGGTTCCCGGGCGTTCCGCTCGCTCAGGCCAGTGCCCGGACTCCGGCCGTGACCAGGACTCCCGCGCCGACGACGACCAGGAAGGGAGCGCGGAGGATCAGGGCGAGTGCCGCTGCCCCGAGACCGGCGGCACGGGCGTCGAGGACGAGTTGCTGACCGTCGCCGAAGGTCTGCTGTGCGGTGAGAGCCGCCAGCAGCGCCACGGGCAGCAGGGCGGCCATCCGCTGGACCAGTGGTCGCTCCAGCACGCCCGCGGGCACCAGCAGGCCCAGGAGCTTGGCGAGGTAGCAGCCCGCCACGGTCAGTCCGATGGCGATCCAGACGTTCATGGGTGCCGCTCCTCCTTCTCCTGCTGTGCCGTCTTCTGCTGCCGGGTCGCCGCGCCGTCCCCGGGGCCCTCGGGACTCGGTCCCCGTTTCGTCCGTCCCATGAGGAAGAGGACGACGGGTGCCGCGAGCGCCGACAGTAGAACGGGCACGCCCGCCGGCAGAACGGGCAGCAGCGTCAGGGCCAGGAGGACGGCCAGCCCCGCCGTGACGCGTTCGATGGTGCTCTTGAGCATCGGCGCGAGCAGCGCGAGGAACACCGCGGGGCTCGCCGCGTCCAGGCCCCACGCGTCGGTGTCGCCCAGTGCCTCGGCGCCCAGGGCGCCCACCAGGGTGGTGAGGTTCCACAGCACGTACAGGGTGAGTCCGGTGACCGTGAAGCCGATGCGCGCGGCCCGCCGGGTGGGCTGGGGCAGGGTGACCGCGGTCGTCTCGTCGATGACCCAGTGGGCGGCGAAGGGCCGTACCGCGCGGGGAAGCGCGAGCAGTTGCGAGAGCCGCAGACCGTAGAACGCGTTCCGGACGCCCAGGAAGAACGCCCCGGCCGCCGCGGTGTAGGGGTTGCCACCCGCGGCCAGCGCGCCGACCAGGGCGAACTGCGAGGCGCCGGTGAAGACGAGAAGGCTCAGGACGCAGGTCTGGAGCAGGCTGAGGCCGGAGCCCGCGGAGGTGACGCCGAAGGCGAAGCCGGAGAGCCCGACGGCGATGCCGACGCCCAGCGCGTCGCGGACGACGGCCGCGTCCGGCTTGTCCGGAAGGGCCTCGCCCGGCCCGCCGGGCGGACCGGGCGACATGGCACCGGGCGCGCCGGTGCTTCCTGGGGGTGCTGTCTGTTCTGCCACGCCCGGAACGCTACGGGGATCGCCGGGGCCGGGTCTTGTACGTTCTTGCACACCGGTCGGCACTTTCCGCACACGGAGAGACGCAATCTGCACACCCGCTGACATGTTCTGCGCCATCACCGGTACGTTCTTGTGCCCTCACCGGCCGGGCCGCAGCACTCCGCGCTCGCGCTGGTAGGCGCCGGGCGGCACACCCACGATCCGGGTGAAGTGGCGATTGAGGTGCGGCTGATCCGTGAAGCCGACGGCGGTCGCCGCCTCGGCGGGCGCGACACCGGCGTCGAGCATGCGGCGGGCCCTGCGCACCCGGGCGTCGGTCAGCCACGTGTGGGGCGGCATCCCGTACTCCTTCTTGAAGGCTCTCAGCAGTACGAACGGACCGATGCCCAGCTCTGCGGCGAGCGCCTCCAGTGTGGGCGGCGCGGCCATGCGCTCCTCCAGCACGGCGCGGGCGCGCACGGCGTTCCGCGCACCCCCGGCGCGCGCGGCCAGTCCGGGCGATGGGCTGCCGTGCCGACCGAGAAGCCGGGCGACCAGAACCCGCAGCAGGCTGTCGGCCGCCAGCGCGTTGCCCTCCTCCGCCGCCCGGTGCACCTCGGTGATCAGGCGGGAGGCATGGGGGTCGGTCACCCGGGTCTCGGCGAAGCCGACCGTGCCGCGCAGGGATGTCACCTCGGCCGCGATGTCGTTGACGGCCTGGGCCGACGGGTAGAGCGTGGCGTACGCCCACCCCTCGGGGGCCCCGGAGCGGGCGGTGTGCGGAACCTCCGGGTTGATCATGACGACGGTTCCGGGGACCGCGTGGACCGTGCCGCCCGGCAGCCCCACGTCCTCCACCCCGCCGGTGACGGCGCCGAAGACATAGCCCTCGTGGGTGTGCCGGGGGAAGGTGTGGCGGACGTACCGGGCGCGCAGCAGATCGAGGTCGGGCAGCGCGGCGTACTGCCAGTGCCGTGCCCATTCCTCCGTGCCGTCCGCTCCCGTCATGGTGCCATTCTCGCAGGTCCCGGCCGTGGGCCACCGGCTGAGCGGGCCATCCCGGGCGGTGTCTCCGGCTCGTTGTCAGTGCCGGGGTGCACGATGGGGAGCATGACCGGATCCGCGCTCGACGCGTTCTCGCCCGCGACCCGCAGTTGGTTCGGCGGGGCTTTCAGCGCGCCCACCGCGGCGCAGGAGGGCGCCTGGCGGGCCATCGGCGAGGGCAGCGATGTCCTGGTCGTCGCGCCGACCGGTTCCGGCAAGACGCTGGCCGCGTTTCTCGCCTCGCTGGACCGACTGGCGGCCGAGCCGCCGCCCGCCGACGCGAAGAAGCGCTGCCGGGTGCTGTACGTGTCCCCGCTCAAGGCCCTCGCGGTCGACGTCGAGCGCAATCTCCGCTCGCCGCTGACCGGCATCCGCCAGGAGTCGGTGCGCCTGGGCCTGCCGGAGCCGGAGGTGCGGGTCGGCATCCGGTCCGGAGACACCCCGCCCGCCGAGCGGCGCTCCATGGTGACCAGGCCGCCGGACATCCTGATCACCACGCCCGAGTCGCTGTTCCTGATGCTGACGTCCTCCGCCCGGGACGCGCTGGCCGGCGTCGAGACGGTGATCCTCGACGAGGTGCACGCGGTCGCCGGTACGAAGCGCGGCGCCCATCTCGCCCTGTCCCTGGAGCGTCTCGACGAGCTGCTGCCACGTCCCGCCCGCCGCATCGGCCTGTCCGCGACGGTCCGGCCGGTCGACGAGGTAGCCCGCTTCCTGTCGCCGCAGCGCAAGGTGGAGATCGTCCAGCCCCGATCCACCAAGGAGTTCGACCTCTCGGTCATCGTCCCCGTCGAGGATCTGGGCGAGCTGGGCGGCTCACCCGCCACGGACGGTGACTCCGGCCAGGCGGACAAGCCCTCGATCTGGCCGCATGTCGAGGAGCGCATCGCCGATCTCGTGCAGTCGCACCGCTCCACCATCGTCTTCGCCAACTCCCGGCGGCTGGCGGAGCGGCTGTGCAACCGACTGAACGAGATCGCGTACGAGCGGGCCACCGGCACCGCGTTCGACCCCGACAACCCGGCGCCCGCCCTCCCGGAGGCGCACGCCCCCGCCGAGATCATGGCCCAGTCCGGTGCGGGCAGGGGCGCTCCCGCCCTGCTGGCCCGCGCCCACCACGGCTCGGTCTCCAAGGAGCAGCGGGCCCAGGTCGAGGAGGACCTCAAGGCGGGCCGGCTGCCCGCCGTGGTGGCCACCTCCAGCCTGGAGCTGGGCATCGACATGGGCGCGGTCGACCTGGTGATCCAGGTGGAGTCCCCGCCCTCCGTCGCCTCCGGCCTACAGCGGGTGGGCAGGGCCGGACACCAGGTGGGAGCGGTCTCCACCGGAGTGGTCTTCCCGAAGTACCGCGGCGATCTGGTGCAGGCCGCCGTCGTCACCGAGCGGATGCGGACAGGGGCGATCGAGGCTCTGCGCATCCCGTCCAACCCGCTGGACGTCCTCGCCCAGCAGCTGGTCGCCATGGTGGCGCTGGACAGCTGGCAGGCGGACGACCTGCTGGCCCTGGTCCGCCGGGCGGCCCCGTTCGCCTCGCTTCCCGAGTCCGCGTTCACCGCCGTGCTCGACATGCTCGCCGGACGCTATCCCTCCGACGCCTTCGCGGAGCTGCGCCCCAGGGTCGTGTGGGACCGCGTCGGGGGCACGGTCACGGGCCGCCCCGGGGCTCAGCGGCTCGCCGTCACCTCGGGCGGCACGATTCCCGACCGAGGGCTCTTCGGAGTCTTCCTCGCCGGGGCCGACCCGAAGAAGGGCGGCGGCCGGGTCGGCGAGCTGGACGAGGAGATGGTCTACGAATCCCGTGTGGGCGACGTCTTCACCCTGGGCACCACGTCCTGGCGGATCGAGGACATCACCCGGGACCGCGTCCTCGTCTCCCCGGCCCCGGGTGTTCCGGGCCGGCTGCCGTTCTGGAAGGGCGACCAGCTGGGCCGTCCCCTGGAGCTCGGGCGTGCCCTGGGCGCGTTCCTCCGTGAGATCGGCGGACTGTCCGAGGAGGACGCCCGGCTGCGCCTGCTGGCCGCCGGGCTCGACGCCTGGGCGGCGGACAACATCCTGGCCTATCTGGACGAGCAGCGCCGGGCCTGCGGCCACGTCCCGGACGACCGGACGATCCTGGTCGAGCGGTTCCGGGACGAGCTGGGCGACTGGCGAGTCGTCGTGCACTCCCCCTTCGGCGCCCAGGTGCACGCCCCCTGGGCGCTCGCGCTCTCCGCCCGTCTCGGTGAGCGGTACGGGATGGACGCCCAGGTGATGCACGCCGACGACGGGATCGTGCTGCGGCTGCCCGACGCGGACATGATGGGCCTGGACCTGCTCGATTTCGACGCCCCTGGGCCCCCGGACGCCGGGGACGGCGGACCCGCTCCGGGATCCGTGGCGTACGACAGCGACCAGCCCCCGGTGGCGGCCGCCGACGTCGTCTTCGACCAGGGCGAGGTCCAGCAGATCGTCACCGACCAGGTGGGCGGGTCGGCCCTGTTCGCCGCCCGGTTCCGCGAGTGCGCGGCGCGCGCCCTGCTGCTGCCCCGGCGCTCCCCCGGCAAGCGCACCCCGCTCTGGCAGCAGCGCCAGCGGGCCTCCCAGCTGCTCCAGGTCGCCTCGGAGTTCGGCTCGTTCCCGATCGTTCTGGAGGCTGTCCGCGAATGCCTCCAGGACGTGTTCGACGTCCCCGGGCTCACGGAACTGATGGGCGACCTGGAGGCACGCCGGGTCCGGCTGGTCGAGGTGACCACCCAGGAGCCCTCGCCGTTCGCCCGCTCGCTCCTCTTCGGTTACGTGGCGCAGTTCCTGTACGAGGGCGACTCGCCCCTCGCCGAACGGCGCGCCGCCGCCCTCTCCCTGGACTCCCACCTCCTCGCCGAACTGCTGGGCCAGGCGGAGCTGCGCGAACTGCTCGACCCCGAGGTCCTCACCGAGCTGGAGCGGGAGCTGCAATGGCTCACCGAGGACCGGCGGATCAAGGACGTCGAGGGGGTCGCCGACCTGCTGCGCGTGCTCGGTCCGCTCACCGACGCCGAGCTCGCCGAGCGGGGCGCCGAGCCGTCCTGGGCACCGGAGCTGGCGTCGGCCCGCCGGGCAATCCAGGTCCGGATCGCCGGGGCCGATCACTGGGCGGCGATCGAGGACGCGGGCCGGCTCCGCGACGCCCTGGGCACCGCGCTTCCGGTCGGCGTTCCCGAGGCGTTCACCGAGCCGGTGAAGGACCCGCTCGGCGACCTCCTCGCCCGCTTCGCGCGGACACACGGCCCGTTCACCGCCGCCAGGGCCGCCGAGCGCTTCGGGCTGGGCACCGCCGTCACCGACGGGGCGCTGCAACGGCTGTCGGCCTCCGGCAGGACCGTCCAGGGGGAATTCCACCCAGCGGGCATCGGCCAGGAATGGTGCGACGCCACGGTGCTGCGCCGGCTCCGCCGCCGTTCACTGGCGGCGCTCCGCCAGGAGCTGGAGCCGGTGCCGCCCGCGGCCCTCGCCTCCTTCCTCCCGCAGTGGCAGCACTTCGGCTCCAACGGTCTGCGGGGCATCGACGGGCTGGCCCGCGCCGTCGAGCAGCTTCAGGGCGCTCCCGTTCCCGCGTCGGCGCTGGAGAAGCTGATCCTGCCGAGCCGGGTCATGGGTTACGCCCCGGCGATGCTCGACGAGCTGACGACCACGGGCGAGGTCGTCTGGGCCGGGGCGGGCGCGCTGCCCGGCAAGGACGGCTGGGTCTCCCTCTACCTCGCCGACAGCGCGCCCCTCCTCCTGCCTCCGCCGCACCCGCTGGAGCTGTCGGCGCTCCACGAGTCCGTGCTCACCACGCTCTCCGGCGGGTACGGCCTCTTCTTCCGCCAGATCGCCGACCAGGTCCGGGCCACGACCCACCCGGACTGCACGGACCAGCAGCTGGCCGACGCGCTGTGGGACCTGGCCTGGTCCGGGCGGCTCACCAACGACACCCTGGCCCCGCTGCGTTCGCTCCTGGGCTCGGGGCGGACGGCGGGCGCCACCGCCCACCGCTCCCGGCGCAGCGTCCCGCGCGGGCGCTACGGCTCGCTCACCGCCGCCGCCCGCCCCGCGTCGCGCACCGGCCCGCCGACCGTCTCGGGCCGCTGGTCCCTGCTGCCCCCGGTCGAACCGGAACCGACCCACCGCGCCCACGCCCTGGCCCGTACCCTCCTCGACCGGCACGGCGTGGTGACCCGCGGCGCGGTGCAGGCCGAAGGGGTGGAGGGCGGCTTCTCCGCTACGTACCGCATCCTGGCCGCCTTCGAGGACAACGGGCAGGCGCGGCGCGGCTATGTGGTCGAGGGGCTCGGAGCCGCCCAGTTCGCCATGGACGGCGCGGTGGACCGCCTGCGTGCCGCCTCCACGGCCCGCGACCGTCGAGATCCGGACTCCCCACCCCAGGCTCTGGTGCTGGCCGCGGCCGACCCGGCCAACGCGTACGGCGCCGCCCTCCCGTGGCCCGAGTCCCCTGATGGCGCCGGACACAAGCCGGGCCGCAAGGCGGGGGCGCTGGTGGTCCTCGTCGACGGCGAGCTGACGCTCTACATGGAGCGGGGCGGGAAGACCCTCCTGGCGTGGCCGTCCGACCCCGAGGCCCCGGCCCTGCGGGCGGCGGCCGACGCCCTGGCCGCCTCGGCCCGCGCCGGCGCCCTGGGCACGGTGACGGTGGAGCGGACGAACGGCGTCTCCTCCCTCACCTCGCCGCTGGGCCGGACGCTGGAGTCCGCCGGGTTCCTCGCCACTCCGAGAGGCCTGCGCCTGCGCGCCTGATCCGAGCCACCGACGATCCGAGGCGCCGCCCCGAAATCCCGGGCCCGGCACCTCGACGGACAGCACCCCGACGGACGGCACCTCGACGAACAGCAGCCCAACAAACAGCACCCGGACGGACAGCACCTCGGCGGAGGGCACCTGCCCCGTCGGCGACGCCACCGACCCCCGGCCGGACGCCACCCGGCCGGACGCCACCCGCCCCGACGACGAGCCGGACCGTCGCACGAACGCCCGGCCCGGCCCATCATGGAGGCATGCCCGAAGGAGACACCGTCCTCCAGACCGCCACCCGGCTCCACGCGGCGCTGGCCGGGCAGGTGCTGACCCGGTCCGACCTGCGCGTCCCCCGTTTCGCCACCGCCGACCTCTCCGGCCGCACCGTCCTGGACGTCACCGCCCGCGGCAAGCACCTGCTGACCCGCGTCGAGGGCGGCCTGACCCTGCACAGCCACCTCCGGATGGACGGCGCCTGGCGGGTGTATGCGCCGGACGAACGCTGGCGCGGCGGCCCGGGGCACCAGATCCGCGCGATCCTCGCCAACGCGGAACACACCGCGGTCGGCTACCGGCTACCGGTGCTGGAGCTGCTGCGCACCAGCGAGGAGGACCGGGCCGTGGGCCATCTGGGCCCTGATCTGCTGGGCCCCGACTGGGACCCCGGCCTGGCCCTGGACCGACTGCTCGCCGCGCCGGAGCGCCCCCTCGGCGAGGCGCTCCTGGACCAGCGCAATCTGGCGGGCATCGGCAACGTCTACAAGTGCGAGCTGTGCTTCCTGGCCCGCGTCACGCCCTGGCTCCCCGTGGGCGCCCTCCCCGACGGCGCGCTCCTCCGGCTCGTCACGCTCGCCGAGCGACTGCTGCACGCCAACCGCGACCGCCCCACCCGCACCACGACGATCCCCTCCGAACTCCGCACCCCGCCGGGCCCGCCCGCCACAGCGCCCACACCGAGCACCCCGGCCCCCGCCCGCCCACGCGCCCGGCCCCCCGCTCGCGTACAGGAGCGGCTGTACGTCTACGGGCGGGCCCGTCGCCCCTGTCTGCGCTGCGGAACCCCGATCCGTCTCACCGACCAGGACGACCGCCCCACCTACTGGTGTCCGGGTTGCCAATCGGGACCGACACCCTAGTTGACGACCCGTCAGATGCGGTCGTACGGTCCCGTCATGCCTCTCTCCGCGTACGACCTCACGGGCCGCGCCGCGGTTCATCACCGGCGCGGCGAGCGGCATCGGGCGGGCGAGCGCCCTGCTGCTCGCGGAGGCCGGGGCGACGGTGCACTGTGCGGACCGTGACGAGAGGGGGCTGCGCCGGACGTACGACCTGGTCGCCGACGCGGGCGGCAGCGCCAGGACCCACCCTCTCGACGTCACCGACCGCGACCAGGTCCGTGCGGCCGTCGGCGCGGCCGGGCATCTCGACGTCCTGGTCGCCTCGGCCGGGATCATGCACACCAGCAGCGTGCTGGAGACGGCGGACGAGGACCTGGACCGCGTGCTGGCCGTCAACTTCCGAGGGGTGCTGTACGCCTGCCAGGAAGTGGCCCGCTCCATGACGGCCCGCTCCACCCCCGGCTCGCTGATCACGATGGCGTCCGGCGCGGTGGACTCCGCGAGCGCGGGCCTGCTCTGCTACAGCGTCGCGAAGGCCGCCGTGGTGCAGCTCACCAAAACGCTCGCCACGGAGCTGGGGCCTCACACCATACGGGTGAACGCCGTCGCACCCGGCTGGATCCGTACGCCCATGACCGACCGGCACGATGCCTCGGGTCAGCACCGGACGGAGGCGACGATGGCCCGGATCGCCCCGCTCGGCCGGGTCGGCGAACCGGAGGACGTCGCCCATACCGTGCTGCACCTGGCCTCGGACGCCTCGGCCTTCATGACCGGTCAGATTCTCCGGCCGAACGGCGGCGTCGCCATGCCTTGGTAGACCACCGCCGCGTCAACGAACCGAACGAGCCCGACGGCCCGAGCAGACCCGACCATCCTGACCGTCCCAACCACCCCGACCGTCCCAACCACCCTGATCGCCCCAACCGCCCCGACGGGCTCACCGGCCTCACCGGGCCCACCGCCCCGGCCGTCGCGACATGGACCGGCAACAGACTCAGCCCCCAGCCCCCCGCCGCCACCGCCCCCTCCACCAGCCCCGCCTGTTCCGGTCGCAGCACCAGCCGGAGTACCGCCCACCACCACAGTCCGCCGAGAACCAGCGCCGGCACCCATCGCCGTATCATCGCTGCCTCCCGCGGCCGACGTCCTTTCCGGCAGTTTCCCCTGGCAGCGGCCGTGGTGCATCCAGAACGCCCGGCCGAGGGGGCACCCACAGGGAAGTGCCCCCGCCGAAACGGCGGGGGCACTCGGACCTCAGGGCAGTGGCGACCTCGGGGCAGTGGCTCCGAAGGCTCAGGACTACTCGTCGTCGTCCCGGCGGAGCGAGTCCTTCACGCCCTTGGCACGGTCGCCGACTCCGCCCGCCGCGTCCTTGGCTCCGCCCTTGGCCTGATCGGCCTTGCCCTCGGCCTCCTTGCGGCGGTCGCCGGTCAGCTTGCCGACAGCCTCCTTGCCCTTGCCCTTCATCTTGTCCATGGCTCCGTCACTCATGATGTCGCTCCTTCTGCTCGGGACGTACAGCGGTCGTCGGCCGGGCGCCGGGTCAGGCGCTTTCCGCCTGGAACATCCAGGCGTGCTTCTCGAGCTCCGCCGTCAGCGCGATCAGCAGGTCCTGGGTGATCGGATCCGGCTCGTCGGTCGCCTCGATGCGCTCCCGCATCCGGCCGATGACCACGCCCAGCGCGTCCACCAGGATCCGCACGGCATCGGTGTCCTTGATCCAGCCCTCGGGCACGGACGCGATGGCGGTCTCCTTGGCGACCGTGCCGGAGCGCCCGTCCGGATTGACCCCGACGGCCGAAGCGCGCTCGGCGACCGTGTCGGAGTGCTGCCGGGCCGTGACGACGACGTCGTCGAGCTGAAGGTGCACGGAGCGGAAGCGTGGACCGACCACGTTCCAATGGACCTGCTTGGCCACCAGGGAGAGGTCGACGAGGTCGACCAGGGCGCCCTGCAGCGCCCCTCCCACGACCTTGAGGTCGCTCTCGGACAACGTGCTCTTGACCACAGACATGTGCGCTACTCCCATCCGTCAGCCGCTTCGCTGACCGTCTCTGTGCATCACCCACGATGGCACATATCAAGCAAAACGGTCATGCGGGCCTTGTCCTCCGTCTGCCCACCCACCGAGGGCTCACACCCGTACGAGGCGCGCGACTCCCAGGCCGCGCGGAAGAACAGGCGGTCACGTGGACGTCGAACGCGAAAGTCCCGGCCGACCCCGGTAGGGGCCGACCGGGACTCCGGTCGAGCAACTGCGCCGCGTGGATCAGGCGGCGACGACGTCCACCGCTTCTGCGGGCGCCTTGATGGTCACCCGGCCCGACGGCACACCTGCGACCGACGAGACGGAGACGGAGTTGAGCATGGGGCGAACCGGTACTGGGACCGGATCACTGGCAGCTGCCGACTCGGCCAGCTCAGCGAGCGAGAGCTCGTCGCTCACTTCACGCATGAGCTCGGACATCCGTACGTCAAGCGCGTCGCAAATCGCGGAGAGCAGCTCGGAGGATGCCTCCTTCTGCCCCCGCTCCACCTCGGAGAGATAACCGAGCGAGACCCGGGCGGACGAGGAGACTTCGCGCAGAGTACGGCCTTGGCGCTGGCGCTGCCGACGCAGCACGTCACCCAGCAGGCGACGGAGCAGAATCATCGGTGGCTCCCTCCTCGGACCGCGTAGCCGCATCCTTCACGCCCTACCGTACCGCCTTGTGCTGCGGCCGTGCGGGGAGCGATGTCGTGTTCACTCAGGGCTGCAAACATCAATTCCCCCCGTTCTGTTCCGTATCCTGTGCCCGCGCATTCTCACCGAGTTCGCTTGCGAGCAGTTCGAGGGCGCCTCGCACACTCTCACTACGGATATCCGCCCTCTCACCATTCAACCGCAGAGCTGTCACTTTCTCGATGCCGGAGGGTCCGGCCACGGCGACGTAGACCGTGCCGACCGGCTGCCCGTCCTGTGGTTCCGGTCCCGCGACCCCGGTGGTGGAAAGGCCCCAGTCCGCGTCGAGGACCCGGCGCACGCCGACCGCCATCTGCAGCGCGACCTCGGGGTCCACCGCTCCGCGTTCCGCCAGCAGGCCCCCGTCGACGCCCAGGACGTCCCGCTTCAGGGGGGTGGCGTAAGCCGTCACCGATCCGCGGAAGGACCGGGAGGCGCCGGGTACGGAGGTCAGGTCGGCGGCCACCAGGCCGCCTGTCAGGGATTCGGCGACGGCGAGCGTCTCGCCCCGCGCTCCGAGAAGCCGGAGCACCCGGGCAGCGGCTGTCACCGCTCGGCCTCCGCGGCGTCGCGCGCCTCGGCAGTACCGCGTACGTCCGTGGCGCCGGCCACGGCCTCGGCGGCCGGACCGGCGTCGGCAGCGGTGGCGGCAGTGGCCTGAAGGGCCTCCGCGGCCCGCTCGGCCGCGGCGGCGCGCTCGGCGGCGAGGCCCTGGCGACGCAGGACGACGGCCTGACGTACGTAATCGAGTCCGGTGACGACCGTCAGCACGACGGCGACCATCATCACCCAGAAGCGCAAGGTGGCCAGGGGCCCGGTGAGCACCAGGACGTACATCCCGGCCGCCGTCCCCTGCGCGAGCGTCTTCAGCTTGCCGCCTCGGCTGGCCGGGATCACCGCGTGCCGGATGACCCAGAACCGCATCAGCGTGATGCCCAGCTCACGGGCGAGGATGACTCCGGTGATCCACCACGGCAGATCGCCCAGGACGGACAGCGAGACCAGTGCCGCGCCCATGATCGCCTTGTCGGCGATCGGGTCGGCGATCTTCCCGAAGTCCGTGACCAGGTTGTACGCCCGCGCCAGATGACCGTCGAACAGGTCGGTGATCATCGCGACGGCGAAGGCCGCCCAGGCGAACGCGCGCCAGACCGGGTCGTATCCGCCGTCGTGGAACAGCAGCAGGACGAACCCGGGTACGAGCAGCAGCCGCACCATGGTCAGGATGTTGGCGATGTTCCACAGGCTGGCCTGGTTGACGGCCGCAGTGCCCAGCTTGCCGCCGCGGACCGGCTTCGCGCCGGAGCCGCCTGCCGCGGATGCCGGGACTCCGGTCATCTGGCTGCCTCCGCAAGCTCATGGTGTTCGGCCACCAGGTCGACGCCCTCGGTGCCCACTGCCTTTGCCTCGACCATACGGCCCGGCACGAGACCCTCGCGTGTGGTGAAGACCACCTGGCCGTCCGTTTCGGGGGCCTGGTGCGCCGCGCGCCCGATCGCGACCTCGCCGTCCTCGTCCGACTCCACGGACTCCACCAGCACCTGGAGGGTCTCGCCGACGCGCTCCTCGGCCCGCTGCGAGGTCAGCTCCTCGGCCAGCTGGGAGATGTGGGCGAGGCGCTCCGCGATGGTGTCGGCGTCGAGCTTGTTCTCGTAGCCGACCGCCTCGGTGCCCTCCTCGTCCGAGTATCCGAAGACGCCGATCGCGTCGAGGCGGGCGCCGGTGAGGAAGCGTTCCAGCTCGGCGAGGTCCGCCTCGGTCTCGCCGGGGAAGCCGACGATGAAGTTGGAGCGGGCACCGGCCTGGGGGGCCTTGCTCCGGATGGTGTCCAGGAGCTCCAGGAAGCGGTCGGTGTCGCCGAAGCGGCGCATCGCGCGCAGCACGCCGGGGGCGGAGTGCTGGAAGGAGAGGTCGAAGTACGGGGCGACCTTCGGGGTCGAGGTGAGGACGTCGATGAGGCCCGGGCGCATCTCGGCGGGCTGGAGGTAGCTGACCCGGATCCGCTCGATGCCGTCCACCTCGGCCAGCTCGGGCAGCAGGGTCTCCAGGAGGCGGATGTCGCCGAGGTCCTTGCCGTAGGAGGTGTTGTTCTCGGAGACGAGCATGACCTCCTTGACGCCCTGCTCGGCCAGCCAGCGGGTCTCCTGGAGCACGTCCGAGGGGCGCCGCGAGATGAACGAGCCGCGGAAGGAGGGGATGGCGCAGAAGGAGCAGCGGCGGTCGCAGCCGGAGGCGAGCTTCACCGAGGCGACGGGGCTGGTGCCGAGCCTGCGGCGCAGCGGCGCCCGCGGCCCGGAGACCGGTGCGACCCCTTCGGGGAGGTCCTCGGGCGCGGGGGCGGGCGTCTCCTGGGCGTGGCCGGGCAGCGCCACGGCGGCGTCCTGCCGCTCGGCGGGGCTGATCGGCAGGAGCTTGCGGCGGTCGCGCGGAGTGTGCGAGGCGTGGATGCCGCCGTTGAGGATGGTCTGGAGCCGGTCGGAGATGTCGGCGTAGTCGTCGAATCCGAGGACACCGTCCGCCTCCGGCAGGGCCTCGGCGAGGTCCTTGCCGTAGCGCTCGGCCATGCAGCCGACGGCGACGACGGCCTGGGTGCGGCCTTGATCCTTCAGATCGTTGGCTTCGAGCAGGGCGTCGACCGAGTCCTTCTTGGCGGCTTCGACGAACCCACAGGTGTTGACGACTGCGACATCCGCGTCGGAGGCATCCTCGACGAGGTCCCAGCCGTCCGCTGCCAAGCGGCCTGCAAGCTCCTCCGAGTCCACCTCGTTACGGGCGCAGCCAAGAGTGACAAGGGCGACGGTACGGCGTTCGGGCATGGACTCAAGACTACTTCGTTCCGGCGGCCCCCCTGCCGTGCAGGGTTGCCTGCCCCTGCCGGCACCCCTTCCCCGCTACGGGGAGTAACAGGGTCCGGGCCGGGGAACGCCGACGGGCGCCCGGCGCGATGCCGGACGCCCGTCGGGACGAGTGCGGAAGCGGAGGACGGCGAATCAGCCGGCCTCGGGGTCGCCCTTGGTGTAGGAAAGCCGTTCGACCTGGCCGGAGCCGAAGCGGTCCTCGACCTGCTTGCCGTTGACGAAGAGCTCGATCGCCCCGGCGTTGCCGACGACGAGGTCGATGCGCTCCGTGTCCTGGAAGGTCTTGGACTCGCCCTTGAGCAGCAGCCCGTCGAAGAGCCGCCGTCCGTTGTGATCATTGGCCGAGATCCAGCTCTCGTCCCGGACCGCGCTGAGCTTCACCGTCACCTTGTCCCGGGGGGCGGCGGCGATGGCGCTCTCGGAGGGCACCGGCTTGGGGTCGGAGGGCTTGGTGGCGGTGGGCTTGGCCGCGGTCTTGTCGGGCTTGGAGCCCTCCGCGATCTGCGCGGTGTTCGAGGGTTCGTCCTCACCGCTGAAGAGCGTGAAGCCGACGAACCCGACGACGGCGACGATGGCCGCGACCATGGCGGCGGTCCAGTTGGGCCGCCGGGGTTCGGAGCGGATGCGTTCCGCTTCGAACAGCGGTGCCGCGGGGGTCGGTGCGGGACGGCCGCCGTGATCGGCGTCGTACTCCTCGACCAGCGGTTCCGGATCGAGGCCGACGGCACGGGCGAGCGTGCGGATGTGGCCTCGGGCGTAGACGTCGCCGCCGCAGCGGGAGAAGTCGTCCTGCTCGATCGCGTGCACGATGGGGATGCGCACCCGGGTGGAGCTGCTGACTTCCTCGACCGTCAGAGCCGCGGCGATTCGAGCCTGCTGAAGGGCACGACCGATCGAAGGCCGGTCGTCTTCGGGGGAGTTGCCGATGGACACGGGGGCGCCTTTCGAGCGTGAGCCACCTGCTGGATGTTCAGTCTAGGGGGGGTACGAAAGGGAGGGGCAACCGGGAGGGACGACTTTGTACGCCATCGGGTTCGCCGGACGGCCCCGCCACCGGCTCCGGGGCGGAGCGGGGACGGAGCACAGCCCCGATCGAGGACTGGTCAACCTGTAGTGGGCCGAACGGGGTGGGGGTGCGGATGAGGTGGAGACGGAGCGAGCTGCGGGGAGGAGCATGGTTCCGTCCTCCCTTCAACTGGACGTACGACCGTACGAAACGGTTGCCCACAAAACCTTTACGGAGGCGCATCCGTTACGGAGCGGATTCCCCGCGGATGACGGCCAACACCCCGTCGAGCTCGTCGGGTTTCACCATGACGTCGCGCGCCTTGGAGCCCTCGCTGGGGCCGACGATGTTGCGGGACTCCATCAGGTCCATCAGCCGGCCCGCCTTCGCGAAGCCGACCCGGAGCTTGCGCTGGAGCATCGAGGTCGATCCGAACTGGGTGGAGACGACCAGTTCGGCGGCCTGGCAGAGCAGGTCCAGGTCGTCGCCGATGTCCTCGTCGATCTCCTTCTTCTGTTTCGTGCCCACCACGACGTCGTCCCGGAAGACCGGGGCCATCTGGTCCTTGCAGTGCTGGACGACGGCGGCGACCTCGTCCTCGGTGACGAACGCGCCCTGCATACGGGTGGGTTTGTTGGCGCCCATCGGGAGGAAGAGCCCGTCGCCCTTGCCGATGAGCTTCTCGGCGCCGGGCTGGTCGAGGATGACGCGGCTGTCGGCGAGGGAGGAGGTGGCGAAAGCGAGCCGGGAGGGGACGTTGGCCTTGATCAGGCCGGTCACCACGTCGACCGAGGGCCGCTGGGTGGCGAGCACCAGGTGGATGCCGGCCGCGCGGGCCAGCTGGGTGATGCGGACGATCGAGTCCTCGACGTCGCGCGGGGCCACCATCATCAGGTCGGCCAGCTCGTCGACGATCACCAGCAGGTACGGGTACGGGGACAGCTCCCGCTCGCTGCCCTCGGGCGCCTTGCACTTGCCGTTGCGCACCGCGTGGTTGAAGTCGTCGATGTGCCGGTAGCCGAAGTTGGCGAGGTCGTCGTAGCGCAGGTCCATCTCCCGCACGACCCACTGGAGCGCCTCTGCGGCCTTCTTGGGGTTGGTGATGATCGGGGTGATGAGGTGGGGGATGCCCTCGTAGGCGGTGAGTTCGACGCGCTTGGGGTCGACGAGGACCATCCGTACGTCGTCCGGGGTGGCCCGCACCATGATCGAGGTGATCAGGCAGTTGATGCAGGAGGACTTGCCGGAGCCGGTGGCGCCGGCGACCAGGACGTGCGGCATCTTGGCGAGGTTGGCCATCTCGTAGCCGCCCTCGACGTTCTTGCCGAGCGCCACGAGCATCGGGTGGTCGTCCTCGGCCGCGTCCGCGAGGCGCAGCACGTCGCCGAGGTTGACCATCTCGCGGTCGGAGTTGGGAATCTCGATGCCGACGGCGGACTTGCCGGGGATCGGCGAGATGATCCGCACGTCCGGGCTGGCCACGGCGTACGCGATGTTCTTGGCCAGCGCCGTGATCTTCTCGACCTTCACGGCGGGGCCGAGCTCGATCTCGTAACGGGTGACGGTCGGGCCCCGGGTGAATCCGGTGACCGCGGCGTCGACCTTGAACTCGGTGAAGACGTTGGTCAGCGAGGCGACGACCACGTCGTTGGCGGCGCTGCGGGTCTTGCCCGGCCCGCCGCGCTCCAGCAGGTCGAGCGAGGGCAGCGAGTACGTGATGTCGCCGGACAGCTGGAGCTGCTCGGCGCGGGCGGGCAGGCCCTCGGAACGCTCCGGTGCGGGCTTCGTCAGGTCGGGAACGGCGCCGGACCGGCCGGAGGCGTCACCGCCGGTCGCGTCGTGCGCTTCACCGGACCGGTCCTGCCTGCGCCCTGCCCCCGCCTTCCCCGCTCCGTCCCGCTCGGCCTCCCGGGCCCCGGGGACGGGCGTCCCGGTGCGCTCCCGGTCCGCGGAGACGCCCTGGGTCAGGTCGGCGACGACCGGCGAGGGCGGCATGCCGTTGAGCACGGCCCCGTCGAGCGCGGCGGCAGCGGCAGCGGCGACGTCCACCGCGTCCAGCGGCCGGTTCATCGCGGGCTGCGCGGAGGGCCTGCGGGGCCTCCTGCGCTTGGTGAGCGCCTCGGCCTCGGCCTCGTCGTGGTCGTGGACCGGGTCCGCGTCCGTGCGCCGCGCGCCGCGCCGACGAGTCCGCTCGGGCAGCGCCTCGCGCCACTGTTCGTCGTAGCGCTCGTCGTCGTCCTCGTACCCCTCGCCGGCCTCGGGCGCCGGTTCCACGATGCCGAGGCGGACGCCGAGCTGACGCAGCCGCTGTGGAATGGCGTTGACCGGGGTGGCGGTGACGACGAGGAGCCCGAACACGGTCAGCAGCACGAGCAGCGGTACGGCGAGCACCTCGCCCATCATGAAGATCAGCGGCTTGGAGGTGGCCCAGCCGATCAGCCCGCCCGCGTCCTGCATCGCCTCGGTGCCCTCGGCCCGGCCCGGCGACCCCACGGCGATGTGCACCTGGCCGAGGACCCCGACGACCAGGGCGGAGAGCCCGATGACGATACGGCCGTTGGCGTCGGGCCGCTCCGGGTACAGGATCAGCCGCACCGCGATCGCGCCCAGCAGTATCGGCGCGAGCAGGTCGAGCCGGCCGAAGGCCCCGGTCACCAGCATCTCGACCAGGTCGCCGACCGGTCCCTGGAGGTTGGACCAGGTGCCCGCGGCGACGATCAGCGCCAGGCCGAGCAGCAGTAGGGCGAGTCCGTCCTTGCGGTGGGCGGGGTCAAGCCCCTTGGCTCCACGGCCTATCGAGCGGAACAGCGCGCCGACGCCGTGCGCCGCCCCGAGCCAGACCGCCCGCACCAGCCGGTAGACGCCTCCGGTGGGTGACGGTGCGGGTTTGGGCGCGGGCTTCTTGGCCACCGCCTTCTTCGCGGGGGCCTTCTTCGCGGGAGCAGCCGACTTCTTGGGCGCGGTCTTCTTGGCGGGCGCGGCTTTCTTCGCCGGGCCCGGGGTACGGCCGACGCGCTTCGCGGCGCCCGCCGCGCCCTGGGAACCCTTGCCGGACGTACGTGAGGCCATGGTGCCGAGGTTACCGCTGTCGTCGCCCGTGAATACGTTCGCCTACGGGTTCACCCGACCGTGTCGCCCGCAGGGGGCCGGGAACTGACGCCGCCTCACGGCAGCGGCCGGCACACGCCGAGCCGGAGGGGCCGGAGATCGTCAGCTCTGGGCGGGCAGCACGCCCGTACCCCCGCCGGTGCCCGGCTCCAGGGCGTCGAGCGCGCGGCGCAGGCCGGTCAGCTTGCGTTCGAGGTGGGCGGCGGTGGCTACCGCGGCGGCGTCCGCGGATTCGTCGTCGAGCTGCTTGGAGAGCGCTTCGGCCTGCTCCTCGACCGCCGCGAGCCGCGCGGAGAGTTCGGCCAGCAGACCGGCCGGCTCCTTCTCGCGCCCGCCGCCCGCGTGGCCGTTGCCCTCCAACTGGAGCCGCAGCAGCGCGGCCTGCTCGCGGAGCTTGCAGTTCTTCATGTACAGCTCGACGAAGACCGAGACCTTGGCCCGCAGGACCCATGGGTCGAACGGCTTCGAGATGTAGTCCACCGCGCCGGCCGCGTAGCCGCGGAAGGTGTGGTGCGGACCGTGGTTGATCGCGGTGAGGAAGATGATCGGGATGTCCCGGGTCCGCTCCCGCCGCTTGATGTGCGCGGCTGTCTCGAAACCGTCCATGCCCGGCATCTGGACGTCCAGCAGAATGACCGCGAAGTCGTCCGTGAGCAGCGCTTTGAGCGCCTCCTCCCCTGACGATGCCCGGACCAGTGTCTGATCGAGCGCAGAGAGGATGGCCTCCAGCGCCAGCAGATTCTCCGGCCGGTCATCGACCAGGAGGATCTTGGCCTTCTGCACCATGGCCCGTCCTCCTCGCCCCGGAAATGCACCGGGTGCCGCCCCAGGGGACGACTCCCTTACGCCGTCCGTCCTTGTGCCGGTCATGGTAGCCGCACCCCGCCCGTCACCACACCCTGTCACCGCGATGTCACTGTGCACATACCGCAAACGCGGTTGGGGACCAGAAGGTTCCCCGAGTACGGCGGGTTCACACCCCTTCGAGCACAGTCGGTCAACAACTGATGCTCACTTCTTCCCATCTCCGTCACTCCCCGTGCATCCACTGCTCCATCACCGCAAGCAAGTGATCAGGATCGACCGGCTTCGTCACATAGTCGGAAGCCCCGCAATCGATGGCTTTCTCCCGGTCGCCCTTCATGGCCTTCGCGGTGAGCGCGACGATCGGCAACCCCGCGAACTGCGGCATCCGACGGATCGCGGTCGTCGTCGCGTAACCGTCCATCTCGGGCATCATGATGTCCATCAGTACGACCGTCACATCGTCGTGCTGCTCCAGGACTTCGATGCCCTCACGGCCGTTCTCCGCGTACAGCACCGCCAGTCCGTGCTGCTCCAGCACGCTGGTGAGCGCGAAGACGTTGCGGATGTCGTCGTCGACGATGAGGACCTTCTCCCCGCGGAAGCGGAACGTCCGCCGGGGCTCCCTCTCCTCCGCAGCCGGCGGGCCCTGCGCCTGGCTCTCGCCCTGACTCCCCTGCGCCTGCACCCACTCCTCCTGCTGCGGGGAGCCCTCGGGCGCGGTCCGGCCGGTCGGCAGCGCGGGCCTGCGGGCCGCGTCCTCCAGGGCCTTGCGCCGCCGCCGGAACAACCCGGCGGAGTTGGCAGGATCGCCGAACGGAGCCGGCTGGCCCTGCGCGTGCCCCATATCGCCCGCGCCGCCCAGCACCTCGGCGGAACCGGAACCCGTCGCGGGGTAGCCCTGGGGCGGCAGTTCGGCCCGGTGCAGCGGCAGGTACAGGGTGAAGGTCGAACCGCGTCCCGGCTCGCTCGCCGCGTGGATCTCGCCGCCGAGCAGCCGTGCGATCTCCCGGCTGATCGAGAGACCGAGGCCGGTACCGCCGTACTTCCGGCTCGTCGTGCCGTCCGCCTGCTTGAACGCCTCGAAGATCACCAGCATCTTGCTGGACGCGATCCCGATGCCGGTGTCCGTGACCGAGAAGGCGATCAGATCGGCGTCCGCGTCCCGCAGCGAACCGGCCTCCAGCAGGTGCTCCCGGATCGCGTTGGGCACATCGGCGCCGGCCGGCCTGATCACCAGCTCCACCGCACCGCCGTCGGTGAACTTCACCGCGTTGGAGAGCAGGTTGCGCAGCACCTGCAGCAGGCGCTGCTCGTCGGTGTGCAGCGTCGCGGGAAGCTCCGGCGACACCCGTACGGAGAAGTCGAGCCCCTTCTCCGCGGTGAGCGGGCGGAAGGTCGCCTCCACGTAGTCGACCAGCTGGACCAGCGCGATCCTGGTCGGGCTGACGTCCATCTTGCCCGCCTCGACCTTCGACAGATCGAGGATGTCATTGATCAGCTGGAGCAGGTCGGAGCCGGCCCCGTGAATCGTCTCGGCGAACTCCACCTGCTTCGGCGAGAGGTTGCCCTCGGCGTTGTCCGCCAGCAGCTTGGCGAGGATCAGCAGCGAGTTCAGCGGCGTACGCAGCTCGTGCGACATGTTCGCCAGGAACTCGGACTTGTAGCGCATCGAGACCGCGAGCTGCTCGGCCCGCTCCTCCAGCACCTGCCGCGCCTCCTCGATCTCGGTGTTCTTCACCTCGATGTCGCGGTTCTGCTGGGCCAGCAGCTCGGCCTTCTCCTCCAGTTCGGCGTTGGACGCCTGGAGAGCCTTCTGCCGATTCTCCAACTCCTGCGAGCGGTCACGCAGTTGTTCGGTCAGCTCCTGCGACTGCTCCAGAAGCTTCTCGGTCTTGGTGTTGACGCTGATCGTGTTGACGCTCGTCGCGATCATCTCGGCGAGCTGGTTGAGGAAGTCCCGCTGGATATGCGTGAACGGCTGGAAGGAGGCCAGTTCGATCACGCCGAGGACCTTGCCCTCGAAGAGCACCGGCAGCACGATCACATGCGCCGGAGGAGCCTCTCCCAGCCCGGAGGAGATCTTCAGATAGCCCGGCGGCACGTTGTCCACCTGGATCGTCCGCTTCTCCTCGGCCGCCGTCCCGATGAGCGTCTCCCCGGGCCGGAACGAGGTCGGCATCGAACCCGCCGAGTAGCCGTAACTCCCCCGCATCCGTAGCTCGTACGCGCTGGCCGCACCGTCGTCCGGACCCACCTCGTCCGAGTCGCCCGCGGTCATGGCCAGGAAGAACGCGCCGTGCTGCGCCGAGACCACCGGCGTCAGCTCGCTCATGATCAGCGAGGCCACGTCGTCCAGATCGCGGCGGCCCTGCATCAGGCCGGAGATCCGGGCCAGGTTGCCCTTCAGCCAGTCCTGCTCCTTGTTGGCGAGGGTGGTGTCGCGCAGGTTCGCGATCATCGTGTTGATGTTGTCCTGGAGGACCTGGATCTCGCCGGCCGCGTCCACGTCGATCTTCAGGTTCAGATCGCCGCGGGTCACCGCGGTGGCGACGGCCGCGATGGCGCGGACCTGACGGGTCAGGTTCCCGGCCATCTCGTTCACCGACTCGGTGAGGTCGCGCCAGGTGCCGTCGACGTCCCGCACCCGCGCCTGACCGCCCAGCTGCCCCTCGGTGCCCACCTCGCGGGCGACCCGGGTCACCTGCTCCGCGAACGAGGACAGCTGGTCGACCATCGTGTTGATGGTGTTCTTCAGCTCCTGGATCTCACCGCGCGCGTCGATGTCGATCTTCTTGGTCAGGTCGCCCTTGGCGATGGCGGTGGTGACCGTGGCGATCTGCCGCACCTGGCCGGTCAGGTTGGAGGCCATCGAGTTCACGGACTCGGTGAGGTCCTTCCACGTACCGGCGACTCCCGGCACCCGGGCCTGACCGCCCAGCTCGCCCTCGGTGCCCACCTCGCGGGCCACACGCGTGACCTCGTCCGCGAACGAGGACAGCGTCGTCACCATCGTGTTGACCGTGTCGGCCAGCTCCGCGACCTCGCCGCGCGCCTCCACGGTGACCTTCTTCGTCAGATCGCCGTTGGCGACCGCCGAGGAGACCCGGGAGATGTTGCGCACCTGGCTGGTCAGGTTGTTGGCCATCAGGTTGACGTTCTCGCTGAGGTCCTTCCAGATGCCGGTCGCCCCGCGCACCCGCGCCTGACCGCCGAGAATGCCCTCGGTACCCACCTCGCGGGCCACGCGCGAGACCTCGTCCGCGAAGTTCAGCAGCTGGTCGACCATCGTGTTGACGGTCGTGACCAGTTCCAGGATCTCGCCCTTGGCATCGACGGTGATCTTCTTGGAGAGATCGCCCTTGGCGACCGCGGTGGTGACCTCGGCGATGTTGCGGACCTGGAGGGTCAGGTTGTTCGCCATGCCGTTGACGGACTGGGTGAGGTCCTTCCACGTACCGGAGACACCCTGGACCTCGGCCTGACCGCCGAGGATGCCCTCCGTACCCACCTCTCGGGCGACCCGCGTCACCTGCTCCGCGAAGTTGGACAGCTGGTCCACCATCGTGTTGAGGGTGTTCTTCAGCTCCAGGATCTCGCCCCGGGCGTCCACGTCGATCTTCTGCGACAGGTCACCGCGCGCCACCGCCGTGGCGACCTGCGCGATGTTACGGACCTGAGCGGTGAGGTTTCCGGCCATACCGTTCACCGAATCGGTGAGATCGCGCCACACTCCGGCCACGCCCGGCACCTGCGCCTGACCGCCGAGACGCCCGTCCGTGCCCACCTCGCGGGCGACCCTGGTGACCTGGTCGGCGAAGGCGGACAGCTGGTCGACCATCGTGTTGATGGTGTTCTTCAGTTCCAGGATCTCGCCCCGGGCGTCCACGTCGATCTTCTGCGACAGGTCGCCCCGCGCCACCGCCGTCGTCACCTGCGCGATCTGCCTCACCTGAGAGGTGAGGTTGCCGGCCATGAAGTTGACGGAGTCCGTGAGTTCCTTCCACGTACCCGACACACCGTCCACGCGCGCCTGACCACCGAGGCGGCCCTCGGTGCCCACGTCCCGGGCCATCCGCGTCACCTGGTCGGCGAAGCTGGACAGCTGCGCCACCATCGTGTTGACGGTGTTCTTCAGCTCCAGCATCTCCCCGGCCACGTCCACGGTGACCTTCTGCGACAGGTCACCGTTCGCGACCGCCGTGGTGACCTGAGCGATGTCCCGGACCTGACCGGTCAGGTTGCGGAACGCGGTGTTCACCGAGTCGGTGAGGTCCTTCCACGTCCCCGCGGCCCCCGGCACCTCGGCCTGGCCCCCGAGGCGGCCCTCGACGCCGACCTCCCGGGCCACCCGGGTCACCTCGGAACCGAACGACTGGAGCTGGTCCACCATCGTGTTGACGGTGTTCTTCAGCTCCAGCATCTCCCCGGCCACGTCGACCGTGACCTTCTGCGACATGTCGCCGCTGGCCACCGCCGTCGTCACCTGCGCGATGTCGCGCACCTGGGTCGTCAGGTTCCGGAAGACCGTGTTCACCGAGTCGGTGAGGTCCTTCCACGTCCCGGCCGCGCCCGGCACCTGCGCCTGACCGCCGAGCAGACCCTCGCCACCGACCTCGCTCGCCACCCGCGTCACTTCGTCCGCGAAGGTGCGCAGCGTCTCGGTCATCTGGTTGATCGTCTCGGCGAGCTGCGCGACCTCGCCGCGCGCGCTCACCGTGACCTTCTGCGTCAGGTCACCGCTGGCGACCGCCGTCGTCACCTCCGCGATACCGCGCACCTGAGAGGTGAGGTTGCCCGCCATCGTGTTGACGGAGTCGGTGAGGTCCTTCCATACGCCCGCCACACCCGGCACGGTCGCCTGACCGCCCAGCTCGCCCTCCGTGCCCACCTCACGGGCGACGCGTGTCACCTCGGAGGAGAACGAGGACAACTGGTCGACCATCGTGTTGACGGTGTTCTTCAGCTGGAGCATCTCACCGGCCACATGGACGGTGACCTTCCGCGACAGATCGCCCTTGGCGACCGCCGTCGTCACCAGCGCGATGTCCCGCACCTGGGCCGTCAGCCGGTACGCCATCGTGTTGACGGAGTCCGTGAGGTCCTTCCAGGATCCGGACATCCCACGCACCTGCGCCTGGCCCCCGAGCTTGCCCTCGGTGCCCACCTCGACGGCGACCCGGGTCACCTGCTCGGTGAAGACCGACAGCTGGTCGACCAGGTTGTTGACCGTACGGGCGACCTTCAGGAACTCGCCGCGCAGCGGCCGGACCGTCTCGTCCGTCGTGTGCGACCGCAGCTCCATCCGCTGCTCCAGATCACCGTCGGCGACCGCCGACAGCACCCGGCCCACTTCGGAGACCGGTCGCGCGAGATCGTCGACGAGCTCGTTGGAGGCGTCGATCGCGGCGGCCCAGGAGCCCTCGCAGGCGCCCGTCTCCAGCCGCTCCGTGAGCTTCCCCTCCCGGCCGACCACGCGCCGTACCCGGGCCAGCTCACCGGTGAGATGAAGGTTCCGGTCGGCGACCTCGTTGAAGACCGCTGAGAGCTCCGTCATCACACCGTCGCCGGAGACGGTGAGCCGCCGGCGGAAGTTGCCGTCGCGCATCGCCACGAGTCCCGCGAGCAGCCTGTTCAGGGCTGCCGCGTCGACCTCGACGGTGCCATTGCGCTGTTTTTTCACGGACTGTCCGCCTTTTGTACGCGCCTTCGAACCCTGCGCCGCCACGCCAGACTCCACCGTGTCCCTCCCGCAGGGGTTGACCGTTTCACTCGGGCCTATAAGGAAGCTTGCCCAGTTCCACTTTGGCTCACCGCCACAGCACACCGTCAACGGGTGACCGGGCGGACGTCAAATCGTTGCAACGTACCAGGCCGGGACCGGTCGGCGGGCAACCTGTCCCGGTTGCCCCCCATCCCTTGCACCCGGAGTCCATACTTGTGCGCCCGCGCACCACTACAAGACCGTCCTGTCCCGAACTCGGCCCTCGTGTAACCGGCACCCTCGACGAACGTCTAGCCTGGCAAGCGAATCGAAGCGGCGATAAACGGGCACAGGACTCGGGAAAGCGACGAGACACCATATGGGGAGTGCTGTGATCACCGCGCGCGCGGCCGCCACCTTCGAACCGGTCGGGCGCTCCGTCGCGACCGCCCGCGCCTTCGTCCGGGACACGCTCCAGGGGTGGGGCTACAACGATGTCGTCGACGACGCCGTCGTCCTCACCAGTGAGCTCGTGACCAACGCCGTCGTGCACGCGGGGACGGCGGCCGACGTGCTCTGCCTGCGCAGCGCGGACGGCGTCCGCGTCGAGGTCGCCGACCACTATCCGGAACGCGAGGTCCCGCTCCAGAGCAACGGCCTCGACTTCGGCAGCCCCGACCGCGAGAACGGCCGCGGTCTGCTGCTCTGCGCCGCTCTGGCCTCCCGCTGGGGTGTCGAGTACTCCCCCACCCGTAAGCACGTCTGGTTCCAGCTGGACCTGCCCGACCGGCCCGTGGGCATCCGCTCCGCCGGCCCGGTCCTGCCCACCTCGCTGCTCCCCGTCACCGACCAGCGCGTGCGGGTCGCCGTCGTCCAGATCGACAGCACCGGCGCGATCAGCGCGTGGAACGACGACGCCACGTACGTCTTCGGGCACACCGCGGAACAGGTCACCGGCAAGCAGTTCACCGACTTCGTGGCCTGGCCGCACACCCCGGGGACCAACACCGGCATCGCCGACGCCCTCCAGCTCTCCCGCTGGGAGGGCAGCTACGGAATCCGCGGCTTTGACGGCCGGACCATCGCCGTCTACTCCTCGCACCTGCGGGTCCGCGACACCGACGGCGAACCCTCCACGGTCTGTCTCCTCGTCCGCGACGACGAGCGGGCCGTGCTCCAGTCCCCCGCCCGCGCCCCGGTCTCCGACGCCTCCTCCGACCACCGCACCGCGGACCCGTTCGAGGTGTTCATCGGCTCCCCGGCCCCCGACGACCTCGACGGCCTCCTCCAGCGGACGGTCGAGCGGGCACGCGACATGCTCGACGCCGACGCGGCGTTCCTCCTGCTCGCCACGGACGACGAGACGGAGCTGGAGGTCCGCGCCACGACGGGCCTCCCCTCGGCCCGCCAGCGCTTCGCCCGGGTCCCCGTGGAAGCCGGGACGGGACGCTACGGCTCCGCCCGGATGCCGGCCGTCCACGAGGACCTCACGGCCGTCCCCGGTGCCGTGCCCCTGCTCACCGACACGGGGATGCGCTCGGTCGTCACGGTCCCGCTGAAGGTCGAGGGCCGCCTCACCGGCTCCCTCGGCGTCTCGGCGGAAGCGGCGGGCCGCTACACCAACGAGGAGGCCCTGCGCCTCCAGTTCGCGGCGGACCGCATCGCGCTGGCCGTGGAGTCCGCCCGACTGGGCGAGCTGGAACGGCTGCGCCGCGGCTCCCTGTCCTTCCTCGTCGAGGCCTCCGACCTGCTGGCCGGCACACTCGACCGGGACCAGACGCTCGCGCTCATGGCCCAGATGACCGTCCCGACGCTGGCCACCTGGTGCGCCGTCTACACGATCGCGGACCAGTCCTCCGAGCCGTACCTCTCCTACGTGCTCCACGAGGACGAGGACCTCATCGACGGGCTCAAGGCGCTGCTCTCCAGGATCGCCCCGCCCGATCCGGTACCGACCCCGGGCGCCCGTGTCTGGGCCGCGCCCTCGGAGGCCGGTCACCGTGCCGCGCTGACCACCTCGACCCGCAGCCTGCAGCACGACGCGCCGCTGAGCATGAGCACGGCCACCCGCACCATCCTCGCCACGGCCCAGGCCGTCGGCGGCGAAACCGTGGTCCTTCCGCTGGTCGCCCGCAACCGCGTGATCGGCATGCTGACGCTCGGGAAGCCCTCGGACGACCACTTCCGCCAGGAGATCCTGGAACTGGCCGAGGACCTCTCGCGCCGGGCCGCCCTGGCCCTGGACAACGCCCGCCTGTACTCGGAGCGCATGGCGATCAGCCAGTCCCTCCAGCGCAGCCTGCTGCCCCCGGGCCTCCCCGACGTGCCGAACGTCGAGATCGAGGTCATCTACCGTGCCGCGGGCGAGGGCAATGAGGTCGGCGGCGACTTCTACGACGTCTTCCCGATCAGCGACGGGGCATACGGCTTCGCCATCGGCGACGTCTGCGGTACCGGGCCCGAGGCCGCCGCCGTCACAGGCCTCGCCCGGCACGCGCTGCGTCTGCTGGCCCGCGAGGGCTTCGGCGGTCCGGCGGTCCTGGAGCGCCTCAACGCGGCGATCCTCGACGAGGGCGCCCGCAGCCGCTTCCTGACCCTCCTGTACGGCGAGCTGTGGCCCCAGGAGGACGGCAGCGCCCTCCTGAAGGTCGTCTGCGCCGGCCACCCGCTGCCGCTGCGCCTGCGCCAGGACGGCTCCGTCGAGTCCGCCGCGGAACCGCAGCCCCTGCTCGGCGTCCTCGAGGACCTCGACCTGTACGAGCAGGAGGTCGTCCTCAACCCGGGCGACGTCCTGCTGTGCGTCACGGACGGCGTCACCGAACGCCGCGAGGGAAGCCGCATGCTGGGCGACGACGGCCTCGCGGACGTCCTGTCCACCTGTACGGGCCTGACGGCCGGAGCGGTCGCCTCCCGCATTCTGCGGGCCGTGGAACGCTTCGCCGCGGAGCCGGCCTCGGACGACATGGCGATCCTGGCCATGCGCGTCCCGGAACCGCCCCGCGTGTGACCCTCAACGCGAAAGGCCCCCGCCAGCGGCGGGGGCCTTTCTCTTTTCTCTGAGCCCCAATGCGGAATCGAACCGCAGACCTTCTCCTTACCATGGAGACGCTCTACCGACTGAGCTATTGGGGCCTCGTTGCGCTGTGGCAACGAGGTAAACCATACACGGGATCCGGGGATGCTCATAATCCCGGTCGGCCGGCGTCGTGGCTCTCGGGCGCCGCTCGTTCGCGCGGGTCATGCGGGTGGCGGTCATGCGGGTCATGCCGGTCATGCGGGTGGCGTAGGTAGCGTGGGTGGCGTGGGCCGCCGGTCGGCCCTGGAACACAGAAAAGCCCCGTGCCACAAGGCACGGGGCTTTCCCGGAAAAATTGTTCGGCGGCGTCCTACTCTCCCACAGGGTCCCCCCTGCAGTACCATCGGCGCTGAAAGGCTTAGCTTCCGGGTTCGGAATGTAACCGGGCGTTTCCCTAACGCAATGACCACCGAAACACTATGAAATTAACCAACACCGGATAAAAACACGGCCGTTCGTTATTTCAGAACTAACACAGTGGACGCGAGCAACTGAGGACAAGCCCTCGGCCTATTAGTACCAGTCAGCTCCACCCGTTACCAGGCTTCCACATCTGGCCTATCAACCCAGTCGTCTACTGGGAGCCTTAACCCTTCAAGAGGGTGGGAATACTCATCTCGAAGCAGGCTTCCCGCTTAGATGCTTTCAGCGGTTATCCTTTCCGAACGTAGCCAACCAGCCATGCCCTTGGCAGGACAACTGGCACACCAGAGGTTCGTCCGTCCCGGTCCTCTCGTACTAGGGACAGCCCTTCTCAATATTCCTGCGCGCGCAGCGGATAGGGACCGAACTGTCTCACGACGTTCTAAACCCAGCTCGCGTACCGCTTTAATGGGCGAACAGCCCAACCCTTGGGACCGACTCCAG